>NZ_NWTA01000002.1:0-723073 GCF_002531955.1 Rhizobium sp. M10 | reverse complement strand
CAGCCGTTCCAGCGCCCGCGCGCTGCCGACGCCGTCGCTGCTGGCATAGAGCCACAGCGCCAGCAAAAGTCGTGGCGAAATCGGTGGATGGCCCGGCCGGTGCTCACGCGCCTTGATCCGATCTTCGAGCGCACTCAGATCCAGTCCCTCGACATAGCTCCAAATGACGCGCACCGCGTGATCCTGACCGATCAAGCTGTCGATATCCACGGCACGCAACTCGATCTGATCGCGCACCGGCTCGCGCATGCGCGCCGCACCGCGCCCCACCTGAGCACTTCGCCGCGCTCCATGTGCCGCCAATCCTTCGAACAGGTCGTCGCCCACCATCATCCCCCAAGCAAATCAACGACCCAACAGAATCACAATAAAATCGCCTCCGCCACCAAACATTCACAGGCTCTCAGGATGAGGCCGGAGAGGCAGCGCAGAATGCCTACCCCTCCTCCCGCATCGTCTCCCGCTGCGTGATCAGCCGGGCGCTGTGCTGGCCGCTCAGATAGATCCACAGCCAGTTCCAGGCGACGGCAAAGCGCGAGCGGGTGCCGATCAGGAAGTAGATATGGGCGATGCCCCAGATCCACCAGGCGATCCAGCCCTTGAGCTTGATCCGGCCGAAATCGATGATCGCCGCACTCTGGCCGATCGTTGCCAGGCTCCCCTGATGCCAATATTTGAAAGGCGCAGGCGCCGGTTTGCCGGACAGGCGGGCGCGGATGACTTTTGCCACATAGCCACCCTGCTGCTTGGCGGCGGGCGCTATGCCAGGCACGGGCTTGCCATCCTCTCGCATGACAGAGGCCGTATCACCGATAATGAAGACATCAGGCAGGCCCGGCGCGCTCAAATCCTTCTCGACGATGGCGCGCCCTGCACGGTCGGCCGGAATATCGAGCCACCGCGCCGCCGGTGAGGCGGTGACGCCGGCCGCCCAGACGATCGTGCGGCTGGGCGTGAAAGTCTCGCCTATTCGGACACCGTCGGCGCTGCACTCGGTGACCGGCTTGCCGAGAAGCACCTCGACCCCCAGTTTCTCCAGCGCCTTTTGCGCATAGGCCGAAAGCTCTTCGGCGAAGGTCGGCAGCACCCGCGGGCCGGCCTCGACGAGCACCACACGGGTCTTGCGCGTATCGATATTGCGGAACTCCTTCGGCAGCGTGAAATGCGCGAGCTCGGCGATGATCCCGGCGAGCTCGACCCCGGTCGGCCCGGCGCCGACAATGGTGAAGGTCAGAAGCGCGTCGCGCACGGCGGGATCGGCCTCCATCTCCGCCTTCTCGAAAGCGAGCAGCACGCGGCGGCGGATCGTCGTTGCATCCTCAAGCGTCTTCAGACCCGGCGCTACCGGCTCCCATTCGTCACGGCCGAAATAGGCATGCGTCGCCCCGGTCGCCAACACCAGCGTGTCATAACCGAGAGTCATGCCGTTGCGTAACGACACGGTCTTGGTGCCGCTATCGACACCGGTGACCTCGCCGAGCAGCACCGTCACGTCGGGCCGGTCGGCATAGAGGCGGCGGATCGGCCAGGCGATCTCCGAAGTGGAGAGAATGGTCGTCGCCACCTGATAGAGCAGCGGCTGGAAGAGATGATGATTGCGCCGGTCGACGAGCGTGATCTTCACGCCTGCGCCCTTCAACCCGTTGACCAGCTGCAGCCCGCCGAAGCCGCCACCGACAACGACGACATGATGATCGCTCATGACCTGCCCCTTTTGCGCCATTTCGCTGAAGGCCAATGTGGCTTTTGCAGCGAATGTTGCAACCACCGTTTCGGCATGCCTGCCCTGCGCCGCCGGCAGTCGAGGCGACGCAGGATTATTGGCTTCTCGTCCAATTGGACCGAGCGAAACCTGTGGAGTGGAAGTCACGCGGAATTATCGCTGCCCAGACCGGGTTGCGGTTGGGTTCACATAGACATGGCGCAGACGCGTAACCTGCCGATCAATAGGGACCGATGCACTGGCGACGGGGTCCGTAATAGGGCTGGAAGGTATTGTCGTAAGCCCTGTACGAACGATAGCGCGCATAGCACCAGGCCTCGTGGTTTCCCCTTCCGTAATAGGCAGGCGATGCATAGGTGCGGTAGGGCGGGCTATAATAGCGGCCATAATAACGGTAGGGCGGACCATAATAGCGGTATGGCGAACCGTAGTAGCGGTACGGCGAGCCATAATAGCCGTAGGGCGAACCGTAATAGGAGCCATAGCGAGGCTGTGCCAATGCGCTGCCGATGATCGTGCCGACGGCTAGACCACCCAAAGCCCAGCCCAAATCCGCTCCATGACGATGATGGCGGTGGCCGCGCCATCGCACATGCTCTATCTGCTGCTGAGCTTCGATTCGGGGTGGATTGATAGCCGGAAATGCCTGGGCCGGGGTGACGCCGGAGCTACCGATGATCAAGCATAACGCGGCGACAGTTAGCTTTCTCATGACTGTCCTCCTCTACTCCTCAGGAGGAGGACACATCTTCCCCCTCTTGAACCAAAGGTGAACGCAATATGTCGAAAATTGTTCCGTATCGGGGCAAATAATTGCCATCGGTGACGCTGGCGCTATCACTTCGCCAGGCAATCGAGCCGTGCTTTTTCCGGGATATTATAGACTTGCCTTATGCTGTGCGGGACGCCCGGACCAGAGCAGTTTTTCTCCTGGCAGGAAATAGCTATGAATATCGCTGTTGCATAGCCCTCGAAACACCGGCTTACCGCGCGTAGCCCACGGGTATCGCCATTCCATGTTTCAATTCTTCCATCGAGATCGACGCTGAAACGTCGAAGAGTTCCAGCTTGCGCACAATCTGCTTATAAATCACGTCGTAATGCTCGACGCGTGGCAGCACGATCTTCAGGATGTAATCGTGGTTTCCGGTCAGGCGGTGCGCCTCGACGATCTCGGGGATGTCGCTGATGATCCGGCGGAAGGCTTCCGTCCATTCGTCCGAATGGTGGGCCGTCTTGACGAGGGCGAAGACCGTCGTCGGCACGCCCATGCGTTCGCGGTCGAGCACGATGATACGCCGGGCGATATGGCCGCTTTCTTCCAGCCGCTGAATGCGCCGCGAGCAGGCCGAGACCGACAGCGCCACGCGCTCGGCAAGATCGGTCACGGATATGCCGGCATTTTTCTGCAGCATGTCGAGAATGCGTCTGTCACGATCATCAAGCATTGTGTGAAATGAACCCTGCGCTCTCAATTTGCGCGACTTGGCCAATCGATGCAAAATAATAGCACGTTTTCCTGATAAAGGACAAACAATGCAAACAAGCCGCGCGACCATTGCGGCATCATTTTCGAAACTGAAGCATGGGAGCACGAAGAGATGGAAACGATCGGCCTGATCGGCGGCATGAGTTTCGAGAGTTCGGCGGTTTACTACCGCTTGGTCAACGAGATGGTGCGCGCGCGCCGCGGCGGCCTCGCCTCGGCCGAACTCATTCTGCATTCGGTCAATTTCGAGGAGATCGTCGCGCTTCAGAAGGCCGGCGACTGGGCTGGAGCGGCCCGCCGTCTCGGCGAGGTGGCCGAGCGCCTGCAGGCTGGCGGCGCCGGCTGCATCTTGATCTGCACCAACACCATGCATCTGATCGCCGATAAGGTCGCGGCAAAAATCTCCGTACCGCTGATCCATATCATCGACGAGACGGCGAAATCGCTGCATGCCGCCGGCCACAAGCGGCCGCTGCTGCTTGCGACCCGCTACACGATGGAGCACGGCTTCTACGCCGAGCGGATGAAAAGCCTTGGCCTCGACATCATGGTGCCCGACGCCGCCGACCGCACCACCGTGCACGACATCATCTTCAACGAACTCTGCGCCGGCAAGGTGCGCGACAGTTCGCGCGAGAAGCTGATCGATATCATCGACCGCGCCGTGGAGCACGGCGCCGACAGCATCATCCTCGGCTGCACCGAGATCTGCCTGATCCTCGATCCCGACCGCCTGCCGCTGCCGGGCTTCGACACCACCGCAATTCACGCAAGGGCGGCAGTCGATTTCGCCCTTGGCACGGAGGATGCGGAGGCGGAAGAGGCTGCGTGAGGCATCTATTATTTAGTTGACTCAGTCAACTAAATGCATGACAAATGTCTTCATGCGGAGATCTTTTGTCAGTTTGTTGGTACGTCGGCCACCCCTCCTTCCGTCATGCTCGGGCTCGTCCCGAGCATCTGCCTCCGTTCGATAGGGCAGCAGATCCTCGGCACAAGGCCGAGGATGACGGCGAGCGAGGAGCGGGCTTGTCAACAATCTGGCGAGGTCTCCCTCTGGAGATCACCATGTCCGATACCGCCCTCATCGAAACCGCCCGCGATTTCAACCGCTTCTATACGAATTTCCTCGGCCTGCTGAACAAGGCATATCTCGACTCACACTACACGCTGACGGATGCCCGCATTCTCTTCGAGATCGGCTCGCATGAGGGCGTCAGCGCCACCGCACTTGCCCGCGACCTGCATCTCGATCCGGCCTATCTCAGCCGCATCCTCAAGCGTTTCCGCGCCGAGGGACTGATCGAAACCAACCCCGATCCGGCCGATTTGCGGAGCCAGATCATCACTGTCACCGAGCGGGGACATGCGCAATTCGAGGAACTCGGCCGGCGCGCCAATGCGCAGATCGCCGCCCGTTTCGACACTCTTGCGACCGGCGAGCCGCAGGCGGTCGTCTCCGCCATGAACAGAATCCGCGCCCTGCTCGACCCGGCCGCCAAGCCCGCCCCCGCCGTCATCCGCGCCCACCGCGCCGGCGATATCGGCTGGATCGTTCATAGCCAGAGCCGCTTTTACACCGAGGAATATGGCTGGGACCTGCGTTTCGAGGCGCTGGTCGCCGAGGTCGCCGGCAAATTTCTCGCCAACTTCGACCCCGCCATGGAGTATTGCTGGATCGCCGAACGCGGCGGCGTCAATGTCGGCTCGGTCCTCGTCACCAATGGCGGCGATGGCATCGCCAAGCTGCGGTTGCTCTATGTCGACAAATCAGCCCGCGGCCTCGGGCTCGGCAAGCTGCTGGTCGACGAATGCATCCGCTTCTGCAGGCAGAAGGGCTACCGCGAGCTTTCGCTCTGGACCAACGACATGCTGGAGACCGCCCGCGCCATCTATATCAAGGCCGGCTTCCGGCTTGTCTCCGAGGAGAGACATCGCATGTTCGGCCCGGAAGCCAACGGCCAGAGCTGGGTTCTCACCCTCTGAATTTGCTGCGTCGCAAAGTTTCGCTTGATTTGGAAACGATCATTTCCTAATTAGCTGGACATGAACGCAACGCACCTTCACGAGAAGACCCGAAGCCGCGGACGCCCGCGGGAATTCGACGCGGAGGCTGCACTCGATGCCGCCCTGCGCGTTTTTTCCGAACGCGGCTACCACGCCGCCTCGATCAGCGAGCTTACCGAAGCCATGGGGCTTGCCGCCGGCAGCGTCTACAAGGCGTTCGGCGATAAGCGCGGCATCTTCCTCGCCGCCTTCGACCGTTATCGCGCCGTGCGCCGCGGCCTGCTCGACGCCAGGCTCGCCGGCGCCGAGCGCGGCCGCGACAAGCTCCATGCGCTGATCACCTTCTTTGCCGGCTCGTCCCATGGTGAAATCGGCAGGCAGGGCTGCCTCGTCGTCGGCAGCGCCGGCGACCTCGCTCTCTTCGACGAGGAGGCGGCCGAACGCGTCGCCACCGCCTTCATGACCGACGAGACGCTTTTGGCCGACCTGATCCGCCTCGGTCAGTCCGACGGCTCGATTTCTTGGGATCTCGATGTTTCCGCCACATCGCTGGCGCTGCTCTGCCTCACCAAGGGCATGCGCGTCATCGGCAAGACGGGCCGCAGCGGCGAAGAAATGGCGGCCGCCGCCGAAGCCGCGATGAAACTGGTGACATGACATTCCCCCGGAGTTGGCACCCTTGGGCCGCGGCAGGAAACGGGTGGCCGGCGGCAAGACGATTTGCGACTAATCCTTTCAATACCGGAGTTTCTGATGAGCATTTCAGCCACTACGCCGGATAATGCCATTCCACGAGCGCTATCCCCCTGGCTCACCTTTCTTTTCGCCGCCGCCTGCGGTCTGGTGGCAGCCAATCTCTATTATGGCCAGCCGCTGGCCGGGCCGATCAGCGCCGATCTCGGCTTCACGCCGGCCGCGACCGGCCTGATCGTCACGCTGACGCAGATAGGCTACGGCCTCGGCCTGCTGCTGATCGTGCCGCTTGGCGACCTCACCGAAAACCGCCGTCTGGTGCTGCTGCTGATTGCCGTCTCCGCTCTCGCCCTGATCGGGGCCGCGCTGTCTTCGACGCCGGCCATGTTCCTCACCGCCTCGCTGTCGATCGGTCTTGCCTCGGTCGCCGTCCAGGTGCTCGTGCCTTTCGCCGCCAACATGGCGCCGGATGCGACGCGCGGCCAGGTCGTCGGCAATGTCATGAGCGGCCTGCTCTGCGGCATCATGCTGGCCCGCCCCTTCGCAAGCTTCGTCGCCGAGGCGTCGTCCTGGCACATGGTCTATTACGTCACCGCGGCGCTGATGCTCGTGCTTGCCGTCGTCCTGCGCGCCAACCTGCCGGTCCGTGTGCCGAAGACGAAGCTCGGCTATGGTGAACTGCTTGCCTCCATGGCGCATCTGGCGCTGACCTCGCGGGTGCTGCAGCGCCGCGCCCTCTACCAGGCCGGCATGTTCGGCGCCTTCAGCTTGTTCTGGACGACGACGCCGCTGCTGCTTGCAAGCCCGGCCTTCGGCCTGACACAGAACGGCATCGCCCTCTTCGCGCTTGCGGGGGCGGCCGGCGCCGTCGCCTCGCCGATCGCCGGCCGGCTTGCCGATCGCGGCATGACGAAGATCGCCTCGACAATCGCCATGCTGCTCGGCATGGCCTCCTTCCTGATCAGCCATTTCGCCGCCGACGGCTCGCTCACCGCGCTGATCCTGCTGACCGTCGCGGCGATCATGCTCGATTTCGGGGTGACGACCAACCTCGTCTGCGGCCAACGCGCCATCTATGGGCTGAACCCGGAACATCGCGGCCGGCTGAACGGCCTCTTCATGGCCACCTTCTTCGCCGGCGGCGCGCTCGGCTCGGCGCTCGGCGGTTGGGCCTATGCGACCGGCGGCTGGACGATGACCGCCTGGATCGGCTTCGCCTTCCCGGCGCTCGCCTTCCTGCTGTTCCTCACGGAACGGCGCGGGAAGCACGTCTAACTGTCGGCACCATCGAAACGCGCCCGGGCGGCACGGACGAAATCATGATTTGCCTCGGCCCAGTTCAAAAGCTGCGACAGCGGCTGGTAGAGCGAGCGGCCGAGATCGGTCATCGAATATTCGACGCTCGGCGGCTTGGTCGGGAAGACCTCGCGGGCGATATAACCGTCCCTCTGCAGATCGCGCAGTGTCTGCGTCAGCATGCGTTGCGAAATATCGGGAAGCATCCGCCTGAGTTCACCGAAGCGGCGTGGCTCGGCCGCCAGCACTTCGAGCAGCAGCGTCGACCACTTGCCGCCGATCTGCTGCATCATGTCTCGGACCGGACAATTGGAAAAATCGAGGCCGGCGAGATCGATCTCGCGCCGCGCCCCCGGCATCCTGTTCTTCAGACTGAGGACTGCGCCGCTCATCTGCTGGTTCCCTTTTGGTAACTTACAGCCGAAAAGCTGCCTCCTTTACACGGTGAAGTCAATTCCTATTCTAGAGTTAGTCTCTTTTTGAGACCAACGACCAACGCAGAAGGAAACGACTTCATGAGCGAAACCATCCTGGTCACCGGTGCTGCCGGACAGCTCGGCCAGCGCGTCATCCACCATCTCCTCGAGACCTATAGGGTCGCCCCCGGCGCGATCGTCGCTGCCACCCGCAATCCGGAAAAGCTCGCCGAACTCGCCAACAAGGGCGTTCTCAGCCGCAAGGCCGATTTCGATGACGCGGCCGGCCTGGAACAGGCCTTCGCCGGCATCGACCGGCTGCTGATCATCAGCACCGATGCGCTCGACACCCCCGGCAAGCGCCTCGCCCAGCACAAGGCCGCCGTCGCCGCTGCCGTCAAGGCGGGCGTCAAGCACATCGCCTACACCTCGATGCCGGCGCCCGACAATTCGCTCGTCACCTTCGCACCCGACCATCTCGGCACCGAAACCGCCATCAAGGCAAGCGGCATCGCCTACACGATCTTCCGCAACGCCTGGTATCACGACAATTACATGCACAGCATGCCGCACAACCTGCAGGGCGGCAAATGGTACAGCGCCACGGGCAACGGCAAGGTCGCGAACATCTCGCGCGACGATTGCGCGCTGGCGATCGCCGCAGCCCTTGCCTCCGGCACCGCGGAAAGCGCCACCTACACGCTGACCGGCGCGGTGTCGCTCGCCAACCGGCAGATCTCCGCCATCATCTCCGAAGCATCAGGCAAGCCGCTCGAAGTGGTCGAGGTCAATGACGAACAGCTCGGCCAAGGCATGCGCGGCGCCGGCCTCCCCGGCTTCATCGCCGACATGCTGGTCTCCGCCGACGCCAACATCCGCGCCGGCAACTTCGACATCGTCACCGGCGATTTCACCAAACTGACCGGCAAACAGCCGCAGCCGCTGAAGGATTTCTTCGTGGCGCATAAGGCGGCGTTGACGACGGCCGGAGCTGGCGGGCACTGATAAGATTGGGGTGGCGACTGGCGTCACCCCTCTGGCCTGCGGGATGAGTCATTCACGGCGCGGACGCGCCGTGGCTGGTTCCTGTGACATCCCTTGGGCGAAGCCCTGAGGCGCACAGGAATGCGGAGGGTAAATTGAGCGCCTTCGCCGGAATTCCCGTCGCCATTGACACAGCGGTTGTGGGGAAGCACGACCTCTCCACCTCATTCCTGTGCGCCTCAGGGCTTCGCCCAAGGGATGTCACAGGAATCCAGCGCGCCCAAGTCCTTGGGTGCAGGAGACTTAAAACGCGCTATATCCCTCACGGCAACGCCGGGCCTCCCTCCACCGTCAAGCGCAGAGAGAAACGTCTTCCTCAAATCACCTGCCCGCAAGCCCGGCAGAAGCGGCGCACTGTCTCGGCCATGCCATATTCCAGCGCATCGGCGGTCAACCCATGGCCGATCGAGACTTCGGCAAGCGCTGGAATGCGCTTAACCAATGCCGGCAGGTTCGCGACCGTCAGATCGTGACCGGCATTGACGGCTAGCCCGATGGCGAGCGCTGCATCCGCTGTCTTGCCGAGCGCTTCAAGGATCGGCGCTGCTCGTTCCGGCGCGTCGTAGCAGCCGCCATAAGGGCCGGTATAGAGTTCGATCCGGTCGGCGCCCGTTGCTTTCGCCAGCTTTACCGCTTCCGCATCCCCGTCGCCGTCGGCAAACAGCGAGACCCGGCATCCCATCGTCTTCAGCCGCGCGACGACATCGGTGAGGAACGCCTCGTGCTTGCGAAAATCCCAGCCGTGATCGGAGGTCGCCTGCGCGGGATCGTCGGGCACCAGCGTCACCTGCTCGGGCGCAGCGTCGGCGCAGAGTTCGAGGAACTCTTCGGTCGGATAACCCTCGATGTTGAACTCGGCCGCGGGAAATTCGTCGTCGATCAGGTTGCGGATGACCGGCAGGTCGGAAAAGCGGATGTGGCGCTGGTCGGGACGCGGATGCACCGTCAGCCCGCTGGCGCCGGAGGCAAGGGCGATTCGGCCGAGGGCTTCGACGCTCGGCCACGGCAGGTCGCGCCGGTTGCGAAGCATGGCGACGGCGTTGAGGTTCACGGAGAGCTTGGCGGGCATGGCGGGCATCCATCGGTCACGAAACGAGAGGCCCTGCTTTTAAGCCAAGTGTTGCGCGATGGCCAACGAGATTCGCAGATGGATGCGATGCCTATTGCTGATGAAAGCCCTAGCATTTCCGCCCGGCAGCGGCCGCGTGCGTACCGCAAACAGTATTTCGCGTCGCCTTTCGAGACGACAGCCCGCCGCTACAGGGCAGCGCATGTTTTTCCGCGCAGCGGCACGCAAACCCCGCGCGAAATGCCGTCGCGTTGCTATCCCATTTAAAAGAGATTATTTTTAGCACTTATAAAAAAGATCGTTCACGCATAACGTGGACATTGTGTCGCGTAAACGTAAGCCGCGTATTGCTTCTTTCCCATCGATAAGACCGCCTAGAGGAAACCCCACTCGCCGCGCCCGGGAAGCAACTGGCAAATCCGCATGAGGTGCAACAAGATGCCCTAGGAGGGTTCATGCCAGACGGTTCCAAACGCCTGTTTGCTGCCGCCGGTTTCGCTTCGGAGGCCCGGTCGAAATACCGGTTCCTGCCTTCGGCCGCGCTGCCGCCGGATCTACCGGAAGGTCCGGTACCGATTGCCGATATGGCCAACGCATTCGGCGTTACGCACAGGACGCTGCATTTCTACGAAGAGAAGGGATTGATTTCGGCCAATCGCATCGGCCTGATGCGGGTCTACGGCCAGGACGACGTCATGCGCATGGCTGTCATCACCGTCTGCCGCGAGACGGGCATGCCGATTGCCGTGATCCAGGAATTGATGGACGAGCTTCGCAAAGCCGATTCGCAGGAAGGGGCCGAGGCAATGTTCCGCGAAGCCCTGCAGGTGCGCAAGCGCGAGCTGACGGCGGAGATGTCGACGCTGCACCGCCAGCTCCAGCAGGTCGGCGATCTTCTCGATTACGATGGCGGCATCGAAACACAGCCGCTCAACGACAATCAGGATAACTCCAGTCTGACCCCGCAGGAAAGGCGTTGCCTGGAACTGATGGCGGAAGGCTACTCCACGCAGCGCATCGCCCGGGCACTCGACCTGAAACACGACGAGACGAGGGATCTCGAAGCCGGAATCATTTTGAAGTTCCGCGCCAACAACCGCTTCCAAGCCATCGCCAAGGCCGTCCTGCTCGGCATCGTGCAAGCCTGACCCGCATCAAGCCCGACGGCCGCCACCGTCCCCCTCCCCGCCAAAACCGGGTTCAGCGCACGATTGTCAGGGTCTCGGCCGCGCGCGTGATCGCGGTATAGAGCCAGCGTTCGCGCGTATCGCGAAAGGCCCAGCTCTCGTCGAAGAGCACGACGTCGTTCCATTGCGAGCCCTGCGCCTTGTGAACGGTCAGCGCATAGCCGTAGTCGAACTCGTCGTAGCGCTTGCGGGTGTTCCAGGGAATCTCGCCTTCGACATCCTCGAAGGCCTGTTTCAGAAGCTTGATCTTGGCCGCCCCGCGATCCATGTCGTCGTCCTCGGGGCGGACGAGCAGATTGATGCCGGGTTTCGTCGTTTCCTTCGACGAGGTCATCACCTGCCACAGCGAGCCGTTGAGCAGGCCCTTGGCCGGATCGTTCCTCAGGCAGACGAGCTTGTCGCCGGTCTGCGGATAATCGGCGTTAAAACCCTTCAACTCCCGCAGGCGCTGGTTGTAGCGCCGCCGCGTCCGGTTGGTGCCGACGAGCACCTGGTCGGCATCGAGCACCAGCTGCTGCGTCACCTCGCTCTTCGAAATAACCTTCGCCGTTCCGTAATCGCCATACATCACCTCGTTGCCCTCGCGCACCTGCATGGCGAGCTTGATGATCGGATTGTCGCGCGCCTGGCGGTGAATATCGGTGAGGAGGTAATCCGGTTCCTGATTGGTGAAGTAACCGCCACCCGACACCGGCGGCAGCTGGCCGGGATCGCCGAGCACCAGAATCGGCGTGCCGAAGCTCATTAGATCCTTGCCGAGCGCCTCGTCCACCATCGAGCATTCGTCGACGATGATCAGTGCGGCTTTCGCGACCGGGCTCTGCCGGTTGATCGAAAACATCGGCGCGATCGAGGTCTTGCCGGTTTCCTCGTCCTCCACCGCCTCCTCGCCGCGCGGCCGGTAGATCAGCGAATGGATCGTCCTGGCATTGGAGGCGCCGCGCGAGCGCAGCACCTGCGCGGCCTTGCCGGTGAAGGCGGCAAACAGCACATCGCCGTCGACATTTTCGGCGAAATGCCTGGCAAGCGTCGTCTTGCCCGTCCCGGCATAGCCGAACAGGCGAAAGAGCGGCGAGCGCCCTTCATTCAGCCATTTCGAAACAGCCTTGAGGGCTTCGTCTTGTTGCGGCGCAAATTGCATGATCGTAGGACTTGGCAGGATTCGCCGGCGTTAGGCAAGGCGGAAAACGGCAAATCACCGGTCCGAACGATCATCCGTTCCGTTGGCGGTCCGCCCCGCTCACACACATCGACAGGTCCTGGCCGATGACATCGGTCAGAAAGTCCAGAACTGTCTTGACGCGCAGCGGCATGTTCCGTCTCGAGGGATAGACGACGGTGATCGGCAGGCGGCTCGGCTGAAAATCCTCCATTACGGGAATCAGCCGGCCGGCGGCGATGTCGGGCACGGCGATGATGTGGGAAAGCACCGCCAGGCCGGCGCCGGCGAGCGCCGCCCTATGAATGGCAATCGCGTTGCAGGCGGTCAGCCGCGGCGTGATCCTGACCGATATGTCTTCCGACCCGTTCGAGAAGGACCATGTGCAGGTGTCGCCTGCCCTATCGTAGCACAGGCATTCATGGTCTCTGATGTCCTTTGGCGCGCGCGGGGCCGCCTTGCGCGCGAGATAAGCGGGCGACGCGACGAGGAATGCCGTCGTCCAGCCGATCCGGCGACAGACGAGGCTGCTGTCGGCGACCGAACCGAGCCGCACCTCCAGGTCGAGGCGCTCCTCGATCATATCGGAGCTCTGCTCCCGGAAGATGAGTTCGACCGAAAGCTTCGGGTGGACGGCAAGAAGATCGCCGAGCCTTTCACTTAAATAGAGGCCGAGCGGCGCGGGCACGCTGAGCCTGACCTTTCCCGAGGCCGTGGCGCCGTTCGAGCCTGCCGCATCACCAAGCTCCTCGACCGCCTCGAGAATTCGGAGCGCCATCGGCAGCATGCGCTCCCCTTCCGCCGTCAGCGACAGGCCGCTCGTCGTACGATGCAGGAGGCGGGTGTTGAAATGGCTTTCGAGGGACGCAACCTGCCGCGAAACCGCCGGCTGCGTGACATCGAGATCATGCGCCGCCGCTGAGAACGAACCGGTCTCCGCGACGCGTTGGAAGGTCCGCAATGCCGAAACGATATCCATCCCTGCCCCCTCATACTTTTGCGCATAGGCTTTATGCAGGCAAACTAGGCGAGAATGGCTTTACAGTCCAGCAATTAAGGATATCTTTTATCCATAAGGATATTAAATGTCCTTAATTGAGGAGAAACGACATGACCCAGCGATTGAATTACGCCCAGCAGTCCCCCGAACTTTTCAAGAAATTCATGGAATTCAGCATGGCGCTGAGAAGCAGCGTCATCGATGAGAAGCTTCAGGCCCTTATCGAGATCCGCGCCTCACAGATCAACGGATGCGGCTTCTGCCTCGACATGCATGTAAAGCAGGCAAAGATCCATGGCGAGACGGAGCTGCGGCTTCACCACGTCGCCATCTGGCGGGAGTCGAACCTGTTCGTTCCCCGCGAGCGCGCGGCCCTTGCCTGGACCGAGGCGCTGACGAAGCTTCCCGAAGGCGGCGTATCTGATGAAATCTACGAGCGGGTGCGCGGCCAGCTTTCCGAGAAGGAAATCTCCGACCTCACCTTCGTCGTCATGGCCATCAATGCCTGGAACCGCGTCAATGTCGGCTTCAAGACCGTGCCCGGCTCGGCCGACAAGGCCTACGGCCTTGATAAGGCTGGCCTGAACTAGTTCACGCAATTCATTGAGAAGATTCAGCTTTGACGCTGCCGCACCGCGGCAGCGAATGGAGATCTGTTATGAAAATCGTCGTCATCGGCGGAACCGGCCTCATCGGTTCAAAGACTGTCGAACGCCTGCGCAAGCGCGGGCATGAGGTGATCGCCGCCTCACCGAACTCCGGCGTCAATACGATCACCGGAGAAGGACTGGCCGAATCACTCGCCGGTGCCGAAGCCGTGCTCGATCTTGCCAATTCGCCCTCCTTCGAGGACAAGGCCGTGCTCGAATTCTTCCAGACCTCGGGGCGCAATCTGCTCGCCGCCGAAAGGACCGCCGGCGTGAAGCACCATATCGCGCTTTCCGTCGTCGGCACCGAGCGGCTGCAGGACAGCGGCTATTTCCGCGGCAAGCTCGCCCAGGAACAACTGATCAGGGCATCGGGCATTCCCTATACGATCGTGCATTCGACGCAGTTCATGGAATTCCTGAGCGGCATCGCCCAGTCGGGCACGGTCGGCCAGACGGTTCGCCTGTCGCCCGCCTATGTGCAGCCGATCGCTTCCGACGATGTCGCCGACGCCATGGCCGACGTGGCGCTCTCCGCCCCAGCCAACAGGACGATCGAAATATCCGGCCCGGAACGGGTCCGGCTCAGCGAGCTCGTCGCCCGGTATCTCAAGGCGATGAACGACCCGCGGATTGTCGAGGCCGACGCCGAGGCGAAATATTTCGGCGCCAGGCTGAACGACCAGTCCCTCGTTTCCGACGACGACCCGCGCCTCGGCTCGATCACCTTCGAGCAGTGGTTCGCCACATCCGCCCGGCCGAAGTGATCGGCCTCCTTCCCCTGCCAACAAGGAGATTCCCATGATCAGGTCATCATTCCTCGCCGCCGCCCTCGCCTTTCTGGCAGCCACCGGCGCTTCCGCCCATGACAGCAGCAAGTCCGCCAAGGTGACGCTCGTCTATGAGCACGAACTGCCGAACGTGCCGGGCAAGAGCATCAAGGGCGTGCTGGTCGAATACGGCCCCGGCGGCTTCTCCGAAGGCCACACCCATCCGGACTCGGCCTTCATCTACGCCACCGTGCTGGAAGGATCGATCCGCAGCCAGGTCAATGACGGTCCGGTCAAGACCTATCAGGCCGGCGAGAGCTTCTCGGAAATGCCGGGCGACCGCCATGGCGTCAGCGCCAATGGCAGCGAGACGCAGCCGGCCCGCCTGCTCGCCGTCTTCGTCGTCGACACCGACCAGAAAGAACTGACCTACCCCCTCAAGAAGTAGGCAACCTCCAAGCCTGTCCGCGCGGGACCGATGCTTGCGCGGACAGCCGACATGCTCAATCATGTGCCGCCCGCCCTCCCGGAGACAGAGAGATGATCTACGACGCGCTCTTCGGCAAGCCACTGAATTCTCTCATTACAGTCGGCTTCGCCGGCATCGTCGTCTGGTATTTCCTCTCCAGCCAGCGGCCGACGACCCGGCTGGTGGTGCAGATCCTGTTCTTCGGCGTGATGACGCTGATCCTCATCGGCAGCGGCATCGAACCTCATCGGTTTCAGGGATATGAGACGCAGGACCCTCAGGCCCTGCTCGTCATTCTCGCCAAATCGCTCTGGTGGGTTCACCTGGCATGGGCCGTCATCGGTTTCATCAGGCTCTATCTGGTGCTGGAAGGCAGCCCGCGCGAGGCCCGTCTGCTCCAGGATCTCGTCATTGGCGTCGTCTATATCGGCATGGTGCTTTCGATCCTAGCCTTCGTCTTCGGCGTGCCGATCGGAACCCTCGTCGCCACGTCAGGCGTCGTTGCCATCATTCTCGGTCTCGCGCTGCAGAACACGCTCGCCGACGTCTTCTCCGGCATCGCCCTGACCCTCGGCCGGCCCTATGTCATCGGCGACTGGATCCTTTTGAGCGACGGCACGGAGGGGCGCGTCGTCGAAAGCAACTGGCGCGCGACGCACATCCTGACCCCCGGCAACAATATCGTTGTGCTGCCGAACAGCTTTCTCGCCAAGCTCGGCCTGACCAATATCAGCCGGCCGGACGAGACCCATCTGCTGATCCTCACCATCCGCATCGCCCCGACGCGCATGCCGGCATCGGTCCGCCAGGTCATGCTGACGGCGCTCGCGAGCTGCAACTCCATCGTGCGTGAGCCGCCGCCGGTCGTCGCCCTGAAGGGGCTGGACGCCACCTCGCTCGAAGTCGAGCTGCAGTTTCGGGTGACGAGCCCGAGCCAGCGCGTGCCGGCGCGAAACGAAGTGCTCGATCTCGTCTACCGCCATTGCAAATCCGCCGGCCTGCTGCTGGCCATTCCGCCGTCGGCAGCGGTGTTGACCGCCACCCTGCCGACGGAGGAAAACGCGCAGCCGCCCAGCGTGACGCCGCTTGCGCTGATCGACGCCATTCCGGTCTTTGCGACGCTGACATCAGATGAAAAGCAGAGGCTCGCCGAGACCGCGACTGTCAGGGAGTTCCGTAAGGGCGATGTGATCGTGCAGGAGGGCGAAATGCTGCCCGCACTGATGATGGTGCGCGCCGGCATCATAGCCGCCCGGCATGCAGGCGAGGAACGCGGAAGGCTAGCGCCTGGCGATTTTTTCGGGGAAAGCGGACTGCTCGCCGGCATGCAGGAAGTCTGCACCCTGGAGGCTCTAACCTCGGTAATCACCTATGAGATCGACCAGGAGGCCTTCGCGCCGTTGCTCGCCGAACGCCCGACGCTGGCCGAAGAAATCGCCGAACAGCTTGCCGGCCGCGCCGAGCGCTTCCGCAACGGCACCGCCCAGTCCCCGGAACATGCCCGCAGCGCCCACGCCATCCTGAAAACCATCCGGACCATCTTCAGGGCTTAGAGATCGGCACGCCGCTCAGCCGGCCCGCTTCAGCACCCATTCGAATGTACTTCGCCAGATGTCGGGCGGCACCTCCTCAGACAGGGTATCGACGAGATCGGAAAGTCGGACGCGCCTCAGCGTATCGCGCCAGGCCTCGTCGGCTTCCCACATGATGCGGGCGACCGCGCAAGGCTTGCTGTCGCAATAGCCTGCCGGCCGGCACGGATTATTCTCCCGGATATTCGTGCAGGTGAAGCTGCGCGCCTTGCCCTCGACCGCCTCGACGATCTCGAGAAAATTGACCTCCGACGGCGCGCGCGCAAGCCTGTAGCCGCCGCTCGGGCCAAGCGTGGTTTCGACGAGGGAAGCCTGAGAAAGGCTCTGCAGCGCCTTGGAGAGATATTCCTTCGGCAGGCCATGAAGCTCGGCCAGCGCCTTGGTGGAGAGATACCTGCCCTCGGGCAGGCCCGCGAGAATAGCGCAGCAATGCAGCGCCCACTCGACCTGGCTTTTCAGGATCATTCAACAACTCATCATGGCTGGCTCTGCGAGCGGAATTAAGGATATATGTTATCCGCAAATAGCCATGATGTAAATAACTGTAAAAGCAGGGTGTTGTGTGCGAATGACCATCCGCCGCCATAAAACTTCTCCACGCGGGAATAAAACCGCCTCGTCTCGTGTCTCATCTCAGGTAGCGCGAAATCGCGTGCCCAACCCGAGGAGAAACACCATGAAGTCCGTGAAATTCCTGTCCGTCGCAGCGGCAGCCGCCTTTGCCGCGACCGCTGCTTTCGCCGCCGCGCCCGTCAAGGAAGTCGAGACTGCCAAGGGCAAGGTTCTTGCCGGCGAAAACGGCATGACCCTCTATACTTTCAAGAAGGACGCCAAGGGCGTTTCCAACTGCTACGACGATTGCGCCAAGAACTGGCCGCCGCTGATGGCCGCTTCCGATGCCAAGGCCGATGGTGCATATTCGATCATCGAACGCAAGGATGGCACGAAGCAATGGGCCAAGGACGGCATGCCGCTCTACTACTGGGTCAAGGACACCAAGGCCGGCGACATCACCGGCGACGGCGTCGGCGGCAACTGGGACCTTGCCAAGCCCTGATGTGACGGCAAGAGAGCTGGCGTGAAGACACCCGCACCCGAAAGTTTCGAGGGCCAGATCCTGGCCCTCCTTCCCTCGCTCAGGCGCTATTCGCGCAGCCTGACGCGCTCGGATGCCGATGGCGAGGATCTGCTTCAGGATTGCGTCGAGAAGGTGCTGGCGCGCCGCGGTCAATGGCGCGGCCTCAACTTGCGCGGCTGGGTCCTGACCATCATGACCAATCTTTACCGCAACGGCCGGCGCGGCAAGGCGCGCGACGGCATGGTCGAGCTCGACGCCGCCGGAGATATGGCAGCACCCGAAGCGCCGGCCGATCCGCTGGAACGCACTCGGCTCGATAACGCGCTCAACAGCCTTTCGGAGGAGCACCGCGCCGTGCTGATGCTCGTCGTCATCGAGGGATATAGCTATAGCGAGGTCGCCGCCGCGCTCGATATCCCCATCGGCACGGTGATGTCCCGCCTGTCGCGCGCCCGCCGGCGCGTCGCCGAACACCTGAAGGCCGATAACATCATTACGCTTCGGAGACCGAAATGAACGAGACCAACCCGATCGTCACCGAAGCCGATCTTCACGCCTATGCCGACGGCGAGTTGCCCGAAACGGCGCGCGCCCGCATTGAGGCCTATCTCGCCGACAATCCCGACGAGGCGGCGATGGTCGCCGAATGGCAGGCGCAGAACGCAGGCATCCGCTCGCTCTTTGCCGGTTACGACAGGGCAAAGGACACCGATGCCCTGCTCGTCGCGCCGCCGCACGCCATCCCGTCGGTGCCGAACCGCTGGGCAGTCGCCGCCGCAGCGCTCGTCGTCTTCGCGCTCGGTGCCGTCAGCGGCCACTATGGCCCGGCTCTTCTGGAGAGACCGGACCTGCAGCTAGCCGGTTCCGAAACCCTGCCGAAACAGGCCGAGACCGCCTTCACCGTCTATGCCGCCGAGGTTCGCCACCCGGTCGAGGTTTTCGCCGACGAGGAGGCCCATCTCGCCACCTGGCTCGGCAAGCGCCTGGCGATCCAGAACTTGAAGATCCCGAACCTGCAGCCGCTCGGCTTCAAGCTGGTCGGCGGCCGCCTGCTGCCGGTCGACGGCAGGCCCGGCGCCATGTTCATGTATGAGAACCAGGCCGGCGAGCGCCTGACCGTCATGGTCGGCCGCAACAAGGAAAACCGCACGACGAGCTTCCGCTTCGCCTCATCGGGCAAACTCGAAACCTTCTACTGGATCGACGGCGAACTTGGTTATGCCGTCACCGGCGAAATCTCGCGCGAGACCCTGCGCGGTGTGGCCGAGGAATGCTACCGGCAGTTCCCGTCGTGAGGATCAGCGCAGCGGATCGTTGGCGAGCTCGATCGGCTGCCCGTGCGGCGTCGCCTCGGCCGCCCGCTGCCAGCTTTTCTGCAGCTCGAGGATGGCGGATGCGTCGGCCACGCCGCGGCTGACCAGCAGCTCCGAAAGCGCCGCCACCCAACAGTCGAAATAGTCGCTGCCGTCTTCAGCCCGTCCGGGCTGATGCAATTGCCGCGAAAGCGTTTCCGCCCATTCGCTCCACGAAAACAGCCCCTTCTCATGCAGATGCACGGTCATGGCGAAGGCCTCGGCCGCCCAGGGTTCGGGAAAGACCGGCGCGCCCTCCGCAGATTTGGGCAGCCCGGGCGATTGGCTGAGCTCGGAGGCTATTTCACACACGCTCAAGATAGCTCTCCCACGCGTCGATCGAGACCGTCAGCGACGGGTCCGCGCCTTCGCCCCAGATCTCGCCACCGTCGAAAACGACGGTATAGAGCCATTGCGGGTTCTCGCCCTTGCCATGGGCATTATCATCGGGAAAGACGAAGGAGCCCTGCACCGCTTCGACGACGCCGGCCTTGGCGCGGGCATAGCGCGGCAATCGCGTATGGGTCGCCGGATTGAAATTCTTCGTCTTCACCCGCTCGCCGACCGCAAAGCGTGGCGCGCCATCCACCGGCCTGTCGCAAGGCCCGCCCTTGGCAAGCACGGCGGGCACCATCTCCGCCTTCAGCACCCGTTTCGGCGCCGTGCCATCCTGCAGCTTGTGTCCGGACAGCAACTCCTCGCGCGTCGCAAAGCCGTGTCGCGTGAGCAGCGTATCGACGCCGCGGATCCAGATCTCGTAATAGCTCGCCGCGAGGTAATCGGCCGGCGGGATATTCTCGCGCGCATGCCGGCTTTCATCGATCGTCCAGGCGCCGAAGGCCCCGCAGGAGAGCGTGATGCCGAGCGCCCGCTTTTCCCATTCGGCATGGAAATAGGGCTCGTCCTTCTCAGGCGCGACAGGCCCGAAGCCCATCTGCCCGCCGAGATCGTGCGGTCCGTTCATGACAGTGCCTCCGGGCTACCGGCCACCGCCGTGCCGATCATCGCATCGCGGCTGACGAGGCCGGCAAGTGCTGCCTCATCCATGCCCTCCGTGCCCTCCGGCCGCTCGGGGATCACGAGATAACGCAGCTCCGCCGTCGAATCCCAGACGCGGATCTTCTTGCCCTCCGGCAGGGTCAGGCCGAATTCGGCGAGCACGCCGCGCGGATCGATCACCGCCCGCGAACGATAGGCCGGTCCCTTGTACCAGACCGGCGGCAGGCCAAGCACCGACCAGGGATAACAGGAGCAGAGCGTGCAGACGACGAGGTTATGGGTCTCGGCCGTATTGAAGACGGCGCGCATATGCTCGCCCTGCCGGCCGGTATAACCGAGACTCGCGATCGCCGCCGTCGCATCGCGCCTCAGCCAGTCGGCAAAACCGGGATCGCTCCAGGCTTTCGCGACAACATGCGCGCCGTTCCGCGGCCCGACCTTGGTTTCGTAAGTCTCGACGATCGCATCGATGGCATGCGGATCGATCAGGCCCTTCTCCGTCAGCAGCGTTTCCAGCGCCTTCACGCGGGCCTGCATGTCGGAGTAGTGGTTGTCGTGGGCATGATCGTGGTGATGGTCGTGATCGTCGTGCAAGGCAATCTCCTCCCGGAACGGCGATCGGCCGCCCTGTTTCCTCGATGCGCGCGGTTCGCTCCTCCTCTTCTCCCCAGCGGGGGTCCGAAGGACGGGTTGAGACCCGTGGCTCAACCCCGGGCGGTGGCCCGAAGGGTCGGATGAGGGGGCCGCACGGCACGCCCTTTATGTTGCTCTTCGCTGCGCTCCGTGCATTCGCGGCTTTGCCGCTCATCCCCCTCATCTGCCTGCCGGCATCTTCTCCCCGCCGGGGAGAAGCGGAATCGTGGCAACGTCTCGCGCAACCTAACGGATCCTCATGAAACCGTCTCCGTTCCTTCTATCACACACCACAACCCCGCCAAGCCCTTCCGGCGTGCAGGATCTCTGGTTTGCCCGGCTCTATCTGCTGAAGCCGCTCATCATATCGGGCCTGTCGGCCTTCTGGCAGCTCTCCGGCCTGATCCCGCTGCTTTCGATGGAAAGGGCCTCGGCGCACTTCCTGCCCTTCATGCCGGAAGCGGCGGCAACGGCGCTGACGCTTGCCACCTGCATCATCGATGTGGCGCTTGGCGCCGCCGTGCTTGTTCGCCCGCTCGCCAGACGCGCCCTTCTCGGCATGCTCGCCGTCTCGTTGGCCTATCTCGCCGGTGGCAGCCTGCTCGAACCCGCGCTCTGGCTCGATCCGCTCGGTCCCCTCGTCAAGGTGCTGCCGTCGGTCCTGCTGACGCTGACGGCGCTTGCCATCCTGGATGAACGCTGATGCTCGAGGAATGGCTGCTGCTTGCCCATGTCGTCGGCGCGACCGTGCTCTTCGGCACCGGCGCCGGCATCGCCTTTTTCATGGTGATGGCGCACCGCACGCGTGATCCCGCCCTGATCGCTCATGTCGCCGGAACCGTCGTGATCGCCGATACAGTCTTTACCGCCACCGCCGCGATTCTCCAGCCGGTGACCGGCTATCTCCTCGCCCGCATGATCGGCTGGGACCTGTCGGAAGGCTGGATTGCGCTGTCGCTGCTGCTTTACGTCGTCACTGGCCTGTTTTGGCTGCCGGTCGTCTGGATCCAGATCCGCCTGCGTGATCTCGCCCGCGCTGCCGCGGCATCGACAAACGCGCTGCCGCCGGCCTATTTCAGCCTCTACCGCGTCTGGTTCGCTTTCGGCTTTCCGGCCTTCTCAGCCGTCATCGGCATTTTCTGGCTGATGCTGACGAAACCGGCGATTGCTCTATTTTAACATCGGCCAGAGGCTCGCCACCAGAAGCACGGCCATGGTGATGTTGAACCACTTCAGCCGCACGGGATCGGAAAGCCATTCCCTGAGTGCCGAGCCGAAGCCCGCCCAGGTCGAGACGCTCGGCACGTTGACCACCGCGAAAGCCAGGCCGACGATCAGCACGCTGGCAAGATAGAGTTCAGGATTGGTGTAGGTCGCCATCGCCGTAACCGCCATCACCCAAGCTTTCGGGTTGACCCACTGGAAGGCCGCCGCCGAGACGAAGGACATCGGCGCCGCACTGCTCCTGCCTTCGCTCAGCGAACGCGAGGCGGCGATCTTCCAGGCGATCCAGACAAGATAGGCGCCGCCGGCGAACTTCAGCACCGTATAGACCAGGGGCATCGTGTGCAGCAACGAGCCGAGCCCGAGGCCGACGCCGATCAGCAGCGAGAAGAAACCGGCGCCGATGCCGACCATATGCGGGATCGTCCTGCGGAAGCCGAAATTCACGCCCGAGGCAAAGAGCATCATGTTGTTCGGCCCCGGCGTGATCGACGTCGTGAAGGCGAAGAGAACAAGGGCGAAAAACGTATCCAGCGGCATGCAATCTCCCGAAGCCGGCTCTTTTCCGAGGCCCGCCTTATTTAGGTCAGCGTAACTGCCCTAAACTCTTGACGCCATTCCATCATTGTCATGGTGACAGGATTAGTTGAAAGATAAGAACGCTGCGCAATCTCCTGAAAAATGGAAAAAATCATGCAGGACGACCCCATCCCCTCCGTCAAATTCCCGAACGGCACGGAAGTGCCGGCACTCGGCCAGGGGACCTGGGCCATGGGCGAGGATGCCGGCCATGCCAAGATGGAGATTGAAAGCCTCAGGGCGGGCATCGATCTCGGCATGACGCTGATCGACACCGCGGAAATGTATGGCGACGGCGGCGCCGAGGAGATCGTCGGCCAGGCGATCCGGGGACGGCGCGACGAGATCTTCCTCGTCAGCAAGGTCTATCCCTGGAACGCCAGCCTGAAAGGTACGGTCGACGCCTGCGAGCACAGCCTGGAACGGCTCGGCACCGACCGGATCGATCTTTATCTCCTGCACTGGCGCGGCAACTATCCGCTGGCCGAGACCGTCGCAGCCTTCGAAATGCTGAAAGCGTCGGGCAAGATCGGCGCCTGGGGCGTCTCCAACTTCGACACCGACGACATGGAGGAACTGCTCAGAGTACCCGACGGCGCCAATGTCGCCGCCAACCAAGTGCTCTACAATCTCTCCCGCCGCGGCATCGAATATGATCTCCTGCCCTGGTGCCAGAGCCGCGGCATTCCCATCATGGCCTATTCGCCGATCGAGCAGGGGCATATCCTGCATCATCCCGAACTCATCCACATCGCCAAGGCCTATCAGGCAACGCCCGCCCAGCTGGCGCTCGCCTTCCTGCTCGAACGCGACGGCGTCATCGTCATTCCGAAGACGTCGAATGCCGAACGCGTGGCGGAGAACCGCGACTGCGTCTCGCTTGAGATCACCGACGAGGACTGGCAGGCGCTCGACGCCGCCTTCCCGCCGCCGGCAAAGAAAAAGCCGCTGGAGATGCTGTGATCTCCAGCGGCCCGAATTACTGACAAGCCCGCCAACTCCTCTTTCGTCATGCTCGGGCTTGTCCCGAGCATCTGCGCCGCTCGATAGGTGAGCAGATCCTCGGCACAAGGCCGAGGATGACGCCGAGGAAGGGATGAAGCTTCTGCCTCACATCCCCTGAGCGCCGCGATTCATCGCCGCGATGCCGGTGCGGCAGACTTCGATGAGGCCGAGCGGTTTCATGATCGCGATGAACTGGTCGATCTTCGAGGACTTGCCGGTGATCTCCAGAATGAAGTGATCGATCGTCGCATCTACCACCTTGGCGTGGAAGGCATCGGCAAGGCGAAGCGTCTCGGCGCGCATCTCGCCCTCGCCGATCACCTTGACCAGAGCCACTTCACGCTCGATCGGCCGTTCCTGGCCAAGTTCGCGGGCGCGCACCGTCAGATCGACGACGCGATGGACCGGCACGATGCGATCGAGCTGCGCCTTGATCTGCTCCAGCACATGCGGCGTGCCGCGGGTGACGATGGTGATGCGGGAAAGATGCGCCTGATGCTCGGTCTCGGAAACCGTGAGGCTTTCGATATTGTAGCCGCGGCCGGAGAACAGGCCGATGACGCGGGCAAGGACGCCCGGCTCGTTGTCGACGAGCACCGAAAGCGTATGGCTTTCGATCGCCGTCGTTTCCGGCGAGATGAAGTAGGCAGAGCCCGTGGGCTGAAGATGTGCGTTCATGGTCCTGGGTTCCTACCTGATCGTTATACGAGCTGACGGCCTTTGGCGTCGATCGCGTTGGCGACCGCTTCATCCGTGGCTTCGTCGGGCAGCAGCATTTCATTATGGGCCTTGCCCGAGGGGATCATCGGGAAGCAGTTGGCGAGATTGGCGACGCGGCAATCGAAGATGACCGGCTTCTTGACCTCGATCATCTCGACGATGGCGTCGTCGAGCTCATCCGGCTTGTCGCAACGCAGGCCGACCGCGCCATAGGCTTCCGCCAGCTTGACGAAATCAGGCATCGCCTCGGTATAGGAGTGCGACAGGCGGTTGCCGTGCAGCAGCTGCTGCCACTGGCGCACCATGCCCATGTACTGGTTGTTCATGATGAAGATCTTGATCGGCGCATCATACTGGATCGCCGTCGACATTTCCTGGATGCACATCTGGATCGAGGCGTCGCCGGCAATATCGATGACGAGGCTGCCGGGATGGGCGATCTGGACGCCGAGCGCCGCCGGCAGGCCGTAGCCCATCGTGCCGAGGCCGCCCGAGGTCATCCACCGGTTCGGCTGTTCGAAGCCGAAGAACTGCGCCGCCCACATCTGATGCTGGCCGACCTCGGTCGTGATATAGGTGTCGCGGTCCTTGGTATGCGCATAGAGGCGCTCCAGCGCATATTGCGGCATGATCACGTCATTGCTCTTGGTATAGGCGAAGGAGTTGCGCGCCCGCCAGCGGGCGATGTCGCTCCACCAATCCTCGAGACGATTCTTCTCCGGCTTCTTCGGCAGAGCCCGCCACAGGCGGACCATGTCTTCCAGCACATGGCCGACATCGCCGCGGATGCCGATATCGACGCGGACATTCTTGTTGATCGAGGACGGATCGATGTCGATATGGATCTTCTTCGAATTCGGCGAGAAGGCGTTGAGGCGACCGGTGATGCGGTCGTCGAAGCGGGCGCCGATGCAGACCATGACGTCGCAGTCATGCATCGCCATGTTGGCCTCGTAGGAGCCGTGCATGCCGAGCATCTTCAGCCAGTTCTTGCCCGAGGCCGGATAGGCGCCGAGGCCCATCAGCGTCGAGGTGATCGGGAAATCGGTGAGCTCGACCAGCTCGCGCAGCAGCTTGGAGGCCTCAGGGCCGGAATTGACGACACCGCCGCCGGAATAGATGATCGGCCGGCGCGCATTCGCCATCAGCTCGATCGCCGCATGGATCTGGTTGAGGTCGCCCTGGATCTTCGGCTGATAGCTCTTCTGGATCGGGTAATCGGCGGGCGGCGTATAGGTGCCGGTCGCAAACTGCACATCCTTCGGAATATCGACGACGACGGGGCCTGGACGGCCGGACTGGGCGATGCGGAAGGCCTCATGAATGATGGCGGCGAGCTGGTTGACGTCCTTGACCAGCCAGTTGTGCTTGGTGCAGGGCCGGGTAATGCCGACCGTGTCGCATTCCTGGAAGGCGTCGGAGCCGATCAGCGGGGTCGGAACCTGACCGGTCAGACAGACGAGCGGGATCGAATCCATCAGCGCATCCTGCAGCGGCGTGACCGCATTGGTGGCGCCCGGGCCCGAGGTGACGAGCATTACGCCGACCTTGCCGGTAGAGCGGGCGTAACCTTCGGCCGCATGACCGGCCCCCTGCTCGTGGCGGACGAGGATGTGCTTGATCTCCTCTTGCTGGAAGATCTCGTCGTAGATCGGCAGGACTGCGCCGCCGGGATAGCCGAAGATATGTTCGACGCCGTTGTCCTTCAGCGCCCTGAGAACGATCTCCGCTCCCGTCATCCGATTGCCTGCCGCCTGATTGTCCGTGCTCATCTGTCTGTTCCGTTTGATGCTGGGATTGCGTTTGTGGCCGGAAGCCCGAATTTCGGGCATAAAAAAAGGCCCCGGAGGAGCCTGTCATCTAGCGCATGGGTGGCTACCGCCGGATGGTTACACCATCCTGCCCATGCGCTTTCCCACCACGATAAGAGCCGTTGCGATTTTCATGGTCGGAAGTGATAGACAGAAAATTTCGCAGCGTCAACGCATGCCGCAATAAAAAACTGCCCCGTGCCTGCGCCGCTGAAAATCGATAGGATGAAGGATTTATTAAAGGATCGACTTTATCCTTTAACGCTACTGTAGGAGTAGCCCGTTGCTCAACAACGACTTGCGCATGTCTGGCAAGGCAGGCGAGCACGATCGCCGCGATGGCCTCGCGCCGGGAAACCGCTTTCTCGGCCGCGTCGTTGCATGCAGCGGCTCGCGGGCGACGATTGCCGCCGTCGCCGTTGAGGGCGGGACTGATCTCACCGAACTCTGGTCCGTCGGCCGGCTGATCTCGATCAGCGTCGGCCGCAACCGCGTCGTCGCCCTCGTCTATCAGATGAACACCGGCAGCCATGCCTGGGGCGAAGGCGAGGACAATAATTTCAAGATCGAGACCGAGCTGCTCGGCGAGGTCCGCGTCGACGAGGACGGCCGCGAGGAATTCTCGACCGGCATCTCGCGTTATCCCTATCTCGGCGCCATCGCCCACCGCATCCGCGCCGCCGACCTGATGCGTATCTACGATGCCGGAACGGGCACGACCGCCGTCATCGGAAAACTGACGCAGGATGAAAGCATCGATGCGGCGATCCACATCCCCTCGATGCTCTCCAAGCATTTCGCCGTCGTCGGCTCGACCGGCGTCGGCAAGTCGACGGCCGTATCGCTGCTGCTGCACAAGGCGATCGTGGCCGATCCGAAGCTGCGGGTGCTGATCCTCGACCCGCACAATGAATTTGCCGCCGCCTTTCCCAAGCACGCCGTCACCATCGATACCGATACGCTCGACCTGCCTTTCTGGCTGATGCGGCTCGAGGAATTCGCCGAAGTCGTCTTTCGCGGCCGCCCGCCGGTGCCCGAAGAACTCGATATGCTGCGCGATATCATGCCGGAGGCAAAGCGCGCCTTCCGCGGCAGCGACAACTCGCTGGTGCGCCGGACGACGGAAAAGAGCTCGATCACCGCCGATACGCCGGTTCCCTACCGCATGGCCGATCTCTTGGCGCTGATCGACGAGCGCATCGGCCGCCTCGAGGGCCGCGCCGAAAAACCCGGCCTGCGGTCGCTGAAGATGCGCCTCATCGCCGCAATCAACGATCCGCGCTATCACTTCATGTTTTCCAACAACACGATCAGCGACACGATCACCGACACCATCGCGCAGATCTTCCGCATTCCGGGCGACAACCGACCGATCTGCACCTTCCAGCTTGCCGGCATTCCTTCCGAAGTGGTCAATTCGGTCGCCTCCGTGCTCTGCCGCATGGCCTTCGAGGTGGCACTCTGGAGTGACGGCGCCATCCACATGCTCGTCGTCTGCGAGGAAGCCCACCGCTATATCCCCTCCGATCCCAGCCTCGGCTTCGTGCCGACGCGCCAGGCAATCGCCCGCATCGCCAAGGAAGGCCGAAAATACGGCGTCTCGCTTGGGATCATCACCCAGCGGCCGGGCGAGCTCGACCAGACGATCCTGTCGCAGTGCTCGACGCTGTTTGCCATGCGCCTGGCCAATGACCGCGACCAGGAAATCATCCGCTCGGCGATCCCGAACTCGTCGATCTCGACGACGAGCTTCATCTCCTCGATCGGCAACGGCGAGGCGATCGCCTTCGGCGAGGCGATCAGCGTGCCGATGCGCATGCGCTTTTCCCGCGTCGACGAAAATCTGCTGCCGAAGGCTGCGAGCGCCAACAGCAAGCATAGCGAGGAAGATCCGGATACGGTCGATCTGCGCAAGATCGTCACCCGCATGCGGGCGGTGACGGTCGGGCCTGATATTTCGAATTTCCAGCAGAGCTTCGGCGCATCGACGGCACGTTCCGACGAGGAGAATGACGCCGACGAGGTTCTCGAGGCCAAGCCCTACGCACCGCCTCCACCGGCCTCGCCACCGCCGGTTTCGGCGCCCCTCGAATCCTACCGGCGCGAACTGCTGCCGCAGACGCCGGGGCTGGACCCGGCCGCACCTTCATCCGTCGATCCGCGGCTCGATGCGCTGCGCCGCGAGATGCGCCGCGAGGAACCGATCTTTCCGCGACCTGCACCGCCGACCGACCAGCCGGCCATCACCCGCCGGGAACCCGGCTCGTCGCTGCGCGAAAGCATTCTGAAAAAGCCGTTGAGCAGCCTTTACAACAAGGACTAAAGCGCGTCGCATCAAATTTGATTCACGCAACGCGCTTTCGCTCTTTGTTTTTAGGTATGTCGTTGTCCCGAAACCGCTGCACACGTCCGGGCGACATGCATTAAGTCTTCCGCCCGCCCTCCAGCGCGATCAGCGGCTCGACGATCTCGAGCACACGCTGGCGATCCGCTGATTTCAGCGGCAGGAGCGGTCGCGGAAGCTCCGCCCGGGCGAGTGAGAGATGTTCGAGCAGCATATAGACCACGCGGATGCTTCCGAATGCCTTGAAGGTTTGCCATAGCGGCTCGAAGAGCTTATCGAGCCGGCGTGCCCCATCGACGTCGCCGGCCATGGCGGCCTTGGTCAGGCCGAGAGCCGTGCGCGGCAGCAAACCACCGATGACGCTGTACCAGGCGTCTGCGCCGGAAAGCAGCGCATCGGCCGCGCCCCAATCGCCACTGTAACCGATCGCGAGATCGGTCTTCTCCCGCAAGGCCGCAAGTTCCCCTGGCAAATCGCCGTCAACAGGCAGCGGCATCTTCACCGCCCTGATCGTTTCGATTTCGGAGAGGCGCTGGAGAAGCTCCCGGCTGAAGGTGAAATGGGTCGTGCCGGGATTGTTGTAGATGCAGACCGGCAGCTTCGTTGCCTTCGCGACCGCCAGGAAATGCTCATAGGCTTCTTCCTGCGTCAGCGGCGTATAGGAGACCGGCGCCAGCAGAAGAGCATCCGCACCGGCCGCCTCGGCATCCCTGGCAAGACCCACGGCGTGGTCCGTTCTGAGAGTCCCGGCCCCGACAATGAGAGGAATACGGCCGGCGACGCATTCGGCCGCGGCCTTGACGGCGCGCAACCGCTCCTCGCGCGCGAGGTAAGCATAGATCCCGGTGCTGCCGAGAAGCCCGACAGAGGCGACACCCGCCTCGCACAAGCGTTCCAGAACGCGGCCGAGGGCTTCGGTGTCGACACGGCCATCGATATTCGCGGGCGTTGCCGGAAAGGCCGAAAGGCCGTGAAAGGGAGAAGCCGAAGACATGATGTGATCCTGCAAAAGCGTCAGTTTGAGAACAGCAGGCGCGATCCGGCGCCCGCGAAGAACACGGCGAGGCCTGCCTCGATCCAGCGGCGCGCCCTGGCATAGCCGCGCACCATCGGCGCTGTCGAGAACAGCAGGGCATAACCGGCGAATATCGATATCCCGAGCAGCACACAGCCGCCGAAAGCCGTCATCGCCATCTCGGGCGAAGCGCCCGGTTTGAGGCCGAGCGACATGATCGCGACCCAGGCCAGAACCGCTTTGGGGTTTCCGAGATGCATCAGGATCCCACGGCGGTAGAGTACGCCGAAGTCCGTCGACGGCCGGGCTGGCTCGCCTGCCGGCGCATCCGCGGCGGCGGCCGAGCGAGCCGCCCTCCAGGCGAGCCAGAGAAGGTAAAGCCCGCCCGCGATCTTGAGGAATAACAGGGCATGAGCATAGCCTACCAGCAGGGTCGAAATGCCGGTGACGGCAATCAGTCCCCAGCATGTCGACATCGTTATCACGCCGGCGGCAAGCGCCAGGGCCGGTCGGCGCCCCTGGCTCATCGCGACATTCATGATCGCCATGTTGCTTGGCCCCGGGCTTCCGGCTGCGACGATATAGGCGATATAGACGACGAGAAGATCCTGCATGTCCGCTTTCCAGAAATCGCTGAGGCCTTCCTTCTCTTCTGAAATTGGTTCATCATGAAGCGCCATTTTCAAGAATCTTCATGGACCATTTTGCAATGTCGAAGCGGCGGGCCACCATCGAAATTCCGTCTCTCCACGGGATCGACAGAACGGCCCATGTCGGCCGCCGGCTTGCACAGGCCCTGCGGCACGCTATTGCCTGCGGCGAACTGAGGCCTGGCGAGCGCCTTCCTTCGACGCGCAGCCTTGCGGCCTCGTTGAAGATCGCCCGCGGCACCGTCGTCGAAGCCTTCGACCAGTTGACCGCCGAAGGTTATCTCGAGGCGAGAGTGGGCGCGGGAACCCGTGTTGCCGCCGCCCTGACGGACATGGCGCCGGCACTTCCGCCGCCACCGCCCGCGCCGGCGTCCGCAGAGGCGATGGACCTGCCTGCCCCAGCTGCCCGGCTGATATCGATCGCCCGTGCGCTGACCCCTCACCCGCCCGTTCCCTTCGCCATCGCGGTGCCTGCGTCCGGCATTGCGCCCGACGACAATTGGCGACGTGTCGGCAATCGAATGCGCGCCTCAAGACAGGCCGCACCCTCGGGCTACCACGATCCGATGGGTGTGCTCGAGCTGCGCATCGCCATCGCCGACCACGTCCGCCGCGCGCGGGCCGTTCATTGCGAACCCGAGCAGGTCATCGTTACGTCAGGCACCCAGCAAGGCCTCTACATGGCTGGCCGGGTTCTTCTGTCGCGTGACGACCCGGTATGGGCCGAGGATCCCGCTTACCCCGGCCTGACGGCAGTGCTCGACGATCTCGGCGTTCGGACGCATCGAATCCCGGTCGACGCACAAGGGATGAATGTGGAGCGCGGCCTCGAACTCTGCCCGGAAGCGCGCGCCGCATTCGTCACGCCTTCACACCAATATCCGGTCGGCATGCCGCTCAGCATGGCGCGGCGCAACGCTCTGATCGCCTGGGCCGACCAGAACCGAGCCTGGATCGTGGAGGACGACTACGACAGCGAACTGCGTTATGCCGGACACCCTTTTCCCTCCATGCAGGGGCTGCGTCCGTCGCGCGTCATCTATCTCGGCACTTTCAGCAAGGTGCTCTTTCCGTCGTTGCGTCTCGGTTACGTCATCGCCCCAGCACCCCTCGCAGAAGCCTTCGCCGGCGCACGCGCCATTCTTGACCGGCATTCGCCGATATCAGAACAGCACGTTCTGGCCGCCTATATCAGGGAAGGCTATTTCGAGGCGCATATCAGGCGCATTCGGGGTCTGTATGCCGAACGCCGCACTGCTCTGCTCGCGGCGCTCGAGCGGGTTCTGCCGAAAGGGTGTCATGTTCAGCCGAGCGATCAGGGCATGCACATCCTTCTATGGCTGCCTGAGGAAGCCGACGACGTGCGGCTGGCGGCGCGCGCCCTTTCGGCCGGCCTCGCAGTGCGGGCGATCTCCCCCATGTATGGCGCGCAGCCGGGACGCCCCGGCCTGATGCTGGGTTTCGGCGGCTTTCCGCAGGAGCAACTGCAGGCGGCGGTGGGCGAACTCGCCAAACTGCTGCAGGTGCGCAGCGCGTAACCGCAGTTGAAGGGCAAGCCCGGACTTGCGCACTATAGGGCCAGCCGCTCCCAGCTCTCGTCCATCTGATTGCGGAACCAGGTCATCTGCCGCTTGGCGTATTGCCGTGTCGCCGCAGCCCCCTTCTCCAGCACCTCCTCGCGCCTCATCTCCCCCTTCAGCATCGCCGCGATCTGCGACACCCCGATCGCCTTCATGACAGGCGCCTCGGCGGGCAGGCCGAGGGCAAGCAGCGCCCTCACCTCGTCTTCAGCGCCCTGCTGCAGCATCTTTTCGAAACGGCCGTTGATGCGGGCATGCAGTATCGCCCGGTCCGGCAGCATGACGATCTTTCGTGCCTTCTCGGCGTCGATCAGAACTGGCCCGGACCGCCCCTGAAAATCGGCGATCGACCGTCCCGTCGCCTGGATCACCTCCAGCGCCCGGACGATGCGCTGCCCATCCTGGCGGTTGAGGCTTGCCGACATGGCAGGGTCGATTGCGTCAAGTTCGGCATAGAGCCCCTCCGGCCCTTCCTCCAGCAGCCGCATCCTGAGTTTCCCCCGAAGCGCCTCGGGTATCGCGGGCATGTCGGAAAGGCCACCGGTCAGTGCCTTGAAATAGAGCCCGGTGCCGCCGACGAAGACCGGCAGTTGCCCGGCGGCTTTCAATGCCGGCAGCAGCGCCGAGACGTCGCGCAGCCAGGCGCCGGTGGAATAGGCGGCCCCTGCCGGCACGTGGCCGTAGAGATGATGCGGCACCCCTTGCATCTCGTCTTCCGACGGGCGCGCGGTCAGCACCCGCAAGGTGTCGTAGACCTGCATGCTGTCGGCATTGACGACCGCGCCGCCATAGCGCTTGGCCAATTCGACGGCGAGCGCGGACTTGCCGCTGGCGGTCGGCCCGGTTATCAGGATCGCGTTCTCTACGCTCAGAAGGTTTTCCATCATGGCCCTCGTTGCCACGCTTGTTGCCAATCCGTCAAATCCTGTCCTGACCCCTGCTATCGCCGAACAGGCGGCCGAGGCCGTAGAGGCCTCCGGTCTCTACTGGCTGGCCGACGGCGTCGCCTGCGACATCGCGTTGCGTGACGGTACGGATGGGCAGGCGGCCGAGGCCAATATCCTCGCCGTGATCGCTGGCGCGCCGATCGACCTCGTCATCCAGGAGCAGGAGACCCGCCGCAAGAAGCTGCTGATCGCCGACATGGATTCGACGATGATCGGCCAGGAATGCATCGACGAACTCGCTGCCGAAGTCGGCCTGAAGGAGAAGGTCGCCGCCATCACCGCCCGCGCCATGAACGGCGAGATCGCCTTCGAGCCCGCGTTGCGTGAGCGTGTCGCTCTGCTGAAAGGCCTGCCGATCTCGGTTGTCGACGAGGTCATCGCCCGGCGTATCACGCTCACCCCGGGCGGCCAGGAACTGATCGCCACCATGAAGTCGAAAGGCCATTACACCGCCCTCGTCTCCGGCGGCTTCACCGTCTTTACAGGCCCCATCGCCGCCACGCTCGGCTTCGACGAGAACCGCGCCAACACCTTGCTGGACGATGGCGGCATCCTCTCCGGCTTCGTCGCCGAACCGATCCTCGGCAAGCAGGCCAAAGTCGATGCGTTGAACGAAATTTCGGCACGTCTCGGCATTTCGCCGAAGGAGGCGATCGCCGTCGGCGATGGCGCCAACGATCTCGGCATGCTGCAGCTCGCCGGCTCCGGCGTCGCCCTCCACGCCAAACCCACGGTCGCCGCCCAGGCGCAGATGCGCATCAACCACGCCGACCTGACCGCGCTGCTCTATATCCAGGGCTATCGGAAGACGGATTTTGTGATGGGTTAAAGCCGACACGGCACACACTCTGCGCCTTCACCTGTGTGCCGTGGCCGCCCCCTCTGCCCTGCCGGGCATCTCCCCCACAGGTGGGGAGATCGGCTGGGTGCACCGGCTTCCCCAAACAATTAAGGTCCAGCACGGTGAAACGGCAGATAGGTAGGAGGCGCAGGCCATATCCGATCTCCCCCTTGTGGGGGAGATGCCCGGGAGACAGAGGGGAGTGCCACACGGCACGCCCTCTTCCCCCTCATTCCTGTGCTCGTCACAGGAATCCAGCGCGCCCAAGTCCTTGGGCGCAGAAGACTTTCTTCAAGGTTGTATGGAGTCATTCACCGCGCAGACGCTCGGTGGCTGGATTCCTGTGACGAGCACAGGAATGAGGGAGAATGGGAGACCTCGGCGGCTCGTTCATCACCGCCGTTAACCCTTTACTCCATCGGCACTGCCACGAACCGAAGATCACCGTTTGCCGATGCGATCATCAGCTGGGCGTTGCGGCGGCCTTCCTGTTTCAGCGATTTCACCTTGGCCGCGACTGCGTCCGGCGACTTCATGAATTCCTGCGCCACCTCGACGATCACGTCCCCTGGCTTCAGCCCCTTTTCGGCCGAGGCGGAACCGGGCGCCACCTCCGTCACCACGACGCCGTCGACGCTCTCGGCAATGCCGAAAGCCGTGCGTGTCTCGGGGCTCAACAGCGACAGCGACAATCCGAGCACGTTCTTGGGTGTTGCCGCATCCGGCGATCCCTGGCCCTGGTGCTGGTCCGGCGCCGGCGCGCCCGGGACGGGCTGGACCTGATCGCCGGTATCCGGCTGGTCCATGTCGTCGTTCTCGTCGGGATCAGGGGTGATCACGCCGTCCTGCGAGCCATCAGGGGCCGCGCCGCCGGATGCCGCCTGATCGCTGTCTTCGAGGCGGCCAAGCTTCACCTTGACGGTCTGCTCCTTGCCGTCGCGCAGCACCACGACATCGACTTCCTTGCCGACCGTGCTTTCCGCCACGACACGCGGCAGATCGCGCATTTCATTGACCGTCTTGCCGTCGAATTTCAGAATCACGTCGCCCGCCTTGATGGAGCCGTCGTCGACGGGGCCGCCCTTGATGACGCCGGCGACCAGTGCACCCTTGGCCGTGTCGAGGCCGAGGCTGTCGGCGATATCGTCGGTCACCGGTTGAATGCGCACGCCGAGCCAGCCGCGCCGCGTCTCGCCATATTCGCGCAACTGCTCGACAACGCCGGAAGCCAGTTCAGATGGCACGGAGAAGCCGATACCGATCGAGCCGCCGCTCGGCGAGATGATTGCCGTGTTGATGCCGATCACCTCGCCCTTCATGTTGAAGAGCGGGCCGCCGGAATTGCCCTTGTTGATCGCCGCATCCGTCTGGATGAAATTGTCGTACGGGCCGGCATTGATGTTGCGGCCACGCCCGGAAATGATGCCGACCGTCACCGAGCCGCCGAAGCCGAACGGATTGCCGATCGCCATCACCCAATCGCCGATGCGCATCTCGCTGGAATCGCCGAATTTTACCGCCTTCAGCGGTGTCTTCGGCTCGACCTTCAGCACCGAAAGATCGGTCTTCGTGTCCGTGCCGATCAGCTTCGCCTTGAGCTTCGAGCCATTGGCGAAATTGACTTCGATGTCGTCGGCGCCCTCGATCACGTGATTGTTGGTGACGATATAACCGGTCGGGTCGATGACGAAGCCGGAGCCGAGCGAGCTGACATTGTGGTTGGGGCCTTTGCCGCCCTGCTGCTTGTTGAAGAAGTCGTTGAAGAATTCCTGGAATGGCGATCCGTCGGGGGCGCGCGGCGCCGGACCGACCCCCTCGTCATCCTTCACATTCTGAGAGGTCGAGATGTTGACGACCGCATCGAGCAACCCCTCGGCGAGATCGGCGACGGAAGCCGGTCCGCTGTTCGGCACGACGCCCTGAAGGGGCGGGACCTGCTGCGGTGCCGCGGGTGACGTCGGCGCGGGAGCAGCCGGAACAGGCGCGGCAACCCCGGGTGCTGCTGTTTCAGGCGTGGTTTGCGCAAAAGCAATCCCGCTCATGCCGGCTTGCGCCAGAATTGCGGCGCCGGCCATAAGCGCGAGCGTTCGTCTGAAGGGCGAGCCAATCGTGGGGGCCATCAAGCTTCCTCATAAGCGGTAAATGCGCACATTGAGCATCAGCATAAGGCGGAATGATGGAGGGCGAAATCACCTTTTCGCGAAATCCCCGTGCAATCTGACACCTCCTCGCAAAAACCCGATTGTCTCAATCAGCGCATGAAAAAAGGGCCGGCGCGGGCCGGCCCTTCCATTTGTGCGATAGCGCGCGCGGCGTCAGTTCGCCGGCTGGGCGGGGGCTGCGGGCGCAGCCGCGCCGGGAACGGCGGCAGCCGGCGCTCCTGGCGTTGTCTGCGGCTGCATAGCGCCGGCGGCGTTGTCGAAATAACGGAAGAATTCCGAATTCGGCGACAGCACCAGCGTCGTGTCCTGCGAGGAAAGCGCCGAGGAATAGGCCGCCATCGAACGATAGAACTCGAAGAAGGCGGGGTTCCTGGAAAAGGCGTCGGCGAACACGCGGTTGCGTTCGGCATCGCCCTGACCGCGCAGGATTTCCGCATCGCGCTGGGCATCCGCGGTGATCTCGACCACCTGGCGGTCGGCGATCGCCCGGCGGCGCAGGCCGTCTTCCGTGCCCTGGGCGCGCAGGAGTTCGGCCTCGGCCAGACGCTCGGAGCGCATGCGGTTATAGGTGTTCGGCGCCACATCGGCCGTCAGATCGGTGCGGCGGATGCGCACGTCCTCGATGTTCAGTCCGAGAAGCTCGGCATCCGGACGCAGATCGTCGCGCACCTCGAGCATCATCGACACGCGCTCGTCGGAAAGTGCGGCATCGAATTCCCGCAGACCGTAGACGCGGCGCAATGCCGAATCGAGGCGGGTGCGCAGCCGCGCTTCGGCCGCATCGCGATCGCCGGAGACGGTCTCGCGGAAGCGGCGGGCATCGTTGATCGAATAGATCACGAAGGCGTCGACGTCGAAGGTCGCACCGCCCTTGACCTGCACCTGGATATTGTCGAGGTCGAGACGCAGCTTCTGCTTTTCGACGAGCTGAACGCGGTCCGCGTCCATGAAGCTGAACGGCAGCTTGAAATAGATGCCGGGCTCGGTCTTGACCGACTGGATCTCACCGAAGCGTACGACAATCGCCTGTTCACGGGCATTGACCACGTAAACCGATGAATAAAGCCCGACCAGCACGACTGCGAGGATGACGAGAATGACGGGAAGCCTGTTCGAAGTCATGGCTCAACCTCCCTGCTGCGACGGTCTGGAGATCTCGTTGAGCGGCAGATAGGGTACGACCCCCTGCTTCTCTTCGATGATGACCTTCCTGGAATTCTTCAGCACCTGTTCCATCGTTTCCAGGAACAACCGCTTGCGGGTGACGTCGGGCGCCTTCGAATATTGTTCGTCGATGGCGATGAAGCGCTGCGCTTCGCCCTCCGCTTCCTTGACGACGCGGTCCTTGTAGGCGGCTGCATCTTCGCGGATGCGGGCACCATCACCGCGTGCCTGACCGAGCTTCTGGTTGGCGTACTGATTGGCTTCTTCCACCAGGCGCTGCTTGTCCTGGTCGGCGCGCTGCACTTCCTGGAAGGCATCGGCCACTTCACGCGGCGGCGCCACGTCCTCGATCGTCACCTTGTTGATCGAAATGCCGGAACTGTAACGCGACATCGTATCCTGGATGATATTGGCGACTTCGCTGGCGATCTCCAGGCGCCGGTCGCGGAACGCATCCTGCGCCGGACGGCGGCCGACCACTTCGCGCATCGCGCTTTCGGAAACCTGCTGCAGCGTCTGCGCCGGGCTTTCGACGTTGAAGAGATAGGCGCGCGCATCGCTGATCTGATAGAGAACGTTGAACCGGACATTGAGGATGTTCTGATCGCCCGACAGCATCAGCCCGCCGGCCGTGTTGCTGCTGCCCTGCGTGCCGCCGACATTCAGCAGCTGCTCGGTGACCTTGACGATCTCGACCGTATCCATCGGCCAGAAATGGAAATGCAGACCCGGCATCGACACCGTTTCCCGCGGCTTGCCGAAGCGCAGCTCGACGCCGCGTTCGTCCGGCTGGACGGTGTAGACGCACTGGATCAGCCAGAAGACGGCGACGATCGCCAAAACGATCACCGCCACGCCGCCGTTGAAACCGCCGGGAACGATGTTGCGCAGCTGATCCTGGCCGCGCCGGATAATATCTTCCAGATCGGGCGGTCCGCCCTTGCCGCCGCTGCCGCGTGGTCGGTTCGGCCCCTGACCCCATGGTCCCTGATTGTTACCGCCGCCGCCCCAAGGGCCGCCGCCGCCATTCTGATTGCTCCAGGGCATCAAAACCTCGTTGTTCGTTAAAGTCTTCCCCGCATCCTGGACCGTGGGGGCTGACCGGCGGATGCGTTGGTGACCGTTATAGGTATCGCCGCACCGGCTTTCAACGTAGCGTGAGAAACTTGGTCAATTTAATTGGAAAATAGTTCGTTTTCAGGCACGACGGCGTTCAAGATTTGATGTCGGTATCTACCGGGAAGAACTCGTACTGCACTCCCTCCCGGTCGGAATCCGCAACTTTCCTTTCATACAACTCAAAGTATTTATCGAAATCTGGCTCCCGCCCCATAAACTCTTCTTTAGACTTAAACCTATGTTCAGGCTTTCGCCTCTCGTAACGGGTTATGCGAAATGGAAATTGATCATGTTCACTCTTAGGATAATCATCTTCAGCGCCCCGCTTCCATTCGGATTTTGAGCCGACCGTGTCCTTCTCAAAATTCGTCTCAAACTTAGCGTCCCCATTAATATGGCCGCAGAAGACTTCAGTCAGAAAAACCTGATTTATATAACGTTCAAAAATCTTGTAGATCTGCTCGCCGCCAATAACAAAAAACTCAAGTTTTCCAGCTGTTATTGAACTTACATCGGCAAATAGCAAAGCTGTCTCAACGTCTCTAGCCCACCTAATATCGGGTGAATTGGAAAGAATTTCAGAGCGCGACAGTATGATATTTGTTCGATTTGGCAGCGGCCGATTTCCAAGTGACTCAAAGGTCTTCCGACCCATTATAATGGCATGGCCAGAGGTCCTTTTCTTAAAAATCTGGAGATCAGTGCGAAGGTGCCATGGCAATCGGTTCTCAATGCCAATGACATTGTCCGGATAACTGCGAGCAACAATCGATGTTGCTGACGGCATTTTTACCCGTTTTCTTTTGATTCTCATTGAATGCAATCTTTGGTTGCAGCCCACTTATGCAGTCTGGTTATATTACGTGGGGACCGCATTCAAGTCGAATGTAGCTAATAGGAAAATAAAACGCTGACTGTTTTATCAGACGGCGATCGGCGCCTTGATGCTGGCATCGGCCTCGTAGCCGATCAGCTCGAAATCATCGAAGGTGAAGCCGAAAATGTCCTTCACCTCAGGATTGATGCGCATGAAGGGCAGCGGCTTCGGCCGGCGCGTCAACTGCAGCTTCGCCTGGTCGAAATGGTTGTGGTAGAGATGGGCGTCGCCGAGCGTGTGGACGAAATCGCCGGGTTTTAGCCCGGTCACCTCAGCCACCATCATCGTCAAAAGCGCATAGGAGGCGATGTTGAACGGCACACCGAGGAAGATGTCGGCGGAGCGCTGGTAGAGCTGGCAGGAAAGCTTGCCGTCGGCGACATAAAATTGGAACAGACAATGGCAGGGCGGCAGCGCCATATTGTCCACTTCCGCCGGATTCCAGGCCGAGACGATGTGGCGGCGCGAATTCGGATTGTTGACGATGCCTTTGACGAGATTGGCGATCTGGTCGATATGGCCGCCATCCGGTGCCGGCCAGGAGCGCCATTGGGCGCCATAGACCGGCCCGAGGTCGCCGTTCTCGTCGGCCCACTCATCCCAGATCGAGACGCCGTTCTCCTTGAGATAGCGGATATTCGTTTCGCCCTTCAGGAACCACAAAAGCTCGTGGATGATCGAGCGCAGATGCAGCTTCTTCGTGGTGAGGACGGGAAATCCTTCTTCGAGGTCGAAGCGCATCTGGTAGCCGAAGATCGAGCGGGTGCCGGTGCCGGTGCGGTCGCCCCGGTCGGAGCCTTTTTCCATCACATGCTTCAGGAGATCGAGATATTGCTGCATGTCGCGCTGATTCCGTTTTCTCCAATTTAAGCCTTCGCCTTCAGGAAACCAATCGCCGGCGGGCATTTTCCCGTTCTTTCTGCTGCCGGAGATAAAGCTTTTGTGACGTTTGCCCTTTCCTTGGGCGAAGGAAATCACTATATCAGCCCTGCCGGCTTTCGGGCCGGCTATGGCAATAAATGAGCGGTGTAATAAACCTATTGGACCCGGGGGCGGTACCCGGCGCCTCCACCAAAAACCGGCGGCAAGGAAGGCCGGCTTTTGATGGGGGCGAAACAGGATCGACAAGGGTGTAAAGATCGACTTTTTGCTCGGCATTGTACCGCCGTTATCGGGCTAAAATTGTAGTTGCAAACGACAACTATGCGGAAGCTCGTCTCGCTGCTTAATCGCGGTGTGACACTTCAATCAAAGTCCTAGTGGTTCGCACCTCTAGGCGGGGTCCGAAGGCACCTGGCAACAGAAGCCTTCACCTTCTCCCTGCTGACGAAATCATGTATGCTCCGAAAAAACGTGACTCGGCTCCGGTCTTTCCCAAGGCGCCCGGACGTGGCATATAACCTTGTGAAAAGACTTCCGAACCGACGAAAGACAGGAAAAGCATGGGGCAGGATCATATCCGCTACGACATTCTGGCGCAGGATGCACTTCGCGGCGTCATCCGCAAGGTTTTGGCGGAAGTCGCAACGACGGGCCGTCTGCCCGGCGACCATCACTTCTTCATCACCTTTCTGACGGGTGCGGCCGGCGTGCGCATTTCCCAGCACCTGAAGTCGAAATATCCAGAGCAGATGACCATCGTCATCCAGCACCAGTTCTGGGACCTGAAGATCACCGAGACGCATTTCGAAATCGGCCTTTCCTTCTCCGACGTTCCGGAAAAGCTGGTCATTCCGTTCAATGCGATCCGCGGTTTCTACGATCCCTCCGTCAATTTCGAGCTCGAATTCGACGTGCCGCTCGCCGATGGCGAGGAGCTGCCGTCCGGCGAGATCACCGCCTATCCGGTCGATGCTGCAGGAAAGCCTGACGAAACCGCCGGCGCAAAACCGGCCGACGGCGAAGAGAAGAAACCGGGTTCCGTCGTCTCGCTCGACTCCTTCCGCAAGAAGCAGTGATTTCAAAGGGAGGCCCAGCCTCCCTTTTTCTTAAGGGATTTCAGCCACCGCATGAGCGCCGAAATCATTAATCTGCGCCAGTTCCGCAAGAAGCAGGCCCGCTCCGAGAAAGAGAAACAGGCCGAGCAGAACCGTATTTCCTTCGGGCGCACCAAGGCCGAAAAGCAGCTCACCCGCAGCCTGAACGAGAAGGCCGACAAGGCGCACCGCGACGGCAGGATCGAGACGGATGACGACGGCGCATGAGGCTTCACGCAAAGCTTGAGAAGCCGAAAACGAATCTGCGATCAGCCACTTGCCCGATTTGCTTGAATCGACCTTCGAAGCCGATTGCGATGTGACGTCCTTCATGATCCGCAAGCACTCGGCAACACTGCATGGCCATCGCACCAGTTTTTCGCTGGAAGATGAATTCTGGGCCGAACTGAAGACCATCGCGGCAGGCCGCTCGATGTCGCTGGCCGCCCTGATTTCCGAGATCGACGACCACCGCCAGCCGGACAGCAACCTGTCCTCCGCGCTGCGGCTCCATGTGCTTTCCTGGGTGAAGGCCGGCGGTGGCCGCCAGCCGTGACGCAGATATAAAGGCGATTTCGCTAACACGAAGACCTGCAGCGCCTCAGGTCAATCAGATCCCGCGCGCCGTCATTGCGCCTGAACGCCCGGCACCTGATCGAAATTGAGTGGACCGGGCTGCGCCTGCCCGTTGCGCCGCGCCGCTTCCGCAGCCGCCCTCGCCTGCGCATCGGCCTTGTCCCTGGCCTCGGCCGCGCGCGCGGCCTCCGCCTCGGCGGCCGCCTTCTGCGCCGCCGCTGCCTGCGCCAGTGTGCGCAGCCGCTCTTCCTCCGCCTGCCGTTGCCGCTCGATCTCGGCGGCCCTGACGCGCTCGGCGTCATTGAAGCGATAGAGCGCGGCCTCACGACGCAGCCGCTGCTTTTCGAGCACGATCGCCTGCAGCCGTTCGACGCGCCGCCGTTCGCGCTCGAAGGCGCGCAGCGACAGGTAGCTGGTGATATCGGTCACATCCATCGTCTTGCCGGGGGACGGCAGCAGGCCGGAAAAATTCAGCCTGAGCGCCGGCTCGGCGCCGGGAAGCGTTTCCGTACCGGGATTGAGGCCGATCCCGACCGTCGCGCTGATCCGCTCTTCCGGCAACGCAATCTGCGCATCAGCGGTGACGCGGGCCAGATCGTTGGCGACGGTGACATTCTGCACCCTCAGCGTCCCGTCGGCAATGTTGAAAGGAATGCCGAGCGGCGGCAGCTTCGCCTCGCCGTTGCTGAGCAGCGTCTCGACGATCGGGTGCACCTTGCCGGCATTGATCTGTTCCTGCATCGTGTCGGTCGCGGCAAGCAGCGGCGGAAGGATGGCAAGGTTCAGCCCGCGTATGCTGGTATCGCCGAGCCGCAATTCACCCGAACCGTTGAGCGAGCTGGCGATTTCGCCGACCGTCTTGCCCGAGGCCTCCATCGACAGCGACAGGCCGAACTTACCATTGGCGATCGGCGCACCGTCACGCAGCCAGACGACGCCGGCAAGATCGGAATCGGCAAGCGCAAGCTTCGTCTGCAGGAAGCCGGTGCCGTCGGCATTGGTAAAAAGCAGGTTGCCGGAGAGCTTGCCACCGTCCCAGTTGCCGGCCATGTCGTTGAGCTGCAGTTCGTCGCCCTTGTAGGCGACGTTGCTGGTAAAATCGGACACCGCCGTTTCCGGCAGGCCGGGCCAGAATTCCTTGGCCGAAAGTTTCACCTTGACGTCGAGATCCTTGAAGACGGGCAAGCCCAGCGGGGCCTTCGTCAGCGCACCGTTGGCGGGATCGACGATCTGGCCGAACACAGCCTCGCCAAGCCAGCCGGCATCGGCTTTGGACAGCGTCAGCGCGCCGCTTGCCGTCGTCTTCGCGGCCTTCCGATCGAAGTTCAGTGCCCCTGAAAATGCGTTGTCGGCCGCATGCCCCTTGATATCGGACAAGGCGATCTTGTCGCTGTCGACGGCGGCATTGACCTGCAGGCTGAACGGCAATCCCGTTCCGGTCTGCGGCAGGGCGATGCCGTTCATGATGAGATAGGGGTCGATATCGGCGCTATCGAGCGAAAGCGCAATCTGACCGTTCATGAAACTCTCCGGCCGGACATCGACCTTGCCGTTGGCGGTAAACGAAGTCCGGTCGGTGGCAAAGGTCAGCGCCGCATCGGCGGGATCATTGCCCGATGCCTTCACCTTGAGCGTCAGGCGGCCGTTGGCGCCGACATCGACCGGCAGCGGGTCGAGCCCGGCCTGGCCGAAGAGGATGGACGGCACGGCGTTTTCGAGCGTCGCCTCGAGGCTCGTCGTGCCATTGCCGGTCAGCGCCAGCAGATCGGACATGCGATAGTCGAGATTGACGCGGCTGCCGTTCGCCACACCGGCCAATGTCACCGTCAGCGCATCGCCTTCGTCGCCGCCGAGCGTCAGCGCGCCGCGCAATGCCGTATTGCCGTACCAGCCGGCATTGCGCACCAACCGGTCGAGCACCGGGTGGTGCGGCAGATGCTCGCGCAGCATGGTGAAGAAACCGCCGGGATCGGCCGATTTGAAGGTGATCTCACCTGCACCCTTGTAGTCGAGCAGCGAGCCTTCCGCCCGGCCCGTCGCCGTCAGCTCGGCGCCCGCGAGATTCTTGACCGACAGCCGGTCGACCGCAAGCGCCCCGTCGGCGATCGTGAAGGTGGTTTCGACATTCTCGGCTTCGACACCGAAGGCGGTGAACTTGTCGGCCTTGAGCTGGGCGGCGATCTTGTGATCGAGGACATTGTCGCCGCTATCCTGGCCTGTCGCGAGCCCGGCCAGCGCCTGCAACGCGTCAAGATCGAGCGTGTCGCCGTTCAGCGCCACCGATAGGGTCGGCGTCTGGCCGGAGATCGCCTGCCGCTCCAGCCTGCCCTTCAGTGTCGCCGAGCCGACGGCGATTTCGAGATTTTCGAACCGCTGCAATTCATGAGTGAGGCTGACATTGGCGGAAAAACCCGCCTGCCGCAATTGCCGGATGGCCGGATCGACCGAGCCCGCCAGCCAGGAGGCAAGCCCCGTCGGCTGGTTCGAGGCCAACACGATCTGGCCGTTGAACGAGGGCTCGCCCTGAAGCAGGAGCTTGCCCTTGCCTTCCACCAGTGTGCGCCCCGGCAGCGTGCCGATGGCGCTATCGATCATCCAGCCGGTGCCGGCCGGCTCCAGCTCCAGTTGCACGTCGCGCAGCGTCGTGTCGCCGGCGACGATTGCCGGCAGCTTGACGCTCGCTTTGCCCGGCACTTGCGGGATCGGCACCTGCGCAACGATATCGATCAGCGAATTCAATCGCTGGCGCGCCGAAACCGCGGGATCCCGCGTCGTCTTGCCGGCCGCGCCTTCATTGCCGATGCGGTTGACGTCGATCTGCTGCCCGTCGGCCGTCAGCAGGAATTCCGGCGCGTTGCCGGTGTCGAGCGTCGCCTCGCCTGTTATGACATAGGGATCGTCCGTCGGGCCGATCTCCATCCGGTATTCGGGAATGCGGATGCGTTCGTTGGTGAGTTCGAAGCGGCCCTTGACCCGCGGCGGCTGCTCGTTCTTGTTGGCCGATTTGGCGCTGTTGCGGTTTTCGATCGCCGCTGAAAGCTGGCCCTGGTAATTCGGCTTGCGATCGACGAGCTTCAGCTCGCCGTCAAGATCGATGCTGACCGGGTGCTTATCAGGGGAAAGCTTCGTGCGCATGCGCAGCACGCCCTTCTCGTCCGGCTGGCTGCTCGAGATCGAGAAATTCCCGTGTTCGCCGTCGAGAGCCGCGTCGCCCTCGATGCGCCAGGGGCCGGCGAGCGACTTGGCCGACATCTCCGCATTCAGGCCGGTGATGCGGCGGCCCCGGCCCGACTGGTCGTCGATGAATTCCACCTCGCCGCCGCTGACATGCACATTTTCGAGGACGACCGTTTTCGCCGGTATTTCGGCGCGGCTGCCGCGCATCCAGTCGAGGGTGCCGTCTTTGAGCAATCTGAGGCGCACCTTCGGATTGACGACGCGCATGTCGAAGATCAGCGCCTCGCCAGACAGGAAAGGCGCAAGCTCCGCATCCATGGAAAACTGTTCGACCTTGACGATCGGCGTGCCGTCGGCCTCCTGGCCGACACGCACGTCATGCAGCGTGACCGACGGAAACGGCAACAGGCGGGCATCGACCGTGCCGTGGACGGTGACTTTCTTGCCGATGATGCGGCTTGCCTGATCCTCGAAGTTCTTGCGGAAATCCGTCCAGTCGATGAACAGCGGCGCAAGCAGCGCCACAAACAGCGCTACGACGATCACTCCCCCCAGAAAGACGAGGAACCGGCCTACCAATGCAAGGATTCTCCATTCGGGATTCTATTGCCGACACTAGCGCTATTCATGCAGGGGGCAAGGCCCAAGTTCATGAGAATATTCCGTTTTCAGCCGTGATGGAAAATCTTGCCGGGATTGAAGATGCCGTCCGGATCGAGCGCCTGCTTCACCTGTCGCATCAGATCCACCGTCCCTCCCAGCTCCTGCTCCAGAAAGGCCATCTTTCCCTGCCCGATTCCATGTTCGCCGGTGCATGTCCCGTCCATGTCGAGCGCCCGCCGGTTGAGCCGCTGCACGAAGCTCTCGGCCATGGCAATGTCGTCGGCGCTTTTGTCATCGAACAGCAGCAGCACGTGGAAGTTCCCGTCGCCGGCATGGCCGACGATCGGGCCGAGCAGCCCGTGTTCCTCGATATCCGCCTGCGTTTGCGAAACGCAATCGGCAAGCCGCGATATCGGAACACAAACATCGGTCGAAAGTGCGGCAAGCCCTGGAGCCAGCGCCCTGGCCGACCAATAGGCATCGTGGCGCGCCTTCCAGAGCTTGGTCCGCTCCTCGGCATTGGCGGTCCAGAGGAATTCGCCCCCACCGCATTCAGCGGCAATCTCGGCAAAGGCTGCCGATTGCAGCGGCACGGTTTCGTCGGTGCCGTGGAATTCGAGGAACAGCGTCGGGCTTTCGGCATAGGAAAGCCCGGAATAGGCGTTGCACGCCCGCATCTGCACAGCATCGAGCAACTCGATGCGCGCCACCGGAATGCCCATCTGGATCGTCATGATGACGGCATCGCAGGCCGCCTTGATGCTCGGGAAGGTGCAGACGCCGCCGGCGATTTTCTGCGGGATCGCCTGCAGGCGCAGCGTCACCGATGTCAATATTCCGAGCGTGCCTTCGGCGCCGACAAAGAGCCGCGTCAGGTCGTAGCCGGCCGAGGACTTGCGGGCACGCCGGGCAGTACGGATTTCCTCGCCATTGGCGGTGACCGCGGTGACGGCGAGCACATTGTCCTTCATCGTCCCGTAGCGCACGGCATTGGTGCCCGACGCCCGTGTCGAGGCCATGCCGCCGATCGACGCATTGGCACCGGGATCGATCGGGAAGAACAGGCCGGTATCGCGCAGGTGGATATTCAGGGCCTCGCGAGTGATCCCCGGCTCGACCGTGCAGTCGAGATCCTCGGGATTGACCTCGAGCACGCGGTTCATGCGGCTGAAATCGATCGAAATACCGCCATTGGCGGCATTGACCTGTCCCTCGAGCGAGGAGCCGGTACCGAAGCCGATCACCGGCACCTTGTGGATCGCGCAGACCCTGACCACCATCTTCACATCCTCGGCGCTCTCGGCAAAGAGCACGCCGTCTGGCAGCTGCGACGGGATATACGTGGTCGTATGGGCATGCTGCTCACGGAAGGATTGGCCGGTCTGGAAGTGCTCGCCGAAGCTCTGCTTGAGAATGCCGAGCACAGCGGCAATGCCCGCCTCGTTGCGTGTACCGGCCTTTGCGTCCTTCAGCGCCATCTCTTTGATCTCCCTGCCATTCCAAGAAACCACGTCGTGTTTCGTGGGACCAGGCAGGGTATGCGGCAAGTCAAAGCGGCTGTCCAGTTAAGATTGGGAGAAGATTTCATTCCCCTTTTGTCATAGGACGGTCCGCTTTGTCCGACACCTCAGACGATCGGCGGATTGAGCCGGGCGAAGCCCTCCTGCCGTCGATATGGGAAATAGGGATAGGGCGCCGTCTCGGCGCTGACTGCGTCGAGCCTTTCGATCTGCTCCTTCGACAGGCTCCAGCCGACGGCACCGAGGTTCTGCCTGAGTTGCTCTTCGTTGCGGGCGCCGATGATGACGCTCGACACCGTCGGCCGGCCGAGCAGCCAATTGATGGCGATCTGCGGCACCGTCCTGCCCGCCTCCGTTGCGACGGCGTCCAGCACCTCGACGATGTCGTAGAGCTTCTCGTCGTCGACAGGCGGGCCGTATTGCGCCGTCTCGTGCAGGCGGCTTGCCGCCGGCAGCGCCTCACCGCGGCGGATCTTGCCGGTCAGCCGCCCCCAGGCGAGCGGGCTCCAGACGAGAGCGCCGACGCCCTGGTCGGCGCCGAGCGGCATCAGCTCCCATTCGTAATCCCGTCCCGCCAGCGAATAATAGACCTGATGGGCGACATAACGCGGATGGCCGTGGCGCTCGGCAGTCGCGAGCGACTTCATCAGTTCCCAGCCGGCAAAATTGGAAACGCCGATATAGCGGATCTTGCCGGAGGCGACGAGCCCGTCGAGCGTCGACAGCACCTCCTCGACCGGCGTCGAGGCGTCGAAAGCGTGAAGCTGCAGAAGGTCGATATAGTCGGTCCCAAGCCGGCGCAACGCCTTCTCGGTCGCGCGGATCAGCCGCGCCCGCGACGTTCCCCAGTCCTGCGGTCCTTCGCCGGTCGGCAACGCCGTCTTCGTCGAGATCAGCACGGCATCGCGCCGGCCGCGGATCGCCTGGCCGAGCACTTCCTCGGAGGCGCCGGCCGAATAGACGTCCGCCGTGTCGAAAAGATTGACGCCGGCTTCGAGACAGATGTCGACGAGCCGTCGCGCCTCCTCGGCATCAGTATTGCCCCATGCGCCAAACAGCGGCCCGCTGCCGCCGAAAGTGCCGGCGCCGAAGCTCAAGACCGGCACCCTGAGGCCGGACGCACCGAGATTTCTATATTCCATGGCTCTGTCTCCTGTGTTTCTCCTGAGATAGACCCGGCCCCTGTGGTGATATAGATTGCCTTTCAGCAAAGCATTTGTGATTTGAATTCATCATGGGCCGCCAGGACATCAACCGCTCCGGCGAGATGGAAGTCTTCGTCAGCGTCGTCGAGCGCGGTGGCTTTTCCGCGGCCGCCACGGTGCGGCGCATGACGCCGTCCGCCGTCAGCAAGCTCGTCGCCCGGTTGGAGGCGCGCCTCGGCGTCCGCCTCGTCAACCGCTCCACCCGCAGACTGCAACTGACGCCGGAGGGCTGTGCCTTCTACGAGCGCAGTATCGCCATCCTTGCCGATATCGCCGAGGCCGAACGCCAGGCCTCATCAGGCGAAGAAGCGGCAGGCCGCATCCGCATCAACACCAGCGGCTCCTTCGGCAATCATGTGCTGGCGCCGCTCGTGCCGGCCTTCATGGCGCTTCATCCCGCTGTGACGCTGGATATTGCCCATACCGACAAGGTGATCGACCTGATGGAGGAGCGCGCCGACGTCGCGATCCGCGCCGGGCCCTTGAAGAGCTCCAGCCTGATCGCCCGCAAGCTCGGCGCCACCGGCAAGATTATCGTTGCCTCACCTGATTACCTCGGCCGTCACGGTGAACCGCGCACGGTCGCCGATCTCCGTCGTCATTGCCGCATCGGCTTTTCCTATGCCCGCGCCATCGAGGGCTGGCCGATGCGGGAGAGCGGCGAGACGGTGACGATCCCGATCACTCCGGGCATTCAGGTCGCAGACGGCGAAGCCATGCGGCATCTCGCTCTGTCGGGCGCCGGCCTTGCCCGACTGGCCGCCTTCACCGTGCGTGCCGATATCGAGGCCGGTCGCCTGGCACCGGTGCTCGAAGACGCAAACCCCGGCGATCTCGAGGAGTTCTACGCCCTCTATATCGGCCAGGGCGGTCCACTGCCGGCGCGGGTCCGCGCCTTGCTCGACTTTCTCGCCGGCCATGTGCGGCTCTGAGGCATCGAACACGGTGCCTTATGAAAACAGCGACTTAAGCCGGCCACTTAAATCAAACTCGCATCCCAAAGCACCGAGAAGCCAGATTTCGCGATTGACCGCGTCCGGAGCACGCCTCTATACCGGGCCTGCGCCAGCCGGCCGTTGCTGTCGGCCTCTCTTCGTCACGCCGGAGCTTCCTCCCACCTTCAGCCTCAGGGCTTGGCGCCGGCTAGGAAAGATACGGGACACATGCCATTCAGCCGCCTGCTGCGCGATGCCGGCCTGCCGAAATGGGCGCTGTTGCTGGCGCTCTCGACCGCCTTCACCGTCTTCCTCGAACTCTTTGCCTTGCCCGCTTCGCTGCTGATCGGACCGATGGTCGCCGCCATCGCGCTGGCGCTGACCGTCGGCAAGGGAAAGCTTCGCGTCCCGCTCTGGCCGCTGCAACTCGGCCAGGTGCTCGTTGGCCTGATGATGGCGCGCACCATCACCCCCGACATTCTCGGCACCATGGCGAAGGATGCGCCGCTCTTCCTGCTGTTCATCTTCTCCGTCATCGCTATTGCCACCGGCCTCGGCTGGCTCCTGACGCGCTGGCAGGTGCTGCCCGGAACGACCGCCGTCTGGGGCTCCTCGCCGGGCGGCGCCTCGGCGATGGTCATCATGTCGGAAGCCTATGGCGCCGATGCCCGGCTCGTCGCCTTCATGCAATATCTGCGTGTCGTCTTCGTCGCCGTCGGCGCCTCGGTGATTTCACGCCTGTGGGTGGCCGCCGACGGCGCCGAGCCGCCGCCGCTCATCCTCTTTCCCGAAGTCGACTGGCCTGCCCTTGCAGCGACGATGGCCTTTGCCGCCCTCTGTGCCTACACCGTGCGGCGCCTGCGCATCCAGGGCGGGATGATCATCGTGCCGCTCTTTCTCGGCGCCTTCCTGCAAGGGATCGGCCTGATGAAGATCGAGCTGCCGATGTGGCTGCTCGCCATCGCCTATGCGCTCGTCGGCTGGAGCATCGGCCTGCGCTTCACCCGCTCGATCCTTTCGCATGTGGCGCGCGCCCTGCCGCGAGTGTCGGCCTGCATCGTGCTGCTGATGGCGCTTTGCGGCTGCATGGCAGCCGCCCTTCACGTCTTCGCCGGCATCGATCCGCTGACCGCCTATCTCGCCACCAGCCCCGGCGGCGCCGATTCCGTCGCCATCATCGCCGCCTCCAGCAATGTCGACGTGCCCTTTGTGATGGCGATGCAAACCGGCCGCTTCCTTGTCATCCTGCTGATCGGCCCGATGCTCGCCCGCTTCATCGCCCGCCGCTCCGGTCTTGCGGAAAATCCCGTTTGAAGCGCCCTCAACGCATACACCTGTGCCTAGCTGCCGGGACTGCGCGCCAGCGCCGCCCACTGCCCGGGCGTCATGCCGTAGGCCTTCTTGAAGTGGCGGTTGAGATGGCTCTGGTCGGCAAAGCCGGTCGCCGCTGCCGTATCCGAAATGCCCTCACCCGCGCCGATCATCGCCCGGGCCTGCTGCAGCCGCCGCATCAGGAGGTAGCGGTGCGGACTGGTGGCGAAGGCCGCCCGGAAATGCCGCGACAGCGCGAAACGATCGAGCCCGGTAACCGCTTCCAGTTCGCCGGAATGAACCGGCCGTGTGGCATGCGCTTCAAGATAATCGCGCGCCGCCCGTGTTTGCCGCCAGGCGATCGCCCCGAGCGGCCGGCGCGGCAACCGCGCGTGCCGTGACAAGCCGCCCGTCACCCGCGACACGAAATCGTCGACGAAGAGCTCATCCAGTTCGCGGTCGAGTTCGCCGAGGGCGGCAAGCAGCACGCCGGCCATCGCCGGATCGCCGATGACCGGTTCATCGACGAACGGCAGCCCAAGGCCTTCCGCCTCCAGGCATTCGAGCAGCAGCGCCGGCTCCAAATAAAGCATGCGGTATTGCAGCCCGTCCTCCGTTCCTGCCCCGCCGTCGTGTTCCTCGTCGGGGTGCAGCACGATAACCTGCCCCGGCAGGCTGAAGCGCCGTTCGCCGCGATAGCGAAAAGTCTGCACGCCTTTCACGGTGACGCCGAGCGCGTAGGTGTCGTGCCGGTGCGGCTCGAAGGCATTGCCGGAGAATTGCGCGCCGATGCGCTCGATGCCGGGAAAGGCGGGCGCGGTCAGAATGCCGTTGCCGGATGGCCCGGTGCACAAACGTTCAAGACCTTCGAAGACCTGCGGATATAGATCCTGGCTCAATGCCCTCGATACTCCTATTCCATGCAGAGGTGAAAGACTGTCTGATGTTTGATACCAAAATCGCCGTCGTCCTGCGAAACAATCTTGCTGCCTGGCAGAAGCTGAATGTCACCGCCTTCCTGATGACCGGCGTCGCCGGCGGGCATCCCGAGATCATCGGCGAGCCCTACCGCGACCGTGCCGGCAACATCTACAACCCCTTGTCGATCCAGCCGATCATCGTGCTTTCCGCCGACGAGGCGACGATGTCGGCAATCCACCGCCGCGCGCTGGAACGGGATGTCACCGCCTCGCTGTTTATCGAGGAGATGTTCACGACCGGTCACGACGCCGCCAATCGCGCCGTCTTTTCCGAATATGCGCCCGACGATGCCAAGGTCGTCGGCATCGCGCTGCGCGCCGAAAAGAAGATCGTCGACAAGATCACCAAGGGTGCGGCGATGCAGCATTGATGGACGCCGGGTACGTCTCTTCAGCGAACCGCCACCGAAGAGAGTAATCGATTTATCAACTATCCTGAGTTGAAGTCTTTTTCGGAAGCAGTCAAAAGTTCGTCCATGGCCATGGAGGAATCGATGACGGAAGTGGAGCTGGCTGTTGCAATGGTCCTGGCGAGTTCGGCGGGCGGGGCGCTTGGCGCGATGAATGCCAAGGCTCAAGCCTGGAAAGGCTTCGTCATTATCGCCGTCTCGGCCATCGCGACGGTGGTCATATTTACATTGTTGAACGTCGACAACGAGATTCTGACGTCCCTCGGCAGTATCATCATCGCAGGGATCGTCGGCGCCATCCTGAAAATGTCGCCGCGTCAGATCTCTATCGTGATCATCGGTGCGATCCTGGCGAGCGCGATCGCCGCCATTATCATCAGCCTCATTGTCTGAACGCCGCAGTCAGTTCGAGCGCCTAGGGGGCGCTCGAACCATGGCGATGAACGGTCGGATACGTGACCGGCCGCTCCTGACACAAATGAGCTCAGCCCTGGGTGATCGGCGCGATCTGAATTTCGACGCGACGGTTCTGGGCGCGGCCCGCTTCGGACGCATTGGAGGCGACCGGCTGGGACGGGCCGAAGCCGACGGCGGAGACGCGGCGCTGGTCGATGCCCTGGCCGCCGAGATAATCGGCAACCGAAAGCGCACGGCGCTGCGACAGATCCTGATTGTGCTGCAGGCTGCCTGTCGAATCCGTGTGGCCGTTGACGTCGATCAGCGTGCGGTTGAACTTGCGCAGCACGATCGCGACCGAATTCAGCGTCGGATAGAAGCCCGGCTTCACCGCATCCTGGTCGACGTCGAAGGTGATGTTCGAAGGCATGTTGAGAATGATGTTGTCGCCGTTGCGGGTCACCGAAATGCCGGTACCTTCGAGCTGGGCGCGAAGCTCTGCTTCCTGCTGATCCATATAGTTGCCGATCGCACCGCCGGCGAGAGCGCCGATGCCGGCGCCGATCAGCGCCGCATTGCGCTTGCCGTGCCCGCCGCCGCCGACGGCGACACCGACGAGAGCGCCGCCAAGCGCGCCGAGCGCCGCGCCCCCCGCCGTATTGGAAACCTTCTGTTCACCGGTATAGGGATCGGTCGTCGTGCAGGCGCTGAGATAGCTTGCTGCGACAGCCAGAAGTATGAATTTCTTGATCATGGACAGGACAGTCTCCGTTCAAAGCTGATGCGAGCAAATGGCAAGGATTACGGCAAGAAAATGAAGATGTTCCCTTGATAGGGGAATTTCAGGCGCCGAAACAGCGGCCATGTTGCTTGAATGCGCTGATATCACCAGTTTTAGCAACGAGGGCGGGTGCCGATACCGCATGAGCGCCGGTGGCCCGGCCCCGTCCTTCGAGGCCCTGCGGGGCACCTCAGGATGAGGCCGGAGAGAGGTTACCGCTTGCCCAACGGAGAATGCAGTGCCTTGCCGCCGATAGCCTCGCGGCAGGGCACAACAACTAGCCCTCATGGTGAGGAGGCCCGCAGGGCCGTCTCGAACCACGAGGGCGGGTGGCTGGGTGATCGCACCTTTAGAAATTCTGGAACAGCTGCCGCACCGTATCGTAGGTCGCGTTGGCGATGTTCAGCGATTGCAAGCCGAGCTGCTGCTGCGTCTGTAATGCCTTGAGCTTGCTGGCCTCCTCCTCCATGTCGGCATCGACCAGCCGGCCGATGCCGGCGGTGATGTTGTCGTGCAGTTTGGCGGCGAAATCGCTTTGCAGCTCGATGCGTTTTTCCAGCGCGCCGAAGGCCGAGCCCACCGTCGTCAGCTGCGTCAGCGCCGCATCGACGACACTGATCATCTCGCCGATCTGCCCCTGCGTCGTCGCGGCCGATAGCGAAATGACGACCTGACCGGTGGTGGTGCCGTTCTTGCTGGTCATCAGCACGTAATTCTGCGAGGTCCCGAGCTCGCTGGCGAAATGGGCCGAGGTCAGTACGCCGTATTCGCCGGCGCCGGTCGCCCGGTCATCGATGAGATAGCGCGCATCCTTGGAGCTCGTGGCGCCAACCGGCGTATTGTCGATATGGTAGCTCAGCATGCCGACTGAAATCGTGCCGTCGGCATTGCGGATAAAGGAGGCCGGAATTTGCCGCGGTTGCGTCGGCGTGGCGTCGTTGTTGAGGACGACCCAGTTATCGCTGTTGAAGGTCGCCGATTCAGAGACGCTACGCAGCTGCTCCTGCAGTTGCTTGAGCTCTTCGTTGATCTTCGTTTTGTCGACCCCGTCCTCGGTCGCGGCGACCAGCTTCGCCTTGATCTCCGACACGACGTCGACGACGTTCTGGACGCCGGTATAGGCGGTACCCATCGTCGCCGCCGCCATGCCGAGCGCATCCTGGACCGCCGAAATCGCCTTGTTGTCGGTCCGTGCGGTGGTGGCGATCGACCAGTAAACCGCATTGTCGGCCGCTTTCGCGACACGCATGCCCGTCGTGATGTGATTCTGCGTGACCGTCATATTGCGGTTGATATCGCGCAGCATATGGAGCGCCGCATCGATGGAGACGCGCTGATAAATACTCACGGGAACTAAACTCCAAAAACACAACAGAACGCAACTGAACCAGGAATGAACCATCCGCGCGGACACTCATGTCCGGGGTCGCTGAATCCAGCGCGTTGCGGCCTTCGAGAAACGGAGAAGACCAGTTGGTTCCTGGTCACGATCATTGCCGCTTATGCTTAACAAACGGCTAATCTTCAGACGAAATTTATCGTATTTGGCAAGGCTTGATATACCATAAGAAACCCCGCCGAATGAAAATCCGGCGGGGGGATTCAGTCCGATGCAAGCCTCATTCTGCGGCTTGCAGCTGCTCTTCGTCTGGTGCGGCGCGAGGCCGGGTGGCGATCGCCATCTCCTCGTGCAGGCGCGCTTCTTCGTGGGCGTGCGGCTTGGCAAAACGAGCGAGCAGCAGATAGGCGACCGGGGTGATAAACAGCGTCACCAGCGTCGCGAAGCCGAGGCCGCCGACGATCACCCAGCCGAGCGCCACGCGCGCTTCCGCACCGGCGCCATGAGCAAAGACCAGTGGCACGCCGCCAAGAATGGTGGCGATCATCGTCATCATGACAGGGCGAAGGCGTAGCGCGCAGGCTTTCTCGATCGACGCGCGCACGTCCTCGCCCCGGTCGCGCAGCTGGTTGGCGAATTCGACGATCAGAATGCCGTTCTTCGCCATAACGCCGACGAGCAGCACCAGGCCGATCTGGCTGTAGATGTTGAGGCTGGAGCCGGTGATAACAAGCGCGAAGACGGCGCAGGCAAGGCCGAGCGGCACCGTCGACATGATGATCAGCGACGACAGCACGCTTTCGAACTGCGCCGCCAGCACCAGGAAGATGATGACGATGGCGAAGCCGAAGGTCAGCGCCATGCCGTTCGAGTTCTCTTCCAGCGTCGCAGCTTCGGCAAGCGGCAGCAGGCGCGCGCCCGGCGGCAGCAGCGGCTCGGCGAGTTCGGTCACCTGCTTGACGGCATCGCCGAGCGACACGTTGTTCTTAAGCCCGGCGGTGATCGCGACGGAGGCGAGCTGCTGCTCGCGGTTCAGCTGCGGCGCGACCGAGCCCTCCTTCATCGTGGCGATGACCGACATTGGCACGATCTTGCCGTCGCCGGTCTTCAGGAACACGTTTTCTAGGTCGGTCGGATCGTCGATCGGCCGCGTCGTCGAAGTCAGAAGCACAGGATAGGATTCGCCGTCGACGAAGACGTCGACCACCGAGCGCCCTTCGAGCAGCGACTGGATCGCCGTCGAAAGCCCCGTAATGTCGATGCCGAGATCCGAGGCACGTTCACGGTCGATCGCCACCGACACCTGCGCCTGGCTCGGTTCGTTGGTCAGGCGCGGCGTATCATATTGGCCGGTGGCTTCGAGCGCCTGAACCAGCTTGGCGGCCGCCGCCGTCAGCGCCTGGTGATCATTGCCGACCAGCGCCATCTGCACGCCGCTGCCGGCACCGCGGATACGCAGGCTGTTGGAGGAGATCGCGTTGCCGCGCAGCGCCGGCACCTTCGCCGCCGCCTGGTTGATGTCGGCGACGATCTCGGCCTGAGTCCGGTGGCGTTCACCCCAGGGGGCAAGTGTCAGCACCATGAAACCGCTGTTCAGCGAGCCGCCCTGGCCGGAAATCGAGAAGACGTTGCGGATGTCGCCGCTGTCGACCAGCGGCTGCAGATATTCCTCGACGAGCTGCATCTTGTCGCGGGTATATTCGAGGCTCGATCCCTGCGGCGTCGTCAGCCGCATCATCACCATCGACCGGTCTTCTTCCGGCGTCAGCTCGCTCTTGACCGTGGAAAAGGCGATGACCGCTGCACCGGCAAAGATCACCGAGAACAGGATGACGACCAGGGGCGCGTTGAGACAGCCATGCAGCGCCCATTTATAGAGACGGGCGAGCGCGCCCCCGAAACGGCCGAGCACACCGTGATCCTCGATCATCGGCTTCGTCAGCATGCGCGAGGCGAGCATCGGGCAGAGCGTCAGCGCCACGATCGACGACAGCCCGACCGAGAAGGCGAGCACGAAGCCGAATTCGCGGAACAGGCCGCCGACCTGACCGGGCAGGAAGGAGAGCGGAATGAACACCGCCGCCAGCGTCGCGGTCGTGGCGACGACGGCGAAGAACACCTCACGCGTGCCGAGCACGGCCGCCGCCCGCGGCCCCATGCCCTCGGCGCGCCGGCGCACGATGTTTTCGAGCACCACGATCGCGTCGTCGACGACGAGGCCGGTCGCCAGAACGATGGCGAGCAACGTCAGGATGTTGATCGAGAAGCCGACCATGTAGATCGCCGCCAGCGTCCCGATCAGCGCCACCGGCATGCTGACCGCCGGGATCAGCGTAGCCCGCCAGTCGCGCAGGAAGAGATAGATGACGGCGGTGACGATGACGGCGGCAAGCACCAATGCCAGCACCACCTCATGGATCGCGCCCTCGATGAAGACGGCGTCGTCGCTGGTGATGGCGATCGTCGTTCCCGCGGGCAGCGTTTTCGACAATTGCTCGACGGCGGCCTTGATGCCGGTCGAGATGTTCAGCGTGTTCGACTGCGCCTGGCGGATGATGCCGAGGCCGATGCCGGGCTTGCCGTTGGAACGCAGCGCAGTATCCCCGTCGCGAGGCCCAAGCGTCACCGTCGCGACGTCGCCGAGGCGGACACGGTCCTGCAGCATGACGTTGGAAAAATCGGCCGGCGTCTGCAGGTTGGCGGTGGCGCGCACGACAATATCCTGCGTCGTGCTCTTCAGCGAGCCGGCCGGCACATCGAGCGCGGCATTGTCGAGCGCCTTCGTCAGGTCGCCGATCGTCAGTCCGCGGCTTGCCAGCGCGCCCTGGTCGACATCGACACGGAAAACCTTCTCCTGGTCACCATATTCTTCGACATCGGCCACGCCGTCGACGGAGGCCAGCCGATCGATCACCTCGTTCTCGACGAGCAGCGTCAGGTCGTCCATGTTGAGGTTGGTGGAGGTGACGGCAAGGCGCATGATCGCCGAGGAGTCCGAATCCGCCTTGACGATCTGCGGCGCATCCGCCTCGTCGGGCAGGTTCTGGGTGATGCGGCCGATCGCGTCGCGCACGTCGTTGGCGGCGACTGCGAGATCGATCGCATCGGAAAATTCGAGCGTCACCCGGCTCTGGCCAAAGGAAGAGGTGGACGAGATCGATTTCAGGCCGCTGACGCGGGCAACCGCGCCCTCGATCACCTTGGTCAATTCCTGGTCGATCGTCTGCGGCGATGCGCCGTCGAAGGTGGTGCGCACGGTGACGACGGGACGATCGACATCCGGCAGCTCGCGGACCTCGACGCCGACATAGGCGGCAAGGCCGGCGACGACCATCAGCGTGTTGAACACCAGCGCCAGGATCGGCCGGCGAACGAAAAGCGCGGTGAAGCTCTGCTTGCCCGACGATCCGCCCTGATGAATCTCGGTCACGTTCATTGGGTCGCGACCTCCCCGTTCGCGGCGACATCGGCGGAAACACGCACCGCCCCGCCCTCACGCACCCGCTGCAGGCCCTGCGTCACGATCTTGTCGCCATCCTTGAGGTCGGCCTTGACGAGAATGAAATCGGGATTGCGCTGCACGATGCTCACCCGCACCTTATGCGACTTGTCGTCGGCCACTTGCCAGACGAAGGATCCTTGCGAATCCCACTGCACGGACTGCGGATCGACCGCCGGATATTTGTCGCCGGGGAATTTCATGCTGACGCTGAAGGACATGCCGGCGCGCAACTCGTCCGACGAGTTGTCGATCCGGGCGCGCAGGCGCAGCGTGCGGCTTGCAGCATCGATGCGGTTGTCGACGGCCTCTATCACGCCTGAGAACATCTGCCCCGGCTTTGCGACCGACATCGCCTCGACCGGCTGGCCGACCGCAACCGTATTGGAGAAGCGCTCCGGCACCCAGAAATCGACGAGGATTTCCGAACGGTCGTCGAGGGTGACGATCGGCGTCGTCGTCGTGACGTTGTCGCCGATATTGACCGGCACGATGCCGACGATGCCGTCGATCGGCGCGATGATATTGCGCCGGGCGAGGTTGAGCTCGGCGGCCTGGAGCTGCAGGCGGGCGCCCTGCTCGGCGATCTCGGAATCGAAGACGTCCATGCGCGACACGCTGGACTTGATGTTGTGATAGAGATTGGATTTTTCGACGGCGGCCCTAACCGCCACATCCGCCTGGCCGCGGGCGATCACCTGCTCCTCGCTGTCGAGCTTGGCCAGCACCTGGCCGGCCTTCACCCTGTCGCCCGACTTGATGAGAATCTCGCGAATAGTCCCGGATGCCTGCGGCGTCACGGCGACCGAACGGATCGCGTCACCTGTGCCGATGGCGTTGAGCCGATCGTTGACGACGCCCTGGACGACAGCCTCGGTCGCGACGAGTATCGCGCTGTTGCGCCCGCCGCCATTGCGGCGGTTCTGCCCCTCGCCCTCGCCCTGGCCACGCCGCTGGCCTTGCGCCCCAGCCGGAGCCCCGGCATCGACCGTCTCTTCTGCCTTCGGTGCGATCTTGGAAACGAGGCTCTCCGGAATGCCTGCATCGCGCATCATATCGCCGGCACCCGGCACAAAGAAAACCCATGCGGCAAAGCCGGCAATAATGACGATGAGCGAAAGTATAAACTGCTTCCAAAAGGCCATTCACGTCTCCGGAGGGACTCGAGGTTGGACCAGGGTCGGTCGAAAGAGGCGCTGTGGGAACGAAGTCCCCCAGGGATCAAGAACCCCTGTTGATGCGACAATATCGCGCGTTTACAGCTTAACGGCAAGCATAAGCACCCGGCATTACCGATTTGTAATATCAGCAAAGAATGGAAATAACCCGGACGCTCACTTTTGCTTGAACGAAGCTCGCAAACGTCTTGACGAAGCCGGCTTCGAGGCAAGATTGCTCGGCAAAACCGGTGCCCGTGAATGTCTACCGACGCATTGACCACCGCAGGCCGAGCACCGCCGCCAGCCCCAGCACCGGCCACACCGCCCAGAAGCGTCCTTCCCAGGTGAAGAGGTTGATGCCGATGATGCCGAGCGCCACAATCGCCAGCGCCGCGAGCTTGCGATCGAAGAGGGTCTGGCCACGGTTCCAGGCCAGCGCCGCAACGACGGCGAGCGCAAGGACGGGAAAGCGCGCCCAGAATACGCCCTGCCACGACAAAAGATTGATACCGATCAGCACGGCGGCAATGACGCCGAGCACGGCAAACAGCCTTCGTCCGCCGGGAGCCGGCCTTGCCTCCTCCGTGATCGCAAGTGCGGGTGATGACCGGGCAGCGGCAGGTCGCTCGGCAGACGGCGCCTCGTCGCTTCCGTCGCCGATCCTCACCGCATAGCTCGGCACGCCTTCTTCGACATTCTTGACCATCAGCGGCCCGAGAAACTCGAAACCGACCGCCACCTTGTTGCGAACCTGGTCGTAGACGGTGCTCGATATGACAATTCCGCCCGGCGCGGCCGAGGCCTGCAGCCGCGCGGCGATGTTGACGCCGTCGCCATAGATGTCGTCGCCCTCGACGATCACATCGCCGAGATTGAGGCCGATACGGAACAGCATGCGCCCGTCGTCCGGGCGGCGGGCGTTGAAGCCGGCAAGTTCGTTCTGCGTGTCGACGGCTGCACGCACGGCCTCGACCACGCTCGGGAAATCGGCGATCAGCCCATCGCCCCAGGTGTTGACGACACGGCCGCCATGGCTTTCGATCAGCCGCCCCATCGCCTCCCGGCAGCGCTTCAGCGTTGCAAGCGTCCCCTCCTCGTCGGCTCCCATCAGCCGCGTATAGTCCTGCACGTCAGCACAGAAGATCGTCGTCAGCTTGCGCCGCGTTTCACCCATGGCCCTTCGTCTCCGCGCTGTCCGACCCGGAGGGATCGCAACGACAGCAGATTACGAAGGCTTTGCCTTTGTTGCCACCGGTAATTGCCGATCGATCATCCATCACTCCTGATGTAAGCAGTTCAGCTTCTTTCGCCCGTCCAGTCGTCGACCTTTAAAGGCTCAGAAATGCGAGCAAAAGCCTTGTCACGCGTGACGAGGGTTGCCGCGGTCGCAACGGCATGAGCGGCAATCATCATGTCCAGGGGCGCCAGAATCGTGCCTTTGGCTTCACAGGCGGCGCGCAGGTCACCATAGGCCCGCGTGACGTCGTGATTCCAGGGGAGAACATCGACCCTGAGAAGGAATTGCCTTACCCGCTCGGATAGCGCCTTCGGATAGCCTCGCTTGGCAAGACCGTAGAACAATTCCCCTTCCGTGATCGATGAGATGGCGATCTCGTCCATTGGAAGCGCCGCCAGTCTTTTAAGTATCTCCGGCCGATCGCCTTTGATGACATGACTGGCGATATTGGTGTCGAGCATCCATGCCGTCATCCCTTCCAACCTTCGAACGGATCACGATCTTGCGAAGGCTGGCTACGATCGGCCGGCCCAAGGAAATCGTCGGGAATCGGATCCTTCCGATGGAGTTCGAAAAGGCCATCCCATGAATCCGGCTTGCGCGATAATATGACATCACCGGTCTTCGGATCACGACGAACGAACACTTCGCTCTCCTCAAAGCGAAACTCCGCAGGGAGCCTCACCGCCTGGCTGCGGCCGGTCGTAAAAATCTTAGCCGTTTTCGTTGCCATGACAGCCTCCCCATTGCGATAGCTATCATGGTATATACCATCGACTGGCAGCAGACAAGCATGTCACCGGTGCCGGCGATTATTGAACGATCTTGCGCGGGCTCGCCGTGTGCTCCCTCGCCACCGTATTGGAACCGTCGATCTCCTGGAGCAAGACATCGTAGCCCCAGAGATCGGCAAGATGCTGCAGGACGAGTTTCGTGTCGTTTTCCTGAAGATAGCAGCCGTTCATGACGATATGCTGCAGCAGCAGACGGCGGTCGCCGGCGAGGTCGACATCGACGATGTCGATGGCCGGATCGGTCCAGCCGATATCATATTCGCGGGAGAGCTGGCGGCGGATGCGCAAGTACCCGCGCTCATTGTGGATCGCCGAAACCAGCACACCCTCGGTCTGTTCCGGATCGTCATAAAGATGGAACAGGCGCAGCTGCCGGATGAGGTTCGGGCTCAGGAACTGGCTGATGAAACTCTCGTCGCGGTAATTGGCCCAGACGTCGCGCAGGACCGCCATCGCATCGCCGCGGCCGGCGATGTCGGGGAACCATGCGCGATCCTCCTCCGTCGGCTTCGTGACGATCCTCTCGATATCCTGCATCATCGCAAAGCCGAGCGCATAGGGATTGAAACCCGAGAACCGCCGGTCGTCATAGCTTGGCTGGAAGACGACATTGGCGTGCGACTTCAGGAATTCGAGGAAGTTCCCATCGCTGATCTGCCCCCGCTCGTGAAGCCGGTTCATGATCTGGTAATGGACGAAGGTGGCAGTTCCTTCATTCATGACCTTGGTCTGCCGCTGCGGATGGAAATATTGCGCGACATGGCGGACGATGCGAAGAATCTCGCGCTGCCACGGCTGCAGCCGCGGCGCAGACTTCTCAAGAAAATACAGGATGTTGTCTTGCGGCAGGCCGAGCGCGGCACGGCGCTTTTCCAAGCCGATGTCACCCGCCTTTTTCGCCTTGCCGACGGGAACCGTGCGCCACAGGTCGTTGAACATCTGCTCTTCGTGGGCGCGGCGCTCCTGCTGCCGCTTCTCCTCCTGGCGAAGGTCGGTCGCAGTCTTGCCCGCGTATCGATGCACCCCGTGCGACATTAGCGCATGCGCTGCATCGAGCGTCCGTTCAACCGCCGTCTCGCCATACCGTTCTTCGCAGCGCGTGATATAACCCTTTGCGAAATCGAGGTAATCGAGAATTCCTTCCGCATCGGTCCAGAGCTTGAAGAGATAATTGTTCTTGAAGAAGTGATTATGGCCGAAGGCCGCATGGGCGGTGACGAGCGTCTGCATCGTCGCCGTGTTCTCTTCCATCAGATAGGAAATGCAGGGGGAGCTGTTGATGACGATCTCGTAGGCAAGGTCGCGCATCCCGCGGCGGTAGAATGTTTCATGATGCGCGAAGTGTTTTCCGAAGGACCAATGGCGGTAAAACAGCGGCATGCCGGTTGAGGAATAAGCATCCAGCATCTGCTCCGAAGTGATGACCTCGATCTGGTTCGGATAGACATCGAGGCCGAGTTCGCCGAGCGCAATCGCCTCGCAGGCGTCGTGAATGCGCTGCAGTGTTGCGAAGTCCCAGTCGGCACCTTCGAACAAAAGCCGGTCTTTCGGCCTCACCGTCATGGTCATGGCGTCACCCTCGACTGTGCGTCACGTTTCTGGAAGAGATCGTGGAAAACGGGGAATATCTCGCCTCGCCGGCAGACCTTGCGCATCGAAAGCGGCAGCGCTTCGGAACGGATCCCGTCATAGAGCATCCAGAGCGGTGACCGGGATACGGAAGAATCGCCGCCTTCCTCGCCCACCTCGATATAGGCAAAATACTGGCACAACGGCAAAATATCGCGCAGCAGCTGCCCGGTAAGGTTGCCGTCGGAATGGGCGTTGTCGCCGTCCGAGGCCTGGGCGCCGTAAATATTCCATTCGGCCGGATCGAAACGCGCCGCGATGATCGCCCGCATCGCCGCAAGGGCGCTGGAAACAAGCGTGCCGCCCGTCGCCGGACCGTAGAAGAAGGTTTCCTCGTCGACCTCTTCGGCCCTGTCGGTATGACGGATGAAGACGATTTCCACTTTCTTGTAGCGTTTCGACAGGAAAAGGTAGAGCAGCAGATAGAACCGCTTCGCCAGGTCCTTCATGTGCTCCGACATGGAGCCGGAGACGTCCATCAGGCAGAACATCACCGCTTTCGCCACAGGCTTCGGCTCGTTTTCGAAGCGGCGATACCGAACGTCGAGCGGATCGATATAGGGAATGCGCCGGCTTTTCTCCGTCAGCGATTTGAGCTTGGCCTCAAGCGCCAGACGGCTCTCGTCGTCTTCGCATTCCTCGATCTGCCGCTGCAGCGCTTCGATCTCTTCGCGGCGTGGGCGTCCCAGCGCGACGCGGCGCATCATCGCCAGCCTGGTCGTGCGACCGACGGCAATGTTGGACGGCGATCCTGACACGGAATAGCCGGCCCGGAAGGGCGTTTCCTCTTCGGTTTCGGCCAGACGCCGCTTGGCGAGATCGGGCAGTTCCAGATCGTCCAGGAACACATCGAGGAATTCCTCGCGCGTCAGCACGAAACGGAAGCCGTCCTCGCCGTCGCCTTCGCCCGCATCCTTGGGTTTTCCGCCCCTGCTCCCCGGCGGGCGCGGAAGAATGTCGCCTTCGACGAAGGCCCTGTTTCCGGGCAGAATATGATCGCGGATGCCGCCGTCGCCCCTCCGCAGGTTCGGCTCGGCCATCCCATCGATCGGCAGGCTGATTTCCCCGCCGTCGAGCACATCGCGAATGTTACGGTTTTGCAGAGAACGTTTGACCGCCTGCTGCACGGCGCCCTTCATGCGTCGAAGGAACCGCTGCCGATTTTCCAGACTTTTACCGCGCGGATTCAGCCGCCGGTCGACAATGTGCATAATGGCTCCGCATTAACTTGCCTGTTTGACGCGCATGTACCATTCCACAAGGCGTCGAACCTGCCTCTCGGTGTAACCCCGCGCGGCCATGCGCGAGACGAATTCGCTGTGTTTCTTTTCGGTTTCCGAATCCTTCTTCGACCCGAAGGAAATGACCGGCAAAAGATCTTCCACCTGCGAGAACATACGTTTCTCGATGACTTCCCGGATCTTCTCGTAGCTCGTCCATGACGGATTTTTTCCGCCGTTGGCTGCCCGCGATCTCAGCGAGAACTTGACGATTTCGTTGCGGAAATCCTTCGGATTGGCAATGCCCGCCGGCTTTTCGATTTTCGTCAGTTCCTGATTGAGGAGCTCGCGGTCGAGAAGCTGGCCGGTATCGGGATCCTTGAAGTCCACATCTTCGATCCAGGCATCGGCATAATCTACGTAGCGGTCGAACAAATTCTGTCCGTAGTCTGCATAGGATTCAAGATAGGCCTTCTGAATCTCATTGCCAATGAACTCTGCGTAGCGTGGCGCAAGATCGGCCTTGATGAATTCCAGATAGCGCTTCTCGACATCGTCGGAAAATTGCTCGCGACGGATCGCCTGTTCCAGCACATACATCAGATGGACGGGGTCGGCGCCGATATCCGTGGTGTCGTGATTGAAGGTCGAGGCGAGCACCTTGAAGGCGAAGCGGGTCGATATCCCGTCCATGCCTTCGTCGATGCCGGCAGCGTCCCGGTATTCCTGAACGCTGCGGGCGCGCGGATCGCTTTCCTTCAGGCTTTCGCCGTCATAGGTGCGCATCTTCGAGAAGAAGGTCGAGTTCTCATGCTTGCGCAGGCGCGAAAGCACGGAAAAACGAGCCAGCATTTCGAGCGTTGCCGGGGCGCATGGTGCATCCGCCAGTTCCGACCCCTCGATCAGCTTTTCGTAGATCTTCTGTTCTTCCGTCACCCGCAGGCAATAGGGCACCTTGATGACGCAGATACGGTCGATAAAGGCCTCGTTATTCTTGTTGGCCTTGAAGGTCTGCCACTCCGCCTCGTTCGAATGCGCAAGGACGATGCCGGAGAAGGGTATGGCGCCGATATTCTCGGAGCCGATATAGTTGCCCTCCTGCGTCGCCGTCAGCAGCGGATGCAGCATCTTGATCGGCGCCTTGAACATCTCGACGAATTCGAGAATGCCCTGGTTGGCGCGGTTGAGCCCGCCCGAATAGCTGTAAGCATCGGGATCGTTCTGGGAATAGGTTTCCAGCTTGCGGATGTCGACCTTGCCGACCAGCGACGAGATGTCCTGATTGTTCTCGTCGCCAGGCTCGGTCTTGGCAATGGCGATCTGGCGCAGCCGCGAAGGTTGTATCCTGACGACGCGGAATTGGGAAATATCGCCGCCGAAGTCGTCGAGCCGCTTCAGGCACCATGGGCTCATCAGCCCGTTCAGCCGCCGCAGCGGGATGCCGTACTGCTCCTGGAGGAGCGAGCCCATTGTCTCAGGATCGAAGAGGTTGAGCGGGCTTTCGAACACCGGACTGATCTCGTCGCCCGCCTTCAGCACGTAGATCGGATGAACCTCCATCAACTGCTTCAGCCGCTCCGCCAGCGACGACTTGCCGCCGCCGACCGGGCCGAGCAGATAGAGAATTTGCTTGCGCTCCTCGAGTCCCTGCGCCGCGTGCCGGAAGAAGGAAACAATGCGTTCGATGGTCTCTTCCATGCCGTGAAAGCCGGTAAAGGCTGGATAGACCCGGATGGTCCGGTTCATGAAGATCCTGCCGAGGCGCGCATCCCTGGCCGTGTCGACCATTTGCGGCTCGCCGATCGCAGCGAGCAGGCGCTCCGTCGCATTGGCATAGGCGATCGGTTCTTGCTTACAGAGGTCGAGATATTCCGAAACCGACATGTCGGCCTCGCGGCGCGCTTCATAACTGCGCGTGAACGCATCGAATACGGATTCACTCAGCATGGGACCTCCATTAAGGTTATGCCGCAGGCTCTAAGCCGTATAACCATCGAGATGGCCACGGCGTTCCTAAGAATCAATAGTTTCGTAGGTATATTCGACGCTCACCGGCTGTTTGTAGCAATGCACAAAAAATTGCATGCACCGGTAATTTTTTACTCTGCGAAACTGTTTCATATTGTAGTTGAAAAAAGGCCTATTGCGATATCAGCACATTTAGCGACGTGACATGAATGTCAAAAAGGTGTGCAATGGCGCCCGTGATTCGAGAATGCGAGAAAACAGCGATCGGCAGCCGATAAGGGCAGCCTCGATCGGGCGGATGCCGATGCGCCGCCAGTAAATTCGGTAAATTTCAGGGGAAAATGGCGCGTGGCGATCACGCGCCCCGATTCGTAATCGTGCCTCCGCCGGCCTCAGCCGTTGAACGCCCTCTCCAGCGCAGCAAGATCAATCTTGACCATGCCGAGCATCACCTCGGTGACGCGCTTGGCCCGCTCTCGATCGCTGTCGGCGACCATCTCGGAAAGCACCCGCGGCACGATCTGCCAGGAAAGGCCCCAGCGGTCCTTCAGCCAGCCGCAGGCTTCAGGCGTGCCGCCATTGGCGAGAAACGCATCCCAGATCCGATCGATCTCGGCCTGGCTGTCGAGCAGAATGGCAATCGAAAAAGAATGGTTGAAGCTGTCGAGCGGGCCGGCCTTCATCGCCAGGAAGGCTTGATCGCCGAGCGTGAATTCGATCAGTTCGACGCTGCCCGGAGGCCCGCTCGGCGTTTCCGCCGGCAATATGGTGGTGCGGCCGATCCTGGAATCCGGAATGACCGATACGTAGAATTCGACGGCTTCGCGCGCTTGCTCCGCGAACCAGAGATTTGAAACGACCTTCGGCATGAACAGCCTCCTGTTGGCGAGGGTTGCCGGACTCCTGTCCGATGCCCCGAGGACGTCTCGCCGGCATCGGTTCCGACAGGCTGGGCTCAGATTTTTTTGCTGCGCGGCCGTACGACGATCGCAGTCACACCCAGCGGCGGCCCTGCCGCCCGCATCGGTCCGCAATAGCGGTGGTTCAGGAATGAAAGCAGAACATCTTTTCTGGTCTTTCCCTCCCGAATCACTACATTACGCGCCATGAGCAATAGTTTCGACGATATTCCCTTCTTCGACGAAGAGCCGGGCGAAATGGCGCGCAAGCCGCAGCCGCCGGCCGCACCCCGGGGGGGGCACGCCCCCTTGGGAAGGGCGCCCGCTGCGGCCGGCGGGATCGCCGCCCGCGCCATGGCGGCGCGCGACGGCGGCAAGCGACCGGATTACCTCGCAGGCCTTAATCCCGAACAGACGGAAGCCGTGGAAACCCTGGAAGGTCCGGTTCTCGTCCTTGCCGGCGCCGGCACCGGCAAGACACGGGTGCTGACCACGCGCATCGCCCATATCCTCAATAGCGGCCGCGCCTTCCCTTCGCAGATTCTCGCCGTCACCTTCACCAACAAGGCCGCCCGCGAGATGAAGGAGCGCATCGCCCTGCTCGTCGGCGGCGCCGTCGAAGGCATGCCCTGGCTCGGCACCTTCCATTCGATCGGCGTCAAGCTTCTGCGCCGCCATGCCGAACTCGTCGGCCTCAGCTCCGATTTCACCATTCTCGACACCGACGACGTCGTCCGTCTGATCAAGCAGCTGATCCAGGCCGAGGGTCTCGACGACAAACGCTGGCCGGCCAAGCAGTTCGCCGGCATGATCGACACCTGGAAGAACAAGGGCCTCGGCCCGGCCGATATTCCCGAGGGCGACGCGCGCGCCTTCGCCAATGGCCGCGGCCGCGATCTCTATTTCGCCTATCAGGCGCGCCTGTCGACGCTCAACGCCTGCGATTTCGGCGATCTGCTCATGCATCCGATCGCGATCTTCCGCAAGAATCCGGATCTTCTGAAGGAATATCACGGCCGCTTCCGTTATATCCTCGTCGACGAATATCAGGACACCAACACCGCCCAGTATATGTGGCTGAGGCTGCTGGCCCAGCGCAGCAAGGGCGAGCCGCAGAATGTCTGCTGCGTCGGCGACGACGACCAGTCGATCTACGGCTGGCGCGGCGCCGAGGTCGACAATATCCTGCGCTTCGAGAAGGACTTCCCCGGCGCCAAGGTGATCAAGCTCGAGCGCAATTACCGCTCGACCGAACATATCCTCGGTGCGGCCGCCCATCTGATCGCCCATAATGAAGGCCGCCTGGGCAAGACGCTGTTCACCGAACGCGCCGATCCCGATGACGTCAAGGTGCAGGTCCACGCCTCCTGGGATTCGGAGGAGGAAGCCCGCGCCATCGGCGAAGAGATCGAGCAGCTCCAGCGGGGCAAGCATCTGCTGAACGACATGGCGATCCTGGTGCGCGCTTCCTTCCAGATGCGCGAGTTCGAAGACCGCTTCGTCACCCTCGGCCTCAACTATCGCGTCATCGGCGGCCCGCGCTTCTACGAGCGTCTGGAAATCCGCGATGCCATGGCCTATTTCCGCCTGGTCGCACAGCCGGCCGACGACCTCGCCTTCGAGCGCATCATCAACACGCCGAAGCGCGGCCTCGGCGACACGACGGTGCGCGCCCTGCACGACTATGCGCGTGCCCGCGACATCCCGATGCTGGCGGCAGCCGCCGACATGATCGAGACCGACGAGTTGAAGCCGAAGGCGCGCAAAGCCCTCTTCGACGTGATTCAATCTTTCCGCCGATGGCAGGAACTGCTTGAAAACACACCGCATACCGAACTTGCCGAGCAGATCCTCGAAGAGTCCGGCTATACCGACATGTGGAAGAACGACAAGAGCGCCGAAGCGCCGGGCCGCCTCGAAAACCTGAAGGAACTGATCCGCTCGATGGACAGCTTCGAGTCGATGCGCGGTTTCCTCGAACACGTCTCCCTCGTCATGGACGCAGAAACCAACGAGAACCTCGACGCCGTCTCGATCATGACGCTGCATTCGGCCAAGGGCCTGGAATTCGATACCGTCTTCCTGCCCGGCTGGGAGGAAGGCCTCTTCCCCCACCAGCGCTCGCTGGATGAGAGCGGCCGCGCCGGTCTGGAGGAAGAACGGCGGCTGGCTTATGTCGGCATCACCCGCGCCAAGCGCCGCTGCCACATCTGGTTCGTCTCCAACCGCCGCATTCACGGCCTCTGGCAATCGACCCTGCCCTCGCGTTTCCTCGACGAACTGCCGGAAACCCATGTCGAGGTCGCCGAGATGGAGCAGAGCTACGGCGGTTACGGCCGCGGCGGCTACGGCCAGTCCCGCTTCGACAAATCAGAACCTTTCGCCAACTCCTATTCCACGCCCGGCTGGAAACGCGCCCAGGCCAACAGGACCGACGCCACGCGCGACAACTGGGGCACCCGCTCCGGCCACGCCGTCGAACGCATCGGCTATGGCGAAAGCGGCCCGAAGGGGCGCACGATCGACGGCGAGCTGGTCGCGAAGTCGACCTCGTCGGAGCCGTCGCGCTTCACCCTCGGCGATCGCGTATTCCACATGAAATTCGGCAATGGCAACATTACCGGCATCGAAGGCAACAAGCTGACGATCGACTTCGACCGTGCGGGGCAGAAGCGGGTGCTGGACGGCTTCGTCGATCGCGTCTGAGCGCGCGGCGATACCGCAGGAACGGTCACCCGAACATCCGCATACTGCTGAGCCCGAGGATGTCGTTCAGCAGGGCGATCCCCATGCCGGTGGCGACGATCGACAATCCGATCAGGAACAGCCGGCGCGCCCGGTCGTATTTGACGGCGAGCAACGAGTCTCGCGCCAAAAGATCGGCAAACACCTTCACCTGAATGGCGATGCCGACGGTCAGGAATGCCATCGGCAGCAGATCGACGCGGCTCCAGTCATTGGGATTGGACACCCAGAGGCTGATGAAATTGAGGGAGAAACCGAGAATGATGCCGGTCGCCGTCAGCGATCCGTTACGGAAGGTCGCATCGATCTTTTCCTCGGAGTGAGGCTCGGACATGGTTTGGGTTCCGGCTTGCTGCTGAGGCAAGAAAGGCAGAATTCGCGCCCTTGAGCAAGGCCAGGCGTTTTGCGGTTGCTGTCACACCATTGAAAACTCCCGCATAGATTGAATTAGAGCATTCTTTTTCGGCCGATTACCACCATCAGTGACAGAATTAACACTTGCATGCGGGCCCCCGGGAATTCACTAGTTGATGCATTCGGTGCATTCGGTGCATTTGGCATTTGCATTGCCGTAACGCGAAGGGATTGGCCTTGATGAAAGCGCTGCTGCTCGTCGATATCCAGAACGGCTTCTGTCCGGGTGGAAACCTGCCGGTGCCGGACGGCGACAAGGTTGTTCCCGTCGCAAACAGGCTGATCGACAGCGGCAAATACGATCTGATCGTCGCCTCCCAGGACTGGCACCCGCCCGGCCACGGCAGCTTCGCCTCCGCCCATCCGGGTGCCGCCCCCTTCGAGATGGGCGAATTGTCCGGCAAACCGCAGATGATGTGGCCCGACCACTGCATTCAGGGCACGCTCGATGCCGAACTGCATCCGGAGCTCAAATCCGAAGAAATCGACCTGATCCAGCAGAAGGGCGAGGATCCCAGGATCGACAGCTATTCGGCCTTCCGCGACAATGATCGAGACGCATCGACCGGCCTTTCCGATTTCCTCGAAGACCAGGGTGTGACCGATCTCGACGTCTGCGGCCTGGCGACCGATTACTGCGTCAAATTCTCCGCGCTCGACGCACTGGAGATGATGCCGGGCGTGCGCGTGCGCTTCATCGAAGACGCAAGCCGCGGCATCACCCCTGAAGGCGTCGCCGCTGCCATCGACGAGATGCAGGCGCACGGCATCGCCGTGATCAACAGTGCGGATGCCTTGCGCGAATGAACCGCCGATCTTTATTTCAACAGATAGGCATCGAATGTCTCATCGCTGCCGGCGACGGGGCCGAAACGCTTGACGAGGGTCGTCTCGCTCCGGAAGGCGGAAATCTCCTCCGGCGTCAGAGACAGCAGCCAGCTGTAACTTTCGCGCAATGAGACGGGCGCGGCAATTCGGTCAAGCCGCTGTGAGAGAAGAATGACGATGGGCGCGTGCTCGCTCTGCTGCAATTGCCGCGCCGTCTGCAATATATCGGCAAGGCTGAGCGAAAGCCGCGCATTGCGGGTATACCGCACGATCGCGCCGAACCGTTGCTCCCGTAGAAGATAGGTGCGATTGGGGATGTAATAGGGCAAGGGCTCCACGAGATAATCGGGATCCGCCATGATGATCGCATCCTTGAGATCCGGGCGCGATTGAATGAACGACCCGAGATCCCGGGCTCGGCTCAGCGGAATGTCGGTGAAGAGGTACTGATGGACCTTTTCGATACCGGAGGCGACCTGCAGCGCCAGCAAAATCATGAAGCACAGACGCCCGATCTTGACGACGCCACCGGCTGACTCGACACCGGCAATGCCCGCGGCTGCGGACCGGGAGCGGCTGACCAAGGCAATCATGCCGATCATGAACACCAGCCATAGGGCCTGATGTCTGTAGCTACCTGGGTAGACAAGCGTAAAGAGCAGCGAAAACCCTAGGAGAACCGCTGCGGCCGCGAACATCGCCGGCCGCCGATTGGCCAGCCCAAGCAGACTGCCATAGATGAGCACCGCCATCAGCGAGGCGAAAACCCGAGCAAGCAATGGATCGGCCACGACCAGCCGAAGGATCCTGTCGGGGTAGAACTCCATGAAATAGGAACTCGCCCCGGCAAAGGCATAAAGGACCAGCGGGGCGAAATTCTTGCCTGCGAGATCGTTCTGCCCGGCATCGTTGAAGGTGGGATAGACTGTCATCACGCACAGAACAACGCCGACCGCGGCGATGGCTGCGGCCGTCGCAAAGGCCCGATATGCCGACAGAGAAGGTCTCGGACGCGCCAGGACCAGATCGAAAAACCAATAGGCAAGAAAGCCGCCGACGAGCACGACCGAGTGGACGTTGGTATTTGCGAGCAAGGCAAACAACAGGCCGAGCACCATGCCGTTGCGCATTCCCCTCTCCCAGCTCAGGACGATAAGGAAGACCAAAAGCATGCTGATGCCGTAATTTCGCGACATCGCGGCGTAGTCGAAAACCGAAAAGCTGCTGAACAACGACAGCAGCATGATCGAGCGCGGCAGTTCGAGCCTGAAAACAAGAAGGTAGGCCGAGGCGGCGGCGATCGTCAGCGCGACGATTTTCAGGACGACGGCAGAGCCGACGACAAGATGAGCGGCGCGCAACAGGATATACCAGAGTGCCGGATGACCTTCGCCATGCATCTGGCGAAGCATATCGATGAAACTCCCCCCCTGAAGGGCGAGCGACAAAGCGCGAACCTCATCGCGCCACACGGTTTCTGACCAGCAAAGCGCGAATGCCAGCGCAAACCACACCACAAAGATCAACGTCTTGCCGAGCGTTGTTGATCGAGGTTCATCGATTTTAGAGATAATAACAGCCAACGGAAGCAACCCGGTCATCGAAAATGCCGTGACGATAGCGGCGCCCCGATAATTTGACGTTAAGGTGAAATATACTCGCCGGACTGAGGCGTCCGGTGTCGGTTCGGCTTATATCGATCCGTCCTTGCTTCTGAACGAACCCAACATGGGAGTTGAGAGATGAGAAAGCTTGTAACCGCGGCCTTCGTGAGTCTCGACGGCGTTATGCAGGCGCCCGGCGCACCCGAGGAAGATCCGACCGGCGGCTTCAAACTTGGCGGCTGGACCGTCAATTACTGGGACGAGCCGATGGGGGAGTTCATGGACGGGATCTTTACCGATCCCTTCGCTCTGCTGCTCGGCCGCAAGACCTATGAGATCTTCGCCGCGCACTGGCCCTTTGTCGGGCAAGACGACCCCATCGGAAAGGCCTTCAATGCCGCGACCAAATATGTCGCGACGACATCGCAAGAGCCGCTCACCTGGGAAAATTCCGTTCCGCTGCGCGGCGATGCCGTCGCCGAAATCGCCCGGCTGAAGCAGGAGGACGGCCCCGACCTGCTGACGCAGGGCAGCAGCGGACTGCTGCAAACGCTGCTGGCGCACGACCTGATCGACGAACTCCGGCTCCTGACCTTCCCGCTCATCCTCGGCCCCGGGAAGCGCCTGTTCGGCACGGGTGCCACACCGGCAGCGCTGAAGCTCACCGCCAACTCGGTATCGACGACGGGCGTTGTCATGAGCGTCTATCAGCGCGCCGGCGAGGTCAAACCCGGCAGCTTCGCGATGCAGGAGCCCTCGCAGGCCGAACTGGCGCGCCGGGAGCGGATGAAGCGCGAGGGCTAGAGCCTTTCCTGGTTAGATTGAAGCATTCTGTTGGCTCAAACGGAGTCGGATGGTCGACCGGCCGGCGCGCGTCGTAGCCCAGCTCTACGGCCAAGCCGGCCGGTCGATCAGCCGGCCCGTTTCAGCCAACCCTCCCGCAGATTTGCCTCGCAAATCTGCAAGACTGAAAATCGCCGGACGCGCTGATCGCTTCGCCATAGCGAAGCGGTGCGGCCGGTGGGCCGGGCATCTCTAGCCAGGATCAGAGGCGATCGGCTCGGACGTACCTTGGGGTATGCCCATCGCCAATCGCCTCTGCCCTGACGAAAACCTGCTCCGGCAGAATGCTTCAATCTAACCAGGAAATGCTCTAAGACGGGCCGCTCAGGCGCCCGCGGCCTTGTTCTTCTCGTCACGCTCGAGCAGATAGATGTCCTCGGCGAGATCCTCCATCTTCTTCGAAAGGGCGGCGTGTGCATCGCGAAGACCCTGATTGTAATAGTGAGCGCCGATCTCCTCGGCGAAGAAGTCGAGTAGGAACTCCGCTGGCAGCGCGCCGATCGGCTGGTCGAGTTCCGTCTCGAAATAGCGGCGGATGCGCGAGACGATCGCCGCTTTCGCCTCCTTGGTAAATTCGATCTTCTTCATAGGCACCTCTCCGCCGGTTGCGATCAGCACGTTGATGCTTCAGCGAAATCGATTGATCAATCAACGAAATTCAATTGCCGCGGCAATCCGCAGACCATAAGGGAAAGCTGAATTTCCAACAGGATCACCCAGATGAATCGCGCCGACTTTGTTGAAGGTTTGCGGGGCGGCTCCGCCGTTGCGCTGGCGTCGGCACCCTTCGGTGCGCTGTTCGGAGCGCTCGCGGTAGAAAACGGCATGTCGCTTTCCGAAGCCGCCTTTATGAGCGCCACCGTCTATGCCGGCGCCAGCCAGATGGTCGGCATTGAACTCTTCGGCCACAATGTCCACGCCTGGCTGATCGTGCTGTCGATCCTCGCCGTCAATTTTCGCCACGTGCTCTATTCGGCGGCCTTAGCGCGCTATATCGGCCATTTCACGCCGGTGCAGAAATTCTTCACCTTCTTCCTGCTCGTCGATCCGCAATTTGCCGAAGCGGTGAAGCGCAGCGAGGCCGGCAAACCGCTGACCTTCGCCTGGTATTTCGGCTTCGGCATCATCATCTATATTCCCTGGGTGCTGATCAGCGTCGCCGGCGGCATGCTCGGCGGCTTCATCGGCGATCCGAAGGCGATCGGCCTCGATATCCTGCTGCCGGCCTATTTCCTCGGCATCGTCCTCGGCTTCCGCAAGCGCGATAATTTCCTGCCCGTCGCACTCGTCAGCGCGGTGGCTTCGGTGCTCGCCTATCGCTACGTCGGCTCGCCCTGGCATGTGAGCCTCGGCGCTGCCGCCGGCATCGTGCTCGCCGCCCTGCTGCCATTGGCGCCGCAAGAGCCCGATCTTGAAGCGGACGCCCTTCAATCCGAAGTGCACGAGGTCTGAGCCATGGAATTCGATCTTCACATGGCGCTCGTCATCCTCGCCGCCGCTGCCGCCACCTTCGCCACCCGTATCGGCGGCTACATCCTCATCACCCGGATGAAGAGCATTCCGCCGCGCATGGAGGCGGCGCTGAATGCCGTGCCGGCGGCCGTGCTGACGACGCTGGTCGCACCCGCCTTCTTCATCGGCGGCTGGGATTCGAAGCTGGCGCTCGCCGTCGCCCTCTTCGTCGGCCTGCGTTTCACCCATACATGGATGCTGGTCGCCGCCTGGATTGTCGTGATGATCTGGCGCCATAGCGCCGGCGTTTAACGCCGGCGCTATGGCGCCACTACGCTAATATTCCAGGGGCAGCGTCGCGTTTTCGAGCCACGCCCTGACGTCGTGATCGTGGATCAGCGGCATCAGCGCCTCGCGCGTGCGGCGGTGATAGTCATTGAACCAGTGCAGCTCGTCATGGGTCAGCAGCTCGGGGATGACAAGGCTGCGGTCGATCGGGCAGAAGGTCAGCGTCTCGAAACCGAGCATGGCCATATCGCCGCCCTCGATTTCCTCGGCCCCGCGCACATAGATCAGGTTTTCGATGCGGATGCCGAAGCTGCCCGGCCGGTAATAACCTGGCTCGTTCGAAAGGATCATGCCGGGCAGCAGTTCCTGCGTCGAAAGCCTCGAGATACGCTGCGGCCCCTCATGCACCGAAAGATAGGAGCCGACGCCGTGGCCCGTGCCATGGGCGAAATCGGCCCCCGCCCGCCACAGCGCGATACGCGCCAGCGGATCGAGATCGCAGCCGCGCGTACCCTTCGGGAAACGCGCCGTGCTGATCTGGATCATGCCCTTCAGCACCAGTGTGAAGAAGCGGCGATGCTCCTCCGAAACCGCACCGATCCCCACCGTGCGAGTGATGTCGGTCGTGCCGTTGATATATTGCGCGCCGGAATCGATCAGGAAGAGTTCGCCGGCCTCGATCATCCGGTTGGTCTCGGTCGTCACCCGGTAATGCATGATCGCCGCATGTTCGCCCGCACCCGAAATCGTGTCGAAGGAAATGTCCTTCAGCGGGTTCTGCATGCTCTGGCCGACGCGCGCGCGCGCCGCTTCGAGCCGCTCGGCGGCGGCAATCTCGCTGACCGTGCCGGGTTTTTCCTGCGACAGCCAATAGAGGAATTCCACCATCGCCGCGCCGTCCTGCAAATGCGCGGCGGCCGAGCCGTTGATTTCGACGTCGTTCTTCACTGCGCGCGGCAGCTTGGCGGGGTCGATACCCTCCACTGCCTCTCCGCCCGCCTTGCGGATGACCTCGGCAAGCGCATAGGAAGCGATATCGGGATCGATCAGCACACGGCCGCCATCCCTGGAAACAGCGGCGAGCCGCTCTTCCAGCGCCGAACGCGGCAGCTGGGAGCAGATCTGCCCGAGATAGGCCTCCGGTTCGATGCCTGTCTTGCGCTTGTCGAGAAAAAGTTCGGCCCGCCCGTCGGCATGGATGATGGCCCGTGCCAGCGGATGCGGCGTGTGCGGCACGTCGGCGCCGCGGATGTTGAAGATCCAGGCGACCGACGACGGATCGGCGATCAGCACCGCCGCGAGCTCCTTCTTCTTAAGATTGGCAGCGATTGTCGCGATCTTGTCGCTCGCCAGCACGCCGGCCTGGGCGACATTCTGGATAGTCACGGCGCCGAGCGGCTCGGCCGGCCGGTCGTTCCACAGCCTGTCGAGCGGATTGTGCGGCAGGAAGACGAGGCTGCCGTCGATCTCCGAAAGCGCCCTTTCCAGACGGCGCACTTCGGCACCCGCATGCAGCCATGGATCGATGCCGAGCCGCAGACCCTTGCCGCCGTTTGCGGCAAGCCAGACATGCGGCGGCTCGTTGACGAGATCGCCGCCCGAAAACACCGAACCGTCGACCTGTTCGGCAAGCTGCGTCACATAGCGCCCATCGACGAAGACGATCGCCTGCGTGCGCAGAATCAGCGCAACACCTGCCGAACCGGTGAAGCCGGTCAGCCATGCCAGGCGCTCGGAGCAGGCGGGAACATATTCGCCGTTGAATTCGTCGGCGCGCGGCACGAGGAAGGCGTCGATGCCGAGCGAATCGAAAGTGGCGCGCAACGCCGAAACCCGATCCTTGCCGAAGTGCGGCGTGGAGGTGACCTCGAAAGACTGGAACATGCTGGAAACCCGAATGATTGAAACGAATCCGGTTAATGGGATGCCGGCCATGTTAGCGAAATTTCAATCGATGGGGAGAAAAAGCGTCGAAACGAGTCGAAGTCGCTGCAGGCGCCCAATATTTTGACAGAACTGTGACGCCAAAAGTTAATTTGGCACGCTTTATGCATTGGCCGCATGGCTCCCATGAGCAAAACCCTCTGCCTCCGCATTTCAGAATGGCTATATAGGCGCCATCGAACGGTTCGGACGAACCAGCAAACAAAGGATTTTTGGAAATGACCGCCTCTCTCTCGCGCTTCGCATACAGCAGCCCGGTGCAGGCTGGCGAACGCCAGACCGTGCGTCACGTGATCGGCGCCCGCCGCCCGCAGAGCGAAGACAGCCTCAAGCTGCTCGGCGCCGGCCAGCGCGTCACGCGCCACCAGGGCGCCCCCAGCTACGCGTTCTAAGCCTGAAAGCCCGTCCGTCTCCTCCCTCCCGGACCGGCCTATTGGAATGCAGTAGAGCCCGCTCGAGCGCTCCTCCTCCTTCGAGCTCGCGGGCATTGGCCGGATAGACCGGTCCAAGGCGGTGTCAACGGCACCGCCTTTTTTGTTTGAACGCCCAAAAGCGACTCCGCTTCGAGCGCAAACCTCTCCCCTCCCTCATTCCTGTGCTCGTCACAGGAATCCAGTGCGCCCAAGTCCTTGGGCGCGGGTGACTCTCTCCAAAATACGATGAGTCATTCACCGCGCGGACGCGCGGTGGCTGGATTCCTGTGACAGGCACAGGAATGAGGAAGAAGGAGGAAAGCCAGCGCCCTAAGCAAGCGTGCAGCAGGCCGAGCCCCTTACCTAAGCAGAACTCACGGCCGATCCAAATGGATCGTCACCCAGCCGTTCCGCCAGATGGTCCTAACGTGCCGGAGCCTCGCACCGCTATAGGCGGCGATCACCTTCCATCGCTGCGCGGCGAGAATCCCCGAAAGAATCACCGACCCGCCGGGCGCAAGGTGGGCGGCGAGCTGCGGCGCCATCCGGATCAGCGGCCGGGCGAGAATGTTGGCGATGATGAGATCAAAGGGACCATGCTCGGAAAAAGCAGTCGAATGAAAGCCTGGTGCGGTTCTGGTCGCGATGCCCGAGGCAATACCGTTACGGCGGACGTTTTCGGCGGCGACCCGTGTGGCGATCGGGTCGATGTCGGTGGCGAGCACCGGTATGTTCTTGAGCTTGCGCACGGCGATCGCCAGCACGCCGCTGCCGGTACCGAGGTCGAGTGCGTTGCGGACGCGGCGCGATCGGACGACGCGATCGATCACCTCCAGGCAGCCGGCCGTCGTGCCGTGATGGCCGGTGCCGAAAGCCTGGCCGGCATCGATCTCGATGGCGATGTCGCCGGGCCGCACCTTGTCGCGGTCATGCGAGCCGTGCACCAGAAAGCGCCCTGCCCTGACGGGCTTCAGCCCCTCCAGCGACTTCACCACCCAATCGACGTCGGGAATGACCTCCCGCAGCAGCTCAGCATCAGGAAAGGGGCTTTTCAGCGCCGTCTCGACACGGGAGCGCACCTGCGCCTCGTCCTCTGCCATCATGTAGACGGAGGCTTCCCAGATATCCCTCTTCTCATCGACCTCGGTGGTGCCGATGGCAAAATCTTCTTCGCCGAAGACCTCGCTTAGAAGGTCGAGAATCTGTTCGGCCTTGCTCTCGGTCGTCGATACGTAAAGGCGGATTTCACTCACGATAGGCGGTCTTTCCCGTTTCCGTTGCCCGCCACCGGTCGGGCCAGCGCCCTATCACCCCTTGCGGACGAGATTCTCCAGCTTCTTTACCGCCGTGTCCGGGTTTTCGCCATAGGCGATCGTTCCGGAAAACCGCCCGGCCGAATCGAGCAGGAAAACCGAGGCGGTGTGATCCATCGTATAGTCGCCGTTCGGATCCTTCTCGTCGACCGGCACCTTCTTGGCGTAGACGCGGAAACCCTTGATGACATCGGCGATCTTTTCAGGCGGACCCGAAATGCCAGTGATCCGCTTGGAAACGTTGGAAACATACTCGTTCATGATCTCGGGCGTGTCGCGTTCCGGATCGACGGTGACGAAATAGGCCTGCAGTTTGTCACCCTTGGGATCGACCTTCTCCATCCAGCCGTTCAGCTCGAACAGAGTGGTCGGGCAGACTTCGGGGCAATGGGTGAAGCCGAAGAACAGCGCGGTCGGCTTGCCGCGCAACGCCTGCTCGGTGATCGGCTGTCCGCTTTGGGAAACGAGCGTGAAAGGCACGCCGAAGGGAGCTTCCGCCACCACATCTTTCGATTTGTCGAGATTGAGCGTGGCCCAGCCGAGAATTCCGGCCAGCATCAGAACGCCGATCCAGATGGCGATACGGAATGTCTTCATTGGCACGATCCTCGATCCGAGGCGGATATGTCCGCCTGCCCTTGCCCCGCCTGATATAGTCTCGATCGGACGCGCGCAATTCAACAATATGTTTTCTGACCCGTGATTAATTGTCCCACCCACTGGGGCCGTCCGCAACGGGAGATCCACCGATCGGCATTGAGGACGGAACAAAAAATATCATTCTTTCCAGTAACTTGCCGAAACAGCCTACCGGCAATCTCAAGATAGATATCGTTAGGAAAGACTTAAGCCGTCATATCTATATTTAGTAATGCGTGCGGCGCTCTTCTGCCGTTCTGACATGATGTCTGCCGAGCGGCGAAAAAACCCCGGACCTCCGCATGAAATGAGGGAAACACGAATCCGAGCGGTTTGTGAGGGGTATTTCATGACCAATTCATTAGTGCGCAAGAGCCTGTCGGTCAGCCAGCGGCTCTGGACGCTCGGTGGCGCGGCATTCATCGGTTTCGGAACGATGCTCGGCGTCGGCTGGTATGAGAACACGCGGGTCGACACGGCTTTGCACCGCGCCACAGAGATCCAGGCAAGCGTCAATCATCTCGGCGACATGCGGCTTGCAAACCTGACAATGGTTTTGGCTGCTATGGACATCATCGTCGACAAGGACAGCAAGGTCGTCGAGCCTGCACGCATCAAACTGATCGGCGATTCACTGACCGCTCTTTCCAGCGGCTCGAAGGAAATGCGCCTTCTTGCAGATGAAATGCATGACGACGGCCTGTTGAAGAGCTATGACGCCGATGTCGCCGCAATCGGCAAGGCAATACAGGTCGATCTGATCGCGCTGGTTCAACAGGGAGCGCCCGACGCGGAGTTCGACAAGATCGACGATGCGATCGACGGCGCCGGCGAAGAGCTGACCAAGACGCTCGACAAGCTCGCCGCGGACGGAACCCTTTTTGCCAAGCAGCATGTCGAGCTCGCCAATGCCGTGTCGCGGGAGGCTCTCGTCCTGCAGGTCGGCCTCGGTGTCTTGGCTATCCTCACCATGGGCATCCTGCAATATGTCCACGGCGGCTCGATCCGCCGCGGCATCGGTGCCGTTCGGGAAAGCATGCAGCGCATCATGAGCGGCGATCTTGCCAGCGAGGTTCCGGAAAAGACCCGCGGCGACGAAATCGGCGAAATGGCTCGCGCCGCTGACGGCTTCCGCCTCGCCGCCATCGAAAAGCGTGACCTTGAAGCCCAGAACCAAACCGACCGGCAGCGCAGCGATGCCGAGCACCGCGCCCGCGAAGCCGCCAAGCTTGCCGACGCAGAGGCCTTGAACGCCGCCGTCGCCGCTCTCGGCGCCGGCCTCACCCGCCTGTCGGGCGGCGACGTGACCGTTACGATCGACCAGCCGTTCCGCGAAGAGCTGGAGCGTCTGCGCCTGGACTTCAACCAGACGACGGCGACGCTGCGCAAGGCGATGGGCGATATTGCCCTCAACAGCAGCTCGATCGAAGCCAACAGCCGCCAGATGCGCGCCGCAGCCGACGATCTCGCCAAGCGCACCGAGCAGCAGGCCGCTTCGCTGGAAGAGACCTCGGCCGCCCTCGACCAGATCACCGCCACCGTCCGCAATGCGACCAACCGCGCCGAGGAAGTCGGCCACATGGTTTCGCATACCCGTGAGAATACCGCGAAATCGGACATCGTCGTCGGCGATGCGATGGCCGCGATGGAACGGATAGAAGGTGCCTCCCGCGAAATCGGCAAGATCATCAACGTCATCGACGAAATCGCTTTCCAGACGAACCTGCTGGCGCTCAACGCCGGCGTCGAGGCGGCGCGTGCCGGCGAGGCCGGCAAAGGCTTCGCCGTCGTTGCCCAGGAAGTGCGCGAACTCGCCGGCCGTGCCGCGGGTGCGGCCAAGGATATCAAGACCTTGATCGGAAAATCCGGCGAGGAAGTGAAGATCGGCGGCGAACTGGTGACGGCCGCCGGTGAAGCGCTTCGCCAGATCGGCGAAGATGTTCTGCGCATCGACGAACACGTTAAATCAATCGTAACCTCTGCGCGCGAACAATCGGTCGGATTGAACGAAATCAATACATCGATCAGTCAGATGGATCAGGTCACGCAGAAGAACGCGGCCATGGTGGAAGAGACGAACGCCGCAAGCCACACGCTCGCCGTCGACGCGGAAAACCTGACGCAACTGATCAAGCAGTTCAAGACCGGCGAGGGCATGACGGCCCGGCAAACGCCGCGAGAGGCAACCGCCGCCTCGCATTCGAGACCTTCTCCCGCGCGCAGCCTGATCGGCAAGGTCGCGGGCGCATTCAACGGCGGCTCTGCCGCCAAAGTCATCGCCTCTCCCGCCGGGGACAACTGGGAAGAATTCTGACCATGAACAACAACGCCATCAAGCAGTCGGGCGCCTATCTCGAAATCGTTTCGTTCCACCTGGGTGATCAGGAATTCTGCATCGACATCATGGCCATCCGCGAAATCCGCGGCTGGGCGCCGGTGACGCCGATGCCGCATACTCCGCCTTACGTGCTGGGCCTCATCAACCTGCGCGGCGCGGTGATCCCGGTCATCGACATGGCCTGCCGCCTCGGCATGAAGATGACCGAGCCTTCCGAGCGCTCGGCGATCATCGTCACCGATATCGCCGGCAAGCTGGTCGGTCTGCTGGTCGAGCAGGTTTCCGACATGATGACCATCAAGAGCGAAGACCTGCAGCCGCCGCCGGAAATCATCCCGGAAGCCCAGCGCGCCTTCTGCCGCGGCATCGTCGCACTCGAGAAGACCATGGTCTGCTTCCTGAACCTCGATACCGTCATCGCCGACGAGCTGAATCAGGCGGCTTGAAATTTCTCCACACTGACGTTGGAAGGCCCGGCTCGTCCGGGCCTTTTTCGTTGAAAAGACCGGTTACCGCCAATCTGTGCGAGCGGCACAGCACACCTTCTCCTGCCTCATCTCTGTCCTTGGGCTCCGACCCGGGGATGTCACAGAGATCCAGCCACCGCGCGTCCGCGCGGTGAATGACTCACTTGCCGCAGATAAAAGAGTCTCTTGCGCCCAAGGACTTGGGCGCGCTGGATTCCTGTGACGGGCACAGGAATGAGGGCGAGGAGGAGGCAACGACCTGCCCAAAATCGAACGCTACCCTCGCCTTATTGCGGCTTCCCATTCTTCCAGGTCACGTTCTGCCCATAGAGCGGAATCGTCGAAATCGACATCTTCGCCGAGCCATCCGTCAGCTCCCTGGAATGGGCGAGATAGATCAGCGTGTCGTTCGCCTTGTCATAGATGCGGTTGACGACCAGCGTCTTCCAGATCAGCGACATGCCTTGGCGGAACACTTCGCTACCATCTTTGGACAGGTCGATATTGCCGACCTCGATCGGTCCGGTCTGCCGGCAGGCGATGGAATTGTTGGACGGATCTTCGAACCAGTTGCCTTTCTTGAACCTGTCGATCAGGCTGCGGTCGAAATAGGTGACATGGCAGGTAACCCCCTTGACCTCGGGATCGGAGACTGCCTCGACGATGATGTCGTTGCCGATCCAGTCAACCCCGACCTTGCCGACGACTTCAGCCGGAGCAGCGCCCGCCGAGACTGCGAGGAAAGACAGGGTGGCGAGGAAAAGATTACGCGGCTTGGACATGGCTGCTCCCTGGGAGCGCCGCGCGTCCGACGGCCGTGCCAAAAGCGCTCCATCGCTTGATTTGCCGCATTCTAGATAAGTGCGCACCCATGCTTTGCAAGAAAGGCTCAGGCCTTTCGGCAGGTGCAGGGGGCATAGCCGCGCGCCGTCAGCCGCCCCGGCGTCATGCCGATCAGGGCCGGGATCGCCTCGACGGCTTTCGCCTTGACCGCCTTCGCCATCTCGATCGCCGCCGCCGCGCAGACCGCGGCATCCTCGGCGGCGTTGTGGTGCATGAAGCGCAGGCCGAGATGCTCGGCGATCAGGTTCAGCCGGTGCGAAAGAAAGTGCGGCCAGATCCGCTGCGCCATCTTCAGGCTGCAGAGATAGGTCAATTCGGGATAGGATTGCCGGTAGAGATCGAGGCTTGCCCGCCAGACGCTGAAATCGAAGGCGGCATTATGCGCAATCATCGTCGCGCCCCTGAAATCGTCATGGAACTCATCCATCACCTCGGGAAACTCCGGCGCGTCCTCGACATCTTCCGGCCGGATACCGTGGATCGCGATATTCATCCCGGAAAAGCGCATGTCGCGCGGCCGGATCAGCCGCTCCTCGACGCGCGTCACCCTGCCCTCCTCGATCCAGGCAAGGCCGACGGAACAGGCGCTGCCGCGCTGCTCGTTGGCCGTCTCGAAGTCAATTGCGATCGTCTTCAATGCCGCATCCGAATCGTTTCACCAACGACAGGAATAGCGCTCGGCTTGCGGCCGTGCAAATTACCCACGCGCGTTGGTTGACATTCCGCGACAGATATCCAAAATTGCTACCCATGATCGGTTCCGTGACCATGGCAGCGCTTATCCATCACACCACGACCCTTGAAGGGTATGCGGGAGCAATGGCGCGTTAACAGCGATCCGATCATCCCGAAACCCTGCCGAGGCGAGCAGGGTTTTCGGAAACCGGCTCTCCTCCTGAACCCCAAGGAGAGCACCCAATGTCCGAAAATGAAGAGAATGAGCCCCGCGACCGAGCGCGCCTGCCGGATGGCGTCGTCGTGCGCGCCGTCCGCCTTTCCGACGCGGAAGAAATAACCGATCTCATGAATTTGCCGGGCTACCGGGCCGGCACGCTGAGGCCGCCGTACCAAACGATCGAAGAGGTTCGCAAGCGCATGGAAAATCCCTCGCCGGGCGCGCTCAATCTCGTCGTCACGCTGAACGGCAAGATCGTCGGCAATTGCGGCCTCAACCGCCTCGGCGGCCGCCGGCAGCACGTCGCCAGCGTCGGCATGGGCGTGCATGACGATTTCACCGGCCGCGGTTTCGGACGCATCCTGCTCGGCGCCATGGTCGAGGCCGCCGACGACTGGCTTGACGTCAAGCGGCTGGAACTGACCGTCTATACCGACAACGACGCCGCCATCGGCCTCTATGAGAAATTCGGCTTCGAGCGGGAAGGCCTGCTGAGGGCCTTCGGCTTTCGATCGGGAGCGTATGTCGACGCCTATACCATGGCGCGGTTGAGACCTTGAACGAACGAGGCTGACGGCCCGCCGTCAGCCTCTCACCCGCTGATCAGCGCCAGCCACTCGTCCTCATCCATGGTCTGCACGCCGAGTTCGCGCGCCTTGTCGAGCTTGGAGCCGGCGCCGGGACCGGCGACAACGATGTCTGTTTTCTTCGAAACCGATCCCGCCACCTTGGCGCCAAGGCTTTCGGCCCTCGCCTTCGCCTCGTCGCGCGTGAATTTCTCCAGCGAGCCGGTGAAGACCACGGTCTTGCCGGCGACGGGGCTTCCGGCCGTCACCGGCTGTTCAGCCTCCTGCGGCGTCACTTCGTCGAGCAGGCGGCCGATCACTTCGACATTGCGCGGCTCCTTATAGAATTCGACCATGGCGCGCGCCACGACCTCGCCGATACCCTCGATGGCGTTGAGATCGTTCCAGGCGTCGCCGGAAAGCGGTGCTGCTTCCTTCATCGCCGTCGCAAAGGCTTCGTAGGTGCCGTAGGAGCGCGCCAGCAGCTTCGCCGTGGTCTCGCCGACATGACGGATGCCGAGCGCATAGATGAAGCGGTGAAGCGCAATGCTGCGCCGTTCGTTGATCGCTGCATAGAGCTTGCCGACACTGACTTTACCGAAGCCGTCGATGTTCTCCAGCTTGGTCAGCGAGTCCTGCTGCCGTTTCTCCAGCGTGAAGATCTCGGGCGCCGTACGGATTTGCAGCGACGTATCCTCGTTTTCAAAAAAGAAGTCGACCTGCTTGGAGCCAAGCCCCTCGATATCGAAGGCGTTACGCGAGACGAAGTGCTTCAGATGCTCCGTCGCCTGCGCCCGGCAGATGAAGCCGCCGGTGCAGCGGCGCACCGAATCCATCTTGCCGGTCTTCTCGTTGACCTCGCGCACGGCATGCGAGCCGCAGACCGGGCAGGCCTTCGGAAACTCGTATGAGCGGGCATCGGCGGCGCGTTTTTCCATCACCACGTCGAGAATCTGCGGAATGACGTCGCCGGCACGCTGGACGATGACCGTATCGCCCTCGCGGATGTCGTGTTCCTCCGGCCGAATGCGCTCGCCGCTATTGCCGATGCCCTTGATGTAATCCTCGTTGTGCAGCGTCGCGTTGGTGACGACCACACCGCCGACCGTGATCGGCTTCAGCCGCGCCACCGGCGTCAGCGCGCCGGTGCGGCCGACCTGGATTTCGATCTTCTCGACCTCGGTGAAGGCCTGCTCGGCCGGAAACTTGTGCGCCGTCGCCCAGCGCGGCGAACGCGAGCGGAAGCCGAGGCGCTGCTGCAGTTCGAGGCTGTCGACCTTATAGACGACGCCATCGATGTCGTAATCGAGGTCCGGCCGCTCGAGGCCGATCTCGTCATAATGGGTCAGAATGTCGGCGACCGAATTCAGCCGCTTCATCAGCGGGTTCACGGGAAAGCCCCAGTCCTTGAAGGTCTGCACCATGCCGAACTGGGTGTCGGCGGGCATCTCCGCCATCTCGCCCCAGGCATAGGCAAAAAACTTCAGCTTGCGGCTGGCCGTCACCTTGGCGTCGAGCTGGCGCAGCGATCCGGCGGCCGTATTGCGCGGATTGACGTAGGTCTGCTTACCCTCCGCCTCCATCTGCCGGTTGAGTGCCAGGAAGTCGCTCTTGGCCATATAAACCTCGCCGCGGATCTCCACCACGGCGGGAACGCCCTTCGGCAGCTCGTTGGGGATCTCGGCGATGGTGCGGATATTGGCGGTGACGTTCTCCCCGGTCGTGCCATCGCCGCGCGTGGCGGCCGTCACCAGCCTGCCGTTTTCATAGCGAATCGACATCGACAGACCGTCGATCTTCGGCTCCGCGGTAAAGGCGATCGATTGGTCCGGCAGGCGGCCGAGGAAGCGATAGACGCCGGCGACGAAATCCTGCACGTCCTCCTGCGAAAACGTGTTGTCGAGCGACAGCATCGGCCGCGCATGAACGACCGGCGAGAAGGTGACCGAGGGCGCAGCACCGACATGCCGCGACGGGCTGTCCTCGCGGATCAGCTCGGGAAACCGCGCCTCCAGCGCATCGTTGCGGCGCTTCAGCGCGTCGTAATCGGCATCCGATATCTCCGGCCGGTCCTTGCCGTGATAGAGCGCATCGTGATGCGCGATTTCCTTTGCCAGCCGCTCAAGCTCGGCGGCAGCCTCTTCGATCGTCAACGCGTCGACGGCGGAACCTTCGATGGACATACAACCTCACTCCAGGGAATCTGGCCAGAAAATCTGCATTGTTTTTAGAGCAAAATTTCCGGATGAAAAGAGAGGCCGGATATTGCTGCACGCCGGGCCGCACACCTCTCCGCCCTCATCCCTGTGCTCGTCACGGGGATGAGGGAGATTGGGGTCAGCGTTCGCGCCAAATTCATACCGCTGGGACGCTTGTCATGGCCTCCGGCCCGGCGGATCTTACCGGCCTATTCCCAGTCTCGCGCATTGCGCAGGCGAATGCCGCTGACATGCAGGCCGGTGTTCCAGAGGTCCTTCAACGGCCGCAGGTTATCGACCACCCGGAGATCCACCTTGCGTGGCGTAAACTCCAGGTCGAGCTGCGACATGGCGGTCCGCTTGACGGGAACGACGCGTCTGCTGGACACCCACATGCCTGCATCCTTAAGCTCTTCGAAGCCGTCGGACGCCATTTCATAGCGGTGGATCGTCTCCGCCTCGAGCCTTTCCAGCCAATGACGCTCGACGAAGGCAACGGCGCGCCAATCACCGAGCCAGCGCCGCCGTTCGGCCTCCGGCGTATCCGGCGTCCCCCACAGTAGGATACGCGGACAGTCTCGCGGAAAGAGGTACATAAAGTCATGATCGCCATCGATCGCCCAGACGAGCGGGCCATTCAGCCATTCCCGGCCAACCGGGCGAACCGAGGGAATGAGAACAGGGCGCGGCTCGAACACCGCGATATCAGGATCGTCGCTGAAATGGAAAAGGCGCATGGCAACGGATCACGTCGGATCGGGAAGATGCGCATAGCGCGAAGCGCGGTGCTTGTCACGCCACAGCCTTAAATCGGGTTAGGCGATTAGCCGTTGCCGGCAAGCAGCCGCTTGGCGGCCGCCCTCGCCTCTTCGGTCACCGAAGCGCCGGCCAGCATGCGGGCGATCTCCTCGGTGCGGTCCGTCTGCGCCATCGTCGCCACGCGCGTGGCGATCTTTTCCGAACCGTCGGTCGTCGGCCCCTTGGAGATCAACAGATGCGTTGCCGCCCTTGCCGCGACCTGCGGCGCATGGGTGACCGACAGCACCTGGACACGATCGGAGAGCCGCTTCAGCCGCTGGCCGATCGCATCGGCGACCGCACCGCCGACGCCGGTATCGATTTCGTCGAAGACAAGCGTCGGCGCCGATCCGCGATCGGCGAGCGCCACCTTCAGCGCCAGCAGGAAACGCGACAGCTCACCGCCGGAAGCGACCTTCATGATCGAGCCTGGCCGCGTGCCCGGATTGGTCTGCACGTGGAACTCGACGACGTCGATGCCTTCGGCCAGCGCCTCCTGCTCATCGGTGGTGATCTCGACCATGAAACGGGCGCGTTCGAGCTTCAGTGCCGGCAGCTCGGCCATCACGGCCGCGGCCAGCGCCGTGCCGGCATGATGGCGCTTGTCGGAGAGCGCGCGCGCCGCGGTATCGTAATTCTCCCGCGCCAGGCCGACCTCGGCTTCCAGCCGCGCAAGCTTCTCTTCGCCCGCATCGAGATCGGCAAGATCGGCGATCATGCGGACGGCCAGCGCCGGCAGCTCGGTGACCGGCACGGAATATTTGCGCGAAGCGGCCCGGAGCGCGAAAAGCCGCTCCTCCACCCGCTCCAGCTCGCGCGGATCATATTCGGTCTTGCGTAGCGCCGCCTCGACTTCCATCTGGGCGTTGGAAAGCTGATCGAGCGCGGCATCGAGCAACGTCACGGTGTCTTCGAGCAGTCCCGGCGCCTCATGGCTCTTGCGCTCCAGCCGGCGTACCAGCGAGGCGATATGGGGCACCGGCGAGGCATTGCCGTTCAGGAACTCGGAGGCTTCGGCGATGTCGCCGGCGATCCGCTCGGCCTTCATCATCTTCTGCCTGCTTTCGGCGAGTTCGTCCTCCTCACCGTCCTGCGGCGAGAGTTTCTCGAGCTCTTCGACGGAGGAGCGCAGATAGTCGGCCTCGCGCGCCGCGCTTTCCACCTTCTCGCGGTGCTTCTTCAGCGTCCGCTCGCTGTCGCGCCACAGACGATACAGCCGGGAGACCTCTGCAACTTCATCGGTCAGTCCGCCGAAGGCATCGAGAAGGGTACGATGGGCGTTGGTATCGACCAGGGCGCGATCGTCGTGCTGGCCATGGATCTCGACCAGCATCTGGCCGGCCTGGCGCATCAGTTGCACGCTGACCGGCTGGTCGTTGACATAGGCCTTGGTGCGCCCGTCCGCCGATTGCTGGCGGCGGAAGATCAGATCGCCCTCGTCGTCGATGCCGTTTTCACGCAGTAGTGCACGGGCGCCATGATCCATGCCGACGTCGAACACCGCCGTCACCTGACCCTTGTCTTCGCCATGGCGCACCAGGCCGCCGTCGCCACGCCCGCCGAGCGCCAGCGAAAGACTGTCGAGCAGGATGGATTTGCCCGCCCCGGTCTCGCCCGTCAGCACGGAAAGGCCGGTCTCGAAGGCAAGATCCAGCCGCTCGATCAGGACGATATCGCGGATCGAAAGCTGGATCAGCATTGGACTTAGGAACCGAGCAGGAGTTTCTTGCCTGCCGCAGCGATCCACGAGCCCTTGTTTTCACGCGGCTCGGCGCCACCGGTCTGCAGCAGCTTGTAGGAATCGGCGTACCACTGGCTGTCGGGGTAATTGTGACCCAGAACGGCTGCCGCGGTCTGCGCCTCGTCGACGATGCCCATCGCGTAATAGGCTTCGACCAGACGGGCGAGCGCCTCTTCGATCTGGTTCGTGTTCGGATATTTCTCGACGACGATGCGGAAGCGCGAGATGGCGGCGAGATATTCCTTCCGCTCCATGTAGTAGCGGCCGATCTGCATTTCCTTGCCGGCCAGTTGGTCGCGCGCATAGCGGATCTTCGCCTGCGCGTCGTCGACATATTCGGAGTTCGGGTAATTGTCGACGACGGCCTGCATCGCTTCGATCGTCTTGGCCGAGGCGCGTTGGTCCTGCGTCACGTCGACGATCTGTTTGGAATAGGTGAGACCGACGAGATACTGCACATAGGCGGCATCCTGGGACTTCGGATATTGCGCCATGTAACGGTTGCCCGAAGCCAGCGCATCGTCGAGCCGGCCCTGGCGGTATTTGACGAAGGTGCTCATCACGAGCGCCTTGCGCGCCCATTCGGAGAACGGGTTCTCGCGGTCGATGGCGTCGAACTTGCGCGCCGCTTCCGCCATGTTGCCGGCCTTCATGTTGGCAAGGCCCTGGGTGTAGAGCACGTCAGGCGGGTCGGTTTCGAGGCCGAGCTTGGTGATGTCGATGTCGGGATCCGACTGGCAGCCGGATATCGAGGCGCCTGCGCTGAGCACCAGAAGCGATGCGAACAAAGCGCGCGCTGTCTTCATCATACCTTCAGATCCTGCATAAGCCATTCGAAAGAACCCCACTGCCGCCGCTCGCTCCACGGCAGCCACGCCTCGCTGGCGTTTCTAGCCACAAATGTGCATCGAGAGCAACGCAATGATAAGGCATTAACGCATTTTTGTGGCAGCCGCGGCCGGAATGACCGGCTTTTCACCTTCTTTCCGACCTGTTGCAACTAAGCACCTGCCGTAAATGCCAATCTCTGCAGACTCGGGACGACATAAAAAAACCGCCTCCGGGAAAGAGGCGGCCTGGTCTTAAGAATATGCTGGAGGTCATGCCGACCAGGGAGCGAATTCCGAAGCGCTGACGGCGATCATTTCCCGAGCAGCGACGCGCTGGCGCGGCGTCGACGTCTCGACCACTTCATAGGCGGTGGGATCGGCGAGCAGCGCCTTCAATGCATTGGCATTCATCTTGTGGCCGCCACGGTAGGAGCGGTAGCAACCGATGAACTGGACGCCGGCGAGCGACAGGTCGCCGACGGCATCGAGCGTCTTGTGGCGGACGAACTCGTCCTTGGCGTAACGCAGCCCTTCGACGTTGATGACGGTGTTATCGTCCGAAATGACGACGGAATTTTCGAGCGACGAGCCGAGCGCATGTCCCGAAGCCCAGAGCCGCTCGACATCGCGCATGAAGCCGAAGGTGCGGGCGCGGGAAAGCTCGGTCTTGAAGACCGCGGCGCTCATGTCGCCGGCCCATTTCTGCCGGCCGATCAGCGGGCAGTCGAAATCGATCTCGACCTCGAAGCGCGTGCCGTCATAGGGACGGAATTCGCTCCAGGAACCGCCATGCTCGATTCGCACCGGCTTGGTGATCCGGATATAGCGGCGCTTGACGCCGAGCGAGACGAGACCGGCCTGCTCGATCGCCTCGACGAAAGGCAACGAGCTGCCGTCCATGATCGGCATTTCGGCGCCCTGCACTTCGATCACCACATTGTCGAGGCCGAGCGCATAGATGGCGGCCATGACATGTTCGATCGTCGCGACCGAATGCGCCGGCGAAAAGCCGAGCACGGTGCAGAGGTCGGTATTGCCGACCTGCGACGAGACGGCCTTGAGTTCGGTGATGTCGCCATTGTCATGCAGGCGCTGGAAAACGACGCCGGTGTCCGATTCGGCCGGGTTCAGCGTGATCGAGACATTGGCACCCGAATGGACCCCGATGCCCGAGAGCGTCACGGGACGCGATACCGTCGTTTGAAAACCCAGCAAGCCAATTGCCATAAAATCTGCCTTTATTTTTCCGCTCCAGCGATCTGTTCCACGGTGCGGTTTTCATTCGTTCTGCAGAAGGAGCCTCGTTGAGGAGTCTCCTAGGGCAGTTTCCTTGCACCATACTTACGTGCGCCGGCGCTCCAATCCAAATCACTGTTTCTTTCGGTTTGTTACGAAGTCACACGATTGATATCGCTCAGCAATTCCGGGCTGAAAAACGCAAATGCCCGGGACCTGGATCCCGGGCATGAACGGTGTCGAATCGCAGCCTCAGTTCGACTGGCGACGCAGGAATGCCGGGATTTCCAGCTGGTCGTCTTCCTGCATCATACGGGCCTGCGGAACCGCACGACCCTGATCGTCGAGATTGCCGCGGCGCGGTGCGTAGAGGCTTGCCTCCGGCGACAGCGGACGGCGCTGCTGCGAAGCGGCGGGCGGTGCGGCGGTCATGTCGGCGGCAACCGCATCGTCGTCGCGACGCCCCAGCGAATTGGTGATTCGCTTGAGCAGGCCCATTGGGCCGCGCTCTTCCTGGCCATGCGCGGAAGCAGCCTGCGTGCGGTGGTCGAGTTCGGCCTGAACGACCGGCGGGAAATCCTCCACCTTCGGCATGCGGACGGGTTCAGCCGCCTGACGGATGACCGGCTCCTGCCGGACCGGCTGCGGCTGGATCGGTTGCTGCTGGATGGGCTGGCTCATCACCGGTGCCGGAGCCTGCTGCTGCACCTGAGGACGCATGGCCGGAGCCTCCGGAGCAGGTGCGAAGATCTTGCTCTGCGGACGGAAGACTTCCTGCTGCGCAACAGGCTGCTGAAGCGGTGCGGCGGCACGCGGGGCCGGGATTTCGAGCTCGCGTTCCATCTCGGCTTCGCGGATGGTCTGGGCGATCGGATCAATGGCCTTTGGTGCCTGCATCACCGGCGCAGGCTGAACTGCGGCCGCTGCCGGAGCAACAGCCGCGGAGGAACGGATAGCAGGCTTGGCAACCGGCTGGAAGTTGCGCTCGGCGGCTTCGCTGATCGCCCGGTCGATACCGGTCGCAACGACCGAGACGCGGATGATGCCTTCGAGCGATTCGTCGAAGGTGGCGCCGAGGATGATGTTGGCGTCCGGATCGACTTCCTCGCGGATGCGCGTTGCGGCTTCATCGACTTCGAAGAGCGTGAGGTCGCGACCGCCGGTGATCGAGATCAGCAGGCCCTGAGCGCCCTTCATCGAGGTCTCGTCGAGCAGCGGGTTGGCGATTGCAGCCTCGGCGGCCTGCAGCGCGCGGCCGGAGCCGGAAGCCTCGCCGGTACCCATCATCGCGCGGCCCATTTCGCGCATGACCGAGCGAACGTCGGCGAAGTCGAGGTTGATGAGACCTTCCTTCACCATCAGGTCGGTGATGCAGGCAACGCCCGAATAGAGAACCTGGTCGGCCATCGCGAAGGCGTCGGCGAAGGTGGTCTTGTCGTTGGCAATGCGGAAGAGGTTCTGGTTCGGAATGACGATCAGCGTGTCGACAGACTTCTGCAGTTCCTGGATGCCCATCTCGGCCAGACGCATGCGGCGGCCGCCTTCGAAATGGAACGGCTTGGTGACGACGCCGACCGTCAGGATGCCCTTGTTGCGGGCGGCCTGCGCGACGACGGGCGCTGCGCCCGTGCCGGTACCGCCGCCCATGCCGGCGGTGACGAAGCACATATGCGTGCCGTTCAGGTGATCGATGATCTCGTCGATGCACTCTTCGGCGGCCGCGCGGCCGACTTCCGGCTGCGAACCTGCACCGAGGCCTTCGGTGACGTTGGCGCCGAGCTGGATGATGCGCTCGGCCTTCGTCATCGTCAGCGCCTGCGCATCCGTGTTGGCGACGACGAAGTCGACGCCCTGGAGACCGGCGGTGATCATGTTGTTGACGGCATTGCCGCCGCCGCCGCCCACGCCGAACACGGTGATGCGCGGCTTCAGCTCTGTGATGTCAGGCTTTTGCAGCTTGATGGTCATGGTACCTGTTCCTTCTCTCTCTGGCCGCATCGCCACGCCGGCCAATTACTCAAATTTCAGAAGCTTTCCTTCAGCCACTGGCCCATCCGGGCTATGCGGCTGTTATTTCCCCCAAGCGACATGAGCAGACCGCTCTGTGACGCATGTGTCTCCATGTCCGCGACCTGCGGATAGATCATCAGGCCGACAGCCGTCGAAAACGCCGGACCTTTCGCCGCCGTCGGCAGCCCCGACACGCCCATCGGGCGGCCGATGCGGACGTTGCGGGCAAGGATGCGCCGCGCCACCTCGGCAAGGCCGGTCAGTTGACTTGCGCCGCCCGTCAGCACGACGCGCTTGCCGACGATCGGGCTGAAGCCGGAGCGCTGGATGCGGTCGCGGATCAGTTCCATCGTCTCTTCGATTCGCGCCGAAACGATGCGCGAAACCAGCGCCCGCGGCACCTGCGACGGCTGGTCGCGATCATCCTCGCCGATCGGCGGGATCGAGATCAGCTCGCGCTCGTCGGAGGAATTCGAAAGTGCCGAGGCATGCACGACCTTCAGCCGTTCCGCATCCTCGATGCGGGTCGAAAGGCCGCGCGCCAGGTCGGTGGTGACGTGATGGCCGCCGAGGCCGACGGCGTCGGTGTGAACAAGCTTGCCCTCGGCAAAGACCGAGATCGTCGTCGTGCCGCCGCCCATGTCGATCGCCGCGCAGCCGAGCTCGACCTCGTCGTCGACGAGAGCGGCAAGACCCGATGCATAGGGCGTCGCAACGATGCCCTCGACCGACAGATGCGCGCGATTGACACTCAGCTCGAGGTTCTTCAGCGCCGAGCGCTCCGCGGTGACGACATGCATGTCGACGCCGAGCGCATCGCCATACATCGCCAGCGGATCGCGGATGCCGCGCTCGCCGTCGAGCGAGAAGCCGGTCGCCAGCGAATGCAGCACTGAACGGTCCTGGCGCAGCGATTGCTGGCAGGCGGCCGAGAGCACCTTCTTCAGATCGTTGAGCTCGACTTCCTGGCCGCCGAGATCGATGGTCGCCGTGTAAATGTCGCTGCCGAGGCGGCCGGCCGTCAGGTTGACGATCAGGCTCTCGACGGTCAGCCCGGCCATGCGCTCGGCCGCATCGACGGCGAGCCGGATGACGCCTTCCAGCGCGTCGAGATCGGCAATGACGCCGGTCTTGATGCCGCGGGAGCGCTGGTGGCCGATGCCGATGATCTCGATATTGTGCGTGCGGCCGGGCAGGATCTGGCTTTCCTCGCGCGGCGTCAGCCGGCCGATCATGCAGACGACCTTGGTCGAGCCGATGTCGAGCACCGAAACGATATGCGACCGCTTCGACGAAAGCGGCTTCAGGCGCGGCAATCCGAAATGGGATGAACCGAACAAGCTCATATATTCTGCCCCGCCTTCTTCAATTCTTTGGTACGCTCCGTGACTGCCGCCTGCCGGCGAACCGCCGCTTCCGGCGTCAGCTGGATCGCGGTTCTGTCCGGCAATCTCAGATCGACCGCGGCAATGTCGCGCTCCAGCAGCTGATGCTGCTTGTCGAATTTCGACAGTGTGGCCAGCGCCTGGTCGATGCCGTCTTCCGGCAGCTTGACGACGACGCCATTGTCCATGTGCAGGTCCCAGCGACGGCCGGATATCCAGACATAGGCCTTCACGCGGGCCTTCACGTCGGGCCACTTCGAGAAGGCCTCGTCGAGCGAAGCCGCCGCCGTTTCCGCATCGCGGCCGACGACGAGCGGCAGTGCCGAGAACTTGTTGTCGCGCAGCGGCGCAATGACGCTGCCGTTCTTTTCGATCAGCGAAAGCTCCTGCCCGTGCTGCCAGATCGCATAGGCTTGGCGCTCCTTGAGCTTCACCTCGATCGTCTTCGGGTAGATCTTGCGGACCTCGACATTCTCGACCCAGGGAAGATGGGCGATCTTCCGGCGAGCGGCATCGACGTCGAGCGCGACCAGCGAGGTCGTGCCATCGAGGCCGATCAGCTGCAGGATTTCGATTTCGGAGGTTTCGGAATTGCCGGAGACTTTCACGTCCTCGATCGCAAAGCCCGCCGCCGTCGTCGTCGCCTGGGCGACGGCTTCCGTGTGACCGCCGAGCGACATGCCGTAAAGCCCTGTCGCGCCCAAGAAAGCCAGCGCCGAAACCGTGCCCGTATGGGCCGGGATATAGATGCGGCCGCTGCCGAGGCTGATCAGGAAACGAGTGACGCGGCGCAGCGGACGCGGCAGGACGAATCGCTCTTCGGCTTCCACGGTCGGAAGCACGGCATGATGGCTGGGGCGCCCTATCTTCTTGACCGTCAACGCAAACAAGACGCGTCCTCCACCATCCACCGGAGAAACTCACCAAAGGAATAGCCGGCATGGCCGGCCATTTCGGGCACGAGCGAGGTTGGAGTCATGCCAGGCTGGGTATTGACCTCCAGCCAGATGATTTCGCCGTCTTCGGAGAAACGATCGTCGTAACGAAAGTCGGACCGACTGACGCCGCGACAACCGATTGCCTGATGCGCCCTTACGGCCAATGTTTGTATTTTTTGGTAAATATTCGGTGAAATTTTCGCCGGGATGACGTGTTTTGAACCGCCCGCAGCATACTTGGAATCGTAATCATAGAAATTGTGTCCCTGCGGCACCACCTCGGTGACACCAAGCGCCGTCTCGCCCATGACGCCGCAGGTGAGCTCGCGGCCATAGACGTAGCGCTCGACGAGCACTTCCTCGCCATAACGCCACTCGGGCGAGCTGACGATTTGCGGCGGATGCGCCTGATCTTCGGTGACGATGACGACGCCGAAGCTCGAGCCCTCGCGAACCGGCTTCACCACATAGGGCGGCTTCATCGGATGCGTCGAGGGAAAGGCGAAACGGTTGATAACCTGCGATTCGGCAACCGGAATGCCGGCGGCGGCGGCGACAAGCTTCGCCTTGTCCTTGTCCATCGCCAGCGCCGAGGCGAGCACGCCCGAATGCGTATAAGGGATTTCGAGATATTCGAGGATGCCCTGGATCGTGCCGTCCTCGCCGAAGGGCCCATGAAGGGCATTGAAGACGACGTCAGGCTTCAGCGCCGCGAGCCTTTCGGAAACGTCGCGCGCCACATCGATGCACGTCACCTGGAAGCCTTCGGCTTCGAGGGCTGCTGCGCAAGCCTTTCCCGAGGAAAGGCTGACCGGCCGTTCCGAGGAAAATCCGCCCATCAGGACAGCGACATGCTTGCGACTCATCAACACCCCCAAAAATAACTTCCACTTTTGAAAACGACGCTTGCGCGAAGCTGTCTGCGCCGTTCCGGGCCTTTGTCCGATCTGCATGCATTAGAGCATCATTATGGTTAATGAAGTGTTTACTTTCGTTAACTCCTGCCCCGGAAATTCGCGATCTTTTACCTTTTGCTCATTTCGCCATCATTCCGCCGCCGTCTGGGGATGAACGCGAGCAGAGGAAAAAGATCATATATTTTCAAAAGGATATCGTGTCGCGCTGAAGCACGACGGCCTCAGTCAAAAGAGTGAGATGTCATCCCTCAACAGCGGCCGGCGGCTTGATTGATTAATGCGGAGAGCGGCAACGCTCGGTCCGCCCTGCTTTTTTATTGATGCGGATCTGACTTCCGGCTAGCGAAGGCGCATGGATGAGCAGGGAGAAGATCATGCGATGCCTCGTCACCGGCGCTGCCGGCTTCGTCGGTAGTCCACTTGTCGAGCGGCTGCACGCAGAGAAGATTTGCGATCTTGTGGTCACCACCAGATCGGCAATCTCTGCCTTTCCTGATGACGTCAGGCATTTTCCGATTGACATAACCGACAGGACCGACTGGGCGGCGGCACTTGCAGGCGTCGACGTCATCATCCATCTTGCCGCCCGCGTTCACATCATGAACGATCGCGCAGCCGATCCGCTGGCGGAATTTCGCCGGACCAACACCGCCGCCACGCTCAACCTCGCGGAACAGGCGGCCCGCGCCGGCGTGAAGAGATTCGTCTTCGTCAGCACCATCAAGGTCAATGGCGAAGAGAACGATCGGCCGTTCCGGCATGACGACACGCCGCAGCCGATCGATCCCTACGGCATTTCGAAACTGGAAAGCGAAATCGGCCTGCGTGAAATCGCCGCCCGCACCGGCATGGAAATCGTCATCATCCGCCCACCCCTGGTCTATGGCCCCGGCGCCAGAGGCAACTTCGCTCTTCTCGTCGGGCTCGTCCGCAAGCGGATACCGCTCCCTTTCGCTTCGCTGAAGAACCGCCGCACATTGGTGGCGGTGCAAAATCTCGTCGATCTGATCATCACCTGCGCGGCGCATCCCGCCGCCGGCGGTGAGATTTTCCTTGCCGGAGATGGTGAGGACCTGTCGACCCCGGAGCTCATCCGGGGAATTGCCGCGGGGCTCGGCGTCAAGCCGATGCTGGTTCCCTTCCCCTCCGCATTGCTGCACATGGCGGCGAAGGCTGTCGGGAAGGAGGCCGTCTATCAACGCCTTTGCGGTTCGCTGCAGGTCGACATATCCCAGGCACGCAAGGTTCTCGGCTGGACGCCCGTCGTCACGTCGCGCCAAGGCCTGAAACTGGCAGTGAAGTAGCCGTTATTCGCTGGTGACACCCTGGAACGGGCGCACTTCGCGGCCGGGCATGAAGACGCCGAGACGCTTGATTTCCCATTCGAGCTTGATGCCTTCTTTCTCGAAGACCTCGCGGCGCACCTGCTCACCGAGATATTCGAGATCGTAGCCGGTCGCCTGCCCCATATTGATCATGAAGTTGCAGTGAAGCGACGACATCTGGGCGCCGCCGATCACGAGGCCGCGGCAGCCCGCCTCGTCGATCAGCTTCCAGGCAGAATGGCCCGGCGGGTTCTTGAAGGTCGAGCCGCCGGTCTTCTCGCGCACCGGCTGCACCGTCTCGCGGTGATTGCGCACGGCGTCCATCTCGGCGCGGATCTGGGCGCGATCCTCCGGATAGCCCTCGAACAGCACCGAGGTGAAGATCAGGTCGGCCGACGCTGCGGAATGCCTGTAGGAATAGCCCATCTCGGCATTGGAGAGCACATGCTTGTTGCCCTTGCGGTCGACCGCGTTGACCTCGATCAGCCGCTCGCGCGTCTCCACCCCGTTGGCGCCGGCATTCATCCGCGCCGCGCCGCCGATGGCGCCGGGAATGCCGTAGTAGAAATGAAAGCCGCCGATGCCGTTGTCCATCGCCATCGCCGCCACATGCTTGTCCGGGCAGATGGCCCCGGCAAGGATGCGGTTTTCACCGGCCAGCTCGACGAAGCCGAAGCCCTTGGCCGACAGGCGCAGCACGACGCCGGGAATGCCGCCGTCGCGCACCAGGATGTTGGAGCCGACGCCGATCACCGTCAGCGGCACCTCTTCCGGCAGGATCTTCAGGAAGGCGATGAGATCGTCGACATCATGCGGCTGGAACATCAGCTCGGCGAGCCCGCCGGCCCGGAACCAGGTGACGCGGTCCATGGGGGCATCCGGCGTGATGCGGCCGCGGATATCCTTTACACCGTCTCCGAGAGACGCGAGAAGCTTTTCCCCATTCACCTGTTTCATGCGGACTTTCCCGATAGGCCTTCCAGTTGTCTGGGCAGTGCGGCTGCCCAGGATGTGATGCTCCCAGCCCCCAACAAAACCACGAAATCGCCAGGCTTTGCAACCTCTGCAACCATCTGCGGCAGAAGCTCGGCCGAAGACAGGAAGCGGGCGTCGCGATGGCCGCCGGATTTGATGCGCGAGACGAGCGACGTGGAGTCGGCGCCTTCGATCGCATCCTCGCCTGCCGCATAGACGGGCGCCAGAAAAATGCTGTCGGCATCGTTGAAGCAGGCCGCGAATTCCTCGAACAGGCTTGCGAGACGGCTGTACCGGTGCGGCTGGTGGACGGCGATGATGCGGCCCTTGCAGGCTTCGCGGGCAGCGCGCAGCACCGCCTTGATCTCGACCGGATGGTGGCCGTAATCGTCGAAGATCTGCACCCCGTTCCATTCGCCCGTCAAGGTGAAGCGGCGCTTGACGCCGCCGAAGGAGGCAAGCCCCTTGGCGATATCGGCGCTCGATATGCCGAGCCGGTTGGCGACAGCGATCGCCGCCGTCGCGTTGGAAATATTGTGCCGCCCGGGCATCGGCATGACCAGCCCCTTGAGCTCGGTCACCTGGCCGGTGCGGCGGCGGCGGATCTCGACATCGAAGATCGAGCGCGTGCCGTCGATGCGCACATTCTTGAAGCGCACGTCGGCCTGCGGGTTCTCGCCATAGGTGATGATCTTGCGGTCCTCGATGCGGCCGACCAGCGACTGCACTTCGGGGTGGTCGAGGCACATGACGCCGAAACCGTAAAACGGCACGTTCTCGACGAACTGCCGGAAGGCGGCGCGCACCGCATCGAAACTGCCGTAGTGGTCGAGATGCTCCGGATCGATATTGGTGATGACGGCGACATCGGCCGGAAGCTTCAGGAAGGTGCCGTCGGATTCGTCGGCCTCGACCACCATCCACTCGCCCTCGCCCATCCGGGCATTGGTGCCGTAGGCATTGATGATGCCGCCGTTGATGACGGTCGGGTCGAGCCCGCCGGCCTCAAGCAGGGTCGCCACCAGCGAGGTGGTCGTCGTTTTGCCGTGGGTGCCGCCGATGGCAATCGCATTGCGGAAGCGCATCAGTTCGGCAAGCATTTCGGCGCGGCGCACCACCGGCAGCAGCTTTTCACGCGCCGCGATAAGTTCCGGATTGCTCTTCTTGATCGCCGTCGAGACGACGACGACTTCGGCATCGCCCAGGTTTTCCGCCCGGTGGCCGACGGAGACCTCGATGCCCTTGTCACGCAGGCGCTGGACATTGGCGCTGTCGGCCTGGTCGGACCCTTGCACCTTGTGGCCGAGATTGTGCAGCACCTCGGCGATGCCGCTCATGCCGATGCCGCCAATGCCGATGAAATGGACGAGACCGATCGCCTTCGGCAGTTTCATGCGCGTGTCCTCTTGAATTCTGAGACTGTCTTACCGGCGGCAATAGCCTCAACCATGTCGGCAAGCAAGTTTGCCGCATCCGGTTTCCCGGCAAGCTTCGCCGCCGCCGCCATGTGCGACAGCTTTTCCGGATCGTTCATCACATGGCTCAGTATAGAGGCGATGCGTTCAGGCGAAAGCTCGGATTGAGCAATCACCTTCGCCCCGCCGGTCGCAGCCAGTGCGGCGGCGTTCGCCGCCTGATCGTGGTCGAGCGCATGCGGATAAGGCACCAGGATGGCCGGGCGTCCGATGACGGAGATTTCCGAAACCGTGGACGCGCCGGAGCGGCAGATCACCAGATGCGCTTTGGCAAGACGCTCGGCCATATCATTGAAAAACGGCGCGATATCGGCACCCATCTGCAGCTGCGCCACGCAGCCGCGCACCATCTCCATGTCCTCAGGGCGAACCTGCTGCGTCACCCTGAGCCGCGCCCGCAGCTCGTCGTCGAGCAGGCTGATTGCCGTCGGCATGGCCTTGGAGAAATACTGCGCACCCTGGCTGCCGCCGAAGACGACGAGATGGAATGGTTCGCCGGGATGCGAGGGGTGATAGGGCTGTTCGGCCGCGGCAAGGATAGCCGGGCGCACGGGATTGCCGGTCGCAACCGTCTTATCGGAAAAAGCATCGCCGCTTTCCGGCAGAAAGCCGCCGGCAATCGCCTTGACGCGCGGCGCCAACGCCTTGTTGGCGCGCCCCATGACGGCGTTCTGCTCATGCAGCATCGAGGCGACACCGAGCCGCGTGGCGGCCAGGAGCGGCGGCACCGTGGGATAGCCGCCGAAACCGACGACGATGACGGGCTTCAGCCGCTGGATCAGCTTCTTGGCCGCCCGCATGCCGCTCCACAGCGTCCACAGCGAGCGCGCGACGGCAACCGGGTTCTTCGAACCGATCGTCGCCGACGGCACAACGTGAATTTCCTCGGCCGGGAACTTGCCGGCATAGCGCTCGGCCCGGCTGTCGGTGACGAGATGCACCGCGTAGCCACGCTCCTTCAGCTTGAAGGCCAGCGCCTCCGCCGGGAACACGTGGCCGCCGGTCCCCCCGGCGGCAAGCAGCACGATGCCTTTGCTCATGATCTTTTACTCCGCCGGCATGCCGTGCGGGACGCGGAAGAGGCTCCGGTCCTGCGCGCGCTTTTCCGGCCGATGGCGCGTCAGCGCCAGAATGAAGCCGGCGGTGACGCAGATCGCCACCATGGACGAGCCGCCGTAGGAAATCAGCGGCAGCGTCATGCCCTTGGCCGGCAGCAGTTCGAGATTGACGCCGATGTTGATGATCGACTGGATGCCAAGCTGCAGCACCAGGCCAGCGACAGCAAAGCGATTGAAGTCATTGCGCTCGCGATAGGCATGCGACAGGCCGCGCAGCACCAGCACGGTAAACAACGCGACGAGCGCCATGCAAAAGACGATGCCGAATTCCTCAGCCGCGACCGAAAAAATAAAGTCGGTATGGGCGTCGGGAATGATGCGCTTGACGATGCCCTCGCCCGGTCCCTGGCCGAACCAGCTGCCGCGGATGATCGCCTCGCGCGCCGTATCGATCTGGAACGTGTCTCCCTCGCCGGTCATGAACTTGTCTATTCGGCCGGCGACGTGCGGAAAGACATAATAGGCGCTGAGCAGGCCGCCGGCGCCGCCGATGCCGAGCAGCACGATCCAGATCCAGGGCATGCCGGCCATAAAGAACATCCCGCCCCAGACCGCCGTCGTCAGGATGGTCTGGCCAAGGTCAGGCTGTGCGACGAGCAGGGCCGCGACGATGCCGAACAGGATGATGGCGAAGAGATTGCCGGGAATTTCCGGCTGGCGCGCATGTTCGGCAAACAGCCAGGCGCAGACCACGACGAAGGCAGGCTTCATGAATTCCGAAGGCTGGATCGAAAGGCCGGCGATCCAGATCCAGCGCCTGCCGCCCTTGACCTCCTGACCGATGAAAAGAACCAGCACCATCATCGCCAGCGAGATGATCAAGAGCAGGATCGCGGTTCGCCGCACCTGGCGCGGTGTCAGGAACGACAGCCCGAGCATGACGGCGATCGACGGGATCATGAAGGCCGCGTGGCGCTTGACGAAGTGGAAGGGTTCGAGCCCGATGCGCTCGGCAACCGCGGGAGAAGCGGCGAAGGACAGCATGAAGCCGATGCCCATCAGGAAGATGAACATCGCCAGGAAGAAACGGTCGATGGTCCAGAACCAATCGGCCAGAGGCCCACGTTCCGCGCGGCTTACCATGTCATTTCTCTCCTGCTACAGGACCGATCAGCATCGTCATTCCGTCAAGCGCGGCCACGTGGCCGACGAAGGCATCGCCCCTGACTTCGAAGTTCTTATACTGGTCGAAGCTTGCGCAAGCCGGGGATAACATCACGGCCGAAGCAGCCGCCTCGTCGCGATCCGCGTCGGCTGCCGCATGCGCGACTGCACGCTCCAGCGTGCCCGAAATTTCGTAGGGCACGGCCTCGCCGAGGGTCGCGGCGAATTCCGCCGCCGCCTCGCCGATCAGATAGGCCTTGGCGATGCGCGGAAAATAAGGAGCGAGCGTCGTGATGCCGCCGGATTTCGGCAGGCCGCCGGCAATCCAGTAGATACGGTCGTAGCTCGAAAGGGCGGGTGCTGCCGCATCGGCATTGGTGGCCTTGGAATCGTTGACGAAGACGACACGGCCGCGCCGGCCGACCGGCTGCATGCGATGTTTGAGGCCGGGGAACGAGGCAAGGCCGGCGCGGATGTCGTCGGCTGAAACCCCGACCGCAAGGCAGGCGGCGACGGCGGCCGCGGCATTCTGCGCATTGTGACTGCCGCGCAGCGTCTGAATGCCGTCGAGATCGACGAAGGGCAACATGGCGCCGCCTGCGGCCTGAACGAGTTTCGTGCCCTCGGCATAGATCCCCTCGGCCACCACGTTGCGGCGCGAGATGCGGACCACCTTGACGCCTGTCCGCTGGATGCGGTCGGCGATCAACGCCGAATGGCTGTCGTCGACGCCGACGACCGCGACGTCGCTGCCGGCGACCAGCCGTTCCTTGATGTCGGCATAATGCTGCATCGTGCCGTGACGGTCGAGGTGGTCGGGCGTCAGGTTGAGCAGAATGCCGGCCGAAGGGTTCAGCGTCGGTGCCAGATCGATCTGGTAGGACGAGCATTCGACGACGAAATAACGCCCCGCTTTCGGCGGATCGAGCGTCAGCACCGCCGTGCCGATATTGCCGCCGAGCTGCGTGTCGTAGCCTGATGATTTCAGGATGTGGGCAATCAGCGCCGTCGTTGTCGACTTGCCGTTGGTGCCTGTGATGGCGATGAACGGGCAGTCCGGCGCATGAGCGCGGCGCTCGCGCACGAAAAGCTCGACGTCGCCGACGACGTCGACACCGGCCGCGCGCGCAAGATCGACAGTCCAGTGCGGCTTGGGATGGGTGAGCGGCACGCCGGGCGACAGCACGAAGAGCGCCTGCTGGCTCCAGTCGATGCTGTGCAAATCCTCTGTCCGGATGCCTTCGGCGGAAGCCTTGGCGACGCTGTCGGGATTGTCGTCCCAGGCAGTCACATCGGCGCCGCCAGCGATCAAGGCACGTGCGGTGGCGAAACCGGAGCCACCGAGCCCGAAGAGCGCAACCTTCTTGTCCTTGAGCGTCGTGACCGGGATCATCGCCGCCTCACCGCAGCTTCAGCGTCGAAAGGCCGAGCATGGCAAGGCCGACCGCGATGATCCAGAAGCGGATCACCACCTGGCTCTCGGTCCAGCCCTTCTTCTCGAAGTGATGGTGGATCGGCGCCATCAGGAAGACGCGCCGGCCGGTCATCTTGAAGAAGCCGACCTGGATGATGACCGACAGCGTCTCCATGACGAAGAGGCCGCCGATGATCGCCATGACGATCTCGTGCTTGGTGGCGACGGCGACGGTACCGATCGTGCCGCCGAGCGCCAGCGATCCGGTGTCGCCCATGAAGATGGCGGCCGGCGGCGCGTTGAACCAGAGGAAGCCGAGGCCCGCGCCGATGACGGCGCCGAGCACGACGGCAAGCTCACCGGTGCCGGGCACGAAATTGATCTGCAGGTAGTTCGCAAACACCACGTTGCCGGCGAGATAGGCGATGACACCGAAGGAGGCGGCGGCGATCATCACGGGCACGATGGCGAGCCCGTCGAGCCCGTCCGTCAGGTTGACGGCATTGCCGGCGCCGACGATGACGAAACCGCCGAAGACGACGAACATGATGCCGAGATTGATCAGGAAGTCCTTGAAGAAGGGAAAGGCGATCGAGGAGCCGAAGGTCGAGCCGGCGGTCCCCGAGGCAAGGGCCGTGCGCATCATGAAGTAGACGGCGATGCCGGCGATGACGAACTCGATGCCGAGGCGGGCCTTGCCGGAAAAGCCCTTATGGCTCTGCTTCGTCACCTTGAGATAATCGTCGTAGAAGCCGATCGCGCCGAAACCCAGCGTCACCAGCAGGGTGGCGACGACATAGACGTTGGAAAGATCGGCCCAGAGCAGCGAGGCGCCAACGATGCCGGCCAGGATCATCAGTCCGCCCATGGTCGGCGTGCCGGCCTTCTTGAAATGCGTCTGCGGCCCGTCGGCGCGGATCGGCTGGCCCTTGCCTTGCCGGATGCGCAGCGAATTGATGATCGTCGGCCCGAACAGGAAGACGATCAGTGCGGAGGTGAAAAGAGCGGCGCCCGTGCGGAAGGTAATATATCTGAACAGGTTCAGAAACTTGAAATATTCCGACAGTTCGACAAGCCAGATCAGCATTCAGGGCCCCTTGTTACCCGATCAAAGTTCGCGTTGCGTGTCGGCAAATGCCGGGAACTTGTCAAGAAGCGCGGCGACGATCTTGCCGAAACCGATGCCCAGAGACGATTTCACCATCAACACGTCGCCCGGGACGACCGAGTTCAACACGTAGTCCGTCAATTCGTCCGTCTTTTCCCGGTATTCGACATGGACGCTTTCCGGCAACGATTCCTTGAGCGCAGCCATGTCGGCGCCGGCAAGCCAGACATGTTCGATGCCGGCAGCAAGCAGCGGTCCGGCGAGATCGGCATGGACCTTCTCAGCATATTCGCCCATCTCGAGCATGTCGCCGAGCACGGCGATGCGGCGGCCGCGGCCGGTCGGCTCGGCGGCCGCCAGCAACGCGATCGCCGCCCGCATCGAGGCCGGATTGGCATTGTAGCTCTCGTCGATCAGCGTGAAGCTGCCGTTGCCGCCGCCGATCGACAGCCGGTGACGCTTGCCCCTGCCCTTTTCCGGCTTCAGCGTCGCAAGCGCTTCGATTGCCTTGCCCATGTCGGCGCCGACGATGCTGACGACGCCGAGCGCTGCCAGCGCATTCTCGGCAATGTGGCGGCCTGGCGCGCCGAGCGCGACCTCCAGCGTCTCGCCGCCGATCGTCAGCCACAGCGTCGAGTTCTCGTCCGCACCGTTGAATTCTGCCAGGCGAAATTCGGCCTTGGCATGCTGGCCGAAGGAATGAATATGCTCGATGCCGAGCGATTGCGCCGTGCGATCGAGGAAATTGAACTGGTCGTTATCGCGGTTGAGCACGACATGACCGCCGGGTTCGAGCCCCTCGAAAATCTCCGCCTTGGCGGCGGCGATCTCCTTGATGCTCTTGAAATTTCCGAGATGGGCCGGTGCGATCGTCGTGATCACGGCGACATCGGGGCGGATCATCGCCACCAGCGGCCGGATCTCGCCCGGATGGTTCATGCCGACTTCGAAGACGCCGTAGTCGGTGTCGCCAGGCATGCGCGCCAGCGTCAGGGGAACGCCCCAATGGTTGTTGAACGAGGCAACAGACGCGTGCACCTTGCCGGAAGGCGACAGCACCTGCCGCAGCATTTCCTTGGTGGTGGTCTTGCCGACCGATCCCGTCACCGCGATGATCCGGGCCTTCGAACGCTCGCGCGAGGCAAGGCCAAGCTTGCCAAGGGCCGCGAGCACGTCTTCCACGACGATCATCGGCACCGTCAGGCGGCCCATGGCGGGGAGCCTCGCCTCGCTGACAACAAGCAGGGAGGCGCCGTTCGCCATCGCCATCGACGCGTAGTCGTGACCGTCGACGCGGTCACCCTTGATCGCGAAGAAGGCTTCGCCTGATGAGATCGATCGGCTGTCGATGGAGATGCCGGTGATGCCTTCCGGCAGCGTGCCGAAAGGGCGCCCTGCCATCGCTGCGATCATGTCATCGGTTGTCCAGAGCCAGCTCACGATTTCAGTTCCTCCAACGCCTTGCGCACCTCCGCATGATCGGAGAACGGCAAAGTGACGGCGCCTATCGTCTGTCCTTCCTCATGTCCCTTGCCGGCAACGATCAGCGTATCGCCCGATGTCAGCATGGCGACCGCCTCGCGGATGGCGGTGGCGCGGTCGGCGATTTCCGAGGCGCAAGGCGCGGCTGCCATGATCTCCGCCCGGATCGCGGCCGGCTCCTCCGAACGGGGATTGTCGTCGGTAACAATGACGACATCGGCAAGACGGCAGGCGATTTCGCCCATGATCGGCCGCTTGCCGCGGTCGCGGTCGCCGCCGCAACCGAAGACGACGACGACGCGGCCGGTCGTGAAGGGCCGGACCGAGTTCAACACGTTTTCCAGTGCATCCGGCTTATGGGCATAATCGACATAGGCGAGCGCGCCGTCCTTGGTATGGCCGACGAGCTCGAGGCGGCCGGACGCACCGACGAGTTTCTCGAGCGCGGCCATCGCAACTTTCGGCTCGACGCCCGTCGACATGGCAAGGCCTGCGGCGACCAGTGCATTGGCGACCTGGAAATCGCCGGCCAGCGGAATGTCCACCTCGAAGATCTCGTCGCCGATATGGATCTCGGCCATCTGCTTGTGACGGAAATGCTCGACGCGCTTGAGCGTGAGATAATCGCCCTTGCGCCCGACGGTGCGCACATCGTGACCGGCATCGGCAGCGGCCTTGACCGCTTGGCGCGACCAGGGATCGTCGGCGAAGATCACCGCCGGCGCACCCTTCGGCAGCAGCCTATCGAAAAGCCGCATCTTGGCGGCCATATAGGCCTCGACGGTCGGATGATAATCCATATGGTCGCGGCCGAGATTGGTGAAGGCGGCGGCGGCAAGCTTCACGCCGTCGAGCCGGCTCTGGTCGAGACCGTGGCTGGAAGCCTCCATCGACGCATGCGTGACGCCGTCGTCGGCAAGTTCAGCCAGAAGCTTGTGCAACGACACAGGATCCGGCGTCGTCAGCGCGCCATATTCGTTGCGCGTCGGCGAAACCACGCCCGTCGTGCCGATCATCGCGGCCGCATGGCCTGCATGCGCCCAGATCTGACGGGTGAACGAGGCGACGGAGGTCTTGCCCGCCGTGCCGGTGACGGCGACCATGGTCTCGGGCTGCCTGCCGTAGAACCGCGCGGCGGCGATCGAAAGGAAGCGACGCGGCTCCTTGACCGCAAGCACCGGAATGGAAGCATCGACCGGCTGGGAGGCGATCGCGACGGCAGCGCCTCGGCCGGCGGCATCGACGATGAAGCCCGCGCCGTCCGCCTTTGTGCCGGCGACAGCAACGAAGGCGTTGCCCGGCGCCACATGACGGCTGTCCGAAGACAGGCCTGAAATATCAAGCAGGCCTGCCGGGCCTTCGAGCTGTGCTTCAAGTTCCGGAAACTGATCTCCGGCCAAGTCTCGCAATTTCATCGAATGCACTTTTCCCTCTTGAAGCCGGTCCGCCCCTCGCGAATCGGCGCCGATATTCATTCACGCTCAATAAGACACCAGCAAGGCCGATCCGCCGTCCCCGAATTTCGGCTCGATGCCGAGGATGGGCGCCGCGCGGCGGATGATATCACGGGCAATCGGACCGGCCGTACCGGCGGAGAGCGTTCCGCCATATTGTTTCTCGCCGGTCTTCGGCTCGTCGCAGAAGGTGATCACGGCATATTGGGGATTGTCGATCGGGAAGGCGGCAATGAAGGAATTGAAGTTCAGCGTCGAGGAATAACGCCCGTTCACCACCTTGTCGGCCGTGCCGGTCTTGCTGCCGACGGCAAAACCGGGCACACGGGCCACGCGCCCCGAGCCCTTGTAGCCGTTGAAATCAAGGAGATAGCGGACCGCGTCGCTGGTCGACTTCTTGAGGACCTGCGTGGCGATCTGATCGGCCTGTTCGCGCGTGCGCGGCAGGAATGTCGGCTCGATCAGCTTGCCGCCGTTGACGAGAGCAGCCGCCGCCACCCCCGTCTGCAGCGCCGTCGTCGAAACCCCGTGACCGAAGGAAATCGTGATCGAATTGATCTTCTTCCAGACGCGCGGCTGGCTCGGCATCTTCACTTCCGGCAATTCGGTCTGCATTTTCGTCAACAGGCCGAGCTTGGTCAGATAGTCCTTCTGCGAATCGATGCCGACGATGTCGATGACGCGCGCCGTGCCGATATTCGACGAATACTGGAAAATCTCAGGCACGGTCAGCCAGCGGCGCTGCCCGTGAAAATCGTGGATGGTGAAGCCGCCGATATAGATCGACTTGCTGGCATCGAAACTGTCGGTCATCTTCACCTTGCCGCTGTCGAGCGCCATCGCCAGCGAAAAGGTCTTGAAGGTCGAGCCCATTTCGAAGGTGCCGTTGGTCATCCGGTTGAGCCAACCCTCCTTGGCCCCTTCCTGCGGATCGTTCGGATCAAAATCCGGCGCCGATGCCATGCCCAGCACTTCTCCGGTATGCACGTCGATGACAGCTGCACCCGCACCCTTGGCCTGAAAATTGTTGACGGCGTTGACGACCGCATCCCGGACGATGTTCTGCACGCGCAGGTCGATCGAAAGCCGCACCGGCTCGAGCGGCTGGTCGCTGGTCATGCCGACCGAGGCGAGATCGGCAAGCCCCTGATCGTCGATGAACTTCTCCATGCCGGCAACGCCGCGGTTATCGATGTTGACGTAACCGAGGATATGCGCGGCGGTCGGGCCGCCCGGATAGAAGCGGCGCTTCTCCGGCCGGAAGCCGATGCCGGGAATGCCAAGCGCCAGGATCTGGCTCTGCTGCTTCGGCGTCAGCTGCCGGCGCAGCCAGGCGAAATGCGAGGTTTTGACCGAGAGCTTTTTATAGGTATCCCGAACGTCGAGCTCGGGCAGAACCGTCGCAAGCTTCTCGACCGCCTCGTCGGGATCGACGATCTTGTTGGGTTCGGCAAACAGCGAGACGGTGCGGATGTCGGTCGCCAGAACTTCGCCGTTGCGGTCGAGAATGTCGGGACGCGACGCCATCAGCCGATCGGGCGGCAGGATGCTGGAGACGACCTCCTGATCCTTCATCGCATATTCGACGAGACGGCCGCCGATGATGACGTAGACGCCCATGAAGCCGAGGATCAGCAGGCCGACGCGGCTTTTTGCCTGTCCTGATTTCTTCTTGCGCGACCCCTCGATCGCCAGTCCGGCGGGGGACGGACCACCGAACCGGTTATAGACTCCGGCGGAGAAATGCGCCTGGCTCTTCAAGACCATGATGCGGGAAAGAAACGACATTATTCCACCGACCCCGTTTCGATCTGGTCTGCATCATCCCCTGCCTCGCCGCGCGGCGCGGGCATTGGAACCGGCTGGGCCTTGACGGCGCCCGGCACGCCCTTGGCGCTGGCCACGGTCGCGCCTTTGGCGCTGGCCTCGGTCGCGCCTTTGGCGCCGGCTTTGGCCTCCGTCACGTCAGGCACGGGAACCTCGGATTTCAACATCGGCAATTCCTTGGCATGCACCAGCGCCGTCGAATCCGTCGGCTGAAGCTGCAGTTCGCCCTCATAGGCCTTGACCAGCCGCTCCAGACGGTTCGGCTGAGATTGCAGCGCCCAGTCGGCCTTGAGAAGGTCGATCGTGTCCTCCTCGAGCTTGATCTCGGCTTCGAGGCGATGAACCTCCTCGAGCTTCAATTCGGCGCGATGCTTAATCGTGTAGGTGACGGCGGCAGTTGCCGTCATGACGCCGATGAGCACGAGATCGAACGTTTTCAGCATATCAACCTCCAAGCTTTCCAAGGCTGGCAAGATTGGGAAAACCGAAGAGCGACATATCCGCAGCCTCGGCGGCGGCGTCCGTTCTTCGGCCGGCGCGCAGCTTGGCCGAGCGGGCGCGCGGATTGGCCTCAGCCTCCGCCTCGCTTGCCGAAACCATCGACTTGCCCACAGCCGCAAAGGTTGCCGCCCGCTCATGTGCGGCCGGCAGGTGCCGCGAACCCGACGCCTTGCCGGCGCGGTCGGAAAAGAACTTCTTGACGATGCGGTCTTCGAGCGAATGGAAGGTGACGACGACGAGCCGCCCACCGGGCTTCAACACCGTTTCCGCCGCAAACAATGCCTGCGCGAGTTCGGCGAGCTCATCATTGACGAAGATGCGAAGTGCCTGAAAGACGCGCGTCGCCGGATGGATTTTGTCTTTCATCTTGCGCGGCGTGACCAGTTCGACGAGGCCGGCGAGATCACGTGTCGTCTCAAATGGTTTTTCCGCGCGGCGCTTCTCGATCGCATGCGCGATGCGCGGCGCCTGGCTCTCCTCGCCGAGAAAATGGAAAATGCGGATGAGATCGGCGACCTTGGCGCGGTTGACCACATCGGCGGCAGAAACACCTGTCGCCGACATGCGCATGTCGAGCGGTCCGCTCTTCTGAAAGGAGAAGCCGCGCTCGGCCTCGTCGATCTGCATCGAGGAAACGCCGATATCGAGCACGACGCCGTCGAGGCCGCCTTTCGGCGCATGATCGGCCAGATGCGAGAACTGTGAATGAACGAGCTTGAGACGGCCGCCATGGGCGGCAACCATCGCCTGGCCCGCCGCAATCGCCGTCGGATCGCGGTCGAGCGCAATCACCTCGGCGCCGGCGGCAAGAATGGCCGAGGTGTAGCCGCCTGCACCGAACGTACCGTCGAGGATGAGCTTGCCGGGCGCCGGCGCCAGCGCGGCGAGAACCTCGTCGAGAAGAACCGGAATGTGACGAACCGGTCCGCCACCGGCATCAGTTGAACCTCCGCCAGGATTCGCCGCCATTCCGTTCCCTCGCTCTTTCAGGAACGCTTGCCCGCCAGCTTGCGCTCCCCTCGTGCCTGCGCCTGCGCAGCCATAAAAGCCTGCGGCTGCCAGAGCTGAAAATGATCCGCCCGACCGACGAAGGTCACTTCGTCCGAGATACCGGTGAAGCCGCGGATGAAATCCGTGACCATCAGCCGCCCCTCGGCATCGAGCCGCATGAAGACCCCGCCTCCGTGAATCAGAAGCGACATCTCGTTCGCATCCGGCGAAAACGGATCCTCCGCAGCAATCTGCCGTTCGAATCTTTCGAGAAGATCCGGACCGCCGACGCTGATCGCCGGAAACACAAAGTCCTGAAAGCAATAAAGCTCCTGGACATTGCGCTGCGCCAGCACGGAACGAAACGCCGAAGGCACGGAAACCCTGCCCTTGGCATCGATCCTGTTGGTCGCATTCGAAAGGAAGCGGCTCATCACACGAAACATCCGTTCCCGCAGGGATCCGGACCAAAAGACGCCCGAAACTCCCGATATCAGGCACAGCTTCGCAAGCCGGATGAGTAAAAACCCCTCCGACGCTTCCGGAGAGGAAGACGCCTTTGCTTTGCGATGAATGGGCAGGTGATTGCCCTGGTGCAGTGCGAGTTTGGGATAGCATGGGACCATATGGGCGTCAATGGGATGCGCCTGCTTTGCAACAGACGCATGATCAAAAATTTATAAGCCGTTAAGTTTAACAAAGGGTTAGGATCACCCTCCCGCAAGAGACGCGCGACGGCGCTATCGCAAAAACAATTTTCGCGCAGAGGATTGCATGAGCATTCGCTTGAAAACTGTCGATTTCAGCGGCTTACCTGGAGGTGATTCGTCAAATCGGAGATTTTCGCGCCACGAAAGTTAATCGCCAGTTGGCCTGTAAGCCGGGTTCTGTATGGCTCCGGCGTGAACCGGAACGTGGCAGCCATTCCTCTGGGACAGCGTTCGCACGCTGCCTCGCGCAACCCACCCGGATGACTGGCCTGGAAACCGGCCGGAAGGCCTTTCGGACCGCCGCGTCATCCCTATTCGGTCTTGCTCCCGGTGGGGTTTACCGTGCCATATCCGTTGCCGGAAATGCGGTGGGCTCTTACCCCACCCTTTCACCCTTACCTGTCATGACAGGCGGTTTGCTTTCTGTGGCACTTTCCCTGAGGTCGCCCTCGCCGGACGTTATCCGGCACCGTGTCTCCGTGGAGCCCGGACTTTCCTCACCCTACCGCCTTTCGGCATTGGTAAAGCGCGGCTGCCCGGCCAACTGGCAGGGCTCCCATAAACGAGAGAGCGCGCAATTGCCATCAAAAATGATAGGCTTAGGAAAATTGCGGTGTGAAATCCGTGGAATAACCCTGCTGGCTGATCCTGCCTGACAAAAGCAGCTCCGCCCCGAGCCGTCCGATTTCGTCCGAACTCTTGGCCGACGTGCCGGCACAACCCGCCAACACAGCAATGGCAGGCGACGAGGTGTAGCCGATCATCGGGTAGCCGCTTTCCGTATAGGACACCACGCAGGCGGCCGTCGAAATCGAAATCGGCGCCAGATCGGGCACCAGCTGGGCAGCGATGCGCTCAAGATGCGTCCGCACGGTTTCGCGCCCCTCCGTTCTGAACCAGGCGCGCATTTCCGCCTCGTCGCCGAGCACCAGATCGTCCGGATCACCGCCGATCTTCAGATAGAATTTGCCGTCGGGATAACGGATCGGCGGCAGCAGATAGATATGGATGCCGGGCATATCGAGAATGAGCGACGGCATGGCCGCAAGACGCTCGGCATCGGCCTCGCTCACCTCGAAAAGCGTGACCGTCCGGCCATAAACGGTCATTGCAAGGGGACGCGGCAACAGATTCTCCGCAATGGAAAATCCGCCCGCGGCGAGCAGCAGCTTTTCGGCGCGATAGGTCAGGCCACCGGCAGTTCTGACGACAGCCGACCCGCCCTCCTCGCGGATGGAAACGGCATGGTCGCGGATGACGGCGGCACCCGCCTTTTCCGCCAGCAGCGACTGCGCCTTGACCAGCTTGCGCGGGCTGATATGTCCGGCGCCCCTCGCCTCGAAAACCCCGGCGCAGTCATCGGGAAAGGCAAAGAAAGGAAAGGCGGCCTTCAGCCCCGCCCGGTCGAGAAAGCTGGTTTCGACGCTGAGCGAAACGGCGGCCTGTCGCGTCTCCTCGAGGTATTCGCTTCCACCGGGCGCGGCGACGACGCAGCCGACCTCGCGATAAAAATCGATGCCGCTGTCGCGAGCGATCTCGCCATAACGGCCGATCGAGCGGTTGGCGAGCAGAGCCCAGTTGCCGTTGGGATCGATGGTACGGGTGATGCGTCCCTCGTCGTAATGGCTGGCGAAGACGCCCTGATGCGCCTTGCGGTCGGCCGGCTCGTCCGGGCCGATCACCGCCACGCCATCCACTTGGCGCGCCAGATGCCGCGCGGCTGCCGCTCCCATCAACCCGCGGCCGACGACGATATATTTGAAATCGACTGTCATGATGCTCCCTTTCAGGCAAAGACCGGCGTCAGTTCGCCGCCGAAATCCGTGTCGCCAAGCCGCCCTTCGGTCAGAAGCACCGCGCCCAATCGTCCAAGTTCGTCGGAGGATTTGGCGGCGACGAAATTGCCGCCGGTCAGCACCGCGATGCGCGGCGACTGCGTAAACCCGGCATAGGGATAACCGGTCGGCGTGAAATTCGCCACGCACGGCCCTGATGTCACCGGGCAGCCGGCAAGCGCCGGCATTAGTTGCAGGGCGATGCGGCAGAGATGATCGCGCTCGGCAGCGCTGCCGTCGGAACGGAACCACGCGCCGGCATCCTCCAGCCGATTGATGGAAAGCGTCTCGGTATCGCCGCCGAGCTTCAGATAGATTTTGCCGTCGGGATAACGCACCGGCGGCAGAATATAAATGTGATCCTCTTCCCGGCCGCCGAGCACGATCGTCGACGGCATGTCGCCGAAGACCGCCATTTCGCGCTCACCGATTTCATAGAAGACGACCGTGCGCGCCATCACCTTGGTATCGACGGGACGCGGCAGCAGCGCATGGAAATTGCTGAAGCCGCCAGCCGCCACCAGCACCCTCTCGGCGCTATAGCGCCTTCCGTCGACCGTCACCTCGACATGGGCACCGGCGTCGCGCACGGATGTCGCGGTTGCCTCGATCAGCGCAACGCCACCCTGTTCCGCGAGCATTGCCTGGGCGCGCACGAGCGCCCGCGGATTGATATGGCCGGCGCGCTTGCGTTCGAAATAGCCGCTGAAATCGGCATCGACGGCAAGATAGGGAAAGCGCCGCGAAAGGTCCGACGATGTGATGGTCTCGATGTCGCTGCCGAGCGTCCGGCTGACGGTCAACGCCCGATCGATATAGTCCTGCTCGCTCTTGTCAGGCGCTGCAAAGAGGCAGCCGACTTCCGAAAAGAAGGAAATGCCGCTCCTTGCCTCGATCTCACGGTAGCGGTCGAGCGCGCGGTCGGCGAAGGTTCCCCAGGCCAGATTGCCATCGAACGTCCGTGTAATACGCGCCTCGTCGTAGTGGCTGGCGAAGACGCCATCATGAGCTTTGCGCTCAGCCGGCTCTCGCGGACCGATCAGCGCAATACCGTCGGCCATTGAAGAGAGATGCCGGGCGGCCGCGGCACCCATCATGCCGCGTCCGATGATGATGAACCTGAAATCGACTGCCATATCCCACCTCGCTAAATCCCAGCGATACCATGGCAATCATCTTGAATCATCCGGCTCTTGTCAGGGATAGGCGCTTCAGGCTCAGAGCATTGCGAGAACCTTGCCGCAATAGGACTTGGACACCGGGTTCATGCGCGTGGCGCCATGACCGGCATTGTATTTGAGGATGGTGTTGCAGGTCTCGCCACCACCGAGATCATGGGCGGCAGCCAGATATTTCATGCCGTACTTGATGTTGGTTTCCGGATCGAAAAGGCCCTTGGCGCTGCCGGAATAGCCCATCATGCGGGCAGTCGCAGGCTTTATCTGCATCAGGCCGATTTCACCGTGGCTGCCGCGCGCATTCGGATTGAAATTGCTTTCGATACGGATGACAGCGGTCGCAAGCGCAACCGGTACATTATATTGGTTCGCATATTTGCTGATCAGTGCGGAATAGGAATTGCCGGAAACATTGGCGACGGGATAACCGCTCTGGCGCTCGACCGTCTTCAGTGTGCGTTCCGCCGTCTTGAGCGGACGCTTCGCCGGCTTGACCGAACGCTCCGCTTTCTTCAATGGACGCTCTGTCTTCTTCGAAGGACGCTCGACTTTCTTCACCGGCGCATCAGCTCGCACACCCCAATCATTCGCAAAGGCAAAGCTATTTCCGGCCAGCACCATGCCAACGCATGTTGCAGCAACAACAATCAGTTTTCTCATGTAGTCTTGAACACTCCGACCCAAAGAATTTCCGGACGGCGCGCCTCGCTGTCATAATGAATACCAGATCAATGACCGATCTGGATTCGCGGCAATTCTTATCGTTTCACATAGCGCCCGCAGTTTAACTCGAAAACAACCCCGAGTACCGCTTGGCGGAGGTTCTTAGACCATCGCAATGAGGAGATAATAGGGAAATGATGTGGCAGGCCGAATTTCGCGCTGCAGTGCGATATTCGGCGTTTCTGCAATTGTCGAGGAATCAGGAATAACGCGGCAAAGCCGACAGTAGCCGGTGCAACGTGTCGATCGTCGAGAAATCGGCGATGCCATCTATCCGTTCGGGCCGAAAATGCCGCTGGAAAGCTTCCACGTCGCCTGCCGTTTTTTCCGAAAATTGCCCCGTGATTTCAGTGCCGTAACCATAGAGCGACAGCATCGACTGCAGTGCTTCGACGGGTTGGCCGGCATCGCCACGCTGGAAGAAGCGTCCGCCGGTGATCGTTGCCGGCTCGACCCAGTGCCCGATGCCCGCCCGGTGGAGCGCCGCCCAGGGGAACTTTTCACCCGGATCGACCTTGCGAATCGGGGCGACATCGGAATGCCCAAGCACCCGTTCCGGCGCGATCGACCAACGTTTGACACAGTCCCGACACAATTCGATCACCGCCGCGATCTGCTCTTTCGGATAGTCGGGAAGGCCGCCGGGATGGCCGGCATTGGCGATCTCAATGCCGATCGACAGCGAATTGATGTCGCTCTCGCCATGCCAGCTGCTCTTTCCGGCATGCCACGCCCGCCTGCCCTCCGGCACGAGTTGGATCACCTCGCCATTCTCATGTACGAAATAATGGCTGGAAACCTGGCTTTCGTCCCGACAGAGCCAGTCGAGCGCGCCCTCCGGCGTCGGCATGCCGGTATAGTGCAGCAAGATCATATCCGGGCGACGCCCGTCGGCCCGCTCTCCGTGATTGGGCGACGGCCGCACGCAAGCCCTCGTGTAATCCGCCTCGAAGGAGGTCATGCGGCGCGGCGTTCCTTCTCGATTGCCGCATAGGCTGCGTTGAGTGCCGCCATGCGCTCATTGGCAATCACATGGAATTCCTTCGGCACGCCGCGCGAGATCAGTCGATCGGGATGATGTTCGCTGACGAGGCCGCGGTAACGTCGGCGGATCGTCGGAAAATCGTCGGAGGGCGACACGCCGAGCACCTTGTAGGGATCGCCGCCGGACGAGACATGGCGGGCGGCGATTTGCTCGAAGCGGGTCTCGCTCATCTGGAAGATCGCGCCGATGTGACTGAGGAAATTCAATTCCTTTTCATGAATCAGCCCGTCGGCCTTGGCGATATGGAAGAGGCCATCGAGCACGTCTTCCAGCACCGTGCAATTGGCCGCACAGGTCATGCAGAGCGCGGAGAGACGTTCGGCATAGGCCTCATAGCCGGCGACATCCTGACGCGCGAGATTATAAAGTCTGGCGACGTTCTTCGCTTGATCCTGCGGAAACTCGAAGATTTCCCGGAAAGCCTCGACCTCCCTCTCGCTGACGATGCCGTCGGCCTTGGCCATCTTCGCCGAAAGCGCGATGATCGCCACCGAGAAAGCGACCTTCCGCCGTGTCTCCGGATCGCCTTCGAAAACCGTGCGGATGGCCTCGACCACCGCGGACAGCGCATTGCCCGCAGTATTGCCAATGGCATTCACCAGTTTTTCCCAGAAGGACATTGAAAATCTCGCGTACTTGTCAACTTATAAGCAAACAGCTTGATCAAAGAATCGTAGCCTTTGCAAGGCGACGATTGGTCCTAGGCGCGAACACAGTTTTCACGATTTGGTAATTGTCGCACCGCAGCAAACGATTCACCCCTTTCGATTGAGGGAATGGCGCGCACCGCCGCACCGTTCTGACGGGCGCGCGACGCGACGCCGCAATTTCCACAATAGTTCTCGGTCCGCGTGTCGGGCTTGAAACGATTATATCAGCCCTTCCGGCCGCAAAGCGGAAAAAGGCTGCATTTTTCGCAAATTCTTTACTTTACAGGCCCCCTTCCCTGCCGCATCCATGCGCTGATGCATGTCGCCCCGGAACTCCACGGCGGCACCGGGGACACGGCATGCACATACAACGGGCAAACGCATCGCATAAACGAAGTTCGATGCGATGCGCCTTAGCCAGCGCCGCCGCATCGAAACGCCATAGGAGGAATCATGGCCAAGCAGAAAGTTGCAATGCTGACCGCCGGAGGCCTCGCACCCTGTCTTTCCTCCGCTGTCGGCGGCCTCATCGAACGCTACAGCGACGTTGCCCCCGAGCTCGATATCGTCGCCTATAAGTCCGGCTACCAGGGCGTGCTGCTCGGCGACAGCATCGAGATCACCCGTCAGATGCGTGAAAAGGCGCCACTGCTGCACCGCCATGGCGGCTCGCCGATCGGGAACAGCCGTGTCAAGCTCACCAACGCCGCCGACTGCGTCAAGCGCGGCCTCGTCAAGGAAGGCGAGAACCCGCTGAGGGTCGCCGCCGAACGCCTTGCCGATGACGGCATCACCATTCTCCACACGATCGGCGGCGACGACACCAACACGACAGCCGCCGACCTTGCGGCCTACCTCGCCGCCAACGGTTACGATCTGACCGTCGTCGGCTTGCCGAAGACCGTCGACAACGATGTCGTGCCGATCCGCCAGTCGCTGGGCGCCTGGACGGCCGCCGAGGTTGGCGCCCATTTCTTCGATAATGTCGGCAACGAGCAGACCGCCGCCCCCCGCACCCTCGTCATCCACGAGGTCATGGGACGCCATTGTGGTTGGCTGACGGCCGCCACCGCCCGCGCCTATCTCCAGCGCACCAGCCGCAATCAATATGTCGACGGTCTGATGATGGATGCGCAGCTGAAGGGTATCGACGCGGTCTATCTGCCCGAAATGGCGTTCGATCTCGATGCCGAGGCCGCCCGGCTGAAGGAGGTCATGGATCGCACCGGCCATGCCACCGTCTTCGTGTCGGAAGGCGCTTGCCTCGACGCCATTGTCGCCGAGCGCGAAGCCGCCGGCGAGACCGTCAAACGTGATGCCTTCGGCCATGTGAAGATCGACACGATCAACGTCGGCGCATGGTTCCAGAAGCAGTTCGCCAGCCTCCTGAACGCCGAGCGTTCCCTCGTGCAGAAATCGGGCTATTTCGCCCGGTCGGCGCCGGCGAACGGCGACGACCTCAGGCTGATCCAGAGCATGGTCGATCTTGCCGTCGAAAGCGCCCTCAATAAGGTGTCCGGCGTCACCGGCCATGATGAATCGCAGAATGGTAAATTGCGCACTATAGAATTCCCGCGCATCAAGGGCGGGAAGGCTTTTGACCTTTCGACGGCATGGTTTGCCGAAGTCATGGACAATATAGGCCAGAAATACAAAGAAGCATGATTGACGGATGGTTAATAAGGTGTCTTTGCTTGTTCCTGAGGAATGGGAGGAGACACCATGTCGTTTGAAGCCTGGCTCGCTTTTGCAGCCGCATCCGCCATTATGCTGGCCATACCGGGACCGACGATACTGCTCGTCGTCTCATATGCGCTTGGCCATGGACGCAGGATGGCGTTTGCGACGGTGAGCGGCGTGGCGCTCGGTGACTTCACCGCGATGACGGCTTCACTCTTCGGTCTCGGCGCCGTCCTTGCCGCCTCTGCCACTCTTTTCACTGTCCTCAAGTGGATCGGCGGCGCCTACTTGATATGGCTCGGAATCAAGCTCTGGCGGGCTCCTGTCATCGGTGAGCCGGTTGCCGACAACGACAATCTTCCGGAGGAAAGATCGCTCAGGATTTTCCTCCACGCCTACGTCGTCACCGCCCTCAATCCAAAGAGCATCGTCTTCTTTGTCGCCTTCGTGCCGCAGTTTCTCAATCCGGCCCTCCCCTTCTTCGGGCAGATGGCGATCATGGAAGCGACCTTCCTCGTGCTGGCGATCCTCAACGCTTCCACCTACGCATTCCTCGCCCATAGGGCGCGCGGACTGATTCGCAAGGCGAGCGTCCAGCGCGCCGTAAACCGCACCGGCGGCACCCTGCTGATCGCTGCGGGCGCCGTAACGGCCGGCTATCGCCGTATTGCGGCTTAGAGCCTTTCCCGGTCAGGCTGCATCATTCTGTCGGAGCAGATTTTTGTCAGGGCAGAGGCGATGGGCGATGGGCGATGGGCATCCCCTGGTATGTCCGAGCCGATCGCCTCTGATCCTGGCGAGAGATGCCTGACCACCGGCCGCACCGCTTCGCCATGGCGAAGCAATCAGTGCGTCCGGCAATCCCCAAGTGTTGCAGATTTGCCAGGCAAATCTGCGGCAAGGTTGGCTGATACGAGCCGGCCGGTCGCATCCGACTCCCTTTGAGCCAACAGAATGATGCAATCTGACCGGGAAAGGCTCTAAAAATTTTCCGTGGTTGCCGGAATGCCACGAATACGTTAATGGGGTCGGCAGGGTTTAAGCTTTTTAGTAACTTTTATAACGCTGCTGGGCGGCGCGATTTCACGAAAGTGACGGAATGGTAGCGATCGGATTGTCCGGCCTGAAACGCAGTCTTGTCGTTTCTACGGTGCTCTGCTGCGGCGTGATGACCGGCTGCACGAGCGTCGAATACACCTCTCAAGCCGAATTGACAGCCGCTCAGACCGTGGTGCCGACACCCAAGCCCGGCGAAGACGTCACATTGGCCGCAATCCCGACGGCCGAGGGTGCAACTGGCCAGGCCGCCGCAGGCGCCATGCTTCCGCAAACGCAGACGTCGCCCTCTCTGACCGCAACGGCGATGCCGACGGTTGGCGCGTCTCAGCCCGCCGATCTCACCATGCAGGCGGGCATACAGCCGGCGGCCTATGCGCAGATCCCCCTGACGCCGGAGATGACGGCGATCCAATCCGTCGTGCCGACGCCGCGTCCGGTGACCCCGGCACAGCCGGCGACGCAGCTTGCCTTTGCCGCGACACCGCAGAACAATGCGCTTGCGGCACTTGCGGCAGTCGACACAACGCCGCGTTCCAGCATGGATTACGGCTTCGACGAATCCGGTCCGATCGATCCCCCGACGGCTCCCCCAATGTTCAGCGACGACGATAAGGACGACGCGCCGACCGTCGAGAAGAGTTTCGTCACCAAGCTCATCCAGAAATATTCGAAGATTTATGCGATTCCCGAGACGCTGCTCCACCGCATCGTCCATCGCGAGAGCCGCTACAATCCGAAGGCGTACAACAAGCGCGGCTATTTCGGCCTTATGCAGATCAAGTACAATACTGCCAAATCGATGGGCTATGCCGGTGCGCCGGGCGGCCTCTTCGATGCCGAGACCAACATCAAATATGCCGCGAAATATCTGCGTGGCGCCTGGCTCGTTTCCGACAACAAGGAAGATGATGCCGTCCGCCTCTATGCGCGGGGCTATTATTATGACGCCAAGCGCAAGGGCATGAACGACATCGCCCAGGGCAATTACTGACAACCACAATAGAGCCTTTCCTGGTTAGATTGAAGCATTCTGCCGGAGCAGGTTTTCGTCAGGGCAGAGGCGATTGGCGATGGGCATACCCCTTGGTACGTCCGAGCCGATCGCCTCTGATCCTGGCTAGAGATGCCCGGCCCACCGGCCGCATCGCTTCGCCATGGCGAAGCGATCAGTGCGTCCGGCGCTTCCCAAGTCTTGCAGATTTGCCAGGCAAATCTGCGGGAGGGTTGGCTGAAACGGGCCGCCTGCTCGACCGGCCGGCTTGGCCGTAGAGCTGGGCTACGACGCGCGCCGGCCGGTCGACCATCCGACTCCGTTTGAGCCAACAGAATGCTTCAATCTAACCAGGAAAGGCTCTAGAAACGGATTCGACGCTGCCGCCTATGGCTGCGTCTCGACCTGCCGCTCTGGTCCGGCCTGCTGTTGCGGCACTCGCGTTTGCGGCGACGTCTCCAGGACCGCCTTGAGAAGCGCCTGCGGCTGATAGCCGAGCCAGCCCGGCGTCAGGCCGAGCCGGACGACGACCAGATTGGCGGAGGGCACGATCGCCATGCTCTGCCCGTCATGCCCCGACAGCCAGAACGTATCCTCCGGCAGCCCGAACGCGGCGTTCGAGCTGCCGGGCGCAAGCCACGCCTGGCCTTGCGTATAGCGGCCGTTCGACGCTGCCGTCGGCGTGCGCATGGCGCCGACGAACCCCTCCGGCAGCAATCGCCGGCCATTCCAGACGCCATCCTGCAGCAGGAACTGTCCGAAGCGGGCCCAGTCATGCGCCGTCGCGTAGAGATAGGAGCTTCCGGCAAAGGTGCCGCGCGCATCGAGTTCGAAGACGGCGCTGCTCATGCCGAGCGGGGAGAAGAGCGCGTCATGCGGATAAGAAAAAGCTGCTTGCGCATTGCCGACCTTGTCCATCCAGATGCGTGACAAGAGCACCGCCGTGCCGCTCGAATAGCGGAAGCGCTGGCCGGGTGCCGCCTCCATCGGCGCATTGGCCGGCAGCGATACCATGTCGGGATCGAGATAAAGCATACGCGTCACATCGGCGACGCTGCCATAATCCTCATTGAAGGCAAGGCCGCTCTCCATGCCGAGCAGGTCGGAGACCTTGATCCTGGAGCGCTGATCGTCCTTCCATTGCGCCATCAAGTGATCGTCGTCGAAGGAAACCTTGCCGTCGAGCATCAGGCGGCCGAGGATGGCTGCGTTCACCGTCTTCGTCATCGACCAGCCGATCAGCGGCGTCTTCGCCGAAAATCCGCGGCCATAGGCTTCGGCGACGATACGGCCGTCGCGCACGACCACGATCGCCCGCATCGCCGGGCCGGCAAAGCGGGAATCGGCCAGCACCGCGGCGATCTTCCCGTCCGGCTGATTGCCGCTGCTCTCGCCTTGCGGCCATACCGCGTCGTTCGCCTGCATCTTGGCCGGTGCATCGAACGGCACCGCGTTAATCGCCGCCTCGAAATTGCCGTCCGGCACGCTGGTGCAGCCGAGACTGCCGCGATAGAGCGCATAACTCGATGCGAACAGCCCCATGAAGCGCGCCGTCACCCGGCCGCTGTCGCGCTCGACACTGACGCGCACCAGCCTCAGCAGTGGATTTCCCGGCGCCTGGACGTCGTCATGCAGCACATCGTCGGCATCCCGGCCGGCAATGAAGACATTCGAGCAGACGATCTTGGCGGCGTAGCCGTCCCCGACGCGCAACAGCTCCGGCGGCCGGGCGAAGAGCCAGCCGGTCCCGGCGGCGATGATGAGAACCACAAGGAGAGCAAGCGCCTTCAGGACACGCAGCACAAATCGCATGGCATTCCTCCATGCCGGGAGAGAAGCAGGAATCGCGCCGGTCGGAAAGGGGCCGGCGCGAAGAAGGCGCCCCATTCCGATCACTCTTCATTGATGCCGGAGCCTCCCGGGACCGGCGCCCACAGCCCGCGTCATCAAACTGTAGCAGTGGCGCGCTACACGCCCTGAACGCTAAAAAGGTGACAGACTCATGTCAGAATTTGCACCGGATGCCGGCTTCCGCAAGAACCGGAAACTCAAGGACGCCCTTCTCCGCCACAAGGCTTTTTCGAAGGAAGGTTTTTCCGAGCGTCTCTTCGGCCTCCTCTTCTCCGGCCTCGTCTACCCACAGATCTGGGAAGATCCGGATCTCGACATGCAGGCGATGGAGCTGAAGCCCAACCATCGCATCGTCACCATCGGCTCCGGCGGCTGCAACATGCTCGCCTATCTCTCCAAGGCGCCGGCCTCGATCGACGTCGTCGATCTCAACCCGCACCATATCGCGCTGAACCGCCTGAAGCTTGCCGCCTTCAAGCATCTGCCGGATCATGCCGACCTCGTCCGCTTCCTGGCGATGCCGAACGAAAAGTCGAACAGCCGCGCCTACGACCGGCATCTTGCCGCCAGGCTCGACGAGGCGACCCGCAGCTACTGGAACGGCCGCAAGTTCGGCCGCCGCCGCGTCACCGTCTTCGACCGCAACATCTATGAAACCGGCCTGCTCGGCCGCTTCATCGGCGCAGCTCACCTTCTTGCCCGCCTGCACGGCGTCAAGCTGCGCGAGATGACCAAGACCCGCTCGATCCGCGAGCAGCGCCAGTTCTTCGACGAGCAGATCGCGCCGCTTTTCGAAAGGCCGGTCGTGCGCTGGATCACCGGCCGCAAGAGCTCGCTCTTCGGGCTCGGCATTCCGCCGCAGCAATATGACGAACTCGCAAGCCTTGCCGCCGATCATTCGATCGCGCCGGTGCTGAAGCACCGCCTGGAAAAGCTCGCCTGTCATTTCCCGATGCGCGACAACTATTTCGCCTGGCAGGCCTTCGGCCGCCGCTACGGCACTGAAGAGGAAGGCCCGCTGCCGACCTATCTGAAGCCGGAGCACTATGAGGTGATCCGCGCCAATGTCGACCGCGTCAACGTTCACCACGCAAGCTTCACCGAGCTTCTGGCCCGCGAGCCGGCCGCGTCGCGCGACCGCTACATCCTGCTCGACGCACAGGACTGGATGACCGATGGGCAGTTGAACGACGTCTGGCGGGAAATCACCCGCACGGCGCGCGACGGCGCCCGGGTGATCTTCCGCACCGCCGCCGAGAAGAGCATCATCGAAGGCCGCCTGTCTCCTTCGATCCGCGACCAATGGGAATACTTCGAAGAGAAGTCACGCGAACTGACCGCGCTCGATCGCTCGGCGATCTATGGCGGTTTCCACATCTACGGGAAGAAGGCGTGAGCAAGGTCGGCACCGAGACGACGGGAATGAGCGACGAACATGCCAGCCTGATGGATGGCATGTACCGCTACCAGCGCCATATCTACGACCTGACGCGCAAATATTACCTTCTCGGCCGCGACAGCACGATTCGCAATCTCGACGTGCCAGAAGGCGGCACCCTGCTCGAAGTCGGCTGCGGCACCGGTCGCAACATGGCCTTCGCCCACAGGCATTTCCCTACCGCCAAGCTGTTCGGCCTCGACATTTCCCAGGAAATGCTGATTTCAGCCCGCAAGACCTTCGCCACCAAGGCGACGATTCCGGAATTCCGCGTCGCCGACGCCACGGCCTTCACGCCGCGCGAATTCGGCGTCAGCGGTTTCGACCGCATCCTGATCTCCTATGCTCTGTCGATGATCCCGGACTGGGAGCGCGCCGTCGATGCGTCGATCGCCGCGCTCAATCCCGGCGGTCAGCTGCATATCGTCGATTTCGGCCAGCAGGAAGGTCTGCCGCGCTGGTTCCGCCGCATGCTGCAGTCCTGGCTTGCAAAATTCCACGTCACCCCGCGCTCCGATCTGCGGGAGGTTCTGGAAGCGCAGGCTGAGGAGCACAATGCGCGATTGTCGTTCGAAACCGTCGGCGGCGGTTATGCCTGGCGGGCGGCTATTATCAGCAAGCGCACATAATTCGCTTGAAACTAACCGATTTTTTACGTTGATATGGTGAAAAGAGGGTTATTCCCTCTGCGGGACTCGTCTTTTTCGAAGGTCAGGCTGTGGGGCAAAGAGATCATTCGGTTCACGACGGGATACCCATGCGCCGGCTTTTGTTTTGCGTTGTGCCCTTGGCCATCATGCTCGCCGGCTGCTCCTCCTCCGGTTATGACTACCTCGAAACGGCATCGGTCAACCCGAAAACGCGCTTCAAGGACACCGATCCGCAGAATTTTGGCGCGAAGCACCCGCATCAAAATGATGTGCACGGCATCGACATCTCCAAATGGCAGGGCGATATCGACTGGGCGAGCGTGAAGAATTCGGGCGTCGCCTTCGCCTTCATCAAGGCGACGGAAGGCAAGGACAGGCTCGATGCCCGATTCGACGAATATTGGCGCGAGGCCCGCGCCGCCGGCATCCCGCACGCTCCCTATCATTTCTACTATTTCTGCTCTTCGGCCGATCAGCAGGCCGACTGGTTCATCAGCAACGTGCCGAAGGAGGCGATCCGCCTGCCACCAGTGCTCGACGTCGAATGGAACGGCGAATCGAAGACCTGCCGCTATCGCCCCGACCCGACAACCGTGCGCGCCGAAATGCAGCGTTTCATGGACCGGCTGGAAGCCTATTACGGCAAGCGCCCGATCATCTACACCTCGGTCGATTTCCACCGCGAGAATCTTGCCGGCCATTTCCAAGATTATCATTTCTGGGTCCGCTCGGTGGCGAAACATCCCGAGGTGACCTATTCCGACCGCCGCTGGGCCTTCTGGCAATATACCTCGACCGGCGTCATTCCCGGCATCAAGGGACCGACCGACATCAACGTCTTTGCCGGCAGCGCAAAGAACTGGAACAACTGGGTCGCGACCGTTTCCAAGGATAGAAATTCTTAGTAACGTCTTTCAATCTTTCTTGCTTCCGTCACATTCCTCTGTGAAAGCGACGGCATCCATTTGCTATTTTGCTATAAGGACCGCATTCATGCACCGCTCGCTCACAAGCCGCTCTGCACTCGCCCTCCTGTTTGCCCTTACTATCGCCGGCGGCGCGGCCGCCCAGCAGGCGCCTGCTGCCTCCGCCCCCTCGACAGCGCCCTGCGGCGGCGATCTGTCCGCCTTCCTTGAGGGCGTCAAGGCCGATGCGGTTGCCGCGGGCGCCAGTGCCGCGGCAACCGACGAAGCGCTTGCCGGCGCCGAGATCGACCAGAAGGTGCTTAGCCGGGATCGCGCCCAGGGCGTCTTCAAGCAGACCTTCCTCGAATTTTCCCAGCGTACCGTCAGCCAGGCCCGCCTCGACATCGGCCGCCAGAAGATGAAACAGTATGCCGACGTCTTTGCCCGGGCCGAGCAGGAATTCGGCGTTCCCTCCGGCGTCATCACCGCCTTCTGGGCGATGGAAACCGATTTCGGCGCCGTCCAGGGCGACTTCAACACCCGCAACGCGCTGGTGACGCTGTCACACGATTGCCGTCGCCCGGAGCTCTTCCGCCCGCAGCTGATCGCTCTCATCGAGATGGTCCAGCACGGTGACCTCGACCCTGCCACCAACACCGGCGCCTGGGCCGGCGAGATCGGCCAGGTGCAGATGCTGCCGCGCGACATCATCGCCTACGGCATGGACGGCGATGGCGACGGCCATGTCCGCCTGAAGCAGAGCAGCCCTGACGCCGTCCTGACGGCGGCGAAATTCATCCAGCACCTCGGCTTCGAGCGCGGACAGCCCTGGCTGCAGGAAGTCACCCTGCCTGACAATCTGCCCTTCGAGAAATCCGGCCTTGGCGGCACGATGAAGGCCAGCGAGTGGTTCGCGCTCGGCGTCAAGCCGCGCGACGGCAACACTGCTTTCGGCGATCTCGAGGGCGACCTTGTGCTGCCGCAGGGCCGCATGGGACCGGCGTTCATCGCCTATCCGAATTTCAAGATCTATCTCGAATGGAACAAGTCGTTCATCTATACGACGTCGGCCGCCTATTTCGCGACCCGGCTCTCCGGCGCCCCGACCTATCTCAAGGGCACGCCTGAACAGGGTCTTGCCAACGACCAGATGAAGACGCTGCAGACCAAGCTGCAGTCGCTCGGCCACGATGTCGGCGAGATCGACGGCATCCTCGGCTCCGGCACGCGTATCGCGATCCAGAAGGAACAGCAGCGCCTCGGCATACCGGCCGACGGCTGGGCGACGCCGGCGCTTCTCAACGCTCTCTGATCGCCGCTGCCGCTGCGCCGCACGCTTCGCAAGAAACGGGTGGCGCCGCGCGCCGTCGGCGTTAAAGCTTGATGGTGAGGATCCGCGGTCGGGTTTCGACGCGACGGCGGCTGGGGATGGAGGAAGGCGACATGGACAACAGAATGAATGCCTGGACCTGGAGCCTACTGCTCCTGCTCGGTCTCATCTGGGGCGGCTCTTTCTTCTTTGCCAGCATCGCCGTCCAGCATGTCCCGCCGTTGACCCTCGTCTTCCTGCGCCTGCTGCTGGCCGCGATTGCGCTGCACATCTACATCGCCGGCCGTTTCGACATCTATCCGATCCTGGAAGCCCGCTGGCGCGAATTCCTGATCCTCGGGCTCATCAACAATGCGCTGCCGCACGCTCTGATCTTCTTCGGCCAGACCCGCATCGGCGCCGGACTTGCGGCGATCCTGAACGCGACGACGCCGATTTGGACCGTATTGATCGCCAACTACGTCACATCAGACGAGAAGCTGTCATCTGCCAAGATTGCCGGCTGCCTCGTCGGCCTGGCCGGAACGATCGTGTTGATCAGCCCCAGCCTGTCGGCCAGTGGCGAAGCGCCGCTCTGGGCGCTGCTGCTTCCGGTACTTGCCGCCGTCTCCTATGGGTTCGCAGCCACCTACGGCAAGCGGTTCAAGACTATTCCGGCCCCCGTCACCGCAGCCGGCCAGCTGACGGCGTCCTCGTTGATCACCTTGCCGTTGTCGCTCTTGGCCGATCGCCCCTGGACGCTCCCCTGGCCGTCGCTCGATATCGTCGTCGCCGTACTAGCGCTGGCGCTGGTGTCGACCGCCTTCGCCTATATTCTCTATTTCCGGATCATGGCGGCGGCCGGCGCCACCAACGCCTCGCTCGTCACGCTGCTGGTGCCACCCAGCGCCATCCTTCTCGGCGTGCTTTTCCTCGGCGAGCGGCTCACCCTTGCCGAACTCGCCGGCATGGCGCTGATCGGCTTCGGCCTTGTCATTCTCGACGGCCGTGCCTACCGCCTGTTGGCCAGGGCAGCGTGAAGAATGGTTGCAAATCCTGCATGATTTCAACCGCTTGGCTGCGCGCCATGTTTCAGGCGTATAGGTAAATCGGCAATCGCCCGATTTAACCGCATGTTAAATTCTGTGAATAAAATTTTGTCGTGAATAGGGCTTCAATTTCAACAGTTTGCGGATTCAGTGTTCGACTTATCCACCGCCCTGTTCTGCGGCGCAGCATAGATTCCGCTTCCCAACCGACACATTTCCGACATATTATTGACAGGTTAACGCGAGGAGACAGACATGGGACTCACGCAATCCTTGAATGTTCTGTTGGTCAGTGCAGCGTTTGCCTTCGTCCTGTCCATGCTCTTTATCTGAGCTGGCCGGCGGGGTGTGACGACTGGTAGTACCTGAACTCCCCTGATCAATCCGCCAAAGAAAAAGCGCATGTCCCGCCCGACATGCGCTTTTCACTTTGATGGACGCGAAAAATCAGGCAGCCGCGCCGGCGTTTTTTGCCGCCTGGCGGGAGAGGCCGAGATTGTCGAGCACGGCGGAAACCAGCGGCGAACGGTTCATCGTATAGAGATGGAAATCGCGGATGCCGCGCCGGACGAGATCCTCGATCTGCTCGGCGGCGACATCGGCTGCGACCTTCGCCCGTTCTTCGGGCTTGTCGTCAAAGCCCGCAAAACGCGCGTCAAGGAAGCCGGGGATGATCGCCCCGCAGGCGCCGGCAAAACGCTTGAGCTGCGTCAGGTTCTGGATCGGCATGATGCCGGGCACGATCGGGATCGAAATGCCGGCCTTGCGCACCCGCTCCAGGTAACGCTCGAAATTGTCGTTGTCGAAGAAGAACTGCGTCAGCGCCCGGTCGGCGCCGTTGTCGGCCTTGCGTTTCAGCATGTCGATATCGGCGGCCGTGTCGCGGCTCTCCGGATGCTTCTCCGGATAGGCGGAGACTGAAATTTCGAAATCGCCGATCGCCTTGAGGCCGGCCACGAGCTCCGCCGCATTCGCGTAACCGCCGGGATGCGGCTGGTAGGGCGCGCCGGCGCCGCCCGGCGCATCGCCGCGCAGCGCCACGAAATGCGTCACGCCGACCTTGCGGAAGGTCTCGATCATCTGATGCGTCTCTTCCTTCGTCGCGCCGACGCAGGTCAGATGCGAAGCGGTGGCAAGCGGCGTCTGCGACAGGAAACGCGTGACGGCGGTCAGCGTCGGCGCCTTGGTGGTGCCGCCGGCGCCGTAGGTCACCGAGACGAAATCCGGATCCCAGTCCTGCAACTCGCTGACGGTATTCCAGAGCTGGCCTTCCATCTCTTCCGATTTCGGCGGGAAGAATTCGAACGAGATCCCGATGTCGCGCGCCTGCGCTTCGCTTTTCAAAGCCATGTCATACTCTCCCGGCAAATGTAGGTTCGGCGCCTTCGCTTAGTTGCGAAGCCATGAGGCGCCTCGGATCGCGTGCGAGCCAGACGGTGACCGTCAGCCCCTGCCCGCTCTGCTGACCCGGATGAAGATCGACGACCTGCTCGACGTCGAGCCCGGCCTTGCGCAGCCAGTCGGACATCGCCTGGTGCGAAAAGCCGAGACGCACATGCGCATGCTCGTCGCGGAGATATTCGAGCGTATGCGGCGCAAGGTCGATGACGACGAGCCGGCCGCCCGGCCGCAGCATGCGCGCCGCTTCGGCGATGGCAATCTCCGGCTGGTCGAAGAAATGCAGCACTTGATGGATCGTCACCAGGTCGAAATCCTGTCCCTCGAACGGCAGGTTCAGAATATCGGCGTGGCGCACGGTGGCCTTGGTGATACGGGACTTGTCGAGATTGGCGCGCGCCACGCTCAGCATGTCGCGGCTGGCGTCGACACCGATCGCCCGGCGGTAGAGCCCGGCCAGGAGTTCGAGGATGCGGCCGGTGCCGGTGCCGAGATCGAGCAGCGAATCGATCGGCTGGCTGCCGAGCAGCCGGATGACGGCGGCATCGACTTCCTCGTCGGCCGCATGCAGGCGGCGAAGCTCGTCCCATTCCGCCGCGTTGCGGCTGAAATAGGCTTGTGCCCGCTCGGCCCGCTGGCGTTTGACCGCCGACAGCCGCTCGCCGTCACGAAGGACGGTCGGATCGTTTTCGGAGACATGCTTCAGCAAGGCCCGCACGAGCATTGCCGCCTTGCCGTCCTGCTTGAGGCGGAAATAGGCCCAGGCGCCTTCCTGATAGCGCTCAATCAGTTCGGCCTCTCCAAGCAGCTTCAAGTGGCGGGAGATACGCGGCTGGGACTGTCCGAGAATTTCGGTCAGGTCGGTGACCGTCAGATCGCCCGCGTCGAGAAGCGCCAGAAGCCGCAGACGCGTCGGCTCGCCGGCCGCCTTCAAGACGTCCACCAAACCATCCAGTCCCAGCTTCAAAGGTTCGCTCATCTTCAGCCCAATCAAGATATAAAGATATCTTTATGTGATTTGAAAAGCGGTGGCAAGCGGCAATTCGCACTCTCCGCGAAATTGCCTGCTCAAATTGCGACAAGGCCTCAATGGATGCTGCCCGAGCGCCTGTAGCGGTTTCAAGAGGACGATATCCATCAGAAACAAAGATTTAGACGCGCCACATGAGTGAGGTTCGAGGCGACACGCTTATACGAAAAAGCCCCGGACGGCCGGGGCTCAGCTTGTTGAAAACCTCACTTTTTGTCGCGACGTCATCCTCGGCCTTGTGCCGAGGATCTGCTCCGCATCGGCCGTCGCAGATGCTCGGGACAAGCCCGAGCATGACGAAAGAGGCGTTGCCGGGCTCAGTCGCAGCCCTACCCGACAAGAGGCGATCAGCGCGTCAGACGCTTATGCGCCTGGCTGCCCGGGTTGAGGGCGTCGGGGCCGAGGCGGCGGATCTTGTCCTGTTCATAATCCTCGAAGTTGCCTTCGAACCATTCGACATGGCCCTCGCCTTCGAAAGCCAGAATGTGCGTCGCCAGACGGTCGAGGAACATGCGATCGTGGCTGATGATGATGGCGCAGCCGGCGAAGTTCTCCAGCGCGTTTTCAAGTGCGCCCAGCGTTTCCGTGTCGAGGTCGTTGGTCGGCTCGTCGAGCAGCAGGACATTGCCGCCGGCCTTCAGCATCTTGGCGAGGTGAACGCGGTTGCGCTGGCCGCCGGAGAGATTGCCGACCTTCTGCTGCTGATCGCCACCCTTGAAGTTGAAGGCGCCGCAATAGGCACGGGAGTTCATGTCGAACTTGCCGAGCTTGATGATTTCGGCGCCGCCGGAGATTTCCTCCCAGACCGTCTTGTCGCCCGCAAGCGCGTCACGGCTCTGGTCGACATAACCGAGATGCACGGTCTCGCCGATGCGGATCGAACCGCTGTCCGGCTTTTCCTGGCCGGTGATCATCTTGAACAGCGTCGTCTTGCCGGCGCCGTTCGGGCCGATAATGCCGACGATGCCGCCCGGCGGCAGCTTGATCGAGAGGTCGTTGATCAGCGTGCGGCCCTCGAAGCCCTTGGTGATCCCTTCCATCTCGATGACCACCTGGCCGAGCCGCTCGCTGACCGGGATGATGATCTGCGCGTCGCCGGGACGCTGCTTCTCGGCGGCATCCACCAACTGCTCGTATGACTTGATACGCGCCTTGGACTTGGCCTGGCGGGCCTTCGGGCTGGACGCGATCCATTCCTGTTCGCGGCTGATGGCCTTCTGGCGCGAGGCTTCTTCGCGGTTTTCCTGCAGCATCCGCTTGGCCTTCGCTTGCAGGTAGGCCGAGTAATTGCCCTCGTAAGGGATGCCGCGGCCGCGGTCGAGTTCGAGGATCCATCCGGTGACGTTGTCGAGGAAGTAGCGATCGTGGGTGATCATCATCACGGCGCCGGGATAGTCACGCAGATGCTTTTCGAGCCAGGCGATGGTTTCGGCGTCGAGATGGTTGGTCGGTTCGTCGAGCAACAGCAGATCCGGCTGCGAAAGCAGCAGGCGGCAGAGCGCGATACGGCGACGTTCACCACCGGACAGGCTGGTGACATCGGCGTCGCGCGGCGGGCAGCGCAGGGCTTCCATCGCCATCTCGACCTGGCTTTCCAGATCCCAGAGGTTCTGGCTGTCGATGATGTCCTGCAGCTTGGCGCCCTCTTCCGCGGTCTCGTCGGAATAGTTCATCATCAATTCGTTGTAGCGATCGAGGATCGCCGTCTTCGAGGCAACGCCTTCCATGACGTTTTCGAACACCGTCTTGTTCGGGTCGAGACGCGGTTCCTGCTCGAGATAGCCGACCGTGGCACCCTCGGCCAGCCAGGCTTCGCCGGTATACTCCTTGTCCTGGCCGGCAATGATGCGCAGCACAGTGGATTTACCGGCGCCGTTCGGCCCGAGGATGCCGATCTTGGCATCCGGGTAGAAGGAAAGGTGGATGTTCTCCAGGATCTTCTTGTTGCCATAGGCCTTGTTGAGGCCGGACATATGATAGATGAATTGACGTGCCATGCTGCGCTGCTCCGGGCGGGAAACTTCGTTTCGTGCCGCTATGTAGGCGAAACAGCGCCTGTGGGCAACGCCGAAACCCGGTTTAGGCAGGATTCCGGTCAGAAGCCCGCCGCATCGACGACACCTTCATCGCAGCCGAAAGAGGTTTTTCCCGCCCCTTGGATCAGATCGCCAAGGCCACCGCTTTTTGCCGCCGCGGTTCCCGCATCCTGAGACAGCCCGATCGTCAGCTCGCTGATCATCCTGACATTGCCGGCCCGCCGGCAGCTCATCTTGACGCGGTCGCCCGCCCCCGGCCCGAAGCTCTTGTCGAAAGCCGCCTTGATCGCATCGGACTTGACCGTCTTGCCGATATTGGCAGCGAAGAGGTCGCGCACGGCCGATGCATTGAGCGCACTGACGAGATGGACGCTGACGCCGAAATAATCTTCCGCGCTCATTTTCGTGCAGGTGCCATGCTTTGTCCATTCGTGCCGTTCCAGGCCGGACTGCGTGCCGGGCATCGCCTTGGCCAGCGCCGCCTGCGTCTCGGCCGAAAGCGTGACCGCCGGCAATGTAGCCCATTTGCCGTCCTTGTCGGCAGCCTTCTGGTCGTCGCTGACGCCGCAATAATCCTGCCGCATCGGCCAGAGGCCGTGCAGCGAGAAATTCGTTGCGTCGTGGCGCTCGCCGGTCTGGCTTGCGCATTCGGCCTTCTTCTGGTTCGTCTGACAGAAGGCGGGCTGCCAGCTCGCCGCAAGAATGAAACGGGTGCGCCCCGTGGCCTCCTGCGCCATGGCGGCGCCGGCAACGGCCATCGATACGGCGAACGTCAAGGTACGCAACTGCATGCTGCTCATTTCAACCCCCATAGAAGAACAATGCAGGAACAGATAAGCACAAAGAGTAAACGGCAGCAACCCTGAATCGCAATATTCCTTTAATTTGTTATCGACTGCATTCAGCGCCTTAAAGTCACCCAACCGACACTTTGTCACTTTGAGTTGAAGCATAATCGCTCAAATCGATTTCGCTTTAGGAAATTATGCGCTAGCGATCTGTTCTGCGGCGGCAGGGAGGATCCGAATGTTTTCTGAAACGCAATGGCTCTCCGTGCCGGGAGCATCGCTGGCCTATCACCATGCCGAAGCCACCGGCCCCGCATGCGGCATTCTGTTGATATCGCACGGTCTGGCGGAGCACTCGAAGCGGTATCGCCGCTTTGCCGAGGCGATGGCGGCGCGCGGCTATCACATCTATGCCCATGATCACCGCGGCCATGGCGAGACGACGGCGCCCGACGCTCCGATCGGCCGCTTCGCGCGGCGGGACGGCGTCGAACGGGTGATCGGCGACATCATCGCCATGCGCACTCATGCGGCCTCGCGCCATCCCGGCCTGAAGGTGATCCTCTTCGGCCATTCGATGGGTGGCCTCATCGCGCTCAATGCCGCCGTCGCCGCTCCGGCCGAGTTCGACGCGGTCGCCGTCTGGAACTCCAATTTCGCCGTCGGTCTTGCCGGTCGCGCCGCCCAGGCGATCCTCATCGGCGAAAGGATGCTGAAAGGTTCGGACGTGCCGAGCGGCCTCCTGCCGAAACTCACCTTCGCCGCCTGGGGCCGGTCCATTGCCAACCGCCGCACGGAATTCGACTGGCTTTCGCATATTCCCGACGAAGTCGACAAATATGTCGCCGACCCTCTTTGCGGCTTCGACGCCTCGGTTTCACTCTGGCTCGATGTCTTCGAACTAACCTTCCGTGCACCGCAAAAGATCCATCTCGACCGGCTGCGGCGCGACCTGCCGATCCATCTGGTCGGCGGCGCAGAAGATCCGGCGACCGAGCGTGGAAAAGCCGTGCTCTGGCTGTCAAACCATTTGAAAAGCCAGGGTTTCTCCCGTATCAGCACTGAGATATATCAGGACACGCGGCACGAAACGCTGAATGAGATTGGCGCAGATGCAGCCATTACCGCCTTCGCGGACTGGTGTGACGGCGCGGTCGGCAAAAGCCGGAACGGCCAAAATCCCGGATAACGAGAATTCCACCATGAGCAGCACCTCCGCCCGGTCCGTTTCGTCCCCTTCCGACGTGACGATGGGGCTTGCGCTGATGTTTCTTTCGGTGATGTTTTCGCCGCTCATCGACATCTTCGCCAAACTTGCCGTCGTCACCATCCCCTCCGCCGAGATCACCGCCGGCCGCTTCGCGGTGCAGGCGCTCTGCATGCTGCCGATCGTCATCTGGCGGCGCAGCTTTGCCGATTTCTCCTGGCGCCAGAGCCAGTTCCATGCCATCCGCGGCGCGATCATCACCATCTCGATGATCTCCTTCGTCACCACGCTGAAATACATGGCGGTCGCCGATGCGATCGCGATCTTCTTCGTCGAGCCGATCATGGTGACGATCCTCGGCGGCATTTTCCTGAAGGAAACGATCGGCTGGCGGCGCTACACCGCCTGCGGCGTCGGCTTCTTCGGAGCGATGCTGATCATCCAGCCGAGTTTCAACGAAGTCGGCTACATCGCACTCCTGCCCATCCTCAGCGCCCTCTGCATCGCCATTTTCGTATTGATGACCCGCGTCCTGTCGCACAAGGAAGATCCCTGGGCGATGCAGTTCCAGATGGGCATCTGGGGCCTCCTCTTCTGCACCCTCCTGCTTTTTGCCGGCGATGGCAGCGGCTCCGATATCTTCGATCCCGTCATGCCGGCAGGCAGCGCCTGGCTCTATGTCGCCGGCGTCGGCGCCATGGCCGCGATAGCGGGCATCTTCGGCGTCTACGCCTATCGCGCCGCACCGGCTTCGACGCTGGCGCCGCTGCAATATTTCGAGATCGTCTCGGCCACGATCTTCGCCTGGCTTGTTTTCGGCGACTTTCCGGACGCGATCAAATGGCTCGGCATCATGATCATCATCGCCTCCGGCATCTACATCCTTTGGCGCGAGCGCCGCTTTGCTTCCAAACCCGTATCCGATACATCTGAGGTGACGCTGGCGCCGTAGATTGCCCGGGAGGACCATGACCGAGAGCCTGACGAAAAAACCGCCGCTTGCCGGCATCCGGGTGATCGAGCTCGCCCGCGTGCTGGCCGGCCCCTGGGCGGGACAAATGCTCGCCGATCTCGGCGCCGATGTCATCAAGGTCGAAAATCCCGACGGCGGCGACGATACGCGCCAATGGGGCCCGCCCTTCGTCGAAGGTGCCGACGGCGAAAATCTCTCGGCCGCCTATTACCACGCCGCCAATCGGGGCAAACGCTCCATCGCCGCCGACCTGAAAAGTCCCGAGGGCCAGGATCTCGTCCGCCGCCTGGCATCCACTGCCGACGTGGTGATCGAGAACTTCAAGCTCGGCGGCCTCGTCAAATACGGGCTCGATTACGACAGCCTGCGCAGACTGAACCCGAAGCTCGTCTACTGCTCGATCACCGGCTTCGGCCAGACCGGCCCCTATGCCAGCCTCGCCGGCTACGATTACATCGTTCAGGGCATGTCCGGCTTCATGTCGATCACCGGCGAGCCGGACGGCCAGCCGATGAAGGCGGGTGTGGCGATCGCCGATATCTTCACCGGCATCTATGCCGTCTCGGCAATCGAGGCGGCCCTGATCCATGCCTTGAAAACCGGCGAAGGCCAGCTCGTCGACATGGCGCTGCTCGACGTGCAATCGGCCGTGCTCGCCAATCAGAACATGAACTACCTCGTCTCCGGCGCTGCACCGACCCGGCTCGGCAACGCCCATCCGAATATCTCGCCCTATGAGGTCGTGCCGGCGGCCGATGGCTACCTCATTCTTGCCGTCGGCAATGACGGCCAGTTCGCTCGCCTCTGCACCATCCTCGGCCTTGAGACGATCGCCGGCGACGAACGCTTCGCCACCAACAGGGCCCGGGTCGGCAATCGGGCCGAGCTGCGTCGGCTCGTTTCGACCGAGACGCTGAAATGGCAGAAAGCGGACCTGTTGAAGGCCTGCGAAGAGAACGGGGTGCCTGCCGGCGCGATCAATACGATCGAGGAGATGTTCGCCGATCCGCAGGTGCGCGCCCGCGGTCTGCGGATCGACCTTGCGGATGCCGCCGGCACGCTCATCCCCGGGGTCAGGACGCCGGTGGTGCTGTCCGAGACGCCGCTGCATTACGTCAGGCCGAGCCCGCGCCTCGACGAACACAGGGAAGAAATTCTGGCGGAGCTCGCCGAGCGCGAGAGGGAGGCATCGTCATGAAGAAGACCGGTGGGGAACTGATCGTCGAGGCGTTGAAGGCCAATGGCGTCAAACGCCTCTCCTGCGTGCCCGGCGAGAGCTTCCTTGCGGTCCTCGATGCCCTGCGCGACAGCGATATCGATGTCCTCGTCTGCCGCCAGGAGGGCGGAGCGGCGATGATGGCGGATTGCTGGGGCAGGCTGACCGGTGAACCCGGCATCTGCATGGTCACCCGCGGCCCCGGCGCCACCAACGCCTCCGCCGGCCTGCACATCGCCAAGCAGGATTCCATCCCGATGATCCTCTTCATCGGTCAGGTGCAACGCGAAGCCCGCGAGCGCGAGGCCTTCCAGGAAGTCGAATTCCGCCGCGCCTTCACCGAATTCGCCAAATGGGTGGGTGAGATCGACGATGCCGCCCGCATTCCCGAGTTCGTCACCCGCGCCTTTGCAATCGCAACCTCCGGCCGCCCCGGCCCCGTCGTGTTGACGCTGCCGGAGGATATGCTGCGCGACGAAGTCGAGGCGCCCCGCCCCAAGCGTTACGTCAGCGTCGAGGCACATCCCGGCCGCAGCCAGATCGACGATCTCTATGTCAGACTGCTGAAGGCCGAGCGGCCGATGGTGATCCTCGGCGGCACGCGCTGGGATGCCGATGCCGTCGCCGATTTTGCAGGCTTTGCCGAGCGTTTCCAGCTTCCCGTCGGCTGCTCCTTCCGCCGGCAGATGCTGTTCGATCATCTCCATCCCTGTTACGCCGGCGATGTCGGCATCGGCATCAATCCTGTCCTCGCCAAGGAAATAAAGGAAAGCGACCTGCTGATCCTTCTTGGCGGCCGCATGTCGGAAATGCCGTCCTCGTCCTATACGCTGATCGATATCCCCTACCCCCAGCAATCGCTGGTGCACGTCTATCCCGATGCTTCCGAACTGGGACGCGTCTACCGCCCGGATCTCGCCATCTGCGCCGCTCCCGATAATTTCGTCGCCGCGCTCGCCGATCTCGAAGCGCCGGCCGAACCGCACTGGGCGGAGCGCACGCAGCGCATGCATCAGGCCTATCTTTCCTGGTCGAAGCCGCCGGCAACAGGTCCGGGCGCCGTTCAAATGGGCCCGATCATGGAATGGCTGGAGGCCAATACCGCGGCGGATACGATCTTCACCAACGGCGCCGGCAACTACGCCACCTGGCTGCACCGCTTCCATCGTTTCCGCCGTTTCAACACCCAGGCCGCCCCGACCTCCGGCTCGATGGGTTATGGCCTGCCCGCCGCCGTCGCCGCCAAACGGCTCTTTCCCGAGCGCGAGGTCATCTGCTTTGCCGGCGACGGCTGTTTCCTGATGCACGGCCAGGAATTCGCCACCGCCATCCGCTACGGGCTGCCAATCATCGCAATCGTCGTCAACAACGGCATGTACGGCACCATCCGCATGCACCAGGAGCGCGAATATCCCGGCCGCGTCAGCAGCACCGATCTGACCAATCCCGATTTCGCCGCCCTTGCCCGCGCCTATGGCGGCCACGGCGAGACGGTGGAACGGACGGAAGAATTCGCTCCTGCCTTCGAGCGGGCTCGCAACAGCGGCAAGCCGGCGATCATCGAAGTCAAACTCGATCCCGAGGCGATCACGCCGACCCGCACGCTCTCGGAAATCGCGCAAACAAAAAGCCGGTAAGCCCGTGACCGCCCCCATTTGGATTGGTCACGCACCTACCGGCTTTGATGCAATTCAGCAGTAACCTCAGTCGATCGCGGCGGTGACGATGAACTCGACCTTGTATTTCGGCGCAGCGAGCTTGGCTTCGCTGGTGGCGCGGGCCGGCGGGTTGGCCGGATCGATCCAGGCTTCCCAGGCGGCGTTCATCTCGGCGAAATAAGCGATATCGGAGAGATAGACGATCGTCTGCAGGATCTTCGACTTGTTGCTGCCTGATGCAGCCAGCAGGCGGTCGACTTCGGCAAGCGAGGACTTGCACTGATCGGTGACGCTTTCGCCCTCGCCGACCTGGCCTGCCAGATAAACCGTGTTGCCGTGAATGACGGCGCCGCTCATGCGTGCGCCGACGTCGATACGCTTAATGCTCATCATAGTCTCCTGAGTGAATGGAAAAGTGACGGCGCTGCGGTGCAGCGCCGGAAAATCGGCAGCCGGACCGGGCCTAGCTGCGGATATGGTGGGTCTTCTGGTAGATCGCCGTCGAGCGGGCGCCGGAGCGGCAATAGCCGAGCATCGGCCGCGGGAATTCATCGAGCGCATCGACCATGCCCTGCACCGCCTCCTCGGTCACGCCCATCGGCCCGACAGGCACATGGGTGATCTCGAGGCCGAGTTCCCGCGCGCGCGCCTCGATGACCGAGAACGCGGTCTGATCCGGGCTCTCATGGTCGGGGCGGTGGCAGACGATCGATTTGAACCCCAGCGCCTTGATCTCGTCGAGGTCCTCGAGCGTGATCTGGCCCGAAACCGAATATTCATCGTCGATCTGGCGAATATCCATCGTCCTGTCTCCTCATAAATCCTGGGCTGAAGGTCTACGACGGAGGCCGGCGAGCGTCAACAACACTTCACTCACAGGAAGGCAAAGGTCAGCACGTAGCTGCGGCTTTCGCCGGGCGCCAGCATATTGAATTCGCCGGCCGCCTCGAGCTCGTCACGCAACACCCAGCGATGCGAGACCGGTTCTATTCCGATAATGTGGGCCGGCGCCTTCTGGTTCCGCCAGACCTGCAGATAGGGCAGCGTATCGGCACGGAAGCGCACACTCAGTGTCCTGCCACCGATCGCGGCGATCGGCCCGAGGCGGACCTCCGCCAGGCCCGCCTCCGTCGCCGGCGCCGGCACGCAGAAGATACCGCCCGGCTCCTCGCCGAATGCCCAGGGGAAACCGCCATTCTCCAGCATCCGCCCTTCGAGCCGCGTGCCCGCGTCGAGCCATTTGCCGCCGGTGTTGATGTGATACATCAGGAAGGTCGGCACTGTCCGGTCGCTGGTATTGATGACCCGGTCCTCGAGCCGCACTTCGCCGGTCGCCCCGTCGATCCGCCAGAGCCGCTCGATGCGCTGCGGCAGTCCCTCGACGGTGACAATGTCGATATCGGCGCGGCATTCGGCATGGCCGTTTTCGTATTTCGTCCACAGCACCTTGGCCGCATGGCCGGAGGCCGATCCGTGCAGCGGATAGACCTTGCCGTCGGCCCGGCCGGCAATCGGCTGGCGATGGCGGATATGATCCGGCCCGCAGGTGAAGAGGAAGCCTTCGAGCGAGTGATCGATTCGCGGATCGCCGTCATCGGGAATGGCCCGCTTCGGGGCGATGTCGACGCCTTCGACGATGCATCCTGCGATATCCAGCACCGATGTTTCATCGAGCATCAGACGCGGCCCGCTTGCGGCGGCAAATTCGATCATCTCGGGTCTCCTCAGGGATTTATCGGCCGCCGTAGGGTTAGGTTTCGCACTGCCATTCGTCAATCCGCGCCGTTTCCATCTTGTGTTTTTGCCGCAACCATGGATTTTGCGGAACTGACGCAGAGACGCAAACGTTTATGAGTAAAAGGAAATCTTAGTGATTTTCATATTTTGTTCAGCACGGTTTCATAAATTCCACACTAGCGTCAAAATTCGCGGGTGTGTGTCGGCCCAGTCACTGTTCGAGGTGTGAGACGTGAATCGCTTTTTGAAGTCGGCATTTTCGCTTGCGGCCGTGCTGGCAGCCTTTGCGGCTGCAGCACCGCAGGCAGGCGCGCAGCAGTTTCGTGACCGCCGGCAGAGCGACGTCGTCCTGGTCACGCCGACCGGCGAAATCCTCGACTATGTCCCGCGCGGCTATATCTACGCCCGCGACCGCAGCGGCAATCGCGTGCTGATCGACGACTACGGCAATGTCGTCGCCACCGAGATGCGCGCCCGCGGCTACTACCCGCCGCGGCCCGGCCCGAGCGACGTCTACGCCGACCAGAACGGCAACGATCCCTATTATGCCGACGACAATTCCTATGGCGATACGCGTTATTCCGAACGCGGCGCCGTCACCGGCGGCATTCCGCGCGACGCTGCGATCGAACGCCGACCGCTCGGCGAGGAGCCCTTTCCTGACGACAACAGCATCGGCAATCCGCAGTCGGGCGACGATTACGCCTCGATCGAGCCTGACCAGCAGATTCCGCCTGCCGACGCGCCCACGACCGCACCCGACGAACCCGTCATCACGCTGAAGAACAAGTCGAAGCCTGAAATCGTCGCGCTGCAGGTCTTCCTTGATCGCGCCGGCATCTCGCCGGGCGTCATCGACGGCCATATGGGCTCGAACGTCACCAAGTCGATCTATGCCTATGATCAAATGACCGGCTCGAAGCTCGACCCGAACAATACCGACGCCATCCTTGAAGAACTGCGCATGAACGGCGGTCTGCCGGTCGTCAGCTACACGATCACGCCGGCCGATGCCGCCGGCCCCTTCGTCGCGGCGATCCCGGAAGACTATTCGCATAAGGCGCTGCTGCCGTCGCTTGCCTTTACCTCGACCACCGAAATGTTGGCCGAGCGTTTCCACATGGACGAGGCCTTCCTCAAGGAGATGAACCCCGGCGCCGATTTCAGCGTCCCCGGCACGGTCATCAAGGTCGTCAATCCGGGCGAGCCGAAGAGCGGCGAGGTCGCCCGCATCATCGCCGACAAGGGCCGCAAGCAGGTCTTCGCCTATGACGGCGCCGGCAATCTCATTGCCGCCTATCCGGCATCGATCGGCTCCACCGACACGCCCTCCCCGTCGGGCACCGTGACGGTCGAGCGCGTCGCGTTCAATCCCGGCTATACCTATAATCCGAAGATCAATTTCCAGCAGGGTGCCAACGATAAGATCCTCAACATTCCACCCGGCCCGAACGGCCCGGTCGGCACCGTCTGGATGGCGCTCTCCAAGCCGACCTACGGCATCCACGGCACGCCCGAGCCCTCCAAGATCGGCCGCACCCAGAGCCACGGCTGCATCCGCCTGACCAATTGGGACGCGACCGAACTCGCCAAGATGGTCAAGCCGGGCGTGACGGTGGAATTCGTCGATTGATCTCTATTGCTGCAATGTGAAAAGGCCGCCGGATCGCTCCGGCGGCCTTTTTCGTTTCATCGCAGGGGATAAAGCATGTCGCGCAAAAGTGTGCAGCGGTTTTGCGTCAACGACATGCGTAAACAAAGAACTAAAGCGCAAGGAGCGAATCTGAAAGATCGCGACGCGCTTTAGTCAGGCGGCCGTCGCCATGCGGGCCGAGGCAGGCAGCCGGACCGGCAGTTTGCGCATCATTTCCTCGGCAAAACAGGTTGCGTTCTCACGCGCCTTGTCGAGATTGCTGACGCGCGCGGGGTCGATCGTGTGCAGCGTGCCGCCACAGTCGAAGATGTCGCGGAAGGCCGAGCGTTCGATGATCGCGGTGTCGAGCACCGGCACGTGGCGCTCGCTGAGCAGCGACTTGACGAGCTGCAGCGCCCGGGTCGTCACCATCGAATTGACGCGGGTCAGCACCACCGAATGGCCGATCTTGATGCCTGCCTTCTCGTCCAGATATTGGAGCAGTTCAAGCACCTGCGCGCCACCGCGCGCATCCATCGCACAGCCCTGGATCGGGATCAGCACGTGGTCGGAAAGGCCGACGGCGGTGGCGAGCAGCGGATTGCGCGCACCCGGCAGATCGACGATGAAATAATCGGTATTGTGCTTGTTCTCGCTGATATGCTGCGGCAGCGAGGCGGTGGTCACGAAATCGATCACCGAAACATTCGGCACATGACCCGAGATTTCGTGCCAACGCGAGATCCAGTGCTGCGGGTCGGCGTCGAGAATGGTGACGCGGAAACCCTTGCGGGCAAGCTCGGTCGCGAGCAGCAGAACAGCGGTCGTCTTGCCGGCGCCGCCCTTGGTGTTTGCGAATGTGATGACAGGCATGTTCGGTCCTCGGAAGGAAATGGTGCGAGCCGGAATTGCTCTTTTACGCACCATCGGAGCATCGTGCGGTTAATCCATCCTTTCTAATCATGGTTAACAAATTCCAAACACGCGCGGCGAAATTGCAGCCGGTATTTTTCACATCCCTAAAATTCAGGATCTCCCCAAAACTGAAAAAGCCCGGAAGGCCAAGGCTCTCCGGGCTAATCTGCGGGATAGCTACTCTGATCTCAGAAGCAGTCCCTAAACAGCGCCTTGGTATTTTCGAGCGTCATGGCAACCGGGTTGCCGCCCGCGCTCGGATCCTCGATCGCCATGGCCGACAATTCGTCGATGCGGTCGGGGGCGATTCCCATCGCCGTCAGCGTCTCCGGCACGCCGAGTTCGGCGCGAAGCTTCAGCACATAATCGTAGAAGCCGTCGAAACCGCCCGAAATACCGAGATAGGCGGCGGCGCGGCCGATCTTCTCCTCGATCGCCTTGCGGTTGAAGCGCAGCACCGCCGGCATGACAACCGCATTGGTCATGCCGTGATGGGTGTTGTAGACGGCGCCGATCGGGTGTGACAGCGCATGGATGGCGCCGAGCCCCTTCTGGAAGGCGACCGCGCCCATGGCGGCAGCCGCCATCATGTTGGCGCGGGCTTCGAGATCGGTGCCTTCCCTGTAAGCGCGCGGCAGGAATTCCTTGACGAGCCGCATGCCTTCGAGCGCGATGCCGGCCGACATCGGGTGATAGAAGGGCGAGGAATAGGCCTCCAGGCAATGGGCGAAGGCGTCCATGCCGGTGCCGGCCGTGATGATTTTCGGCATGCCGACCGTCAGTTCCGGATCGGAGATGACGACTCCAGGCAGGAACTTCGGATGGAAGATGATCTTCTTCACATGCGTTTCGGAATTGGTGATGACGCTGGCGCGGCCGACTTCCGAACCGGTGCCGGCCGTCGTCGGCACCGCGACGATCGGCGCAATGCCCTCGAGGCTCGCACGCGTCCACCAGTCGCCGATATCCTCGAAATCCCATACCGGCCGGGTCTGGCCGACCATGAAGGCGACGCACTTGCCGAGGTCGAGCCCGGAGCCGCCGCCGAAGGCGACGACGCCGTCATGGCCGCCATCCTTGAAGGCTTTGATGCCGGCTTCGAGGTTTTTCTCGTTCGGATTCGGGTCGACCTCGGCGAAGATCGCCCGGCCGAGGCCGGCATCTTCGAGGATATCGAGCGCGTTCTTGGTGATCGCCATCGAGGCAAGGCCGCGGTCGGTGATGAGCAGCGGCTTCTTCATGCCGAGGCTCTTGCAGGCGTCGGCCAGTTCGCTGATGCGGCCCCGGCCGAGCTTAACGGACGTGGGATAGCTCCAGTTTGCGGTGATGTTGCTGCTCATGCTGTGACCTTCTTGAGATGATAGGATTTCGGACGGGTCAGATTCTGGAAGCCGATGATCGACAGCGAGCCGCCGCGGCCGGTTTCCTTGACGCCGGTCCAGCAAAGCGCCGGATCGAGGTAGTCCGCGCGGTTCATGAAAACGGTGCCGGTTTCGATCTCGCGGCCGAGACGCCCTGCCCGCTCGGCATCTTTGGTCCAGAGCGAAGCCGTCAGCCCGTATTGGCTGTCGTTCATCAGGGCGAGTGCCTCCTCGTCGCTCTTCACCTTCATGATGCCGACCGCCGGGCCGAAAGTCTCTTCGCGCATGAAGGCCATGGAATGGTCGACATCGACGAGAACCTGGGGTGCAAGATAGGCGCCGCCGTCATCCCTCGGGAAGAGCTTCGGATCGACCAGCGCCTTGGCACCCTTGGCAACCGCATCGGCGATCTGCTCGCGCACCACCTTGGCGAAGCGCTTGTTCGCCATCGGCCCGAGCGACGTTTCGGGATCGAGCGGGTTGCCGAGCTTGTAGTTCGACACCCAGGCGACCGATTTTTCGACGAAGGCATCGTAGAGGGATTCGTGCACATAGATGCGTTCGATGCCGCAGCAGCACTGGCCGGAATTGTAGGTGGCGCCGTCCATCAGCGTATCGACGGCCGCCTCGAGATCGGCGTCCTCCATGACGTAACCGGGATCCTTGCCGCCGAGTTCGAGGCCAAGCCCGGTGAACGTGCCGGCAGCCGCCCTCTCCATCGACCGCCCGCCTTCGACCGATCCGGTGAAGTTGACGAAATTGAAACTGCCGGCGGCAATCAGCGCCGAGGTCGTTTCGTGATCGAGGAAGACGTTCTGGAACACGTCCTCGGGAACGCCGGCCTCGGTAAAGGCCTGCACCAGCCGCTCGCCGACGAGCAGCGTCTGCGAGGCATGTTTCAGCACAACGGTATTGCCCGCCATCAGCGCCGGCGCGATCGTGTTGATCGCCGTCATATAGGGATAGTTCCACGGCGCGACGACGAAGACGACGCCATGCGCCTCGCGCTCGATGCGGCGCTCGAACCGCTCGCTTTCCTCGACGACAACGGGCGCCAGCGCATCGGCCGCGATCGAGGCGACATAGTTGGAACGCTCGTTGAAGCCCTTATATTCACCGCCATACTTGATCGGCCGGCCCATCTGCCAGGCAAGCTCCGGTACGACGGTGTCGGACATCTCGTTCAACCGCGCGGCGCCCTTCAGCACCAGTTGCACACGCTCTTCGAGCGGCCGTTTCGCCCAGGCCTTCTGCGCCTTGCGGGCGCGCAAGACAGCTTCCTTGGCGGCCTCGAGCGAAAGCGCCGGACGCTCCGCGTAAACCGATCCGTCGACCGGTGAAATGCATTGGATCATTGCCATGATCGATTTCCGTCCTCGTATTGATCAAAAACTCCGTCGAGGGCCATAGCCCCTCATCCGCCTGCCGGCACCTTCTCCCCGTAAACGGGGCGAAGGGGGATAGCCGCAACCTCTCCGTCCCATCTACGTCTCGTATGGCACGTCCCCTCTCCCCGTTTTACGGGGAGAGGGTTAGGGTGAGGGGCCGCAACCAGCAATCCCGTACTAGGCTCTTTCGAACCCGCGCGCCACTTCCCAATCGGTGATGCGGCGGTCGTATTCTTCCTGCTCCCACTCGGCGGCACGGGTGTAATGGTCGATGACGTCGTCGCCGAAGGCTTTGCGCAGCATCGCCGATTCGGTCATCGCCGTCGTCGCCGCGCGCAGTGTGCGCGGGATTTCGCGAATGTCCTTGCCGCCATAGGCATCGCCGACGAAGGGAGCCTCGAGCTCCAGCTTGTTCTCGATCCCGTCGATGCCGGCGGCAAGCAGCGCGGCGAAGGCGAGGTAGGGGTTGAGATCGGAGCCGCCGACGCGGCATTCGATACGGATGCCCTTGGTTTCCTCGCCGCAGAGGCGATAGCCGGCAGTGCGGTTGTCCTTGCTCCAGATCGCCTTGGTCGGCGCAAAGGTGCCGGCCATGAAGCGCTTGTAGGAGTTGATGTAGGGCGCCAGGAAATAGGTGATCTCGCTTGCATGGGCGAGAAGCCCGGCAACATAATTATGCATCAGCGGCGACATGCCGTATTTGCCGGTATGGTCGAAGAACAGCGGCTTCTCCTCCAAGCTCCAGAGCGACTGGTGGATATGCGAGGAACTGCCGGCGGCGTTGTAATTCCACTTGGCAAGGAAGGTGATGGCCTTGCCTTTCGACCAGGCGATCTCCTTGCAACCATTCTTGATGATCGCATGCCGGTCGGCCATGGCGAGTGCGTCGGCATAGCGCACATTGATCTCCTCCTGGCCGGCGGAAGCCTCGCCCTTGGAGTTTTCGACCGGAATGCCGGCGCCCTGCAGGCCGGTGCGGATCGCCCGCATCACCTCTTCCTCCTTGGTGGTCTGGAAGATGTGGTAGTCCTCGTTATAGGCGCTGGCGAGCTTGAGGTTGCGGTAGCCCGCCATATGCGCCGCCTCGTAGCTCTGGTCGAACAGGAAGAATTCGAGCTCGGAGGCCATGTAGGCCTTCATGCCCATATCTTCGAGGCGCTTCACCTGCTTCTTCAGGATCGCCCGCGGCGAATGGGCGACCTCCTCATGCGTGTGATGATCGAGCACGTCGCAGAGCACCAGCGCCGTGCCGTCAAGCCAGGGAATGCGGCGCAAGGTCGAAAGATCCGGCTTCATCGTATAGTCGCCGTAGCCCTTTTCCCAACTCGTCGCCTTGTAGCCGGAGACGGTCTCCATCTCCATGTCGGTGGCGATCAGATAGTTGCAGCTGTGCGTTTCCTTCCAGGCGCTCTCGACGAAATATTCCGCCTGGAACCGCTTGCCCATCAGCCGGCCCTGCATGTCCACCTGGCAGGCCAGAACCGTATCGATGCGCCCTTCGGCGACATCCTTCCTGAGATCGTCGATTGTGTAGCTGCTGCTCATGATTGATCCGCCTGAATTGGAATTGAGAAAATCGGGGCAACGAAATCGCATGCGCTCGACCGGATGGCGGGCCTGATGCCTTTTCGTTGAACCGGTGGCGGGGCCGCAGGAGCGGCCCCGCCATTCGAGAGGGAAGTGTCGACGCCTAGTTTTCGCCGCTTTCGCCGACAGCCGCTTCGGCAGCCGCGATCTCGGCTTGGCGCTTTGCCACTTCAGCACCGATCGGCGGACCCTTGAAACGACGGCTTTCGAAGCCGAACCAGACGATCGCCGTGACCACGAGGAAACCGACGGTGATGTAGAGTGCCCACCCGTTCGGCGGCTGGATGCCGAGAACGAAGATCAGGATCATCGCGATGACGCTGAGCACTGCGAAGAGCTTGAACATGCCTTCGCCGAGATTCCACGGCCCCATCTTGTCCCACTTCGCTGTCCCCCAGGCGAACAGACCGAGCGTGATCGGGATCGCGAAGGAGAAGAACAGGAAGATGACCGTGCACGAGACGACGATAGTATAGACCGGCGTATCACCGATCGACACCAGCGACGAACCCCAGACGAATAGGACCGACAAGATCGAACCGGTCCAGATCGCAGCGACCGGCGTGCGGTACTGGGGGCTGACTTTCGACAGCGCCTTCGACGCCGGCAGGCCGCCGTCACGCGAGAAGGCGAAGATCATGCGGGAGACCGAAGTGACGGTCGCAAGGCCGCACAGCCACTGGCTGATGAAGATCGCGAGATAGAGGATGTCCTTGACGACAGGATTGACCTGGCTGTCCATCGCCCAGAAGAACACGTTCCAGCCCTGTATTGCCGCGTCGTCCATGTTCGGCAGCATCAGCACGAAGGCGCACAGCATGATATAGCCGAACAGCGCCGACCACAGCACCGACGAAACCATGCCGCGCGGAACCGATTCTGCGGCTTTGACCGTCTCTTCCGAGGTATGGGCCGAGGCGTCATAACCGGTGATGGTGTAGATCGGCAGCAGCAGTCCGAGAAGGAAGACCCAGGCGCCCGAGGTGGAGGGCCAGACGTTGCCGCCGACTTCACCGGAATAGTTGGCGAAGGTAAAAAGGCGGCCGATCTCGTAGGAGGGCGCCGCGATGAGGCAGACGGCCGCCAGAGCGATCGACGTCGCGAAGATCAGATAACCGGAAAAGTCGGTCAGCTTCGCGGTCAGTCCGATGCCCATATGGTTCACGAGCGCCTGCGCGCCGGTGATGATCACGAGGAAGAGGATACGCACCGTCGTCGAGTCAGTCAGCCCGAGATAGCTGGTGCCGAACGCGCCCATGAAGAAATAATAGGTGCCGACATTGATGGCGCCGAGCACGGTGACGAGACCGAGCAGGTTGAACCAGGCGGTCAGCCAGCCGGTGAAGCGGTTGCCGAGGATCGATCCCCAGTGGTAGAGGCCGCCGGCCGTCGGATAGGCCGAGCTGATCTGCGCCATGGCGATGGCGAAGACGAGCGAGATGAAGCATCCCACAGGCCAGCCGATGCCGATCGCCGCACCGCCGGCACCGGAGGTCGCCTGCGCCAGCGAGTTGATGCCGCCGGAGAGAATGCAGATGATGGAAAATGAGACGGCGAAATTCGAGAATGAGCTCATTCGTCGTTCGAGTTCCTGGGCATAGCCCATGGAATGCAGGATGTGCACATCCTGCTTCTTGTCCAGATCGGTATAGTCCGACATGACTTCCCCCTGTTCACGACCGGCCGCGGGATTGCGGGCCGGTTCAGTGCCAATTGCCCGCGGCATTTGCGCCGTGCGGACGTCCGCAGTTAAACTGCTCCCTCGGGTCTTCTTTTTTTATCAGGCGTCCAGACTTTGCTGGAGCAGCCCCTTTAGATAGTCGGCCATGACCCCTTGGCCGACATCGTCTGAAATGAGGTCGTTGCGGACCTCGATCATTACATTGCGCAAACCGTTCGAAAGCCCGTGCAGGATCAGCGTGTGGGTCACGCCGTCCTCGGGTCCGTAAGGCTGATTGCGTTCCGTCCTGTAGAGCGGTGCCTCGGCGGCGGCGTCCAGCATGCGGTCGGCAAGCCGGCTGTCCTCATCGTGCAATATGCCGAGCTCGACCGCACGTTCGCGGCCGTGATAAATCGGTGTGAAGCTGTGGATCGTCACGATGACGCTGTCCTGCCCCCTCGCCCGGCGATCGCGGATCAGCCCGCGAACGGCGTCGTGAAAAGGCACGTAGAGCGCGTCGGTACGCGCAAGCCGTTCCTCGGCGGTCAGATCCTTGTTGCCGGGAATGGCATAGATCTCGCTTTTCTCAGGCATGGCGCCGGGCGAGCTCGGCGGCCGGTTGCAATCGTAGATGAGCCGGGAGAAACGCTGGTAGACGAGCGTCGCATCGAGCCCCTGCGATATGCCGCGGGCGACCGAAAGCGCCCCCGGATCCCAGGCAATATGGCTCGCGAGCGCTTCGCCTGGCAGGCCAAGATCGCCGAATTGGACGGGAAGCGTGTTCGAAGCATGCTCACAGACGAGAAGCACCGGGCTCCGGCCGCCGGCGCGTTCGATCCCGACGCAATCGCCGTCGGCTTCACTGAGGATTTTCGGCCGGGCCAGCACCAAAGGCGCCACTCCTTAACAAATTCCTTATTAGAAAAGAATTCTTCAGGTTCTGACGAGTGTCAAGCATTCTCTGAAAATTTCTTTTCATGACAGCAGTTGACATGGATTGTGACAGCGTTGTTAACTTCGATTGGGAAAATGGCGCCAGACCATCCCGGGGAGCAATCAGGTGACAGTTGCGTCGAAGACGGTTTCGGACGTCATACACTCGCATTTCGGGCTGTTGACGCGTGCTGAAAAGCAACTGGCCGAAAGCCTTCTCGACAATTATCCGGTTTCCGGCCTCGGCAGCATCACCACAATCGCCGAGAATGCGGGGGTCTCGACGCCGACCGTGGTGCGCATGGTGCAGAAGCTCGGCTTCAAGGGCTATCCGGACTTTCAGGCGCATTTGCATCTGGAGGTCGAGGCGACCATCTCCAACCCGATCGCCAAGCACGATCGCTGGGCGCAGAACGCGCCGGGCACCCATATTCTCAACCGTTTTGCCGATGCGATCATGGGCAATCTGCGCCAGACGCTGACCGATCTCGACACCGCGACCTTCGACAGCGTTGCTTCGCTGCTTTCCAATCGCAAGCGCGGCCTCTATTTCGTCGGCGGCCGCATCACCGGCGCGCTTGCCGAATATTTCTTCACCCATATGCAGGTGATCCGGCCGGCGACGACGCTGCTGTCGGCGAATTCCAGCAGCTGGCCGCAATATGTCCTCAACATGAATGCCGGCGACATTCTGATCATCTTCGACATCCGCCGCTACGAGCAGGAGATGGTGAGCCTCGCCACCGCCGCCCGAAAGCGCGGCGCCGAAATCGTCGTCTTCACCGATCAATGGGGTTCACCCGCCGCCAAACTTGCCCGCCACGCCTTCCGCGTCCGGATCGAAGCGCCGTCGGCCTGGGATTCCTCCGTCGTCACTCTCTTCATCGTCGAGGCGCTGATCGAGGCCGTTCAGAACTCCACCTGGGATGAGACGAAGGAACGCATGAAGACACTGGAGGGCTTGTTCGAGCAGAGCAAGCTCTTCCGCAAACCGGGTTAGGAGGACAAGACCAAAGGGAGGAAAAACAATGGCGGATTTTTGCGGAAACAGACCGCGCTGTCGCAAATGAAACATCTGTCACAAGCGCCTGCTATTCATGCAAAACCACCGTCATGCAGCCGTCACACAAGCTTCATGTAAGCTCATTAACAGCATCGCCAGACACTGAAAACCCGAAGGAGAACAACAGTGATCTCTAACATTTCTCGACTTCTGTCGCTTTCTACTGCGATGATCGTGGCTTCGACCGCGATTGCCGCTGCAGAACCGAGCGCAGAACTTATCGCTGCCGCCAAGAAGGAAGGCACGCTGACCACGATCGCTCTCCCGCACGACTGGTGCGGCTACGGCGACGTCATTGCCGGCTTCAAGGCCAAGTATGGCCTCGAAGTCAACGAGCTGAACCCGGATGCCGGCTCGGGCGACGAAATCGAAGCGATCAAGGCCAACAAGGGCAACACCGGCCCGCAGGCCCCCGATGTCATCGACGTCGGCCTCTCCTTCGGCCCGTCCGCCAAGAAGGACGGCCTGATCCAGCCTTACAAGGTCTCCACCTGGGATTCGATCCCGGACAGCGCCAAGGATGCCGAAGGCTACTGGTACGGCGACTATTACGGCGTTCTCTCGTTCCTCGTGAACAAGGACCTCGTCAAGGAATCGCCGGCCGACTGGGCCGACCTGAAGAAGAGCGACTATGCAAACAGCGTCGCGCTGGCAGGTGACCCGCGCACCGCCAACCAGGCTGTCCAGGGCGTTTATGCCGCTGGTCTTTCCGCATCGGGCGGCGACGCCGCCAAGGCAGGCGAAGAAGGCCTGAAATTCTTCGCCGAACTGAACAAGAACGGCAATTTCGTGCCCGTCGTCGGCAAGGCTGCTCCCTTCGCGCAGGGCTCCACGCCGATCATCGTCGCCTGGGACTACAACGCAATGTCCTGGGGTGAAAGCCTGAAGGGCAACCCGCCGTTCGAAGTCGTCGTTCCGAAGACGGGCGTCGTCGCCGGCGTCTACGTCCAGGCGATCTCCGCCTTCGCTCCGCACCCGAACGCTGCCAAGCTCTGGATGGAATACCTCTATTCCGACGAAGGTCAGCTCGGCTGGCTGAAGGGATATTGCCACCCCATCCGCTTCAACGATCTTGCCAAGAACAACAAGATCCCGAAGGAACTGCTCGACAAGCTGCCGCCGGCAGCAGCCTATGAAAAGGCTGTCTTCCCGACGCTCGAAGAGCAGGCCGCCGGCAAGGAAGCTATCACCAAGAACTGGGATAGCGTCGTCGGCGCCAACGTTAAGTAAACTCCGATCCTGCCTCCCCGCCCCAAAGGCGGGGAGGTTTTCTCACTCCGATGCCCAGGATGAGCTTTTCATGAGTACCGTTTCAACGCCGATGGTGAGCAGCGCCCCCTTGATCAACAAAGACCGCGTGATCGACTGGCTGGGCATTGCACCCTTCATCATTTTTTCTCTGCTGTTCCTGATCATCCCCACGCTCTATCTCGTGGCGGGCGCATTCCTGACGCCCGAGGGCGATTTCACGCTGAAGAATATCGGCGATCTCTTTACTCCATCGATCATGAGCGCCTACTGGATCAGTATCAAGGTCTCGGTGGCGTCCGCTCTCGGCGGCGCGCTGATCGGCTTCTTCCTCGCCTGGGCCGTCGTGCTCGGCGGTCTGCCCGCCTCGGTGCGCTCGACGCTGCTGACCTTTTCCGGCGTCGCCTCGAATTTCGCCGGCGTGCCGCTTGCCTTCGCCTTCCTGGCAACACTCGGCCGCACGGGCCTCGTGACGGTCTTCCTCAGGGAATGGTTCGACTTCAATCTCTACGGCACCGGCTTCAACCTGCTGTCCTTCTTCGGTCTCACCATCACCTATATGTATTTCCAGATCCCGCTGATGGTGCTCATCCTGACGCCGGCACTCGACGGCATGAAGAAGGAATGGCGCGAGGCCTCTGAGATTCTCGGCGCCACCAACCGGCAATACTGGACGATGGTTGCCCTGCCGATCCTCTGGCCGAGCCTGCTCGGCACCACGCTCCTGCTCTTCGCCAACGCCTTCGGCGCCATCGCCACCGCCTTCGCGCTGACCGGCAGCTCGCTCAACATCGTGCCGATCCTGCTCTACGCGCAGATCCGCGGCGACGTTCTGCACAACGCCAATCTTGGTTACGCCATCGCCCTCGGCATGATCGTCATCACAGGCGTCTCCAACGTCCTTTACCTCATGCTGCGCATGCGCGCCGAGCGGTGGCAGAAATGAAAACACAACGCCTTGGAGCCTGGATCGCCATCATTCTCGGCGCATCCTATTTCATCATTCCGCTGCTCGGCACGATCGAGTTTTCGCTACGCATGCGCCGCGGCGAATACAGCCTCGACGCCTATCAGTCGGTCTTCTCGGACGCCCAGTTCCGCGAGACCTTCGGCTACTCCATGCTGATGGCGCTGCTGACCATCGTCTTCGGCATGCTGCTCGTCGTGCCGACGGCCTATTGGGTGCGGCTGCGGCTGCCGCAGATGCGCCCGGTCGTCGAATTCATCACGCTGCTGCCGCTGGTCATTCCGGCGATCGTCATCGTCTTCGGCTACCTCAGAATGTACAACTCGTCGTCCTACCTGCCCTTGACGGGTTCGACGACCGGCACCAACGCCCTGCTGGTCTTCTCCTATATCACTCTGTCGCTGCCCTACATGTACCGCGCCGTCGATACCGCCATGCGCGCCATCGACGTCCGCACGCTGACGGAGGCGGCCGAAAGCCTCGGTGCCCGCTGGACGACCATCATGTTCCGCTGCATCTTCCCTAATGTCATGAGCGGCGTGCTCTCCGGCGCCTTCATCACGCTCGCGATCGTCATGGGCGAGTTCACCTTCGCCGCCCTGCTCAACCGCCCGGCCTTCGGCCCCTACCTGCAGCTCGTCGGCGCCAACAAGGCCTATGAGCCTTCGGCACTCGCCGTCATCGCCTTCTCGATCACCTGGCTCAGCATGGGCCTGCTCAATCTCGTTTCCCGTTTCGGCAAAGCCCGCCCGGCAAAGGCTTAAGGTAACTGGCTCATGTCTTTTCTCACACTGAACAACATCCAGAAATCCTTCGGCCCGGTCCAGGTCGTCAAGAATTTCAACATGAACATCGAGAAGGGCGAATTCATCTCCTTCCTCGGGCCGTCGGGCTGCGGCAAGACGACCGTGCTGCGCATGATCGCCGGCTTCGAAACGCCGACCGGCGGCACGCTGACCATCAACGGCAAGGACCAGAGCGCGCTGAAGCCGAACCAGCGCAATATCGGCATGGTCTTCCAGGCCTATGCGCTATTCCCCAACATGTCCGTGCACGACAATGTCGCCTTCGGCCTTAAGGTCGCCGGCGCGCCGAAGCCTGAGATCGACGCCCGCGTCAAGGAGATGCTCGGCTTGATCAAGCTCGATCACCTGGCCGACCGCTATCCCTACCAGCTGTCGGGCGGCCAGCAGCAGCGCGTCGCCCTTGCCCGCGCGCTCGCGGTGAAACCGCAGGTGCTGCTGCTCGACGAGCCGCTGTCGGCCCTCGACGCCAAGATCCGCGTGTCGCTACGCGAGGAAATCCGCCAGATCCAGCAGCAGCTCGGCATCACCACCGTTTTCGTCACCCACGATCAGGAAGAAGCCTTGTCGATCTCCGATCGCATCGTGGTGATGAATGCCGGCAAGGCCGACCAGATCGGCTCGCCCTTCGAGATCTACAACAAGCCGGCCACGCGCTTCGTCGCCTCCTTCGTCGGCACGCTGAACCTGATCGAGGCCAAGGTCGTCGATCCCGACGCCAACCGCATCCAGATCGGTGATCAGAAGATCACACTGAAGCAGTCGGTCGCAGCTCACAAGGCCGACGAAACCATCTCGCTGGCGCTGCGCCCGGAAGCGGGCTCGCTTTCCGACACCGCCAGAAGCGACACCGCGTTGACCGGCCAGGTCGTCTCGGCCCACTTCCTCGGCTCGGTCATCCGCACCCGCATGAATGTCGGCGGCAACGTCATCTCCTTCGACATGTTCAACAGCCCCGGCGTCACCCCGCCGCAGGCCGGCGAAACCGTGACGCTGCGCTTTATGGCAGCTGATCTGCTGGTCATCCGCGACTGATTTCGCGCATACCGTTCATGCAAAAAGGCGCCGCGAAAACGGCGCCTTTTTTCATCGCTCGGAATGATGGGATCGTTCAGCGGATCGCCCGGTCATCCGCGTCGAAGCGATGCACACGCGCCTGGTCCGGCGTCGCATAGACGATCTCGTCGGGCTCGTACTGGTGCTCGCCGAAGAGGCGTGCCGTCAGCAGGCCGTACTGATCGGATTCCAGATAGATGATCGTGTCGGCGCCGAGATGCTCGACATGCACGACCTTCGCCGCCCAGCTCCCCTGCTCGCGCGACAGCGTCATATGCTCGGGACGCACGCCGATCGTCTTGGCGCTGTGGTCGCCGACCTTCTCCCCCGCGATGAAATTCATCTGCGGCGAACCGATGAAGCCGGCGACGAATACATTGGCCGGGCGATTGTAAAGCTCCATCGGCGAGCCGATCTGCTCGATCGTGCCGGCATTCAGCACGACGATCTTGTCGGCCAGCGTCATCGCCTCGACCTGGTCATGGGTGACATAGATCATCGTCGCCTTCAGGCTACGGTGCAGCCGGGCGATTTCGAGGCGGGTCTGAACGCGCAGCGCCGCATCGAGGTTCGACAGCGGCTCGTCGAACAGGAAGAGTTCCGGTTCGCGCACGATGGCGCGGCCGATCGCGACGCGCTGGCGCTGACCGCCGGAGAGTTCGGCCGGACGCCGTGCCAGATAGGGCGCGAGCGACAGCATGCCGGAAGCCTTGCCGACACGGCTGTCGATCTCGTTCTTGGGCGTGCCCGCCTGCTTGAGGCCGAGGCCCATATTGTCCTTGACCGTCAGATGCGGATAGAGCGCATAGGACTGGAACACCATGGCGATGCCGCGCTTGGCCGGCGGCGTCAGCGTCTCGTCGCGGCCATTGATGACGACGGCGCCCGAGGAGACGTCCTCGAGGCCTGCAATGCTGCGCAAGAGCGTCGACTTCCCGCAGCCCGACGGCCCGACGAAGATGACGAATTCGCCGTCTTTGACTTCAAGGTCGATGCCCTTCAGCACTTCATGCGTGCCATAGGTCTTGCGGATGGATTTGAGTTGAAGCGATCCCACTGATTTTTCCTTACAATCTGACCGGCTGGCCGGTACGCACGCTCTCGTCGGCGGCAAGGCAGATGCGCAGCGACGCCACCGCATCCGCCATATGGCGGTCGAGGTTGAGATCCTCGCGGATCGCCCTCAGCATGAAGGCCTGTTCCAGGTCGCAGAGCGCCTGATGACCGGGCTCGCCCGTCATCCTCATATCCTGGTCGGGCCGGATGAATTTGCCGTCCGGGCCGGTCTCGGCCGTGTGCAGACGGATCACCGAGGTTTTGGTGTGCGTGTCGATATCGTCGGACTTGGCGTTCGGATCCATGACGATCGACACCGCCCCCTTCGGCGACATCACGTCCTTCACGAAGAAGGCGGTCTCCGAAATCATCGGCCCCCAGCCGGCCTCGTACCAGCCGACCGAACCGTCTTCGAAAAGCACCTGCAGGTGGCCATAATTATACATCCCGGCGACGATCTCATCGGAGAGCCGCAGTCCCATGCCGCGCACCTCGACCGCCCTGGCATCGGTGATCTGGCACATGACGTCGATATAATGCACGCCGCAATCGACGATCGGTGAGGTCGTCTGCATCAGCGACTTGTGCGTCGCCCAGGTCGGGCCGCTGGACTGCTGGTTAAGGTTCATGCGGAAGACGTAAGGCGGACCAAGCTTGCGCGCTTCCTCGATCAGCTTCGTCCAGGACGGGTGATGCCGAAGGATATAGCCGATCACCAGCTTGCGCCCCGCCTTCTTCGCCGCCGCCACGACACGCTCGGCGTCGGCGACGGTGGTCGCCAGCGGCTTTTCGACGAAGACGTCGCAGCCGGCCTCGAAGGCGGCGACGGCATAATCGGCATGGCTGTCGGAATAGGTGTTGATCGAGCAGAGGTCCGGCTCCAGCTCGGCCAGCGCCGTCATGAAATCGGGATGAACCGTATAGGCCTGCAGCTCGGGCTCCAGCTTCGGCGTCGAGCGGTTGACGAGACCGACGATCTCGAAGCCGGGATTGTTGTGATAGGCGAGCGCATGGCTGCGGCCCATATTGCCGAGACCGGCAACGAGAACGCGGATCGGTTTTTCCTGGCTCACTTGACGGCTCCCGAGGTGATGCCGCGGATCAGCTGCCGCGAGAAGATGACGTAGAGGACGAGGATCGGCAGGATCGCCAGCGACAGTGCCGCCAGCACCGCATTCCAGTTGGTGACGAACTGGCCGATGAAGATCTGCGAGCCGAGCGTGACCGTCTTCGTGGCCTCGGAGGGCGCCAGGATCAGCGGGAACCAGAGATCGTTCCAGATCGGGATCATCGTGAAGACAGCGACGGTTGCCATGGCCGGGCGCACCAGCGGCAGCACCAGACGGAAGAAAATCGCGTATTCGGAAAGCCCGTCGATGCGACCGGCATTCTTGAGATCATCGGAAACCGTGCGCATGAACTCCGACAGGATGAAGATCGCCAGCGGTATGCCCTGCGCGGTATAGACGAGGATCAGCGCCGTCAGCGTATTGACGAGGCCGGCCGCCACCATGCCCTGCAGGATCGCCACCGTGCCGAGACGGATCGGGATCATGATGCCGATCGCCATATAGAGCCCGAGCAGCGCATTGCCGCGGAAACGGTATTCCGACAGCGCGAAGGCCGCCATGGCGCCGAACAGCAGCACCAGCAGGATCGAGATAATGGTCACGATGAAGCTGTTCTGGAAATAGGTGGCAAAATCGCCCTGCCCCAGCACCGTCTGATAACCGACCAGGCTGAAGGTCGACGGCGTCGGGATCATCAAAGGCGCGCGGAAGATCGAAGCGCGATCCTTGAACGAGTTGACGATGGTCAGGAAGACAGGAAACAGCGCGACCAGCGTGTAGGCGGAGAGCGCCAGATGCACGAGGCCGGTGCGGATGGGAGATGTGCGTGCCTTGGACATGCGCGCTCCTCAGAACTGGTAGCGACGCATGCGCCGCTGGATGACGAAGAGATAAAGCGAGACGCCGGCGAGGATGATGAGGAACATCACGGTAGCGATCGTCGCGCCCATCGAGCGGTCGCCGAGCTGCAGCTGGAAACCGAAGAAGGTGCGGTAGAGCAGCGTGCCGAGAATGTCGGTCGACATGTCGGGCCCGGCAAGCGCCCCCTGCACGGTGTAGATCAGGTCGAAGGCATTGAAATTGCCGACGAAGGTCAGGATCGAGATGATGCCGATCGCCGGCAGGATGAGCGGCAGCTTGATCTTCCAGAATTGCGCCCAGCCGGTGATGCCGTCGCACTCGGCCGCCTCGATCACCTCTTCGGGAATGCTGAGCAGCGCAGCATAGATCAGCATCATCGGGATGCCGATATATTGCCAGTTGGAGATCAGCGACACGGCGATCAGCGCCGAGCCAGGCTTGCCGAGCCAGGGCGCGAACAGGAATTTCAACCCGATCAGATCGAGCATCCAGGGCGCCACCCCCCAGATCGGCGACAGGATCAGCTTCCAGATGAAGCCGACGATGACGAAGGAAAGCAGCGTCGGCAGGAATATCGCCGTGCGGTAGAAGGCCACCCCGCGCAGTTTCGGCACCGAAAGCAGGGCAGCAAGCGCAATGCCGATCGGGTTCTGCACGCACATATGGATGGCGAAGAAGATGAGGTTGTTGACGAGCGCATTCCAGAAATCACGCGCCCAGCGCGGATCGCCGAACAGCACCTTGAAATTCGCGAGCCCGACGAAGGCCGGCTGACCGTCGACCGTATTGTAGAGCGAAAGCCTGAGCGTCTCGATGAGCGGCAGCACCATGACGGCGGAATAGACGATCACCGCGGGCAGCATGAAGACGAAGATGTGCCAGCGCACCGGGCGCTTGATCGGGACGATATCGATCGCCTTGTCGGTTTCGCTCATGGCTTTTGCCTGTTCTTGTCGAATGGCCGCGAGGCGCAGCTGAGATGGAAAATATGCTCCCGCCCTAACCCTCTATCCGCCTGGAAGAGGGTACACGCCCTGATGACATTGGGCTCTGGGAGGTCGCTGCGAGTCTCCTTCTCCCCGCGAGCGGGGAGAAGGTGGCCGGCAGGCCGGATGAGGGGCTGCAAACGCCGCCCCTCCGCATCGTCACTTGGCCGGCTTGTACCAGCTGTCGAGGCCCTTCTGGAGCTTTTCGGCAGCGACCTGCGGCGTATCTGTGCCGTTGATCACGTTGGCCGACTCGACCCAGGTCTCGTTTTCAAGGTTCGGCGTGCCGCGCGACAGGATCTGATAGGTCGAGCGCACGGTCGACTTGTACGGGCCGCGCCAGGAAACGAATTCCTGAGCGAGCGGATCGGACATCTTGACCGGGGTGGAGTTCAGGCTGAAGAAGCCCGGCAGCGCATTGGCGTAAATATCGGCGAACTCGGGCGAAGCGACCCAGCTGAGGAATTTCTTGGCTTCCTCGGCATGCTTGCTCTTCGAATTCAGGGCAACGCCGATATCGGGATGGTCGGAGATGTAGCCCGTGTCGCCGGCCTTCGGAACCGGCGGCGGGAAGGCGCCCATCTTGAACTGCGCCTGCGTGTTGAACAGCGCAATCTCCCACGAGCCGGCCGGATAGATCGCGGCGCGGCCGAGCGTGAAGAGGTTCTGGCTGTCCGAGTAGGTCTGCGCTTCGAAACCGTCGCCGAGATAGGGCTTCCACTTGGCAAGCTCCTCATAGGGCTTGACCCATTCCGGATCGGTCAGCTTCTGCTTGCCCGCAATCAGGGCTTCGCGGCCCTCTTCACCCTTCCAGTAGTTCGGGCCGATGTTCTGGTAGCCCATGGTGGCGGCTTCCCAGAGGTCCTTCGTGCCCATGGCGAGCGGGATATAGGTGCCGTCCGTCTTGATCTTGTCGAGCGCTGCGTAGAGCTCGTCCTGGGTCTTCGGCACGGAGATGCCGAGCTTGTCGAAGGCATCCTTGTTGTAGATGAAGCCATGGATGACCGATGCCATCGGCACGCAGAAGGTCGACTTGCCGTCATCGGTCGTCCAGGCGGCCTTGGCGACCGGCGAGAAGTTCTCCATACCCGGCAGGCTGGTGATGTCGACGAGCTGCTTCTTGTTGAAGAGTTCGAGCGAGGCGTCGAACGGACGGCAGGTGATGATGTCGCCTGCCGAGCCGGCATCGAGCTTGGCGTTCAGCGAGGCGTTGTATTCGGTCGGCGCGGTCGGCGAGAAGACGATCTTGATGCCCGGGTTCTTCGCTTCGAAGGCCGGAATGATCTTCTCCTGCCAGATCTGCAGGTCGTCATTGCGCCAGCTTTCGACCGTCAGCGTAACGTCGGCGGCATGCACGAGACCGGCCGACGTCAGCAGGCTGGAGGCAAGCAGCAGGCTTTTCAGAGCAGTGTTTTTCATTTCCCTCTCCTGTGTTTTGAGCGCCGCAAGGCGCTGTTTTCGATCTGAAACAAGCAATTGGCGTGCTTGAGGAAACACCCAACGCCTCTTGGAGGGCCGCCAGCACCTGCCGGCCCCGAAAGCTCGACGGACGCAAAGGCGGGATCGCTTGCGGCCGGACTGCGCGCTGCCCCATCACCTGCATCGGGCGCGGCAAAATCGATCGGGAAAAACCGATGGATGCTGAACTTCGCCACCGGCCTGACAGGCGGCGGGGTCGTTCTCGATCATCTTCGAAGCGGTTCCAACTTGGCTTTGCTGCCGGTTTTCGTTGGCTTCGATGTGCTGTTCCCTTTTACCGAATTAAGGCCAAAAAAATACCAATTGTCCAGTCGATTTTAACTTTTCGCCCTCCAAAAATTTATTAAATAATTTTAATCAATAAAATCAATATGATAAAAAGACGAATTTTCTCCATCTTTCCCACTTGGTAAATGGTATTTTTTTGGTATTGTATTAAAAAACGCGGGGAACGGCACATTCGGAGGCCCGATGACGGAGCTTGCAATCGGCATAGACGGCGGCGGAACGAGCTGCCGGGCCGCGGTCGCAGACAGAAACGGCAATATCATCGGCCGCGGCAAAGCAGGCCCGGCCAACATCCTGTCCGACCTGGAAAACTCTCTTCTCAACATCGTCGAATCCGCCCGGCAAGCGCTGCGCGATGCCGGGCTTGCCGATGAAACAATCTCGTCGGTTGCCTCGGTCGTCGGCGTCGCCGGCGCCAATGTCACGGATTATGGCCAGCGAATCGAAAAGGCCCTGCCCTTTGCCGAAGGCCGGGTCGTCACCGATGCGCTGATCGCCCTGCAGGGCGCGCTCGGCGACTCCGACGGCATCGTCGGCGCCTTCGGCACCGGCTCGGTCTATAATGCCCGCAAAAATGGCCGGCTGAACGGCATCGGCGGCTGGGGCTTCGTCGTCGGCGACCAGGCGAGCGGCGCCCGCCTCGGCCGCGACCTCATGGAGCGTTCTCTACTTTCCCATGACGGCGTGCGCCCGGCTTCTGCGATCACCGAAGCGCTGATGAGCGAATACGGCAACGACCCGGAGCGCGTCGTCGAATTCGCGCATTCGGCAAGACCGACGGATTTTGCCCGCTATGCGCCTATCGTCTTCGACCATGCGGCCAAGGGCGATGCCGTCGCGGTCGGCATCGTCACGGATGCGGCAACGGCGATCGGCGAAAGCCTTGACGCGCTGCTCTGGCCCGAATGCCCGTCGATCTGCCTGCTCGGCGGCCTTGCCGGAGCCTATGAGCCGTGGCTTTCCGAACGTTACAGATCGCGGCTTGCCAGCCCCAAGGGCGATGCCCTGCAGGGTGCGGTGGAACTCGCCGTCAAGCTTTTGAACGACCGGCAGAGAGGTGCGGCATGACCGACGACCTCGCTACCCTCCTGTCCCTGCAGCGCCTGCAGGCCGCCGGCACCGGCCCGCTCTATGTCAAGCTGCGCCGCACGCTCGAAGAGGCCGTGCGCACCGGCACGCTCGGTCACGGTGATGCGCTGCCGCCGGAACGTGATATCGCCGAATTCGCCGCTGTCAGCCGCGTCACCGTGCGCAAGGCGATCGACGAACTCGTCGCCGACGGCCTCTTGGTGCGCCGCCACGGGTCGGGCACCTTCGTCGCCAAACCGGTCTCCAAGGTCGAGCAGCGCCTGTCGCAGCTCACCTCCTTCACCGAGGACATGGCGCGCCGCGGGATGACTTCCCGCTCCGAATGGCTGCACAAGGGTGTCCACACCCCCTCGCCCGACGAGATGATGATTCTCGGTCTCGGCACCGACGTGAAAGTTTCGCGCCTCTCCCGCCTGCGCATCGCCGATGATCAGCCGCTGGCGATCGAGAATGCCAGCGTCTCCGGTGAATTCCTGCCCGATCCGTCCGTCGTCACCAATTCGCTCTACGCCGAACTCGAACGCCTCCAGGTCCGCCCTGTGCGCGCCGTGCAGCGCATTTCCGCAACCAACATGAAGGAAGCAGACGCCCAGCTTCTCGGCGTCCCCGTCGGCGCCGCCGGCCTGTCGATCGAGCGTATCTCCTATCTCGGCTCCGGCCGCGCCGTTGAGTTCACCCGCTCGCTCTATCGCGGCGACGCCTATGATTTCGTCGCCGAACTGACGATCGGGGTGACCTGAGCCTACCAGAAGCGGGCGATCCAAAGCTGGTTTCCGGCGAGTTCGTCGAAGATCGCATCGGCGGAGATAATCGGTATCCCATTAAGCATGGCATTGGCGGTGAAAGCCGTTTATCGCCGGTCAGCGCCCATGCCCAGGCATGGGTATCGAGTAGAAGGGAATTCACTCGACCCCTTCCCAGGCCGCAAGGTCACCCTTATCCATGGGCTCGAAAAAGTCAGGCCCATTTCCAGCAACCAGCCCCTTGAGCAGGCCGATCTTGAAGGAAGATTGCACAATCGGAATGATCTTCACGACAGGTTTGCGTCCCCTAGCGATCACCACTTCTTGACCGGAAAGCGCGGCGTCGATCAATTTCGATAGATTGGCCTTCGCGGCATGGATAGTAACTTGCATCGCGGCCTCATTCGCTGCTTGGCAGAAAATGCCATTACAACATCAATTCCGCTATCGAATTCAAAAGCTAGAACGCGGGATGATTATCGAAGCATACCAAAAGCATAAAGCCGGAAAGTGAATCACTTCCCGGCTTCTCGATTCACTGAATCAATCCTTGAGCACGCCGCCTCAAGCGGCTGTGAACACTCGCCAAATCAGGCCGCGTCCTCGATCGCTTCGTCCGCCTTGCGCGGCACGTAGTTGAGCACCGGTCCGAGCCAGCGCTCGACTTCGGAAACTTCCATGCCCTTGCGCTTGGCATAGTCTTCCACCTGATCGCGCTCCACCTTGGCGACGCCGAAATAATAGGAGTCGGGGTGGCCGATATAGAGACCGGAGACGGATGAGCCCGGCCACATCGCATAGCTTTCCGTCAGCTTCACGCCCGCAGTGCGTTCCGCATCGAGCAGCTTGAAGAGCGTCTTTTTCTCGGTGTGGTCGGGCTGAGCGGGATAGCCTGGCGCCGGACGGATGCCGGCATAGGCTTCGCCGATGAGGTCCTCGTTGCTGAGGTGCTCATCCCTGGCATAGCCCCAATATTCGCGCCGCACCTGCTCGTGCATGCGCTCGGCAAAGGCTTCGGCAAAGCGGTCGGCCAGCGCCTTGACGAGGATCGAGGAATAATCGTCGTTCGCCCGTTCGAAGCGTTCGGCGATGGCGATCTCCTCGATGCCGGCCGTCACGACGAAACCGCCGACATAATCCTGCACACCGCTTGTGACGGGCGCCACGAAATCCGAGAGCGCCACATTCGCCCGTCCGTCCCGCTTCGAAAGCTGCTGGCGCAACGTGTAGAAGGTAGCCAGCTCCTGGCTGCGGCTCTCGTCAGTGAACAGGCGGATATCGTCCCCGACGGCGCCGGCCGGCCAGAAGCCGATGACGGCGCGCGGCCGGAACCACTTCTCGTCGATGATCTTCTTCAGCATCGCCTGCGCATCGGCCCAGAGCGCCCGCGCCGCCTCGCCCTGCTTCTCGTCCTCGAGGATGGCAGGGAAACGGCCGCGCAACTCCCAGGTCTGGAAGAACGGCGTCCAGTCGATGTACTTCGCAAGGTCGGCTAGATCGTAATCCTCGAACACCCGCGTGCCGAAGAATTGCGGCTTCGTCGGCTGGTAGGCCGGCCAGTCGATCTTATGGGCATTCTCTCGCGCCCGCGGCAATGGCAGCCGCACCTTCTCGGCTTCGCTGCGCGCATGCGCGGCCGCCACCTTGGCATATTCGGCTCTTGTATCGTCGACATAGCCCTGGCGCGTCTCCGGCGACAGCAGCGCCGAGACGACGCCGACGGCGCGGCTCGCATCGGTGACGTAGATCGCCTGGCCCTTGTTGTAGCCGGGGTGGATCTTCACCGCCGTATGCACGCGGCTGGTGGTCGCGCCGCCGATCAGCAGCGGGATCTCGAAACCCTGCCGCTCCATCTCGGCCGCGACATGCACCATCTCGTCGAGCGACGGCGTGATCAGGCCGGAAAGGCCGATGACATCGACCTTTTCGGCGATCGCCGTTTCGAGGATCTTCGTCGCCGGCACCATGACGCCGAGATCGACGATCTCGTAATTGTTGCAGGCCAGTACGACGCCGACAATGTTCTTGCCGATATCGTGCACGTCGCCCTTGACCGTCGCCATCAGGATCTTGCCGGCCGAACGACGTTCTTCGCCGCCGTTGAGGCGCTTTTCCTCTTCCATATAGGGCAGCAGCACGGCGACAGCCTGCTTCATGACGCGCGCCGATTTGACCACCTGCGGCAGGAACATCTTGCCCGAGCCGAAGAGATCGCCGACGACGTTCATGCCGGCCATCAGCGGCCCTTCGATGACGTGCAGCGGCCGGGCGGCCTGCTGGCGCGCTTCTTCGGTATCGGCCTCGATAAATTCGGTGATGCCGTTGACCAGCGCATGTTCGAGGCGCTTCTCGACACTCCATTCGCGCCAGGAGAGATCCTGGACGCGGCCTTCCCTGGCGCCGGCACCGCGGAAACGTTCGGCGACTTCGAGCAGCCGCTCGGTGCCGTCGGGCCGACGGTTCAGCACCACGTCCTCACAGGCCTCGCGCAGTTCCGCATCGATATTGTCGTAGACCGCCAGCTGGCCGGCATTGACGATGCCCATGTCCATGCCCGCCTGAATGGCGTGGTAGAGGAACACGGCGTGCATCGCCTCGCGCACGGGTTCGTTGCCGCGGAACGAGAAGGACAGGTTCGAGACGCCGCCAGAGATATGCACGAGCGGCATGCGCTCACGGATCGTCCGCGTCGCCTCGATGAAGTCGACGCCGTAATTATTGTGCTCTTCGATGCCGGTCGCCACCGCGAAGATGTTCGGGTCGAAGATGATGTCCTCGGGCGGGAAACCGATCTTTTCGGTCAAAAGCTTATAGGCGCGGGTGCAGATATCGACCTTGCGCTGGTAATTGTCGGCCTGCCCCGTCTCGTCGAAGGCCATGACGACGACGGCCGCGCCGTAATTGTGCAGGAGCCTGGCCTGAGCAAGGAAATTCTCCTCGCCTTCCTTCAACGAGATCGAGTTGACGATCGGCTTGCCCTGCACCCGCTTCAGGCCGGACTCGATGATCGAGAATTTCGAACTGTCGATCATCACGGGCACGCGGGCGATATCGGGCTCGGCGGCGATCAGGTTCAAGAACTCGACCATCGCCTTTTCGGAATCGATCAGGCCCTCGTCCATGTTGATGTCGATCACCTGGGCGCCGTTCTCGACCTGGTCGCGGGCGACATCGAGCGCGGCCGTATAATCGGCATTGGTGATCAGCTTGCGGAACTTCGCCGAGCCGGTGACGTTGGTGCGCTCGCCGACATTGACGAAGGGAATGTCCTTGGTCAGCTCGAAGGGTTCGAGGCCCGACAGCGACATGAAGGGGCGATGCTCGGGAATCGGCCGCGGCTTGTACTTGGCGACGGTCTCGGCGATCGCCCGGATGTGCTCCGGCGTCGAGCCGCAGCAGCCGCCGACGATATTGACGAGGCCTTCGCGGGCGAAGCTGTCGATCTGCGCCGCCATCAGCTCCGGCGTTTCATCGTACTGGCCGAATTCGTTCGGCAGGCCGGCGTTCGGATAGGCGCAGATGAAGGTGTCGGCGACGCCCGAAAGTTCCTGCAGATGCGGGCGCATCGCATTGGCGCCGAGCGCGCAGTTCAGCCCGATCGTGAAGGGATTGGCGTGGCGCACCGAGTTCCAGAAGGCCGACGGCGTCTGGCCGGAGAGCGTGCGGCCGGAAAGGTCGGTGATCGTCCCGGAGATCATCACCGGCAGGCGCACGCCCTTGGCCTCGAAGCGTTCCTCGCAGGCGAAGATCGCCGCCTTGGCATTCAGCGTATCGAAGATCGTCTCGATCAGGATGATGTCGGCGCCGCCGTCGATCAGACCGTCGATCTGTTCGCCATAGGCGGAGCGCAGATCGTCGAAGGTGACGGCGCGGAAACCGGGATTGTTGACGTCGGGCGAGATCGAGGCGGTGCGGTTGGTCGGGCCGATGGCGCCGGCGACGAAGCGGCGGCGGCCGTCCTCGCGCTCGGCGCGCAGTGCCGCGCGGCGGACGATCTCGGCACCCTCCTTGTTGAGGTCGTAGACCGCGCCTTCCATCTCGTAATCGGCCTGGGCGATGCGGGTCGAGGAGAAGGTGTTGGTCTCGAGAATATCGGCGCCGGCTTTGGCGTAGCGATAGTGGATCTCTTCGATCGCATCCGGCTGGGTCAGGATCAGAAGGTCGTTATTGCCCTTCTGGTGGCAGGCGCAGCCGATGAAGCGGGTGCCGCGGAACTGGTCTTCGTCATAGCCGAGCCCCTGGATCTGCGTGCCCATGGCGCCGTCGAGGACGAGGATGCGTTCGCTCGCGGCTTTGCGCAGCGCTGCGAAAACTTCATTGCCGTCACGCTTGCCCGTTTCCGGACCAAAGAGGTTGTCAAACACGGGAGGCTCCTTGACGTCGTAAGACCAGACAATCCAAATCACATAAAGATATCTTTATGTCAATATATGCCTGTCGATTTCGTGCTTTGCAAGTCTGGGCGGATGACAGGCGTGAACGGCCTCTATATAGGCATTTCAAAAGCATCGCGCACGAAATCGGAGGAAGTGTCATGGCACCCGTGCTTGGAAACTGGACGAGCCGCGCCTATCATCGCGGCTGGCTGCTTGACCAGGCAAACGGCCTCTTCGATTTCTTCCAGCACAATTCGGTCAATCCCAAGGGCGGCTTCTACGACCTCGACGATACCGGCAAGCCGCTCGACGCCGAGGGGCAGATCCGCAGCATCCATATCGCCGCGCGCGCCGTGCATTGCTTTGCCATCGGCGCCCTGCTCGGCCGTCCGGGTGCTGCCGACCTCGTCGACCACGGCATGGACTATCTCTGGAACCATCACCGCGACCGAAAAAATGGCGGCTATTTCTGGTCGCTCGACAAGAATGGTCCGGTCGACAGCAACAAGCAGGGCTACGGCCACGCCTTCGTGTTGCTCGCGGCCTCATCCGCCAAGACGATCGGCCATCCGCTCGCCGACGGCATGCTTGATGACATCACCCAAATCCTCAACACCAAGTTCTGGGAACCGCGCCACGGCGCGATCGCCGAGGAATTCACCGCCGACTGGCAGCCGCTCGACGGCGGCGCCTATCGCGGCCAGAACTCCAACATGCACCTGACCGAAGCGCTGATGGCCGCCTTCGAAGCATCAGGCGACAAGCAATACCTCGCCAAGGCCGAAAGCATCGCCGATCTCGTCATTCGCCGCGCGGCCGGCTCGGTCGACTGGCGCGTCGCCGAACATTTCGACGCCGAATGGAAGCTCGACAAGCAATATTATCATCCGAACGAAATGTTCCGCCCGGCCGGCACGACGCCCGGCCACTGGCTGGAATGGGCCCGCCTCATCCTGCAGCTCTGGGTGCTCGGCGGCAAACGCATCGAATGGATGCCGGATGCGGCCAAGGCGCTCTTCGAGCAGTCGATGGCACTCGGCTGGGACAGCGACAAGGGCGGCTTCTTCTATACGCTCGACTGGAACGACAAGCCCGCCAAGCGCAACAAGCTCTGGTGGCCGGCCTGCGAGGGCGCTGCCGCCGCCCACTTCCTCAACGAGCACCTGCCGAGCGACTACCATGAGGAATGCTACCGCAAGATCTGGAACGTCATCGAGCGCGCCTTCATCGACCACAAGAATGGCGGCTGGCACGAGGAACTGACGGAGGATCTCGTTCCCTCACATTCGCTCTTCCCCGGCAAGGGCGACATCTATCACGCCCTGCAGGCCTGCCTCATCCCGCTCTTCCCGGCAACCGGCAGCCTGACGAAGGGCATCGCCGAGGCCGGCGGCAGGCTCTGAGCTTCACTGGTCCGGCACCCGCCGGCGCAGCCAACGCCCCGCTCAAATCGGCGCGAGCCGCAGCGTATCCAGATCCTTCGCCAGCATCAGCGCCAGGGCCTCGACCACGAGATTATGGTCGTCGCGCTGCGGCAGGCCGGAGACGGTGACGGCGCCGATGCAGCCGGTGCCCTTGACGTTGATCGGGAAACTGCCGCCATGCGGCGCGAAATCGTCGCCGGAAAGGCCGTTGTCCTCGACGGTCTTGCCGTCTTTTCTCAACTTCAGGCCGGAGGCATAGCTGCTGCGGAAATAACGCAGCACCATGTTGCGCTTGCGGCGAACCCAGTTGACGTTATCGGGGGTCACGCCGGGCAGCGCCGCATAGAAGACCGGCATCGAATGCAGGGTCACATCGATCGCAACACCGAGGCCGCGTTCGGTGGCGAGTTCCTGCAGGAGTTTGCCGAGCTGCCATGCCGTCGTCAGGTCGAAGGCGTCGAAGCTCAGCGCTTTTTCCTGCTCCGCGATCCGGTTGAGATCGTCGTCGAGTGTCATGATAAGGCGCTCCTCTGCCGCAATGATCCGTTGCAGACCATTCTCGCCGGAGGCGAAAAAGTAAAGCAAAACTTGGACCTGCCCTGATGTCAGAGCTTCGGCGTCAGCATCTCGAAACGGTCGCGTGTTGTCGCGCAGGTATCGCCGCCGAGGCGTGCAATGGCATCGATCGCGGCCGGATCGACATGCAGCCGTTCCGGATCGACGACGCCCTCGCGGTAATGTGCATAGACGATCTCGCCCATGACGATCTGCCGCGAGCGGCCAAGCTCAAGCGTCACATGCCGCCGGCACTCGAAGGCGGCCGGCGCCTCGGCGATATAGGGTGACGCCACCTTCTCGCCCGGCAGCGCCGTCAAGCCGGCTTCTCTCAGTTCATCGACGCCGCGCGGATACTTAGCACCGCAGACATGCATCGCCTCGGCGATGGCGAAGGAGACGATATTGACCGTAAAAACCTCGGTCATGCGGATATTGTGGCCGGTGTCCTTGAACGACATGTCGGCATTGTTCTCGACGCCGATCGCCAGGATCGGCGGATCGGCCGACAGGCAATTGAAGAAGCTGAAGGGCGCGGCATTGATCCGGCCGTGTTCATCGACCGTCGTCACCAGCGCGATCGGCCGCGGAATGATCGTGCCGATCATCAGCTTGTAACGCTCGCGCTCGGAAAGCTCTTTGAAGTCGAAGGAAACGGCCATGGCTCAGCCGAGCTTCCCAATCGGCGAGAAGGCGCTCATCGCTCCGGTGAAGGGTTTCGGCAGCGGCGAGGCGTAGGAGCCGCGCTTGCTGGTGGAAAGCCCGAGCGACACCAGCGCCTCGGCCTGCTTGACGGCGGCCGCAACACCGTCGACGACTGGCACGCCGTAGATTTCCTGCAATTCCCTTGCGAGATCGGTCATGCCGGCGCAGCCGAGCACGATCGCCTCGGCGCCGTCTTCGGCGAGCGCCCGCTCGATCTCGGCCCTGAGCTTGCCGATCGCACCCGATGCCGCATCTTCGAGTTCCAGCACCGGAATGTCGGAAGCCCGCACCTTGGCGCGCTCGCCCATGCCGTAACGGCGCACCAGATTGTCGATCAGCACCCGCGAGCGCTCCAGCGTCGTCACGACCGTGAAGCGCTGCGCCAGGAAACCGGCCGTTGCAACTGCGGATTCGCAGAGGCCGAGGATCGGCACATCGGCGAAGCTTCGCGCCGCGTCGAGCCCGGTATCGTCGAAGCAGGCGATGACAGCCGCGTCGTAGCCCGCCGCCTGCCGTTCCTTCAGTTCGACAAGCAGGCCGGGGATCGCCAGCGCCCCGTCATAATGGCCCTCGATGGAAACCGGCCCCATGCGCGCGGTGGCGGCGATGATTTCCGTGCCGGATGCGGCCACCGCGCGCGCGGCGGTCGCCGCCTTTTCGGTCATGGAGGCGGTGGTGTTCGGATTGACGATGAGGATGCGCATGTCAGTGGATCTTTGCCTGTCGCCGGCTGAGCATGGTCATGATGCCGAGCGCGATGAGAATGATGGTGAAGGAAAACAGCGTCGTCACCGCGCCGAGCGCATAGAGCACCGGCGTCGTGACGTTGGTCGTCATGCCGTAGATTTCGAGCGGCAGCGTATTATAGGTGCCCGACGTCATCAACGTGCGGGCGAATTCGTCATAGGAGAGCGTGAAGCCGAACAGGCCGACACCAACCAGGCTCGGCGCGATCATCGGCAGCACGACATGGCGGAAGGTCTGCCAGGAGGAAGCGCCGAGGTCGCGCGCCGCCTCCTCATAGGCCGGCGAAAAGCGGTTGAAGACCGCGAACATGATCAGCACGCCGAAGGGCAGCGTCCAGGTGAGATGCGCGCCGAAGGCCGAGGAATACCAGGCAGGCTTCAGCCCGCCCTCCTGGAAGACGACGCCGATGCCGAGTGAGACGATGATCGACGGCACGACGAGGCTGGCGACCGTCGCATAGAACAGCACGGTCGAACCGCGGAAACGGCGGCGGAAGGCAAGGCCGGCGAGCAGCGACACGGTGACGGTCACGACCATGACCATCAGCCCGAGCGAGAAGGAGCGCCGGAAGGAGGCGCCGAAATCGCCGACCGCCTGCTTTTCGAACAGGTTGAAGAACCAGTGCGTGGAAACGCCGTTCATCGGGAAGGTCAGGCCGCCGTCCGGCCCCTGGAAGGAGAGGATCAGGATCGCCGAGAGCGGGCCGTAGAGGAACAGCACGAAGACGACGAAAAAGATCGCCAGCAGATAGAATTCGAGGCCGCGTTTTTCGTGGTTCATCTCAAAGCTCCTTGCGGATATCGACGACGCGCAGGATGGCCGCGACCATCAGCAAAACGACGGCCAGCAGCACGACCGCATTGGCGGCAGCGGCCGGATATTGCAGCAGCGACATCTGGTTCTTCATCATCAGCGCCACCGAAGCGCTCTGGCCACCGGACATCACCTGCACCGTCGAGAAATCGGCCATGACGAGCGTGACGACGAAGATCGTGCCGATCGCCATGCCGGGTTTGGCGAGCGGAATGACGACATTCCACAGCACCTGCCAGCCGGAGGCGCCGGCATCACGGGCCGCCTCGAACAGCGATCGGTCGATGCGCATCAGCGTGTTGAAGATCGGCGTCACCATGAACAGCGTGTAGAGGTGCACCATCGCGAGCACGACGGCGAAATCGGAATAGAGCAGCCATTCGATCGGCTGCGGGATGACGCCCATTTCGATCAGCGTCGAATTGACGAGGCCGTTGCGGCCGAGCACTGGGATCCACGAGATCATGCGGATGATGTTCGAGGTCATGAACGGCACGGTGCAGACGAGGAAGAGGATCATCTGCGTCGAGGTCTTGCGGATGTGGAAGGCCAGGAAATAGGCGACCCAGAAACCGATGACGAGCGTCAGCGCCCAGACGATCGCGGTGAATTTCAGCGTGTTGAGATAGGTCTTCCAGGTTACCCATGAACCGAGCGTGTCGGTGTAGTTCATGGTGAGGAAATCGGGATAGAGGCCGGCGAAGTCGTAGTCCCAGAAGCTGACGACTGCGATCATGGCGATCGGCAGCAGGAAGAAGAAACCGAGAATGGCGATCAGCGGCGTCGCCTGGAGATAGGAGATGGCTGAGGGGGAGAGGCGGAAGGCGCGGCTGCCGCGGCTGTCCTCTTCCGTTTCTGCTGCGATGGTCGCCATGATCGGTTCTCCATTTCCTCATCATGCAGGTCGGGCAAGGAGCCCCCTCATCCGCCTGCCGGCACCTTCTCCCCGCTGGGGAGAAGAGGAATCGCGGCAGCGCCTGGGCCACCGCGAACCTTGCTTTCGAACAGGGAGGGTCAAAAAAGACCCCTCCCCAACCCTCCCCACAAGGGGGAGGGAGTTTCTTTGCCGCACCGCCACCGGGCTCCCTCCCCCTTGTGGGGAGGGTTGGGGAGGGGAAAGCGGCAAACGCCTACGCCGCGATGAACTTGCAGTACGCGACTCCCCTTCTCCCCAGCGGGGAGAAGATGCCCGAAGGGCAGATGAGGGGGCGGAGCGAAGCGACGTCTTGAGCGTCAGCGAAAGACAATGCTGCCCCGCCCCGAAACATCAGGCCGCGATGAACTCGTTCCAGCGGCGGACCATATAGCGGTCTTCGTCCATGACGGAGTTCCAGCAGGCCACAGCGCCCATGCGGGCTTCGAAGGCGCCGCCGTCGCGCACGGCGCCGACCTTCTCCATGACCTTGCCTTCGGGCGACAGGATATCGCCCTGAGCCGGCTTGCCCTCGATCCAGTAGCCCCATTCGTCTGCCGTCATGAAGTTCTTGGCGGTCTCCATGCAGGCAGAATAGTAGCCCTGGCGGTTGAGGTAGCCGCCGACCCAGCCGGATGTGTACCAGTTGATATATTCATAGGCCGCGTCGAGCTCGGCGCCCTTCAGATGCGAGGCAAGGCCGAGGCCGCCGCCCCAGGCGCGGTAGCCTTCTTTCAGCGGCTGATACTTGCAGGCGATGCCCTTGGAGCGGACGGCGGCCACAGCCGGCGACCACATGGACTGGATGACGACTTCGCCCGAGGCCATCAGGTTGACCGACTCGTCGAAGCTCTTCCAGAAGGCGCGGAACTGACCGTCGCCCTTGGCCTTGATCAGGAATTCGATCGTCTTGTCGATCTCTTCCTTGGTCATATTGCCCTTGTCGGCATATTTGATATTGCCCATGGCTTCCATGATCATCGCCGCATCCATGATGCCGATCGACGGGATGTTGAGGATCGAGGTCTTGCCCTTGAACTTCGGATCCATGATGTCGGCCCAGCTGGTGATGTCGCGGCCGACGAGATCCGGGCGGATGCCGAGCGTATCGGCGTTGTAGATGGTCGGAACCATCGTCATCCACTGCGTCGGCTCCTTGGCGAACTTCTTGGAACCCTGCGCCTCGACGAAGCCGACCGTATGCGGCGCCGTACCCTGAGCGATGACGCTGTCCGGCTTCATCTTGCCGTTGATGAACAGCGGCACGATCTTGTCGTAATATTTGAGCTTCTTGACGTCCATCGGCTGCAGCACGCCTGACGGAAACACCTTCTTGGCGATCCAGTATTCGATGTCGGCGATGTCGTAGCTGTCGGGCTGGGTAACGGCGCGCTGGGCGGCGGCGTCGGAATCGGTCGCCGTCATCTCCAGCGTGATGCCGAGATCGGCTTTGCACTTCTCGGCGATGGCATTGATGTTCGAAACACCGGTGCCGAACTGGCGAAGCGTGATGTTCGTCTTCGCCCAGATGGTGGGAAAGCCGGTGATGGCGCCGGAGCCGGCGATGGCGCCGACGGCGGCAGCACCCGTCTTCAGCAGCGTGCGTCGGGACAGGCCCTTCGCAGCCTTGGTCGATGTCGTTTCAGTCGTCATGTCAGTTCCCCTTGTTGTTGACGCGGAAGGTTGGTTGATGGTGGCTCATGCGGAAGAGCGGCCGAGAAGCACGGCGTCATCGAGTTCCCAGCTGAGCGCGACGGTTTCGCCGACGGCGACAGGCCGGGCGAAATAATCGCCATCGTCTGATATGACGGTGAAGTCGTCGCTGCCGGCGCCGACAACGGTGATCTTCACCGAAGAGCCGCGATATTCGACGTTGGAGACGATGCCGTTGAAGCCGAGCGTCCATTCGGTCGCGACCTGCAAGCGCACGCGGTCGGTGCGGATGCCGATATCGACCGGTTCGCCAACCGCCCTGCCCGTCCCGCGCACGGAAAAGCTCTGCCCCTCCGGCACGGTCATGACGAGCACGCCCTCCGCGCTCGATGTCACCCGGCCGGTGAGCACATTGTGATCGCCCATGAAGCGGGCGACGAAGGCGGTTGCCGGCCGCTCGAAGACCTCGCGCGGGGCTGCCGCCTGCTCAATCCGGCCGTCATTCATGATGACCATGATGTCGGCAAGCGCCATTGCCTCTTCCTGGCTGTGGGTGACATGCACGAAGGTGATGCCGAGCGACTTCTGCAGCTTCTTCAGTTCGGCACGCATACGGATCTTCAGGAATGGATCGAGGGCCGACAGCGGCTCGTCGAGCAGCAGTGCCTCCGGATCGGTGATCAGTGCGCGTGCCAGCGCCACGCGCTGCTGCTGGCCGCCGGAAAGCTGGGCCGGACGCCTGCTGGCATAGGACTCCATCTGCATCAGCGTCAGCATCTCGAGCGCCTTGGCCCGCCGCTCCGCCTTGTCGACGCCCTTCATCTTCAGGCTGAAGGCGACATTGTCGATCAGGTCGAGATGCGGGAACAGCGCATAGGACTGGAACATCATCGCCGTGCCGCGCCGGGCCGGCGGAAAGTCGGTGACAACAGTATTGCCGAGCCGGATATCGCCGGACGAAATGCTCTCATGGCCGGCGATCATGCGCAGCGTCGAGGTCTTGCCGCAGCCCGATGGGCCGAGGAAGCAGCAATAGGAGCCGGCCGGAATCTTCAGGCTGATCCCATGGACGGCAGTCGTCGCCCCATAGACCTTCGAAACGGATACTATATCGATCTCTGCCGCTTTCGACATCATGCCTTCCCCTGTTTGGGAGAGAGGATGCATCTGCCGTGCCAATCCGATTTCAGCAGCTCAACCTATTGTAAATCAACGACCTTACCGAAAACGTCCCGGCAAGAGCATATTATGAGCATGGCATCGTCTGCACATCATTTAGGCTATTGTTCGCAATTTACGCAAAAAGTGTATACGATTTCGCCGCTACTTCGGCCACAAATTCCGTTTAACTTTTGCCGCGAAGCCGGATATGGTTTGCCCGTCATCAGGGAACAGAATTTCATGAAATCCGCCGTCAAGGCTCAACAGGCCGAAGACTCCGCCGAAACCGGCGCGCAGCAGATCCGCGACGCCATTCGCGAGGCGATCGTCGAGCGCAGGCTGTCCCCCGGCACCAAGCTTTCCGAAAGCGATGTCGGCAATCTCTTCAACGTCAGCCGCACGCTTGCCCGCGCCGCCCTCCAGGCGCTCTCCTACGAGGGTCTCGTCAGCGTCGAGAAGAACCGCGGCGCCTTCGTCGCCTATCCCTCCCCCGACGAGGCCCGCCAGATCTTTGCCGCCCGCCGCCTGGTCGAGCCGGGCATACTCCGCGAGGCGGCAGCGCGGATCACGCCCGGCGACATCAGCCAGTTGAGACAGCTGCTGCTGGAGGAAGGCCGGCTGATGAGCGAGCGCGGCCAGACGGCGCGGCGCGCCGAGATCAAGGCGTCAGGCGATTTTCATCTGATGCTGGCGGAAATCTCCGGCAATGCGATCATGCAGCGCTTCATGGAGGAGCTTGTCGCCCGCTCGTCGCTGGTGATCGCGCTTTACGGCCAGTCGACGGCCTCAAGCTGCGGCCATTCCGAACATGGCGACATCATCGCGGCGATCGAAAACAACGATCTCGACCGCGCCTGCCAGCTGATGCTGCATCACATCGCCCATATCGAGGCCGATCTCGACCTGCGCGAGCGCAAAAGCCTTGGCCTCAAGGAAGCCTTCGAACTCTGACGGAAGCGCCCGCGCGGCTGCTTTCAGCCACGCCGCGCCGCAGTTACCAGGGCGTCGTCTTCGGCAGGCTGTCCAGGGCCTCGAAAATCTCCTCGGCCGTGCGCGGCTCGCTCGAACGCAGCTTCACCGTCCCGTCATGCCCGATCAGGATCAGCCCGAACTCGCCCGACGGCGGCCCCTGCAGCCGCTCTCTTACATCGTCGGCATCAAGCTCCCAGGCATCGTCGAACAGCGAGAAGGCGCCGCCGCCGGCGATGATGAACACTTCGACATCTTCCTCGATGAGGCGCATATGGGCGTTGCGCAACCATTCGTCTTGGATCACCGCGCGATCGTCCTGCGCATCGGCGAAGATGATCAGCACCCGCTTGTTGTCGCGAAACTGTTCGAGCGATTGCGGAAGTTCCGGCTCACGCCGCGGTGTGCCGATGATTTCTTGAACGATGGATTTCAGCATGGTGCTATTCCTCGCCCGTCATCTTGCTACGGGCTGTGTCTGTCGCATTCCAGCGCCTGCGCGAAGAGGCGCAGAGAACGCGGTAACGCGCTGAATGACTGAATAATTCCCAATCCGGTGCGAATTGGGATCATGGAAATAAACGGCTGGGAATAAGGGAGGTTCCGCCGAAACAGAAAAGGAGCGCAGCCCTAAAGCGTGGCGCGATCTTTCAGATTCGCTTGCCACGCTTTAGGTCCTTGATTCCAGCATGTCGCAATCGCAAAACCGCTGCACACTTTTGCGCGACATGCTCTAAAGCGTGTCGCGATCTTTCAGATTCGCTTGCCACGCTTTAGGTCCTTGATTTCAGCATGTCGTGATTGCAAAACCGCTGCACAGTTTTGCGCGATATGCGTGTGTGTTCCTTTTCCTGTCAGTCGCGGCTTTGGTCTTCGGCCGCATGCGCCGAAACGGCGACGGGATCCGCCGTGCCGTTGGCGAGAAGGCGTTTGCGCACCAGCACGCGCATGACGCGTGCCGCCGTCGAGAAGGTCATCTGGTCGAGCGGACCTTCGCCTTCCCACGGCTTGGTCAGCCGCTCGGTAACGGCGCCGACGATATTCATCGGCACGATGTCGGTGCATTCGCGCATGGCTTCGAAAACGAAGCTGATCGGGATGACCCGTCCTTCGTGGGTCACGATCGGTTCGGTCAATTCAACGTCCCATTCCTCGAAGGCGTAAAGTGCTTCGCGGAACAGCTGCTGGAGGGTAAACGGCGCGTGGCCGTTGTGAAGTGGCGGCAGGGCATTCATCATGTCTGTCTCCTCTTGATGGATTGAAGCCAAAGTCCTCCTGGATCGGTCGGCTTCGACGCGGGGAACGCAGCTTTTTGCCCCTCGCAGACCGAATAACACGATTGATTCTATAGAGTAACGCGCTAGGGATAAAGCCCATTTCTCCGCCGAAACGGAAGCCGTTTGCTTAACGGTATGAAATTCCTGCATGTTTTAGGCGAAATTTTCTCAACACTCGGCATTATTGAAAATCCATGCCAGCCGCGCCCGAGCGTTCCGGAACGGTGCAAAAGGCCGAAAAAACCGTGAAAAATCACGGAACTTTTGCGGCTGTAATCTGTTTTGTTCTCACACTTCGCAAAAGCAGATGGGGTTACCACCAATGACGCAAATCCGTGAACCGGAGCGGCGGGCCAGGGTCCTGCGCGGCCGCCCCTATAGTCTTGACGAATTCGCCTCCAAATATGGCCTGCGCATGGAGCAGGCCGAAAGCCTGTTCACCCGTTTCGGACCTTCCTCGATCGAACTCGATTTGCTGATGGCAGCCAAGCGCCGCGCGCCTGTTCAGCCGGACAGAATTGCCCAATAACACCTTTCACGAACGGAACCGACAGATGAGCGACAGACGCCACGAATGGATCAGCAAGCGGGCCTACGCGATATGGGAAGAACAGGGCCGCCCTGACGGCCGGGACGACGAACACTGGCGCCAGGCGGTTGCCGAGCGCGCCGCGCTGGAACGCACGCAGGCCTCGATCGACGGCCGCGAGGTGCTGGTCAAATTCCGCCCGAAGCCGCCACGGCCGGAACTGCCGCGCCAGGATTGGATCAATCCTTCGACAAAGGTCGGCTGAGCCGGCCATACGATTTAACAATCAGCCCAGCCACACGGCACCACGACCAGCGGGGGCTGGGCGCTTCAACCCACATTTATTGCCGGAGCAGACGCCGGTGGCCGACCCTCGCCCTTCGAGGCCCCTGCGGGGCACCTCAGGATGAGGGCGGAGAGAGGCTGCGGCTTGTGGTCGGCGTACCGTGTGGCGATGGTTAACCCGCGTGTCATGCCGTGTAGAGAAGACTCTGGCTTGCCGCTTCACCCTTCCGGTGAGGCGTGCGGCGCCCTCTCTCCGCCCTCATCCTGAGGTGCCCCGCAGGGGCCTCGAAGGACGAGGTCGGCCACCCGCAGCCCGAAGGCCGGAGCCTCGAAGGACGGGGCGGGTGGCTGGCCGATCCACCGGCAGCCCGATTGCTGCCCGCTCACTCCCCATGCTAGCCTGCCGTCATGGAAGTCACCGTCTACATCCTCCGCTGCAGCGACGGCTCATACTATACCGGCCTCACCAAGCAGGAGATCGAGGCGCGTGTCTGGGAGCACAATGCCGGAACCTATGACGGCTACACCGCCAAGCGACTCCCCGTCGAACTCGTCTTTGCCGAAACCTATGACCGCATCATCGACGCCATCGCCCGCGAGCGGCAGATCAAGGGCTGGTCACGCCGCAAGAAGGAGGCGTTGATTGCCCTGGATTACGAGGCCTTGCCGGAACTGTCGAAACGCGGACCGGTCAGGGCTGAGTGAGGGGGTGGCCCGGGTGGCCGACCCTCGTCCTTCGAGGCCCTTGCGGGGCACCTCAGGATGAGGGCGGAGAGAGAGAGCGCGACCTGCCTCACCCGGAGGCGGAGGGCGAATGCGGCGGGCCTTACCGGAGGGCGGCGAGAGGCTGTGGCGTGTGTCACCGGAGGGCAGAGAGAGCGGCCAGCCTCAGCGGGAGGCGGAGCGGCAAGCCAGAGCCCTTGCCATTGACACCTCACCTCGACCCACCTGCCGCGCGGGCATCCCGCTCAGCCCACCAGCCACACGGCACCACAATCAGCCCTCATCCTGAGGTGCGTAGGCCGAAGGCCGGAGCCTCGAAGGACGGGGGCGGGTGGCTCGGCGCTTTAAGCTTATCCATTGCCGGAGTAGACACGGTGGCTCGTTCTCCGAGGCCCCTGCGAGGCACCTCAGGATGCGGGCGGAGAGAGGCTGCGGCCCGTGCAACCAGAGGGGGGGAGAGAGGGCCCAACCTGTCTCACCGGCGGGCGAGGAGAGCGTAACGAGCGGCGCTCTCGCGGAGTAATGCTTTCCAAGCCGACCGATGGAAATCTCGCTCTTTAGCCAGGAAGTGTCAGTAATGGCACAGTGCAGCCGCTTGCGGGAACGCCAACTGTTCCGGCTCGAAACGTTTCATCAAGCATATTGGCACAAAGACGGGGGATAAGCGCTATCCCCCTCCCCGCCGGCGACATTGCCGCTCGACACCCTCTTTGCAAAATCGGAAACGGGTAGGAATGAAAACCGACTCATGGGCGGAGCGCGGGTTTCATCTCGCCGGGGGGCCGGTTTCGATGCCAGGCGATGCTGTTCATATCGGGGAAAGACTGAAATCGTCCGCCGGGGCAAATCTGTCAGAAAGCCTTGTGTTCCTGGCAAAGCGCCCGATGAACCTCGGTCCAGAACAGCGCCAGCGGACTGTCGCCATTGCGTTCGGCAACGAGGGCGCGGATCAAGGCTTCGGAACCTGCCATGTCCTGCCAGCTGGATTTCAGGCCTTTGGCGGCCTGTTGGCATTCGGCAATCTCGAATGGTCTCGTGCTGTCCATATGAGGCCTCCCTATGAAGGCGCTAGCAGGTGGTGCCCGGATTGTCACTCCCGCATATGTGGGGATGCCTTGTATTTTAGACGGTCCTCACGGTAGGATTGAAGCAATTGGGACGATGGAAATGATCGAGAATACTTACAGCGACAAGTTCGAACCCGCTTTCGAACAGATCAAGGCTGCGCCCAATGTGGATGCCGCCATCCGTATTCTCCAGGCGGAATACGGCCTCGATTTCGTCACCTACCACCTCGCCCAAACCATTGCGAGCAAGATCGATTCGCCCTTCGTGCGCACAACCTATCCGGATGCCTGGGTCTCCCGCTACCTCCTGAACAGCTATGTGAAGGTCGATCCGATCGTCAAGCAGGGCTTCGAACGCCAGTTGCCCTTCGACTGGAGCGAAGTCGAGCCGACGCCGGAGGCCTATGCGATGCTGGTCGACGCCCAGAAGCACGGCATCGGCGGCAACGGCTACTCCATTCCCGTCGCCGACAAGGCGCAGCGCCGCGCGCTGCTGTCGATGAACGCCCGCATTCCGGCCGAGGAATGGGCCGAACTCGTGCGCCGCTACCGCAACGAATGGATCGAGATCGCCCATCTGATCCACCGCAAGGCCGTCTATGAGCTGCATGGCGAGAACGATCCGGTGCCGACATTGTCGCCGCGCGAGATCGAGTGCCTGCACTGGACCGCGCTCGGCAAGGATTACAAGGATATCTCGGTGATATTGGGCATTTCGGAGCACACCACCCGCGACTACCTGAAGACCGCCCGCTTCAAGCTCGGCTGTGCCACGATTTCGGCGGCCGCCTCGCGGGCGGTGCAACTGCGCATCATCAATCCCTAATGCGCGTCGCACAAATTTGATTCATGCGACGCGCTTTAGCCCTTTGTTTTGATGCATGTCGTTATCCCGGAAACCGCTGCACACTTCCGGGCGACATGCATTAGCCCTTTGTTTTGATGCATGTCGTTGTCCCGGAACCGCTGCACACTTCCGGGCGACATGCATGAGCGCATTTCCGCTTTCCTCGATCCACGACCCTGTTTCGCAAGCCAGATTCAAGGCGCTGAAGCGTTGCCGCGCTTCAGCGCCTTGCTTGCGCAGGGCCTAACCCCAACCCTCATACTTTTGGGCTAATCCCCCCATCTGGGGGGGCCCATCTGAGGGAATTTCCGATGCGGCCCGCCTGAACCATTCTGCTCTCCACGAACTGCAAACGCTGGAGGGCAAAATGTTCGTTATCATTCAGGCACATGAGTATCAGAAATACGCTGCCGTACTCGACCAGATGTTCCGCCTGCGCAAGAAGGTCTTCGCCGACACGCTCGGCTGGGACGTTCCCGTCATCGGTCCTTACGAACGCGACAGCTATGATGCGCTCGCCCCGGCCTATCTCGTCTGGTGCAACGACAGCCGCACGCGGCTTTACGGCGGCATGCGCCTGATGCCGACGACCGGGCCGACCCTGCTCTACGACGTCTTCCGCGAGACGTTTCCCGCGGCCGCCGATCTCGTCGCCCCCGGCATCTGGGAGGGCACGCGCATGTGCATCGACGAAGAGGCGATCGCCAAGGATTTCCCGAATATCGATGCCGGCCGCGCCTTTTCGATGATGCTGCTCGCACTGTGCGAATGCGCACTCGACCACGGCATCCATACGATGATTTCCAACTACGAACCCTATCTCAAGCGCGTCTACAAGCGCGCAGGCGCCGAAGTGGAAGAACTCGGCCGCGCAGACGGCTACGGCAAGTACCCAGTCTGCTGCGGCGCCTTCGAAGTGTCGGATCGCGTGCTGCGCAGGATGCGCGCCGCCCTCGGCCTGACCCTACCCCTTTATGTCAGACATGTTCCGGCCCGCTCGGTCGTGACGCAATTCCTGGAGATGGCAGCATGAACCGCCTCGCTGAAACCGCAATGCAGAAAGATATCAGCGCTTTGGAGCGCCACGTGCTCGCATCCCGCGACATCGCCACGCAGATAGGAGATCCCTTCCTCTCCTATCTGCTCTCGATGGCGCTGTTTACGATCTACGAGAAGAAGGCCCATCACGAGAACGAGGCGCTGAAGAGCAGCTTCAGCTGAGGGTGCGGTTCCCTCCGCCCCGCCTGAAGAGGAGCATGGCTCCCGGCGCCTCGCGCGCAGCCGCAAAACCTGTCCCCGTTTTGCGGCTGCGCGCCCCTGTCTTGTCGCCAGGCAATCCAGTCACGTCATCAGGGAATCGATCGTCGTAATCAGCGTATCGTGCATATAGGGTTTCGGCAGGAAGGCGGCGTTGGCGGGCAGCGCCATCGGATCGAGCCGCACCATGCCCGAGGTGATGATGATGCCGATATTCGGCCGCATCGCCCTCACCCGCTTGGCAAGCTGGATGCCGTCCATCGACCCGGCCATATTGACGTCGGTGAACAGGATATCGACATCCTGCCGGCCCTTCAGCACCACCATCGCCTCATCGGCATTCGCCGCCTCCAGCGCCACGTGTCCGACATCCTCCAGCACATCGAGGATATTGAACCGGATCAGCGGCTCATCCTCCACGATGAGCACCACGGCACTGTTCGAAGCCACCATCTGCAAACGCCCTTTTCATGCGGAATCTGATTCGAATAAGTGTCTCCCGCGCAGCAAGGTTCCAGTGCTTTTGCCCGCGAAATACGCATCATCCACAGATGTTGCCCTGCCCGCTTGTAGCTCCCTGCAATTTGGGCTAGAGCGAACCGATGCTGCGGGAACCATTGCCCCGGCATCACGGTGCCGATCTTCGGCGCCACGGCGCCCACCACCGGCGTCAGGGCCTGTAGCTCAATGGTTAGAGCCGGCGGCTCATAACCGCTTGGTTGGGGGTTCGAGTCCCTCCGGGCCCACCACTATATTCTTTAAGATCCTGTTTTTCTTGATGATCTTTGGCCTCACGGTCCCACTTTTTTAGTTTGGCCTCGCAAAGTGGGACATTTTCTCGTTCCGATCAGGCAAAAGAAGCTTCGCACCATTTGCGATAAGATGGCGCACACAAGTTTCACCACGCCGAGGAGACCGATGACACCTGAACAATGCCGCGTCGCCAGGGGCATGAAAGCTTGGTCGCAACAGCAGCTGGCTGATGCCCCAAATGTCGGTCTCTCAACCATTCGGGACTTCGAAAAAAGGTCAGCACACACCGATCTCCAATCACCTCACCGCAGTTCAGGGAGCTCTGGAGGCCGGAGGAATCACGTTCCTCGCAGATGGCCAGCTTGCCGCAGGCCAAGGCGTCTCGTTACGTGTTGAGGTTTGACAAATTTGTAGCTTGGAGAAAAGGGCGGTGTGACTATCAAATCCCAGCACCTGATGCCGCCCTCGACTTTCGGTTGCGTTTCTGATTTTCTCTCTACACGCTGTGCTGGGGAGAGAGCGATGGAAGACGCCTTTTACAATAAACTCGGGAATGATCGCATCACAAGTCGACAAGTGGACGAACTGATCGGACTGGCGCGCGGCTTGGTTGCGGACGGCAACATCAACCAGGCAGAGGTCGAATTTCTCGAAAAATGGCTGGTTGCGAATGCGGGGATCAGTGATCTTCCAATACTCAGCACTCTCTTCTACCGCGTGCGCGATATTCTTTCAGATGGGGTGGTAGACGAAGAGGAGAAAGCTGAATTGCTGGACACTCTCAACCGCTTCTCTAACCGCGACTTTGAACTCGGCGAAACCCTGAAGGCAACCACGTTGCCATTGTGCGCGCCAGCGCCCATTCTCTCGTTCGAGGGGCGAACCTATTGCTTCACGGGCACCTTCAACTATGGGCAGCGTAAGCACTGTGAGGCGGCCGTTACTGAACGCGGCGCCTCGGCCGGCAGCCTCACCCAAAGGACAAACGTTCTGGTGATCGGCATGTACGCGACCGACTCTTGGAAGCACTCATCTTTCGGCAACAAGATCATGAATGCCGTGGAATATCGACTTAAGGGCTTTCCGATCTCGATCGTCTCTGAAGAGCATTGGGTGAGGCATCTCTAGCGAGAGAGGGCAGCATGACGAAGAAACCCGCGATAGCGGTAAGGCATGGACCGATAAGGAGGTGGCGCAACTTAAAGATCTGGCCGCTAGCAATACACCGACGCCGGTTATCGCATTAAAAATGGAAAGATCGCCAGCGGCGATTCAAGCGAAGGTGAGCGCCGAAGGAATATCCCTCAAGTCGACCAATGAAAGTCCTTATAACCGGAAACCCAAAAAGCAGCGCTCGTCCATGAGCTCGATGAAGACGGGGATGTGGGCGGGAACGCGTAGATTTTCCCATGGATAAACATGTGGATTAAACCACGCCCATGCGCACAGGATCAATGATTCGCGTCATAGTGCGACCCGCAGTCACGGAAACGACCGCTCTGACAAAGCGTAATGGTCGCTCCGAGACTGCTGGCGCTACACCCGCTATGAGAGGGACGGCAGCAACCGTCTCTCTCCGCATCTGGCGACACCACCGTGCAACAGATTGCCGGGTGCCGCAACGAAGGAGTTGCGTGAAACGCAACTTTTCCACGGTCGCGGAAAATCGTCCGCGATTCTATATCAGTGCTGGGGGCAAATGATTTTCGCAAAACTCGCCAGGATCGTGGCTTGGATTGTCCTTGTCGGTAGTGTCATGCGGATCATCACCGGCATCGGTATCGCCACCGAAATCCTCGGACCTTATGAGGAAGCTCTGCGCCGCTACGGTGGCAGGGCGGAGAGCTCCGGAGCGATCATCGACCGAGGTGTTTACGCCTTGCTGGTCGCCATCGCGCTTGGCACGCTGGCCGAAATCGGCATCGCGTTGCGACGCTAGAGAGGCTAGGCGGGCCGAGGCCCGCCCCACCATCAGCTCGCCGGAATTACCGGGCTGGATCGGTGTCGAAATCTGGATGTACCGGGTATCGTTTCGAAGCCCCGCGAGCGCGTTCACGTTACCTGTGGTGACTTTTACTGAATCCTACAGCAACGTCGCCAGCGGGAAGCCTATGGCGAGGATGTCCTCGCCGAGCCGCGTTGGCGCGTGCCGGAAGACGAGCGGCTTGAACGGCTCCTCAGCGTTGATCTTGACCAACGCCAGATCGTTCGCCGCGTCCACGGCGGTGCAGATGAATTGGCTGTCAATCCCAGGAGTTTCACGCGGCGGGAGTGGCCCAATACGGCGCTTAGCTAAGCCGCCGCACGACCTCTCTGACCGGCGCTGCCGGACGGCGTGCAGGCCGGGCAGACCAAAATCGGGTGACCCGACTCGGTGCTCGCGACCGTCTATTTCGAACCTTGCATCGAAGGTTTGAGCTTGATCGCCATGCTGATCTGGCCACGGACAGAAATGAAACCGTCGCGGTTGTTGCCGCGTTGCATGTCGACGTTGTTGGTGATCCCGGTGATTTTGCAATCCTCCGCGATTGTCTCCACGACGACTGAGCAGTTCCTCGACGCAATGTCGTATAGCGCCTTCTGGGCTTTTTGGACCTGCTCGCCGACCGGAGCGCTCTGATCAAAGGGCAGCGACAGCGCGATGCTCGACTGAACCGTGATATATCCCTCGGGTATCGCCCCATTTCGTGGGAGTGCGGTTTGGGCAAAAGCGCCGGTTACGGCGAAGGTAAAGACGGTAGCGGCAGCACAAAAACGGGTAGCGATCATCAAATCCTCCATGATCCACTACGCATCGCATAAGGCGATTAACTCTGGCTGATACATTTACCTAAAATTGCACTCGTCGTTACCATTCACCCTTGAAACGATACGGCCACGCGACGGGTCGCCGTTCCGATTCGCATGTTGAATGCGTGCTCCGCCAAGGCCGCGGCAGGCAAAGCCACCTAATAACTGCAAGACCGCCCATCGCTCGGCCTGAACCCATCCGTGCAAGCCGGATTAAGCGGGCGACTTTCCTGATAGTAGCTGCCGTTGATCGACGACGTTTGATCGAGGTCAGGGGACGAAGTGCAGGCCGAAGTGATCGTGGCAAGGCTGATCAGCGTTCCGGTCGCGACAAGTGCGAAAAAGCGGTTCATCTGAGCTTCTCCTTCGGAGGGCTTGGGTTTAGCCCAAGCCCCCAGTCTACCACGCCACGTCGGCGGCCGCCGAGGGTTTATGGTGGCGGAGTGGCCCCGACGGGCTCTTCTAACGCCAATGTGATCATCCACTGTCACATAACTGTCATGCAAAATTGCCCATTGCGACGGCAGCTTGGGCAAAATATATGCTGCCGGCTAACAAAAAAAAGAATGAGTGAAATGCCATGAGTGCCATACAGAAACTTTTCAACCGCAATCTCCTGTCCCGTTTCGTGACCGGTCTCGGTGCTGTTCCCCAGCGTTTTCGCGAAGCCCGCGAAGAACGCAAGCCTGCCATCCATCCCTCTTTCATGGATGATTTCGGCGCTTAATTCAGCGCTGCATCCTTCAGCGGTCACGGCAAATCCGGTTCCGGATGATGTAAGGCTTTCCGCCAGGGATAGCGAAGCAACCACGCGGTTGCGGTCCTAGCCACACAAGCTCCCCACCCTCCGTCGTCCTCGGGCTTGACCCGAGGACCCATAGCCCCAAGTACTGCGTTGGCGTTCGCACTGACAATGGCGACCGCAGCCCAGCAGCTCGCGCGCCGCGTGCGGCATGGATACTCGGGTCAAGCCCGAGTATGACGGAGGGTGGGAGACGCTCCCCTGCCCTCCGTGGGTCTCAGGGCTCGACCCGAGGAACCACGGATGCGCATGCTCAGTTCACCGCGGGCGCTGCCGGTTCACCCCAGCTCGATATCGGTTGACCGCCCTTGGTCGCCACGCGCATATCGTAGAGCGCGAGCGAAGCCTGCAGCTGCCGTATGTCGTTGCAGCGATTGATGATGCCGCCGATATATTGCACGCAGTCGCTGGCGCTGCCCTGCACCGAGCCCGTCGCCCAATCCTTGACGAGGCCGTCGGCGCCGACCAGGAAATAGGACAGTCGGTTGTTTTGCGACACGGTGGAGCTGCCGACCAGGCCGGCGAAATTCGTGCCGGTCTCGGTTTTGGCGGCGGGCGCCATATGCCGGTAGAGCGTCATGCCGTTCGTCAACGGCGTCGCGCCGATCATCGGGCCGTAGGTGGCGTCGGAGCCGGAAAGCCGCGCCATCGGCGACTGGCCGAGATTGGCAATGTCAGTATAGGGTTTGCCCAGCGCATAGCTGGTGAAGGAGCGGTTGGCGGCGTTCTCCGCCTTTTCCGCCACCTGAGAGCAGCCTGCCAGGCCGATGGCGAGGCCGATTGATAGAATTGTGATGAAGCGCATGTTGTCCCCTTGCCGGGCACAGCGTGTCCGGAAGCCCCTGTTTCTTAACCCGCCGTATTTGCTATCAGGTTTGGGGAATTTGGGAAGGTGGTGCGCCGTTGACGAACCCGCAGCAATGGAGAGGCTGTGCCGTGGCCGCCGCCTTTGCCCTGCCGCCACGCAGCCAAAAAACGCACCGCCGTTACCGGCGTCTGGTGGGAGCGTCACCTCGAACTCCCTCATTCCTGTGCCTGTCACAGGAATCCAGCCACCGCGCGTCTGCGCGGTGAATAATCATCGACGTTGAAACAGAGTCTCTCGCGCCCAAGGACTTGGGCGCACTGGATTCCTGTGACAAGCACAGGAATGAGGGAGAGTGACGTGAACGTCTTCCAACCAATCTTCCCGACATGGGGATATCCGGCAGGCTAGAGGGGGATTACACGGCAACGCCTCTCCGCATATTTTTCTCTCCGCGCACCCACGCCCTTCCCTTCCGCCGCAATAGCTTCACAATCAACCGACAGAACGTTCATCCGGGAAACGACAACTAGGGAATGAAACATGGCGCCGCACCTGTCCAAGACTGTTCTGATGACTGCCCTTCTGGCCCTGCCGCTGGCGGCCGTAGCGCCCGTATTGGCGCAGGAGGCAAAGCCGCGCGAGGCGGTGATTTCGGTGACGGGAGATGGCGAATCGTCCATGGCGCCCGACATGGCCGTCGTCACGCTTTCCGTCGTCAAGCAGGCGAAGACCGCCCGCGAAGCGCTCGATGAGAACAACAAGGCGATGAAAGACGTGCTCGGCGCGCTGAAGAGCGGCGGCATCGCCGAGCGCGATCTGCAGACCTCCGGCTTTTCCATCCAGCCGCAATACAACTATCCGCAGCCGGTCGACGGCCAGCAGCAGCAGCCGCAGCTGATCGGCTACCAGACCATCAATTCCATCACCGTCAGGCTGCGCGATCTTGCCAAGCTCGGCCAGGTGATCGACCAGTCCGTCACGCTCGGCATCAATCAGGGCGGCGAGATCCAGTTCACCAACGACAAGCCGGATGCTGCCGTCGAAGAGGCGCGCAAGAATGCCGTCGCCGAGGCGGTCAAGAAGGCGAAGACGCTGAGCGAAGCAGCCGGCGTCAAGCTCGGCCGTGTCATCGAGATCAACGAGAATGAGCCGCGCCCGCTGCCGCAGCCGGCCTATCGCGCCACGATGATGAAGGAAGCCGACGCGGCCGTTCCCGTCCAGGGCGGCGAGACCACCTACCATGTCAGCGTCACGGTGACGTTTGCGATCGAGCCGTGAAATGAAGGCGCCGCGCGTCTGCCCCTCATCCGCCTGCCGGCACCTTCTCCCCGTTCTGACGGGGAGAAGGGGATATGCCGCGACCTCTCCGTCCCCCGCGAACCTCTAGCATGGCACGTCCCCTCGCCCCGTTTACGGGGAGAGGGTTAGGGTGAGGGGCAGCCTTTGGGTCCAAACCCGAGGAAAGAGCGCAGCTGCCATCAAACAAGCTCACAAAAAGAAAACCGCCCTTGCCGATCGGGGAGACTGGCAAAGGCGGTTCTGGCCCGCATCGGAGACGAGGCGGGTATTCCAGCGGATATCAGCGGCGGCGCAGTGCCGGGCAGCCGCGGACGTTGCCGAAGCTCATTTCGTCGGGGCCGCGGCGGGTCCAGCCCTGGACGATGACGCGGCGCGGGGTGATGTCGACGACGCGGGCGCGGCGCAGGCCGTAATCGCGGGCGAGATCTTCGGCGAGCCTGGGATCACAGCCGCGCGGCCGGCGATCGAAGCCCGGAGGCGGACGGCGGTAATCGCGCGGCGGCTCACGCTCCGGATCGCCGATAATGATACTGAACTGCGCAGCGGCCGGGGCCGCGGTGCTGGCAAGGGTGCCTGTTATCAGCATGGCGGCAAGACCCGCCTTTGCCAGAAACTGCATCATCGAAAAACCTTTCGTTTTAAAGTCGGTGCGGCCAAGCCGCTGTCCCCCCATCACGCCTGAGGCATCTCCGGGAATCACTTATACAGATCAGAGAAGAGACGGCTGAAAGTGTCGCCGTCAAGGCAAAATGGCCGGCAAGCCTCGTATCAGCGCTTGCCGGCCGGGTTCGCAACGCGCCGCGTGTCTTTTTGAAACACAAAGGACGCTGCAGCCCGTTCGGACCGGTTCGTCAGCGGCGGATCAGCGGGCAGCCGCGGACATTGGCGAAGACCATCCTGTCCCAGCCGCGGCGGTCACGCCCGGCAACGACGACGACGCGCGGCGACATGCGGGTGATATGGGCTCTGCGCAGGCCGAAGTCCCGCGCCTTGCGCACCGCATGCATCGGCGAGCAGCCGCGGATCGGGCGATGATATTGCGCCTCGACGATGAAACTCGTCTGCGGCCCGGCGGCAGCGGCCGTGGAGATCGTCGCCGGAATGGATGAAAGGGCAAGCACTGCGGCAAGGCAAGCCTTGGTGAGGAAATGCGTCATCAGCTGTCTCCGTCGATTGGTCTTTGTTTTTTCAACCTCTCCCTGAGGGGATTGTCTCGACAGTAAACGCTGCAAGCTGAATGGCGTTCGAACCGGCCATTCAGTTTGCATTCACAAGAAGATGAGCAGTTTTTCGCCCGATGGGAGTCGAGCGATCATTTGCGTCCGGCGCCGCTTTCTCTCAGGAGCCTAGATGCAGCACGATCTCGCGCCGGTGCGGGCGGTCGCGGTGTTCGAAGAGGTAAATGCCCTGCCAGGTGCCGAGCATCAGCCGGCCGCGCGCGACGGGAATGCCGATCGACACCTGCGTCAGCGCCGCCTTGATATGGGCCGGCATATCGTCAGGCCCTTCGGCCCTGTGCACGACCCAGCCCATCGAGGGATCGGAGGCCGGCGGCACGAGGCGGCGGAAGAAGGAAAGAAGATCGCTGCGCACATCCGGATCGGCATTTTCCTGGATCAGCAGCGAGCAGGAGGTGTGGCGCACGAAGACGGTGAGAAGCCCCTCCTCCCGCCCGGAGGCGCCGACGAAGGCTTCCGCCTGGTCGGTGAATTCGTAAAGGCCCTGGCCGCGGGTGGCCAAGGTGAGGATTGTCTGGGGCACGGGCGCTCTCCGTCTCGCAATGATTTCTCCCGCGAGTTGGCGCGCCATGACGGCCGAGTCAATGGCCGGCTCGGCAGGTGACGGCGCCGGTGTCAGAGCTTCAGCAGCGTCTCGAAACCGCCATAGATCATCCGCTTGCCGTCGAACGGCATCTGCCATTGATCGCCCTTGAGCCGCGGATCGGCCATCACCTTGGCATTGATATCGTCGCGCTCCTGCCGGGACCGATAGGTGATCCAGGAGAAAACCACCACCTCGTCCTCCTTGGCCTGCACGGCGCGGGGAAAGGAGGTCAGCTCGCCATAGGGCACGTCGTCGCCGATGCATTCGACATATTCGAGCGCGCCATATTCCTTCCACAGCGAGCCGGCGAAGGTCGAGAATTTCTTGTAGGCCTCGATATTCTCCCTCGGCACCGCCACGACGAAACCATCGACATAGGACATTGCATGTCTCCTCGATCCATCCTCGTTAAAGCGCGTCGCGTCAAATTTTGATTCATGCGACGCGCTTTAACTCTTTGTTTTAATGCATGTCGTTGTCCCGGAACCGCTGCACACTTCCGGGCGACATGCATTAGCGGGGAGAGATAGGGGCTCAGCGAGGCTGGTCCAGGGGTGGAGCGGCAGGCAGGCTTCTCAGGCAGTCACGGCCCGTTCACCAGCTTGAGGATGAGCTGCTGGATATTGCCGCCATCGCCCATTTCGACCTTGTCGAAGTCACGGCCGCGCTGGCGCTGCCGTGCGGAGATCTCGCCGAGGCGCCGCGTCAGTTCGACCCTGATCTTCTTGCAGTCGGGATCGTCGGCAGTGGTCAGGCCGATGCTCGTCGTCTCGATTTCCCTGACCATCTCCTTGATGGTCTCGCCGTGCACCCGCTCATGCGCCGCAACACCCGATATGAAACCGTCCCAGCTGGTTTTGACGGCCGCCGGCAGCGCGGCCGAGGGCTTGGGCAGCGTATAGGTGATGATGAGCTTCGGCTTGTTGGTCGTGATCACGCAGGCGCTGCCCTGCGGCTCGTATTTCCGCGTCCAGGTGAGCTTGAACGTCGTATGCGCGATCACCCGGCCGGCGACCCCGGCCTTCGGCCCGTGCTCGCCGATCGATTCGTAGAGCGCCGCACCCGACATGCCCGAGATCGCATAGGGCCGCACCTCTTCCACCGCCTGCCATCCCTCGGCCAGTGCTGCCGCCGGCAGCGAAGCGAAAACCGCCGCCAACATGCAAGATATGAATTTTGCCCTCACGCGCATCCCCGAACAATGTTTTGGCGCGACCCTAACGGGAGCGATCGAAGCTTTCAACGCGTCATTCATCGGGGAACAATTGTCTTCACCGGTGATTTCTCCTCTGACGCGCAGGAAAGAACATGGCTCGCTACTATTTCGATCTGCACAATGGGGAAGGTCCAACGCGCGACGAGCACGGCACCGAGCTGAAATCGCGTGAAGACATTCCAAAAGAGGTGACCCGCATCCTGCTGGATGTGGCCCGCGACGAACTGCCCGCGGGTGATCGCTTGACGATCGCCGTCACCGTCCGCGACGAAAGCGGCGAACCGGTCACGGTCGCCAGCCTCGTCTTCAGCAATGAATGGCTCGACGTCCTGCGATAACGGCTGGCGTCGGCCCGCCTCAGAAGGTACCGGCTTCCGGCGCCTCAGAAGGTACCGGCTTCCGGCGAGGCCATTTCCTCGATGCTGTCGACGCGGTCGGGATAGAAGGCGAGATGGCCCTTGATGTTGCTGACGGCGGCATTCGGCGCCTCATAGGTCCAGACGGCATTCTCGGCGCGTTCGCCGCCCGGAATGATGCTGTAATAGGCGGCGTCACCCTTATAGGGGCAATGCGTGCGGTGATCGGTGCGCTGCAGCAGCGACATGTCGACATCCTTGCGCGGAATATATTGCACCGGCGGATAGGAGGCTTCGCGCAGCGTCAGCGCGTCGCGGCTGTCGGCGATCGTCCTGCCGCCGAGCGTGACGACGACGCGGCAGGGATTGTGCTCGACGGTGATCGGATGGTCCGGCCCGGGGATCTTGATCGATTTATCTGACATGCGGTTGTCTCCAGAAGCGATCGATCCCGGGAAGATAGGGCGGGCAGGCCGCCGGCCCAAGGTGTGAACGCTCCGTCCCGGGCGCGATCCGCTTCAGAATTCGAAACGCGGCGATGCTGCGCTGAGCAGCGCCGCTTTCGGCGCCGCCGGCCAGGCCTTCGCCAGCTGATCCGCGAGCGTTGCCACCAGCCTGCCGATATCCGCCTCGGCCGAGGCATGCAGCGCCTCGGCAACGATCAGCGCCGACCGCGTCGTCTGCCGCACCGCCGATAGCCCGCTCTGCCGGTTCGTCCAGCGCCGCGCATGCGCGCTTCCCCCGCCATCGGCGAAGATCACCTCGTTCGGTTCGGGATGTTCGATGTCGCCGCCGAAGGTCAGATAGGTCTCGTCACCCGTCGCCGGCCGGACCTCGAGATCGCCGGCGATCTTTTCGACATCGAAGACGGCAATGGGAATGGCGAAGGCGAGCGAGACCGCATTGCAGAGGTCGACGAGCGGATGCAGGCGCGGCAGCGCGTGCTCCTGGCGGAAGCGGCGCAGCAGCGCTTCGGAGGCCGAGCGATATTGCGTCGGCTTCAGCCCCATGCGGGAAAAGCCGCGCCGCCAGGCCTGGATCTCCGGAAATTCGCTTTCCTGGGCGCCGTCAAGCCGGGCCTCGGCAATCGCCCCGAAGCTTGTTATCGCCGCCTCGACATCCACATCGGCATCGATGCCGGTGGCATGGAGCGCGCCGGCGCGGAGCGCGGGAAAGGCCTGCCACAGGGCGGCGGAATGGTTGAAACGCATGGGCTATCTCCCCTCGGTCGGTTGGGTTGCGGTGCGATTGCCAGCCAGGCCGAGCCCGAGCACCGCCGCAAGCACGCAGGCAATACCGGCAAGCTGGCTGAAGCCGACCGGCTCGCCGAGGGTGACGAAGGCGAGCAGGACGGCGGACACCGGCGCGAGCGCGGTAAAAAGCGAGGCTTCCGTGCCGCTCACCCTTTCGGCCCCCGCATACCAGAGCAGGAAGCCGGCGACGGTCGGCACCAGCGCATAATAGCCGACGGCCGCCGCAGCGCTTGCGGACAAGCCCTGGGCCGAAGGCGCCTCGAAGACGGCCGGAATGACGGCGACGGCAAAGCCGATGCCGGTCATCAGCGTCGATTGGGCAAGCGGCGGAATATCGGCGGTCAGCCGCTTGTTCAGCAGGATGAACAGCCCCTCGCAGACGACCGCCAGCAGGATCAGCGCATTGCCGGCGAGCGACCCACCGGCCGCCTTCGGCGTGAAGGCGATCGAAGACACCCCGGCGGTCGCCAGCGCCACGGCGAGAAGCAGGGCGGGCTGCGGCCGCTCGCCAAGCAGCAGGATGGAAATTGCCGCCGAGACCACCGGCAGCGTGCCGATGATGACCCCGGCATCGGCCGCCGAGGTCAGGCTGAGGCCGGAGATCAGCAGCGTCGTATAACCGACGCTGCCGGCCCCGGCCTGGATGAAGAGGATCAGGCGGTCACGGCGGGAGAGCTTCGGCAGGCGCACGCCGGTTGCCCGCATCAGCACGAGAAAGACGGGGAAGGCGAGCGCGAAGCGCGCAGCGGTGGCGGAAAACGGCGGCAGGCCGGCGGCGATGAGCTTGCTCGCAATGACCGTGCTTCCGACCGTCAGCATGGCCAGCGTCAGATAAATGTAACCTTGAACCTGTCTCGACATTCCGCATCTCCGATTGGATGCGCCGAGGAAACAGCAGGGGCCGGTTGCGGTCTTGAACGAAATTGCAGGGCGGAGACGGCGCCTCGGCCAGCCCCGTCCTTCGAGGCCCCTTGCGGGGCACCTCAGGATGAGGCTGGAGAGCGGTCGCAGCCCGCGGCACCCACGATCAGCCCTCATCCTGAGGTGCTCGAGCAGTCTTGAAGGCAACCGCGGCCTTCCAGAGAGCCTCATCCTGAGGTGCCCCGCAGGGGCCTCGAAGGACGAGGCGGGTGCTCCGACGTTCGATGAATGCAAGAAGCGGCGTTGAGCGGGCCCTTCGAGGCTTCGCCCTCACGGGCTACGCGCCTCAGGATGAGGGGCGTTGGAGGGTGCCGCGCCCTTAACCGTGGACGGCAGGAGGATCACAGAAAAGCGCCGGCATAGAGCCGCGGCGACAGGCCGTATTTGCGCACGAAGACGCGCGTCATGTGGCTCTGGTCGGCAAAGCCGCTGGCAAAGGCCGCCTCCGCAAGCGGCGTGCCCTGAGCGATCAGCCGGCGGGCGCGATGGATGCGGGCCTGGAGGAGATAGGCATGCGGCGTCAGCCCCGTCGCCTTGGCAAAGCCGCGCAGCACCTGGAAGCGGCTGAGGCCGCTTTCGGTGGCGAGATCGGCAAGCGAGACGGCGGCAAGAGGATCGTCGTCGATCAGATCCCGCGCCGCGCGGATGGAGGCCGGCACCGGCGGCCGCTCCTGGCGATCGCCCCGTTCCCGCATGACATCGGCGACGAGTTGCAGCAGCAGTTGCTCTGAGAGCAGCCCGTCGGCTGCGCTGGCGGTGACCGCGCCAAACAGCATCTCGAAGCGGGCGGCGATCGCGCCATTGCGGATGACCGGATGGGGGATTTCCTGCCGCCCTGCCCCGCCGCCGATCTCCCGCGACAGGCCGGCGACGATCTCGGGATCGAAATAGAGGATGCGCCACGATCTGCCTGCGCCGATCGGCGCGCCGTCATGCACCTCGTTCGGATTGACGGTGATGATATCGCCGGCCGCAGCCTCGACCATGCCGCGCCCGCTGAGCGACTTCTGCGCCCCTGATGAGACGAGGCCGATGCCGAACTGCTCATGCGTGTGCCTGCTGAAGCTGTGATGCGTTGCCGCCTCCACGGCCTCGACCCCGGCCAGCGCCGAGCGCAGCATCCTGAACTGATTTTTCGCCATCATCCGTCCGCAGATCCGATTGTCGGCCACTCTGCCAGCCGGATGGAGCGGGCGCAACGCTTGGCAAGCGCCGCGCGTCTTTCAAACGTCAGAAGAACTCGTCGAGCAGCTGATAATAATCGAGGCGCGCCGGATCCGGCGCCGTCAGCCCGTAACGATCGAGGAAGGACGGCACCAGCGCCGCGCCGAAATTATAGGCGATGCTGCGGCAGGCGAGCGCGAGATCCTGATAGCGGTCGGCGACACCGAGGCGGCTGCAATCGATATAGCCGGAGAATTGGCCGCCGGAGGCGACGAAATTGGGCAGGCAGGCATCGCCATGGGTAACGACGAGGTCCTCACGGTCCGGCCGCCGGCCTTCGAGTTCGGCAAACAATGTTTCGGCGCTCTTTCCGAGCCGCGTCTCGTCGAAATCGGTCTCGTCGACGATCCCGGCCTGCATGCGCGCCCTTGCGGTCGGCAGGCGCTTTTCCAGACGATGATCGAACGGGCAGGAGGCGATCGGCAGGTGATGGAGATCGGCAAGTGCGGCCGCCAGCAGTTCGACACGCGTAAGCGGCGTCAGCGCCGATGCGCTGGCGAGATCGGTTCCCGGCAGGGCGCCGATCAGCAGCCAGTCGCGCTCGCCGTCGCTTTCCCGGGCGATGACGTCGGGACACGGCAGGCCGGCGGCCTTGAGCCAGCCGAGCCGGGCCGCTTCATCGGCAAGCTCGCCGAACGGCCCCGCCGCCTCGACCTTCAGATAGAGGGCCGGCAGGCCCTCGCCTTCCAGCCGGAAGACGCTTGCCGCGGAACGGCCGAGCGCATCGCGTTCGAACCGGTAGCCCGAGAGCCGCTCGCCAAGCGCTGCCGGCAATGTGTTGGAAAATGTCAATGCAGCGTTTCGGCGGGTGCGGCTTCGAGCAGGATCTCGAAGGCCTCTTCGAGCGCCGCCACCAGGATATCGGTCAGCTCGTCGCCCTTGTTTTCCAGGAACAGCGCGCTGACGGCTTCGTCCTGACGCTCCAGAAACAGCTCGATCTCGTTCGACATATCATTGTCCCTTCTTCACCGTACCATCACGGCCATAGGGAGAGGCTAGATGCGGTTGCTTGCGTGTGGCTGGTTGCGGGCGGCTTGCCAATACTGACCGCCATTCATCTTGGATAGTCATAAATCGCCCACTCACTTCTGGGAATTACATTCCCCACCCCGAAATCAAACGAAATGATTTTCGTCGCATCGTCGTTCACTTCGCATCTGAACGCCAACTGGTGCAATTGCTTACCGTCATAGAATGCACTTCGCTTAAGCGCGAGGACATTGCCGTTCGGCAGATTGTATCGAGGCACCTCAATGATATTGGGATCATATGCCGCGGATGAATGAAGCAGCTGTTCTCTAAGCTCGCTCCAGCAAAGCTGACCACCCCGCATCTGGCGCGGCAAATTATTCATCGCCGTCTTGACCCTGAGGTCTGAGACAAAGTTGTCAGTAAACAGGGTCTTCGCTTTCGTGAGGTTATTCGATTCCTTAGCTACGTCCGGTGGCGTTGAGGAGGTTGTTGCCGTTGAATTCGTTGACGGCTTTGCCTGCTCGAAATTCGTCTTGGCCTCATCGGGTCCTGTGGCAGCAGGCCCGTTCTTTTCCGGATTGACCTCAGTAGTCTCTACCTCGGGAAGTTCAATATCCTGAGGTAGCGGATTCGCAGCAGGCATAGTCTCATGAACTTCTGGCTTTTGGGGTCGCGGCGGTTCGACAGGCGATATTCCCGGTTTTGCCTCAATGACCGGCGGCTTAAGTGCTTCGGCCTGCTGCGGTATACCCCGCTCGCTTTGTTCCGGCGCTGAATCCTTCTCAGCAAATTCGAAAACCGGACGGGCTACGCGTAGTGGCCGGGGAGCGACGCGCGCTTCGGGCATCTTCGCAGCTTTCGGCGGCGGCGGAGGTGGTGGCTGCTTCTTCGCCTGTTCCGGCGGCTTCGGCTCTGGTGGTTTTTCCTCGGGCTTGGGCTCCGGCTTCTTCTCCTCCGGCGGTGGAACGAGCTCCACCTTCACGCTCTCGTCTTCGGGAGGCTTCGGCTCGATCTTCGGCAGCCCGAAAATCAGAAGGGCGATGAGCGGCACATGCAGAAGCACGGACGCACCGACACCCCAGCGGAGTTCTGGCCGCTGTTTTGCCGCTTCATGCGCTTCTGCCGGTTCGACGTCTTCTTCTGTCACAGCAGCGATGTGGCCTTTAAAGCCGGCAGCATCAAGCCACAAAAACAAAAAACCGCGTGATCGCTGCCGCAACGATTGGCCGGCAGGCCGTCATCATTCAGCGCCCCGCGGTCTCCGGAGAGCCGTGCCTTGGTATCCGCACCGGTTTGAGCGGTCGTCAGCCGAGCGAGCCGATGAGATCGCGATAGGCAGCCTCCGGGAACGCCTTCAGCGTTTCGGTCCGGACATTGCCCGCCATGGCGAGCGACAGCGTAAAATGCGCCATCACGGCGTCATCGGGCGCCTCGCAGACGGCGACCATGTCGTGTCCGCCCATCGTCAGGTAGAACTGGTTGATGGAGCCGCCGACGCCGGCGAGCAGTTTCTTCGCCGCGTCCAGCCGTTTTGTCGAGTCGCGAACAGTACGGATGCCTTGGTCAGTCCAATCGATCAAAAGAATGTAAGTGGTCATGTCGCACCTCCCGACGGAGGATCGCTCACGCAGGCATACGATCTCGCGTGTGTCGCGATCGATCCTTTCCCCGTGGCCGGATTATAGCCCTGTCACCAGACAGGGACAAGAAAGCCGCCGGGATCATTGGTGTTAATCACAAAAGCAAAAGCCGGGCACGGGGCCCGGCTTTCCCAATCGGAATGACGTCGAAGCCTCAGCTGTCGAGGAACGAGCGCAGCTTGCAGTTTCTTAGCTGTCCAGAAAGCTTCTCAGCTTTCTGGAGCGGCTCGGATGCTTGAGCTTGCGCAGCGCCTTCGCCTCGATCTGGCGGATACGTTCGCGGGTGACCGAGAACTGCTGGCCGACTTCTTCGAGCGTATGGTCGGTGTTCATGCCGATGCCGAAGCGCATGCGCAGCACGCGTTCTTCGCGCGGCGTCAGCGAGGCGAGAACGCGGGTGGTCGTCTCACGCAGGTTCGCCTGGATGGCGGCGTCGATCGGCAGCAGCGCGTTCTTGTCCTCGATGAAATCGCCGAGATGCGAATCCTCTTCGTCACCAACAGGGGTTTCGAGCGAAATCGGCTCCTTGGCGATCTTCAGGACCTTACGGACCTTTTCGAGCGGCATGGCGAGCTTTTCGGCCAGTTCTTCCGGCGTCGGCTCGCGGCCGATCTCGTGCAGCATCTGGCGCGAGGTGCGGACGATCTTGTTGATCGTCTCGATCATGTGCACCGGAATGCGGATCGTGCGGGCCTGGTCGGCGATCGAACGGGTGATCGCCTGACGGATCCACCATGTCGCATAGGTCGAGAACTTGTAGCCGCGGCGGTATTCGAACTTGTCGACCGCCTTCATCAGGCCGATATTGCCTTCCTGAATGAGGTCGAGGAACTGCAGGCCGCGGTTCGTGTACTTCTTGGCGATGGAGATGACGAGGCGAAGGTTCGCTTCGACCATTTCCTTCTTGGCGATGCGCGCTTCGCGCTCGCCCTTCTGCACCATGTGCACGATGCGGCGGAATTCCGAAATCGAAATGCCGGTCTCGGTCGCCAGATTCTGGATTTCCTGGCGGATGTCGCGGATCGTCGTGTTTTCGCCCTTGGCGAATTCCTTCCAGCCGCGGGCGGCCAGATTGCCGATCGACTTCATCCAGTTCGGATCGAGCTCGGCGCCCTGATACTGTTCCAGGAAGCTGTCGCGCTTGACGCCGTAGGATTCGGCCAGACGCAGCAGGCGGCCTTCGTTGGAGACGAGGCGCTTGTTGATGTCGTAAAGCTGCTCGACCAGGGCGTCGATGCGGTTCTGGTTGAGCGACAGCGACTTAACGGCCTTGATGAGCTCGTCCTTGAGCTCCTTGTAGCGGCGCTCCTGGGCGGTCGACAGCGTGCCGGACGCCGACAGGCGCTGCTCGACCTGCTGGTCCTGCAGCTTGCGCAGCTTCTTATAGGTCTCGGCGATCGTATCGAGCGTCTCCATCACCTGCGGGCGAAGCTCGGCTTCCATCGCCGCCAGCGACAGGTTGGATTCGTCCTCGTCCTCTTCCTCCTCCTCGGGAGGCAGGCCTTCGCCGCCGACATCGGTGATGTCGTCGTCGCCGGAGCGGGCGCGGCGGGTCTTTTCCTTCTCCTCGGCGGCCTTGCGGTCGGCCTCGATCTTCTCCGGGCTCTGGAACTGCGGCGCCGCCTTGGCCTCAGGGCCGGAATAGGTGGTTTCGAGATCGATGATCTCGCGCAACAGCGTCGTGCCTTCGTTCAGTTCGTCGCGCCAGATGATCAGCGCCTGGAAGGTCAGCGGGCTCTCGCAGAGGCCCGCGATCATCGTCTCGCGGCCGGCCTCGATGCGCTTGGCGATGGCGATTTCGCCCTCGCGGGAGAGAAGCTCGACCGAGCCCATCTCGCGCAGATACATGCGCACCGGATCGTCGGTGCGGTCGGTCGGTTCTTTCTTCTTGGCGGTCGCAAGCGCGGTGCCGCCGGAAGGCGCGAGTTCGCCGCCTTCGCTGTCCTCGTCGCCGCCGGCATCATCGTCATCGCTGCCGCCGGAAGCGCCGGCTTCCTCGGCTTCTTCGTCCTCGATGACGTTGATGCCCATGTCCGAAAGCATCGACATCGTGTCTTCGATCTGCTCGGACGTCACTTCCTCGGACGGCAGAACGGCGTTGAGCTCATCCATCGTCACATAGCCGCGCTTTTTGGCGGCCTTGATCATCTTCTTGACCGCGTCGTCGGAAAGATCGAGAAGAGGGCCGTCGCTTGCGCCGTCGCGTTCGACTTCCGCGTCTTCGTTCTCTTTGACCTTGGTTGCCATTTATATCGTCGCCTTCCTGACGCTATCCAATCTCGCTACGGTGAATGGGCCGCCTCAGGGCTGGACGCGTCGCGCGCGCCGCCCTAGAATCACCTTTGCCCACCTAACGGGATGACATTTAAAGCCTGATTAACCACGATCGCCGGCACCGGACAGCAAAGCTTTTTTGCTTTTGGATTTCCGGCCATGGTTGCGCGATCCGCCTTGACCCAGTTCACCGTTTCAACAAGTCGAACGGTGATTCCCACATTTTTTGTTCTCGTCAAGCTTTTCCAGAAAAAAAGCTCACGAATCATCGGAAAAAGCCTTATCCACAGGCTTTGAACCGCGGCTGCGATTGCGAACCTTATTTAAGAAGCGTCGAACAAAAGACAAGGGCAGCATGGATTTTGCCCGGCGCAGCGGTTGTTTCGGCCGTCTTTACAGTTTTGACGGCAGTCTATTCCCCGGCTTGCGGCAGGCCGCTCTGTTTCTAATGCGCGGCCCCGTCATAGGCCGTCACCTTCAGCGCGCCGAGATCGATCGCGGGAATGCAGCGCAGATTGATCGAGGCCATGGCAGCGCCGTTCGGGCCTACCGCCTCGCCGAAGGGCGCAATACCGCACGTGGCGCAGAAGTGATGGCGGATGACATGCCTGTTGAAAGTATAGGTCGAGATGTTCTCGTTGGGCGTCTTCAGCACCAGCTTCTCGCGCGGCACGAAGGCCAGAAGCCCGCCGCGCCGGCGGCAGAGCGAACAGTTGCAGTCGAGCGCCTCGCTGAATTCGCCCTCGACCTCGAAACCGATATTGCCGCAATGGCAGCTTCCTTCATAAATCATCTCGTCCTCCTCACATCCAATCCATGACGACTTTGCCGGAGTTGCCCGACCGCATCGCCTCGAAGCCCTCGCGGAAATCGTCGATCTTGATGCGATGGGTAATAATGGGTGCGAGATCGAGGCCGCCCTGGACGAAGGCGATCATCTTGTACCAGGTCTCGAACATCTCGCGGCCGTAAATGCCCTTGAGATTGAGCATCTTGAAGATCACCTTGTTCCAGTCGATCTCGAAGCCCGCCGGCGCAATGCCGAGAATGGCGATCTTGCCGCCATTGTTCATCTTGTCGATCATGTCGCGGAAGGCGGGTGCAGCGCCCGACATTTCGAGCCCGACATCGAAGCCCTCGGTCATGCCGATCGCCTTCATCACGTCGGCGAGATTTTCCTTCGAGGCATCGACGACATGGTCGATGCCGAGCTTGCGCGCCAGCGCCAGCCGATGCGGATTGATATCGGTGATGACGACCTTGCGGGCGCCGGAACGCTTGGCGACGAGCGCCCCCATGATGCCGATCGGCCCGGCGCCGGTGACGAGCACGTCCTCGCCGACGAGATCGAAGGAGAGCGCGGTATGCACGGCATTGCCGAACGGATCGAAGATCGCGGCGATCTCATCGGAAATATCGTCCGGGATCGGCACGACATTGCTTTCCGGAATGCAGACGAACTCGCCGAACGAACCCGGCCGGTTGACGCCGACGCCGAGCGTGTTGCGGCAGAGATGCCCTCTGCCCGCCCGGCAGTTGCGGCACTTGCCGCAGACGATATGCCCTTCGCCGGAAACCCGCTCGCCGACATGATAGCGGGTGACCGCCGAGCCGATCTCGGCGATCTCGCCGGAAAATTCATGGCCGACGACCATCGGCACCGGAATGGTCTTCTGCGCCCACTGGTCCCAGTTCCAGATATGGACGTCGGTGCCGCAGATCGCCGATTTCTTCACCCGGATCAGCACATCGTTCGGCCCGACCTCGGGCACCGGCACATTCTCCATCCAGAGCCCGACCTCGGGCTTCGATTTGACCAGCGCCTTCATCATGTTCGACATATCTGTATCCCTTGGTCAGTGCCTGTTTCGGCCCCTCATCCGCCTGCCGGCACCTTCTCCCCGCCAGCGGGGCGAAGGAGATATGCCGCACCGGCTTCGTCAATCCTCGACGCTGCGTTTGGCACGTCCCCTCGCCCCGTTTACGGGGAGAGGGTTAGGGTGAGGGGCAATCCCTCATCCTCAAATCACGCCCAATTCCCGCCCTGCCTCGGCAAAGGCCGCAATCGCCCGCTCGACATCCTGCCTCGAATGCGCGGCCGACATCTGCGTGCGGATGCGGGCCTGACCCTTGGGCACGACGGGGAAGGAAAAGCCGATCACATAAATCCCCTTCTTCAGCATCAGACCTGCCATGTCCTGGGCAAGCTTGGCGTCGCCGAGCATGACCGGAATGATCGGATGGCCTTCGCCGGCGAGCGTGAAGCCGAGCTTGGTGATCTCGGTGCGGAAGAGATCGGCATTGTCGGAAAGGCGCTTGCGCAAGGCATCGCCATTTTCGATCAGATCGAACACTTTCAGCGAGGCAGCGGCAATAACCGGCGCCAGCGTGTTCGAGAACAGATAGGGGCGCGAGCGCTGCCGCAGCCATTCGACGACCTCGGCTTTTGCCGCGGTATAACCGCCCGAGGCGCCGCCAAGCGCCTTGCCGAGTGTGCCGGTGATGATGTCGATCCGGCCCTCGACGCCGCAATGTTCGGGCGAGCCGCGGCCGTGCCTGCCGACGAAGCCGACCGCATGGCTGTCATCGACCATGACCATGGCGCCGTATTTCTCGGCGAGATCGCAGACGCCGCGGAGATTGGCGATGATGCCGTCCATCGAGAAGACACCGTCGGTGGCGATCAGCTTGAAGCGGCTACCTTCAGCCTTCTTCAATTCTTCTTCGAGCGCCGCCATGTCGTTATTGGCATAGCGGAAGCGCTTGGCCTTCGACAGCCTGACGCCGTCGATGATCGAGGCGTGGTTCAGCGCATCCGAGATGATCGCGTCCTCCTCGGAAAGCAGCGTCTCGAACAGACCGCCATTGGCGTCGAAGCAGGAGGAATAGAGGATCGTGTCTTCCATGCCGAGGAAAGCGGAAATCCGCGCTTCGAGCTGCTTATGCTCCTCCTGGGTGCCGCAGATGAAGCGCACCGAGGCCATGCCGTAGCCGTAACGGTCGAGCGCCTGCTTGCCGGCCTCGGCCAGTTCCTCATTGTCGGCCAGACCAAGATAATTGTTGGCGCAGAAATTCAGCACCCGTTCGCCGGTGGAAATCGCAATTTCGCCCGCCTGCTTGGAGCTGATGACCCGTTCGGACTTATAGAGCCCGGCATCCTTCAACGCCGAAATCTCGGTGCGAAGATGGGAGAGAAATGGCGAGGTCATGGGCGGCCCTTCCTGATGTTTTTTATAGCTTCCGGGTTAGCATATCGCCGCCGGCTTGTCTTGTTCAGCGCCGGGCCGAGATCGAGAAGAACACCGGCCGATCCGCTCAGTCGTCATGCGCCAGGATGATCTCCAGGAAGGCGTCGCCATAGCGCTCGAGCTTTGCCTGACCGACGCCGGATATGGCGAGCAGCTCCTTGCGGCTGCGCGGCCGTTCGGTGGCAAAGGCAATCAGCGTCGTATCGGGAAAGACGACATAGGGCGGCACGCCGAGCGATTTGGCGATCGCCATGCGCTCGGCCCGCAACGCCTCGAAGAGGCTGCCGTCGGCGCCCGACAGGGCCGATTTGCGCTCGCTGCGTTCCGCCTTCTTCGTGCGCCGTTCCGAGGCAGGCCGATCCTTGCGGAAGAACACCTGTCGCTCGTGCTTGAAGACGGCGCGCGCTTCCGGCTCCAATTTCAGCGCCCCATAGGCCTCGTGATCGACGCGGATCAGCCCCATGGCGAGCAGCTGCCGGCAGACCGACTGCCAGGTGCGAACAGGAATGTCCTTGCCGGCGCCGAAGACGGGCATATCGACATGGCCGAAACGCTCGGTCTTCTCGTTGACATTGCCGACGAGCACGTCGATGACGTGGCCGGCGCCGAAACGCTCGCCGGTGCGATAGATGGCGGCCAGCGCCTTGATCGCTGCTTCCGTGCCCTCCCAGGTCTCGACCGGCTTCAGGCAGGTGTCGCAATTGCCGCATTGGCCGGCATGGGATTCCCCGAAATGGGCCAGGATCGCCTGCCGGCGGCAGGAGGCGGTCTCGCAGATCGCCAGCAAGGCATTGAGCTTGGCGCGCTCGACCCGCTTGATCTCCACGGCGGCATTGCCCTCGTCGATCATCCGGCGGCGCTGAATGACGTCGGCCATGCCATAGGCCATCCAGACCTCCGACGGCAGGCCGTCGCGGCCGGCGCGCCCGGTCTCCTGGTAATAGGCCTCGACCGAACCCGGCAGGTCGAGATGGGCGACGTAACGCACATTCGGTTTGTCTATGCCCATGCCGAAGGCGACGGTGGCAACCAGGCAGAGGTTCTCTTCCTTCAGAAAGGCATCCTGATTGGCGTCACGAAGCGCTCGGTCCATGCCGGCATGATAAGGCAGTGCACGAACCCCCTGCCCGTTCAGCCAGTCGGCCGTGTCCTCGACCTTGGCGCGCGACAGGCAGTAAACGATGCCGCTGTCGCCCTTATGGTCCGACAGGAAGCGCAGAAGCTGCTGGCGCGGCTGATCGCGCTCGACGATCTCATAGCTGATGTTCGGCCGGTCGAAGCTGGTGGTGAAGATCTCGGCAGAATCCAGCCCCAGCCGCTCGACGATATCGTCGCGGGTATGCGGATCGGCCGTTGCCGTCAGCGCTATTCTGGGCACACCGGGATATTGCTCGCCGAGCCGGCCGAGCTCACGATATTCCGGCCGGAAATCATGGCCCCATTGGGAGACGCAATGGGCCTCATCAATGGCAAACAGCGCGATCTTCTCGTTGGCGATCAGCTCGCGGAATCCGTCGGTCAGGATGCGCTCCGGCGTCACATAGAGAAGGTCGAGCTTGCCGCCCGAAAGCGCGCGGCGGACCTCGATAAACTCCTCGCGCGACAGCGACGAATTGAGCGCGGCGGCGCGGATGCCGAGCTGCTTCATCGCCTCCACCTGATCGCGCATCAGCGCAATCAACGGCGAAACGACGATGCCGACGCCCTCGCGGCAGAGCGCCGGGATCTGGAAGCACAGCGATTTGCCCGCCCCTGTCGGAAAGAGCACCACCGCATCGCCGCCTGACACGACGTGCTCGACCACCTGCTGCTGCTTGCCGCGGAAGGAGGAGTAGCCGTAGACCTGCTTCAACACTTCAAGCGGCGAGCGGCCGGCGGAAAACAGCGCATCGGCGGCGGAAAAGCCAGCTTCGTTCCGTTCGGTCAGCGACATCAGTGGTTCGCCGCCCCTTTGACGCGGCCGGACAGCACGCCGAAGCCGTCGATGATCGCCTCCTGGTTCTCGAGGCGCACACCTTCCAGATGCACTTCCTGCTGGGCCCGTATCAGCTGAACGATCGCCTCGCCGTCGCCGGCTTCGGTGGCCAGCGCAATCTCGCGTTCGAGCTCCATCTTCTGCCGGCGTAGCGCCTTTGCCCGTTTGTGGAAGGCGAGCGCCTGGCGATAACCCTCACGCGCATCTTCCATCGCCGCCTCCTCGGTCGCCGTCCAGAGCCGGGCATTGCGCACCTGCTGGTCGAGGCTCTTGATCAGCGGGCCGAAGCCTTCGAATTCCAGCCGTTCGGTCAGATAGTCACGCGTCAGATGCGGGCCGGCAACGGCGGCCGCTGCGCCAAGCACCGCCGACCAGAGCCGTTGCAGCTCGCGGCTGTCATATTCGATCGCGGCGATCTCGTCATAATCGTCGATCATCAGCGCCGGATGATTGACGATGGTGAGCGCCAGCACGCTTTCGCGCAGCGCCGTATTGTCCCGGTGGCCGCGCACGGGGCCCGAGCGGGCAAGCCGGTCGGAAATCAGGCTCGGGCTTTTCGGCCCTGCCTTACCGGGATTATCGCGGCCCGCCCGGGAATTGCCGCCGAAACCGCGCCGCTCGCTATTATTGCGGTTCTGGAACTGCGGCTGGAAGAAGGCGTTCAGCCGGTCGCGAATATCCTGCTGGTAATGACGGCGCACATTCTCGTCGGCGATGACGGCCACAAGCTGCTTCAGCCGCGCCTCGAGCTCGGCGCGCGCCTCGGGCGTATCGAACTTGCCGGTATTGATCTCCCGGCTCCACAGCATCTCCGAAAGCGGCTTTGCCTGGCTCATCACCTTGTCGAAGGGCGCACGGCCCTCATCGCGCACGAGATCATCAGGGTCTTTGCCGTCGGGCAGCAGCGCGAAGCGGACGGAGCGGCCGGGCTTCAGATGCGGCAACGCCAGTTCAGCGGCGCGATTGGCCGCACGGATGCCGGCGCCGTCGCCGTCGAAGCAGAGCACCGGTTGCGGCACCATCTTCCAGAGCAGCTCGAGCTGGTTTTCGGTAAGCGCGGTGCCGAGCGGCGCAACGGCGTTCTCGACGCCGGCCTGATGGAGCGCGATCACGTCCATATAGCCTTCGACGGCAATGATGGTGCCGCTGGCATTGTCGTCCTGCTGATCGCCGCGGCCAGGCCCCTGGATCGCGCGGCGCGCGCGGGCGAAGTTGTAGAGCACATTGCCCTTGTGGAAGAGCTCCGTCTCGTTGGAATTCAGATATTTCGCCGGCGCGTCTGATGACATGGCGCGGCCGCCGAAGGCGATCACCTTTTCCCGCGACGAAAGGATCGGAAACATGATGCGGTCGCGGAAGCGATCGTAGGAAACCGGCACATTTTCATGAACGACGAGGCCGCAGGCTTCGATCTGCTCCTTGGAGACGCCCTTGCCGGCAAGGAATTCCTTGAGTGCATTGCGGCTGTCGGGCGCATAGCCGAGGCGAAAGGTCTCGATGGTGCGCCCCGTCAGCCCGCGATCACGCAGATAGGCGCGCGCCTTGGCGCCATTGGCGGTCTGCAGCTGGTCCTGGAAGAAGGCCGTCGCCATTTCCATGACGTCGATCAGCGAGCCGCGCTCCTTCTCGCGCTTTTCCATGACAGGATCGGCAAGCGGCATCGGCACGCCGGCCATATCGGCGATCTGCTGCACCGCCTCGGGAAAACTCAGGCCTTCGAGCTCGGTGAGGAAGCGGAAATGGTCACCGGTGACGCCGCAGCCGAAGCAGTGATAGCGGCCCTTCCGGTCCTCGCAGTGGAAGCTCGGTGATTTCTCGCCGTGGAACGGGCAGCAGGCCCAGTAATCGCCGCGTGACACGTTGGTCTTGCGCTTGTCCCAGCTCACACGGCGCGCGATCACGTTCGAAATTGGAACGCGGTCACGGATCTCATCGAGAAAGGTGTTGGAAAAGCGCATTTATACCTCTTGGCCAGCCTCCATATAAGCTGCTTTGCCGCGCCATGCCACGAAACTTGTCAGGAAAACCCGCTATTCACAGGCAAGTGCACGCCTCCCTGATTGCGTCGCTTATCCAATCAAAAACACGTTATCGCCCCTGCGACAGGGGTGCGACATTATTGTCTTCGGGGAACCAGAATTCCGCCGTCGCGCAAGCTTCGGCAAAGGCGGCCATCTCCCATGTGCCTCAAATAAATCGTTTGAAAACAAATTATTATCACCCTCTATCACGGTCCGCTCTGCTCTTTGCAGCGCCATCCGAGCCTCCGCTTCGACATCTCCAAAACCGACATTTTCGGCAATCATTATTTTTTTGTAATTTGAACAGCCCGCCGCCCCGCAATAAGTTCGATCTCAACAAAGCGATCCCCGAGCGAAGCACCATCCCTACCCCCGGCGCCGCTTCGCAAGGGTGCCTTTGCAAATAGCCTCCGGCTTGGGCTTCGGCCCTGCGTGCCGGCGGAAGCAAAGTGCAAGAAGGCAGGAGCGCCCCCAGCTCCTGCCTTCTTAATTTTTTGGTTTCCCCTGATACAAATTCCCTTTTGAAATTAACCGATTATTGACAAAATCGTTGACATCAGGCGCTTGCGTGAAGGAAGTATGGGCCGACTTTCCTGGACCCCTTCCCCATGGCTTTTACCGCTGAAACTCTTGCAGCGGACGATCGCTTTCTCGCTGCGATCCTCCATTGCGCCGATCAGATGCTCACGATCTATCGTGAGAGCCCGCGCATCGCCTCGATTTTCGCCGCACAGCAGCGCTGGCTGATGGCCCATGCCGGCTTTGCGCTTCATTATGGCCATCCCGACTATGAAAAGAGCGGCCTCTATTCCGGCCGCTTCATCGATTTTGCGGTCAAGAACGACATCGCCAGCCGCAACACGGCCGCGGCCTTCATGCAGGAAATGCTGGCCTATCGCTTCCTGCGTCCGGCTCCTGGTGCCGACAAGCGCACACGCTATCTGGAACCCACCGAAATCGCCGAGCAGCATTTCACCCGATGGCTCGTCACCCACATGATGATCCTCGACAGCCTCGACGGCGGTAAGCGCGCCGACAGGATCGCCGCCGATCCCGTGGCGATGATGGCAGCGATCCAGCCCCGCATCGCAAAAGCAATCATCGGAAGCCAGGCGGTGCGCAGTCCGGGCCCCACCTTCAACCTCTTCAACTGGGCAAATTCCGGCGGGCTGGTGATGGACTACCTGATCTCGCGCCTTCCCGAATTTCCCCGGACGGCCGAGCGCGTCGCGGTCGGCCCCCTGTCGCTGCGGGAAATCCGCGACCAGTTCATGATATCGAACACGCACCTGAAGCGGCTTCTGACGCAGGCCTCAACCATGGAAAGCGTCGGCTGGACCGAACCGTCCCGCAAGGGCGACTTCTGGCTGTCGCGCCGCTTCATCCTTGAATACTGGAATTATCAGGCTGCGAAATTCGCCATCGTCGACGTCGCCGCCGAGGCGGTGCTCGGACCTGCGGTCCTGATCGAACCGCAGGCGAGACGCGTGGTCTGAATTAGTTCAGCAGTTCCTTGACGGTCGCCGAGGCCTTGGCGAAATCCATCTGGCCGGCATAACGCTCCTTGAGCGCGGCCATCACCTTGCCCATGTCCTTGGCGCCGACGGCACCGGTCTCGGCGATGATCGCCGAAACGTTGGCGCGCACTTCGCTCTCCGAAAGCTGCTTCGGCATGAAATCCTGGATGACGGTGATTTCGGCGCGCTCCTTGGCGGCGAGTTCCGGCCGGGAATTCTCCTCGTAGATCTTTGCCGATTCGTCGCGCTGCTTCACCATCTTGGCGAGAATCTGCAGGATCTCGTCGTCGCTCGCCTGCTCCTTGCCGGCGCCGCGATTGGCGATATCGCGATCCTTGATCGCGGCCTGAATCAGCCGGACGGTGGAAAGCCGCTCCGAATCCTTGGCCTTCATCGCCTCTTTCAGCTGGGTGGCGAGTTGATCGCGCAGCATGGTCTTTTCTCCTGATTTGATGCTGCTTCATAAACCACGCTGATGCGGGGGATCAAATAAATTGCGCGATCGGCGCGATAAAGCGCAGGAAAACAGCCGCAATCCCGGTTACAAAGATTGACGCTCAGCGATTGCGTGGCTATCTACCGCCACCTGCACCAAAATTCGTGATCAGGCCTGAAGCGCGCGGCATTGCCGCGTCCACACGCCTGCGAGATCAAATGGCAGCGAGCGCGGCAACGCGCATCGGCCGCCGGAAACGGGATGAAGATGACCGCGACAGCACCCTGGACAATCGAAAAGCCGACCGCCCTGCTCGTTCTTGCCGACGGCACGGTGATCGATGGCAAGGGCATCGGCGCCACGGGCAAGGTCCAGGCCGAGGTCGTCTTCAACACGGCGCTGACCGGCTATGAAGAGATCATGACCGACCCTTCCTACCTCGGCCAGATCGTCACCTTCACCTTTCCCCATATCGGCAATATCGGCACCAATGATGAGGACATCGAAGATCTGACGCCTGCCGCCCGCCACGGCGCCGTCGGCGTCATCTTCAAGGCCGACATCACCGAACCCTCGAACTACCGCGCCGCCAAACATCTCGACCAATGGCTGAAGGCGCGCGGCATCATCGGCCTCTGCGGCATCGACACCCGCGCACTGACCGCCTGGATCCGCGAGAACGGCGCTCCGAACGCAGTGATCGCCCACGATCCGAACGGCGTCTTCGACATCGAGACGCTGAAGGCCGAAGCCAAGGCCTGGAGCGGCCTCGAAGGCCTCGACCTCGCCAAGATCGCGACCTCGGGCCAGTCCTCGCAATGGACCCAGACGCCGTGGATATGGAACGAAGGCTACGGCGAGCTCGGTGCGGCCGATGCCAAGTATCACGTCGTCTGCCTCGACTACGGCGTCAAGCGCAACATTCTGCGCCTGTTTGCCGGCCTCGACTGCAAGGTGACCGTCGTGCCGGCGACAACGAGCGCCGAAGACGTGCTCGCCATGCAGCCGGACGGCATCTTCCTGTCGAACGGCCCCGGCGATCCGGCGGCAACCGGCGAATATGCCGTGCCCGTGATCAAGACGCTTGTTAAGACCGATATCCCGGTCTTCGGCATCTGCCTCGGCCATCAGATGCTCGGGCTGGCCCTCGGCGCCAAGACCGAGAAGATGCACCAGGGCCATCATGGCGCCAACCATCCCGTCAAGGATCACACGACCGGCAAGGTCGAAATCGTCTCGATGAACCACGGCTTCGCGGTCGACTCGAAGTCGCTGCCCGATGGCGTTGAAGAGACTCATATTTCGCTGTTCGACGGCACCAATTGCGGCCTGCGCGTGCTCGGCAAGCAGGTGTTCTCCGTCCAGCACCATCCGGAAGCCTCCCCCGGCCCGCAGGACAGCCACTATCTCTTCCGCCGCTTCATCAACATGGTGCGCGAGAAGAAGGGCGAACCGGCGCTCGCCGAACGCTGATTTCAAGAACTGCCGATTTCGCAAAGACCCGCTAAACCGGCAGCCACCAACGTGATGTGGAATCTGTTGATCTTGAAGGCAGCAAGGAGAGGAAGGACCGCTATCTGCCGAAGCGGTCTTTTTTCGTTATAGAGGAATAAGGCCGCGTTGCGCCAAAAGCCGCCATTCCGCCCCATGCGGGTGATTAGATCACGAATTCCTCCTCGTACGTTTGTGGTGCGGGAACGACCGTAACCTCCACCGGAACGATCCAATTGGCCGCGTAGCTCTCGCAGTCGGAACGCTGGAGGTCGGGCTGCACGCACCCCGCACCATCGATCGCGCGAGATCGCAGTATATATCGCCCCGCTTCTTCAGGGGTCCACATGTATTCCCACAAGCGCCATGCGAAGGGACGTTCTGTTTCGAGGAGCCTCCCCTCGCGCCAGCCCCTGCCATCTCCGGTGCAGACCTGCACCTGCCGGATAACAGCCTCTCCGCTCCAGGCGGCTCCGAAAATCCGATACGGTTGGCCGGCGACGAGACGCGCGCCCTGCACGGGACGCGCGATCTGCGCTTTGACCTCCATCTCCGCGAGGGGGACCAGCCTGGGTTCCCCGAGGCTGCGCTCCCAACGGAAATAGTCGCGCGCCTGCCAGTAGCCAAGGAACGGTTGCTCCACAACCGTGATATCAGTGATCCACTTGACCCAAGCCATGCCGAACCAGCCACCCACGACCGCGCGCAGCGGGTAGCCGTGATCGCGCGTCAACGGCTCCTCGTTCATCGAATAGGCAAGGATCGTGCTGTCAGCGACGGCCTTCTCAAGCGGCAAACTGCGCGCAAAAGCGATGGGGCCAGGAGAGGCCGTTTTCTTGTTCGTGTCGACGACGCCGCTGTCTGCGCCTACGAGCAGAACCTCACATGCGGTTCGCTTAACGCCCGCCATTTCTAAAATTTCGCGCAGAGGAACACCTGTCCACGCGGCATTGCCGACGGCTCCGTTCTGCCACTGCAACCCTTCCCTCGGCGGCACATAGTAGACGCGCCCGTTCCCTGCGCACTCGACGACGGCAGTGAAAGTCGTGCTCCGCATCGCCTTGATGCTGTCGAGGTCAAGTTCGATCGGCCGCTCCACCGCCCCGCCAACGCGCAATCTCCAGTCTCGCGCATCGAGGTCCGGCGACGGGAAATGGTTTCGCACGAAGAACAGCTCGGTTGGGATCAGCCAATCGGAGAGTGACGCAAACGGAAACTCGATATTCTCAGGGGATTTCTGTCGAACTATTAGACTGGGTTGCTCTGGTGTCGGCATCGTCCTCGTCTCCCCTTCCAAGAGCACAACGTTGGCACTCGGTCGCGCGAATTCCGGTTTGATCACACCGCCCCTCGCAGTGCGTCTGTCGCGTTCCGTCTTCGGCCCCATTCTAGCACATACCGCACGTTCCTCGGATCGACCTCGAACGGGAGCAAAAGGCCCGAATGCTGCTATGGGCCCCACGTCTCTTTCGCGTCCCCATGTCCGGAGGCTGGCGGCACCTACACCATCAAGAACGTTGTCGACAACGGTCTCGAAGGCAGTCGCGGAATGCTTGGCAAACAGACCAAGTTCCACAAAACTGCGGCTGAGCTCGGCGCAGGTTACACTGGAATCACGGTGGGCGCACAGGTGACAGCTACGGGTGTAACCAACGCGAACATCGATCCATCGGCTTGCAAGGACATCGATCCAATTATCACCGCATTCTGGGGAGGCCGCTGCCTGTAGGGGCGACAACCCGCGCGAACGTGAGCCTACGACCCAGGCTTGTGACAAAGTCGATCGAGCGTGTCTCGAAGTGCCGCGGCGGCCTGATCGCGCTCATCGGTAGACATAAGCTCGGGCTCAGCTTCCAATCTCAGGTGCGGCAGTTCGGTCCGGACGGTACGACGGCTGCGGACCAGATTTTCCTTCAGATCGACCACGCGATAGGTGGCGACCGGATAGGCTATTCCCTTTACGTGGACATGCCCCAGTTCCTCACACTCGATCGTGTCCTTCACTTGCGCAAACGTCTCATAAGAAATGAGCACGGTGCCCGGCGACGCTTCCTGCTCAAGGCGCGAGGCGAGATTCACGGCGCCGCCGATTATCGTGTAATCCATCCGGTCCTCGCTGCCGAAGTTGCCCACAGTGCAGTAGTCTGTGTGAATGCCAATGCGGCAGCGCAGCGGTGTTTCAATTCCGATATCGCGCCAGATTTCCCCAAGCTCGCTCATTCGCTTTTGCATGGCGAGAGCCATCTGCACGCAGGCGAGCGCGTCATCCTTGACGCCGCGGGTTTCCGGATCGCCGAAAAACATCAGGATGGCGTCTCCGACATACTTATCGATCGTCGCGCCGTGATCTGAAGCAATCTTCGACATTTCCGTCAGGTAGTGATTGAGGAGCTGTGTGAGATCCTCGGATTCCATTTTGTCTGTGGTTTCGGTAAAGCCGGCGATATCGGAGAAACATATCGTCAGCTTCTTCCGCTGGCTGGCGATCCTGACGTCCTGGCGGCCGGTGAATATGGAGTTATACACTTGCGGCGCCAGGTATTTCGCCAGCTTGCTGGAAAGCGCCTCGAGAGCTACGGATTTCTCGGCAAGGTTTTCCTCCCGTTGCTTCAGCTCGGTGATGTCCGAGTAGACGGCCACCGTGCCGCCAGCCGTGATCCGCCGCTCGCTAATCATGATCCATCGCCCGTCGCGACGCCGCTGCACCCACGTTTCACCAGGGTTGCGATGTCGCGAAAGCCGCTCGGCAACCCACTCCTCGACTCGCCCCTCAGCATCCTTGATGTAGCCGCCCTCGGCGGACCGGCGAACAATCTGCTCGAATGTCGTGCCGGGTGTCATTTCCTCCAGGCCGGCGTACAACAGCTCGCGGTAGCGGCTATTGCTTAGCACGAGCCTGTCCTCGCCATCGTACAGAGCGAATCCTTCGGAGATGCTCTCGATGGCATCCACAAGCCGCTGGCGCGCTTCCGCAACCTCGCGCAGGCTGTTTTCCTCCACCTCGACCGCAGTATCCCGGAACAGCCTGAGCGCCCCGGCCATGCGGCCGATTTCGTCGCGGCCTCCGGCGGGCATCTGCGCATGCAGATTGCCGCCCGCAATTGCCAGCATGCTTTGGCTTACCTCTCCCAGACGGGCGAGAAGGCTGCGGTCGACATAGAGCCAGACAACCAGAACCGAACTCAGGAGGCTTAGAAGGGCGGAGCCAAGGACAATGCCGGTGCCGTATCGCCGGACGACCGAGGCTTCGAGAGCGGACGCGGCGATCTCATGGTTTGCCTTTGCAACCAGGCGATCGACGGCCGCGGTAAGGTCGCGCGATAGCCGGCTGTTTTCAGCCAGAAGCTTTTCGCCCTGTGCAAGGACAGCAAACTCGTCCTGTCGTACCTTCGGGATCCCGTTCTCACCGTCGGTCAGCGACTTCAACTCGTCCAACCGTTGTTGGAAGCGGGTCCGCAACTTTTCGTCGATCTCGGTGGAGACCGTTTCGAGTACGGCGAGCGACCGGCGGAGCGGAAACAGGATCAGCTTCAGATCTCCCGGCGTATGCGCGTTGGCAGTTTTGACCAGCGCGTCGTTGACTGCTGAGATCTCCTGTTGCGCCCTCTGCTGGGGGATGTAGGCCGCGATTGCCTTGACCAGGTCGCTCGTCGCCGCAGCACGCGCGTCGGGTGGCGCGGCGGAATCAGCCACCGCTGCGCGCCACTGGGGAACCTTGGAGTTCATCACGACGATACCGGGCGCGACGAGACGCTGACTTGCATTTGTCGTGTCCGATAAGCGGCGCAGCAACGCCTCCTTGCGCTGAACCATGGTAAGGCGAACGGCCACAAGATAGTCGAGAGCATCGAGGTTTCGTCGTAGACCAATCACGGCGTCTTCGATTTCAGTCACCGCCGTCGCGCTGAATGCGGTGCCTTTAAGTGCGGCGAGCAACTCTTCGAGACGCCCCATCTCGACTCCGATCGCAGCCGAGACCTCGTTGTGCTGAACCGTGCTGGTCGCCGCCAGCACTGACGGCGCGGTGGAAGCAACCCTCTCAGCCTGGCGCGACAGTTGGAGAGAAGCGAGCGCCGTCGGCACCCGTTCCTTGGTGATGCGATCGACCACGTCGCCGACCTGAAGGAAGGCATAGAGAGCTGCGCCAGTCGCGAGCACTGCGAAGGTGCTGATGCCGAAGAAAGCGAGCAACAAGCGCCCGCGTATGCCGACGCGTTCAAACATAGCGGCAACCGCAAGGTCTGGCTTGCGCAGCCACTAAAGTCTGCACAGACTGGTCTAAAGCGATCCACCCGGCCGGCGGTTGACTATTCCAGCGGCACGTATTCGCCTCCCTTCCAGACATACCAAATCCAGCTTTGAACGGTGAGGTCGCCCTTGTCGTCGAAATCGACCCGGCCCATTACCGTTTCGAATTGATTACCTTGCATTGAGGCGATCACCTCTTGCGGCTTTAGAGAACCGGCCTTCTTCACCGCCTGCGACCAGACCTGGACGGCGGAGTAGCTGAGCAGCGTGTAGCCTGCGGGCTCGAAATTCTCGGCACGGAAACGCTCGACGACTTGAGCCGCCTGAGGGACGCGCCGTGGGTCCGCGCTAAACGTGAAGAGCGTACCCTCGGCGGCAGATCCGGCGATCAGTGCAAAATCCTCGCTTGCCATGCCATCGCCTGAGACGAGTTGAAGTGCGTAGGCGCGGTCTCGCGAAGAGCGAACCATAAGCGCGACCTCGGGCAAATACCCACCAACATACAACACGGCGATGCCGGCGCCCTGTAACGCCGAGATCTCGGCCGTATAGTCGTTCTTCCCAGGGGTGAAGGCCTCGTATATCGCTTCGGTGACACCCCGCATATTCAACTGCTTTCTGGTCTCGTCGGCGAGCCCCTTCCCATAGGTGGTGTTGTCGTGAAGGATCGCTATTTTCTTGTCACCCCAACGATCGGCCAAATAGTTGCCGGCTACCGCGCCCTGCGCGTCGTCGCGACCAATGACGCGGAAAACATTGGCACGACCTTGTTCGGTCAACAGCGGATTGGTCGAACCCGGTGAAATCTGTAGAATTCCCGCGGCCTCGTACACCTTGGATGCCGGGATCGAGGCCTGGGAACAGTAATGCCCGGCGACGAGCACCACACCGTCAGCCACCAGCTTCTGGGCGGCCGCCACAGCCTGCTCGGGATCGCAAAAGTCGTCGACCGTGATGAGTTGCACCTGGTGCCCGAGCACGCCGCCAGTCGCATTGATGTCGGCCACCGCCATCTCTGTGCCGCGCTGCATCTGCTCCCCGATCCAGGCGAGCGGTCCTGTGACCGGGCCTGCCGCTCCGATCAGGATCTCCGCCCGCGCTAGACTGCCAAGCGAAACGACGAGCGCGACGATAGCTGCAGTGATGCTGCTGCGCATGGTGTACCTCCTTGACAGCATACGCCAATTTAGTCCCGGCCGACAGCCCCCGCGCAGGCGCAGATATCTCCGCCATTCTGCAGCGCACTTGCCTCTTATCTCTATGGGCTGGTCAGGAGTTGACGTTCCTGCGGGCGTCAAAGTTCTTGCCGCCAAGGGCTGGGATTGGCGCCCTAAGCAGACATAGGAAGCAATGCCGTCACTCTGGAACACGACGGCGTCAGGAAGCGGTCGCCGCGCAATTTCTGACCGGACGTCTTCGCTTCCATGTTGACCTCAACCAGACTTGAGGAATTACAAACGCCCCGCGGACATCCGATGCAGGAGAAAATGGATGAGCGGAGCTTTCTTTCGTGTCGACAAGTTCGTCGTGCCGGCTACGGCGCGCGAGAAATTTCTCATCAAAGTGATGATGACCCATAAGCTGCGGGAGGCACAGGATGGTGTGATCGATCACAGCGTGCTGGAGCAGGTTCTATAACTCGCTATTACCGCCGATCACCACACTCTCACCAAGCGGGGCTGAAAGCCGCCGATTCTACGCTACAGCCCGAGATATTTTGAAAATCAGCGACGACGGCAGAAAGCAGCCTTACCCGTCATCACATCGCCGCCACGCCTCCATCGGCTTCGAATCCTGTCGATGTCAGGGAATCATGCTCGGCCATGCGCGACGACGCGATAGCCCTTCGACAGAAAGAAAATCATCTGCGCGTCCCAGTCGTCGAGCTGAGCGGCCAGCCATGGTGAAAAACAATCGGCTGAGCGTCCTTCGGACCCCAATCCTAGTAGAAAATCTGTACGTCGTCGTCGGTTGTGACGAAGCCCATGGTTGTGGAGTGTCGTGGGTGGCAGGCCCCGCGGCATGCGCGGTGGCCCAGCGGAAAGGAGAAGCTTGCGGCAAGCGCCGATGCCGAGATCAGGACGTCCCGGCGATTGAGCGGCAGGCCAAGGGGAAGGGAGGGAGGCATCGAGGAGTCTCCGCGAATTATTCAAAAAGCGGCGCGGTGGGATCATACGCAATTGCCACACATGAGCGAGCTTGTTTCGGCAGAAGGCTTCGCTGTGAGGTCAGGATGGCAAAGGTCGAAAAAGCGATCAATTCCGCCTCTCACCGAAATGCTCGCCATCCCGGCCCGGATCAGCTCTCGCTGGGCACAGGCGTCTTGAGGAGTTGTTGCTCCCACAGGAAGGCGATGCCGCTGCCGCCGAAGTGCTGGATGAGAATCTCGGTCAGCTCTTCGACATGCTCGGTGCGCGCCCAGTCGCGCTGCCATTCGCCAGCGAGCGCCATCACGGTCATCATGTTTGCGCCAGCCGCGATCATCCGCTGGATGGCGATCTGGTGGGACTCGGTCGAAACGCCACCCGACGCATCGGTGATCACGGACACGTCCCAGCCTTCGCCGAGGGCTTGGATGACAGGCATTGCGACGCAGACTTCGGTCCAAAGGCCTGCGACAATCAGTTGCTTGCGCCCGGTCGCCTTGACCACGTCCACCACCTTTTCGTCCTGCCAGGTGTTCACCCAAGTCCGGTCGATCACTTCCTGCTCCGGGAAGACGTCAGTGATCTGCTTGAAGAGGAGGCCACCACGACCCGCGATCACGCTGGTGAGAATGGTCGGAACATTGAAGGCTTTTGCTAGCTTCGCCAGCGCGGTCGTGTTGTTGACCACAGCTTGCGGATCGTGGCTGTTCAGATTCGCGAGCTGATAGGGCTGATGGTCGATCAGAACGAGGACCGAATCTTCGGGACGAAGAAGAGAATCGAGGCCGTTGCGAGGGGTCATCAAGAAATTCCTTTCTCTGCCGTTGTGGACGGCGGTGGGTTCGCAGGAAACATGCGCCAGCGGGCGACGTTGCCTCGACGCAATTTGCCGTTCCCTTCGATGGTGCAATAGTGCCAAAATCGAACTAGCTGTGTCGCGAAACGAGGAACGCCGAATTGGACATCGAAGATCTACAGACATTCGTTGCCGTAGCCGATGCCGGGGGTATATCGGCCGCCGCGCGTCGGCTCGGCGTCTCCAAGTCAATCGTCAGCCGTCGGCTCTTTCGGATTGAAGCGGAGCTTGGCGTCCAGCTTCTTGCGCGGACGACCCGCGGCGCCGCACTCACGGAAGCGGGAATCACGTTCAGGGACCATGCGGCCCGGGCCAGCGCCGAGATCGATACCGCCAGGGAAACGATCCTCCCCACCGGCGAGCTGCGCGGCCGTTTGAGGGTCGCAATGCCGCTTACTTTCGGCCCAACCCACTTCGCCCCCGTGCTCGCGGAAATGGCGCGTCTGCACCCGCAGCTTCACATCCATACCTCCTACAGCGATCGCTTCGTCGATCTCATCGCAGAGGGTTTTGATTGCGCGATTCGGGGTGCCTACCTCCAAGACTCAAACCTGATCGCGAAGCGTGTCGGGCCGATCCATGGAAAGCTTGTCGCCAGCCCGGCCTACATCAAAGCGCACGGTTCTCCTGAGACGGTAGAGCAGCTCGTCAACCATCAGGCCCTCATGCAGGGAACGGAAGCCTGGCAGTTCATGGATGGCAACAAGATCGTCACGGTTCAGCCGCAGGGCCAGTTCAAGGCCGACAGCGCCACGGCGCTTGCCGCGGCGGCGGCGGCAGGTCTCGGCATCGCGTGGCTCCCCGATTGCATCACGCATGAATATGTGGCCACTGGCGCATTGGTTCAGATCATGACGCGCTATCCGGTCCCTCCGGGGGCCGCGTATGTCGTACGCCCGCCGAGCCAGCATCCCACCCGCAAAGTGCGGGTGCTCACCGAAATGCTGGCTGAGTACTTCAAACGGAACCCGGAACTTTGGGGTGTGGATAGTTAAAACGCGAACTTTCTTGGTCTCGCTCCCCAGAAGCGGACTGTCAGTTCACGGCCCCAAGCCGGTCGTTCCTTCACGTCGAGCCCACCGATTGCTGTGGCGCACAGTTGCTATCCAGCTGTCGAAACCCGCCATATAGGAAGCAATGCCGTCACTCTGGAACACGACGGCTTCAGGAAGCGGTCGCCCCGTAATTTCAAGATAGTGACCGGGCGTCTTCGCTTCCATGTTGACCTCAACCAGACTTGAGGAATTACAAACGCCCGCGGACATCCGATGCAGGAGAAAATGGATGAGCGGAGCTTTCTATCGTGTCGACAAATTCGTCGTGCCGGCTACGGCGCGCGAGGAATTTCTCGTCAAAGTGATGATGACCCACAAGCTGCTGGAAGCACAGGAAGGTTTCATCGATCACAGGGTGCTGGAGCAGGTCGCCGGTCCCGGTGAATTCAATTTCGTCACCATCGCCGAATGGGAAAATACCGAGGTCGTCGAGCGTGCGCGGGCAGCCGTCGCCGCCGCCCACAAGGCCGCCAATTTCGATCCGCAGGAAATGTTTGCCCGTCTCGGCATTCGCGCCGATATCGCCAGCTACAAGCCCGTCGCCGCCTAAGGCCGGAAGGCCGGCTCAAGAGCCGGCCATCGCGCTTTCCCGGCGAAGGAGAAGATAGAAGCGTGCGCAGAGCATGACGGCGGCAGCCGCCAGTCCGACGAGGAAGCCGAACCAGATGCCGATGCCGCCGAAGCCGAGCGGGAAGGCAAAGGCCCAGGCGAGGAAGAAGCCGATCGGCCAATAGGCGATCAGCGCCATGATCATCGGCACGCGCGCATCTTTCAGGCCGCGCAGCAATCCATTGGCAATCACCTGCAGCCCGTCGACGAGCTGGAAAAGCCCGGCAACGACGATCAGCGGGCCGGCATAGGCCAGCACTTGCGGCGCCTCCGGCGAGTTGACGTCGAGAAACCAGCTGCCGAGGAATTGCGGCATGGTGGCGAAGAGCACCGAACCCACCGCCGAGATGGCGCAGGCAATGACAACAACCATGATCGAAGCGCGCACCAGCCCGTCATAATCGCCCTGCCCGTGCGCGACACCGATGCGCACCGTCGCCGCCTGGCTGAGACCGAGCGGGATCATGAAGGCGATCGAAGCCCATTGCAGGGCGATGCCGTGCGCGGCGAGTTCGATGGTGCCGATATAACCCATCAGCAGCGACGCGACCGTAAACAGACTGACCTCGGCAAGCACGGTGACGCTGATCGGGAAACCGAGCCGGAGGACCTCCAGCAGCGCGTGCCAGTCCGGCTTCCAAAACCGCACAAAGATCTCGTAGCGCCGCGTCTCTTCCCGCCGCTGGACAAAGACGAGGATGAAGAGGAAGCCCGCCGTCTGTACGACCACCGAGACGATCGCCGCACCCTCGAGCCCCATTGCCGGAAAGCCGAAATGGCCGAGCACGAGGGCATAGGCGAAGATCGCATTCATCACCAGCGTGACGATGGTGACGTTGAGGATGATGCCCGCCTTGCCGATGGCGCTGACGAGCGCCCGCATCACGTTGAAAAGCAGGGCCGGCAGCACGCCGAATTGGCCAATCATGATATAGCCGTGGGCGAGCCTAGCCACCTCCGGCTTCTGCTGTGCAAAAAGCAGGATCTGTTCCGCATTGAAAAAGGCCGGTTGCGCGATGATCCAGAATCCGATCACCACCCAGAGCCCCATGCGCAGCGATCGGCGCACCGAGACGACGTCGCCGCGGCCATAGGCCTGCGCCACCATCGGAATGACGGCGATGGCAAAGCCCGAACCGAAGATCAGGATCGTGAACAGGAACTGAGCCGACAGCACCATGGCCGCCAGCTGCTCGGCGCCGAGACGCCCGACGATCATCACGTCGGTCGTGTGTATGCCAAGCTGAGCGAGCTGGGCGCCGACCAGTGGAATGCCGAGCGCCAGCGTCGCACGGAAATGTGCGCCCCAACGGTTATCGTTTGTCGGCGCAAGCCTGCGCGCGTCGATCGGCGTGTCCATGACACCAGTCCTGTGATTGAAATCTGCAACGCCGCCTAATGAAGCGGCAAAATATCATTCGGACTTAGATCAAAGCCTCGCAAAGAACTACCCCAGAACGGGAAGATGATGAAAAATTCATCATGGCATCACTATTTCTGATTGATCAGCCCGCCGCTTCCAGCGCCTCGGCCGGCTCACGGAGCCTAACCCTGGTGAGGAATACGCCGGCGGCCAGCAGGATGAGCACGGCGGCGGTGAGATAAGGCGCACCGGCAAAGGTGACGGGCGCCTCGGGCCGCGTGAAATAGCCGAACATCTGCGTGAAGATCAGCGGCCCGACGATCGTGGTGATGCTGCTGAGGCTGGTCAGCGCGCCCTGCAGCTCGCCTTGCGCCGAAGGCGGCACTTTGCCGGCGGCGATGCTGCGCAGCGGCGGATCGGCGACGTTTTCGATGACAGTCGCAACGATGACGACGTAGACGACCCACCCCTCCCAGGCGAAGGCATAGCCGGTCAGTCCCGCAGCCGAGAAGCACAGGCCGAGGAGAGCGGTCTTCCACTCGCCGAGCAGGGGCACGATCCGCGGCAGGACGAACCCCATGACGAGCGCGGCACCGATCCCGTAGATACCGAGCGACAGACCGATCTGCCCCTCGCTCCAGCCGTAACGATAGGTCGAGACGAACGACCAGACGGACGGATAGACGGCATGCGCCAGGAAAAACAGGAACATCACCAGGCTGACCCAGCCAATGCCGGGGTAGTGACGCATCTGGCGCAGCGCGCCGAGCGGGTTGGCGCGCTTCCACTCGAAGCGGCGGCGGTTCTTCGCTTCCAGCGTTTCCGGCAGCAGGAAGCAGGCGGCGATGAAATTGAGAAGCGACAGCGCTGCCGCGCCAAGGAACGGCACACGCGGTCCGAACTCGCCGAGAACGCCGCCGATGACGGGGCCGATCGTGAAGCCGACGCCGAAGGCGATGCCGATCAGCCCGAAATTCTTCGCCCGGTTCTCCTCGGTGCTGATATCGGCGATGTAGGCCGAGCATGTGGCGAAGCTGCCGCCGCTGATGCCGGCAAGCACGCGGCCGACGAACAGCATCCAGAAGCTGGTGGCGATGCCGCAGATGAAATTGTCGATCGCAAAGGTCAGCACCGACAATAAAAGGATCGGCCGGCGGCCGAAACGGTCCGACAGGTTTCCGAGCAGCGGCGCGAACAGGAACTGCATGCCGGCATAGACGAGCATCAGCCAGCCGCCGTCGATCGCCGCATCGCTGACGCTGCCGCCGGTCAGTTGCTCCAGATAGGCCGGCAGCACCGGCATGATGATGGCGATGCCGATAATGTCGAGGAAGAGGATGATGAAGACCAGGAAAAGGCCGCGGCGAACGAATTTCGGGTCAAGCATGAGGCATCTCTACAGCGATTGTTTCTGAAAAGACGATCTCGTCGCCGCTCAAGTGACATAGCTCAGAAAAGAAAACGAAACAATCCGTGAACATTTCAAAGTTTTGATGCAGCTGTACGGGAAGTTCATGAAATCCCTCAACCGCCGGGCGGCGATCACGGCGACGACGCGCTGCTGCCGGCGGGCGTTATCCCGAACATATGCTGCGGCATATGGATAGTGAGAAGTAAGTATGGGCCGAGAGGCCCGAAGCGAAGGTCCTGCCGTGAGGCCCCCTCATCCGCCTGCCGGCACCTTCTCCCCGAGGGGAGAAGAGGACAAGCCGCAAGCCTCCGTTCTCACCACAAACGCTTCTATTGGAATGCAACATCGCCACGAATCTCTTCTCCCCGACGGGGAGAAGGTGCCGGCAGGCGGATGAGGGGGCGACGCTCGCAAACCTTGGCGAAGCAACCTCAAACCGGCCCCGAGAACGTATCGCAGGCCGACAATTGTCCGCTGTCGAAACCGCGCTTGAACCATCTGACGCGCTGTTGCGAGGTGCCGTGGTTGAAACTCTCGGGCACGACGTAACCCTGCGACCGTTTCTGCAGCGTATCGTCACCGATCTGCTGGGCGGCGTTCAGTGCCTCCTCCAGGTCGCCGGATTCCAGCAGGCCCTTCTGCTGGGTATATTTGCCCCAGATGCCGGCGAAGCAGTCAGCCTGCAGCTCGACGCGCACCGACATCTTGTTGGCGTCGTCCTCGCTCATGCGCTGCCGGGCCTCGTTGAACTTCGGCAGGATACCGAGCAGGTTCTGCACATGGTGGCCGACCTCGTGGGCGACGACATAGGCTTCGGCGAAATCGCCCGAAGCGCCGAACCGGTCGGAGAGTTCCTGGAAGAAATCCGTGTCGAGATAGACCTTGTGATCGCCTGGGCAATAGAATGGACCGGTCGCGGCAGAGGCAAAGCCGCAGGCCGATTGCGTTTGTCCCGAGAAGAGCACGAGGCGCGGCTCCTGGTAATTCTGCCCCTGTGCCTGGAAGATGCCGTTCCATGTATCCTCGGTCTCGGCGAGCACAGTGCGCATAAAGGCGGTCATCTCGTCATTGGCTGGCGTGCGTGTTCCTTCGGACTGGCTCTGCTCGTAGCCGGGGCCGCTGGTCATGCTGCCGGTGTCGAGCACCTGCAGCAGGTCGATGCCCATCAGCTTGAAGATGAAATAGATGACGACGAGGAAGATGATCGTGCCGATGCTCAAGCCGCCGCCGGCGCGGCGAACGCCGCCGCCGGAAGGAAAGTTGAAGCCGCCGCCGCGGCCGAACCCGCCGCCGCCCGGATCGCCGCGGCGATCCTCGATATTGTCGGACTGACGCCGGCCTCTCCATTCCATCTTCGTTCTCCCCGACAATGCCCATGCTTCTTACTTCAGGAATCTATATATCCGTCGATGGCAGGAATTCCAGCGACTTCATCGGGCGACAGGCCAGCTCTTTTGGGGCATACGATCGTGGCGAGCGCGCAGCCGATCGGCACGCCGCTTCAGATAAAGAAGGCGCCCTAAGCGCTTGACGGGAGTCCCGCTTTGGCTCTTCCTGATCAGGAGAAGAATTCGGGAGGACAAGCCGATGAAGGCCGTGCGCCTGGAAGCAACCGGAAAATTGCAGCTCTGCGAGATCGGCAAGCCCGTGCCGGGGCCGGGCGAATTGCTGGTCCGCATTGAGGCCTGCGGCATCTGCGGCACCGACCGCCATATCTTCCATGGCGAATTTCCTTCCAAGCCGCCGGTGACGCTCGGCCATGAATTTGCCGGCATCGTCGAGGCGGTCGGCAGCGGCGTGACCGATTTTCTCCCCGGCATGCGCGTGACGGGCGATCCTAACATCTCTTGCGGCGGCTGCGAGGAATGCCGGCGCGGCCGGGTCAATCTCTGCCGGAAGCTGCAGGCGATCGGCATCCACCGCGACGGCGGCTTTGCCGAATATGTCTGCATGCCTGAAAGCCAGGCTTTCGCTCTGCCGGCCGATCTCGATCCGCTCCACGGCGCCTTCTGCGAACCGCTGGCCTGCTGCATTCACGGCGTCGATCTCGCCGGGCTGAAAACCGGCGCGTCGGCCATCGTGATCGGCGGCGGCGTCATCGGCCTGCTCACCCTACAGCTGGCACGGCTCGCCGGAGCGACCCGCATCGTGCTGGTGACGCGCAGCGCCGAAAAGCGGCGGCTGGCCGAAAGCCTCGGCGCGACCGCGACGGCCGATCCGGGGGACGGCGACATCATTGCCCGCATCATTGCCGAAGACGGACTGCTGCCCGGCGGCGCCGACGTCGTCTTCGAATGCGCCGGCGTGGCCGAGACCATGCAGCAGGCGCCCCGGCTTGCCCGGCGCGGCGGCACTGCCGTCATTTTGGGCGTCATGCCGCAGGGCGCAATGATCGAGGTCGAACCCTTCGATCTGCTGTTTCGCGAAGTTGCGCTGATTAGCTCCTTCGTCAACCCCTTCACCCATGGTCGAGCCGCCGATCTCATCGCCTCCGGCAGGATCAAGGTCGAGCCGCTGATATCCAGGCGGATCGGGCTCGAGGAGGCCCCGGAAGCGATCACCAATCCGGCGCGCGGCGGCGAAATCCGGGTGCTCGTCGTGCCGGACGGGAAATAGCTTTCACGCCATATCCGGATTCCTGTCGATTCCGCGATTTATGGGGTTCCGTTTGCAAATACATTTGCCTATAAGCCGCTTCTAGCCTGAAAAGACCCTCAATGCGCGACCCGACCCGGTGATCTCCCACCCTGGCCGGCTTTTTGCGCAGCCAGACAATGGATATCGCCCATGCCGAAGCGCCAAGACATCAAATCGATCCTCATCATCGGCGCGGGACCGATCGTCATTGGCCAGGCTTGCGAGTTCGATTATTCCGGCACCCAGGCCTGCAAGGCGCTGAAGGAGGAAGGCTACCGCGTCATCCTCGTCAACTCCAACCCGGCGACGATCATGACCGATCCGGGCCTGGCCGACGCCACTTACGTCGAGCCGATCACCCCCGAGGTCGTCGCCAAGATCATCGCCAAGGAGCGCCCGGATGCGCTGCTGCCGACCATGGGCGGCCAGACGGCGCTGAACACCGCGCTGTCGCTGAAGCGCATGGGCGTGCTCGACCGCTACAATGTCGAAATGATCGGCGCCAAACCCGCCGCCATCGACATGGCCGAGGACCGCGCGCTGTTCCGCGAGGCCATGGCCCGCATCGGCCTGGAAACGCCGCGCTCGATGCTGGCGAACGCCACCGACATCAAGGACCTCGATCGCAAGACCCACGAGGCCGAGCGCAGCAAGCTGCGCGAAAGCCTCTCGGGCTCCGACCTCGACAAGGGGCTGGACGAGCTGGAAAACCAGTGGAACCTCGGCGAGAGCGACCGCAAGCAGCGTTATTTGAACCACGCCATGGCGATCGCCGCCCAGGCGCTCGACCATGTCGGCCTGCCCGCCATCATCCGCCCCTCCTTCACGCTCGGCGGCACCGGCGGCGGCATTGCCTATAACCGCTCGGAATTCTTCGAGATCGTCGGCGGCGGCCTCGATGCGTCCCCGACGACGGAAGTCCTGATCGAGGAATCCGTACTCGGCTGGAAGGAGTATGAGATGGAGGTCGTCCGCGACAAGGCGGACAACTGCATCATCATCTGCTCGATCGAGAATATCGATCCGATGGGTGTCCATACCGGCGATTCGATCACCGTCGCTCCGGCGCTGACGCTGACCGACAAGGAATACCAGATCATGCGCAACGCCTCGATCGCGGTGCTGCGCGAGATCGGCGTCGAGACCGGCGGCTCGAACGTCCAGTTCGCCGTCAACCCGAAGGACGGCCGCCTCGTCGTCATCGAAATGAACCCGCGTGTGTCGCGCTCTTCGGCGCTGGCCTCCAAGGCCACCGGCTTCCCAATCGCCAAGGTCGCCGCCAAACTCGCCATCGGTTACACGCTCGACGAACTCGAAAACGACATCACCGGCGGCGCCACACCCGCCTCCTTCGAGCCGTCGATCGATTATGTCGTCACCAAGATCCCGCGCTTCGCCTTCGAGAAATTCCCCGGCGCCTCGCCGGTGCTGACCACCGCTATGAAATCGGTCGGCGAAGTCATGGCGATCGGCCGTACCTTTGCCGAATCGCTGCAGAAGGCGCTGCGCGGCCTCGAAACCGGCCTGACCGGTCTCGACGAGATCGAAATCCCGGATTTCGAAGAAGGCGAATCCAGCCAGAACGCCATCCGCGCCGCCATCGGCACGCCGACGCCCGATCGCCTGCGCATGGTCGCCCAGGCGCTGCGTCAGGGTCTCAGCATCGAAGAGGTGCACGAGGGCTGCAAGATCGACCCCTGGTTCATCGCCGAGCTCAAGAACATCGTCGACATGGAAGCCCGCATCCGCGAGCACGGCCTGCCCGGCGATGGCGACAACCTGCGCATGCTGAAAGCGATGGGCTTCTCCGACGCGCGTCTGGCGACCCTGACCGGCAAGCGCCCGAAGGAAGTCGCCGAATTGCGCAACGGTCTGAACGTCCGCCCCGTTTTCAAGCGCATCGACACCTGCGCGGCCGAATTCGCTTCGCCGACCGCCTACATGTATTCGACCTACGAGACGCCCTTCGTCGGCGCCGCACGCTCGGAGGCTCAGGTTTCGGACCGCAAGAAGGTCGTCATCCTCGGCGGCGGCCCGAACCGCATCGGCCAGGGCATCGAGTTCGACTATTGCTGCTGCCATGCCGCCTTCGCGCTGAAGGATGCAGGCTATGAAGCGATCATGATCAACTGCAACCCGGAAACCGTCTCGACCGACTACGACACGTCCGACCGTCTCTATTTCGAGCCACTGACGGCGGAAGACGTGATCGAGATCCTGCGCGCCGAGCAGGAAAAGGGCGAAGTCGTCGGCGTCATCGTCCAGTTCGGCGGCCAGACGCCGCTGAAGCTTGCCGAGGCGCTGGAAAAGAACGGCATCCCGATCCTCGGCACCGCGCCCGACATGATCGATCTGGCCGAAGACCGCGACCGCTTCCAGAAGCTTCTGATGAAGCTCGACCTCAACCAGCCGAACAACGGCATCGCCTATTCGGTCGAGCAGGCCCGTCTCGTCGCCGCCGAAATCGGCTTCCCGCTGGTCGTGCGCCCATCCTACGTGCTCGGCGGCCGCGCCATGCAGATCCTGCATTCGGAAGGCCAGCTGCAGACCTACCTGCTCGACACGGTGCCGGAACTGGTGCCCGAGGATATCAAGCAGCGCTATCCCAACGACAAGACCGGCCAGATCAACACCCTGCTCGGCAAGAACCCGCTGCTCTTCGACAGCTACCTCACCCACGCCATCGAAGTCGACGTCGATTGCCTGTCTGACGGCACTGATGTGTACGTCGCCGGCATCATGGAGCATATCGAGGAAGCCGGCATCCACTCCGGCGATAGCGCCTGTTCGCTGCCGCCGCGCTCGCTGCCCGTCGAACTGCTCGACGAGCTGGAGCGCCAGGCAAAGGCGATGGCGAAGGCGCTCAATGTCGGTGGCCTGATGAATGTCCAGTTCGCCATCAAGGACGGCACCGTCTACGTGCTCGAAGTCAACCCGCGCGCTTCGCGCACCGTGCCTTTCGTCGCCAAGACCATCGGCGCGCCGATCGCCAAGATCGCCGCCCGCGTCATGGCCGGCGAGAAGCTCGACGCGACCTTTGCCGCCTACGGCGAGAAGCCCGATCCGCGCAAGCTCACGCATATCGCCGTCAAGGAAGCCGTCTTCCCCTTCGCCCGCTTCCCCGGCGTCGACACGCTGCTTGGGCCCGAAATGCGCTCGACTGGTGAAGTCATCGGCCTCGACACCGATTTTGCGCTGGCCTTCGCCAAATCGCAGCTCGGCGCCGGCGTCGAACTGCCGCGTGACGGCACGGTCTTCGTCTCAGTGCGCGACGAGGACAAGCCGCGCGTGCTGCCGGCGATCCGCATTCTCGTCGAACAGGGCTTCAAGGTGCTGGCAACAGGCGGCACCGCCCGCTTCCTCGGCGAAAACGGCATCACCGCCACCAAGATCAACAAGGTTCTGGAAGGCCGCCCGCACATCGAGGACGCAATCCGCAACCGCCAGGTCCAGCTCGTCATCAACACCACCGACGGCAACAAGGCGATCTCGGATTCCAAGTCGCTGCGCCGCGCGACGCTGATGCAGAAGGTGCCCTATTACACCACGATGGCCGGCGCCGAAGCCGCCGCCCAGGCGATCAAGGCGCTGAAGGCCGGCAATCTCGAAGTGCGGCCGCTGCAGAGCTACTTCGCCTGAGATCAGAGCAATTCCAGCAAACCCGTGCCGCGGTTTTGCGTCCGGAATAGAGTATGAATTGGAACTTCGTCAGCGCTCCTTGAGCGCTGACGCTGAGTTCAACCAGAATCAACTTATGCGGCCGCCTTCATAAGCCGCTGAATTTTCAACATATCCTCGCGAAAGCGCGCCATCTCCTCGGCCTTCAGCCGTTCGTCGGGAATGCGCAGCAGATAGGACGGATGCACCGTCACGAAGAGCGTGCGCCCTGCTTCGATCGCCATCGCCTTTCCTCTGACGTCCTGCAGGCGGCCTTTCACATCGGTCAGCGCCGCAAGTGCCGTCGCCCCCATGGCCACGATCAGCTTCGGCTTGACGAGCGACAATTCCAGATCGAGCCACCAGCGGCAATGCTTCACCTCGCCCATATTGGGCTTCTGGTGGATGCGCCGCTTGCCGCGCGGCTCGTATTTGAAATGCTTGACGGCATTGGTGACGTAGAGCGTCGATCGGTCGATGCCCGCCTCCGCAATCACCTGATCGAAAAGCCTGCCCGCAGGGCCGACAAAAGGGCGCCCTGCAATATCCTCCTGATCGCCCGGCTGCTCGCCGACGAACATCACCTCCGCATCGCGCGGCCCCTCCCCGAACACCGTCTGCGTCGCATTGGCGTGAAGCGGACAGCGCGTGCAGACGGCAGCCTCCGCGCGCAGTGCTTCCAGCGTGCCCGCCGGAAGCTCAGGCCCGGCGGGAAGATTGCGCGCAGCCTGCTGCAGCCGGTCGTGAAAAGGCAGCGATTGTGTTGCCTCCCTTGCCGCCATCTCCCGCACCTTGCTTTCGGCCGATGCGATCAACCCGGGAATGAGATCGGCTTCCGGCAGGTTCTTCCAGTATTTCTTCGGCATCTCCGCCTGCATCGCCTTCAGCTTCAATCGCGCCGGATTGAAGATGCTGGCATAATAGGTGCGCCAGAGCTCATCGGTGGCATCGCTGAGATTGGGCTTCTCGCAAGGTTCGTCGCTGATCGTCAGCCGCTCGCCGTCCCAGGCGGCCGACCCCTTGGGCGTGGCGATCAGCCAGTCCATATCGGTGAATCGTCGTTGGAAGAAGGGCGCCGTCCGCCTGACGATATGGTGGTCCGGCTCGAACCAGGCGATGAATTTTCGCCGCCCCGCGGAAACCGCGCCAACCTCCTTGAAGCGGACGAAAGCCGTCATCTTGTGCGCGTCGCGATGCACGTTTTTCGCCATCAGCCTGGCACGCACGACATCCTCGTCGGAGGTCACCTCAAGCAACTGCCGGTCCAGCTGCAGCCGCCAGAGCAGACGGTACAGCAGGCAAAACCGCGCCGGATCGGAATGGCAGAGCACCGTCTCGACAAGCTCGATGAAGGTGGGCGGCACCGTCATCGGCTTGCGTGATGCCGCCGGCGCCGGCGGCATGGCGTCGCGCTGAAAGGAAAGATCCGCCTCCGCGCTTCTTTCACGCCACTCGATCTCTTCAGGCAAAATGCCGGCGGCCGCCAAGGCGCGCGCGGCATCACGCCATTCGGCAAGATCTCCGCGTCCTCTGAGCACGACCCGGCGCATCACAGCAACGACAATTGTTCAGGCTGCGGCTCGAACATGGTGCGAAGATCCGGCCTATCGATCAGCCGTCGCGGCGACCATCCTTCCGCCGAGATGAAGGACTGGACCTTCTTGATCGAAACGCCGAGCCGCGAGAGATCGTCGAGCCGCAGACGGCGAAAGCGGCGCGCCGAAACGATTGCCTTGACCGTCTTGGTGCCAAGGCCGGGCACGCGCAACAGCCGTTCACGCTCGGCCCTGTTGATATCGACGGGAAATTCGGCCCGGTTGGCGAGCGCCCAGGCAAGTTTGGGGTCGAGATTGAGATCGAGCATGCCGCCCGCCTGATTGGCGGTGATCTCGTCGATGCCGAAACCATAGAAGCGGTAGAGCCAGTCGGCCTGGTAGAGCCGGTGTTCGCGCATCAGCGGCGGCTTGATCAGCGGCAGGTTTTTCGACGAATCCGGGATCGGGCTGAAGGCGGAATAATAGACGCGCCTGAGGCCGTAGCTGCTGTAGAGCCGGCCGCTGGTCGCCAGGATGGTCGCGTCACTCGCGCCGTCGGCGCCGACGATCATCTGCGTGCTCTGCCCGGCCGGGACGAAACGCTGGCGTTTCTTGCTTTTCAGCGTCGGCTCGCCGGCGGCCTCGATCTTCAGCCTGAGCTCAGCCATCGATCGCCGGATATTGGCGGGCTTCTTTTCCGGCGCGAAGCGGCTGATGCCGTTATCCGTCGGCAGCTCGATATTGAGCGACAGCCGGTCGGCATAAAGCCCCGCCTCCTCGATCAGCCGCGGCGACGCCTCGGGGATCGATTTCAGATGGATATAACCGCGAAAATCATGCGTCACCCGCAGTTCACGCACGATGCGGACCATTTCCTCCATCGTGTAATCGGACGAACGGATAATGCCGGAGGAAAGGAAGAGGCCTTCGATATAGTTGCGGCGGTAGAATTCCAGCGTCAGCCAGATCACCTCCTCGGGCGTAAAACGCGCCCGTTCGACATTGCTCGACGAGCGATTGACGCAATAGGCGCAGTCGTAGATGCAGAAATTGGTCAGCAGGATCTTCAGAAGCGAAATGCATCGACCATCCGGCGCATAGGCATGGCAGATGCCGGATCCCTCGGTCGAACCGAGCCCGCCGCTTGTGCTCGAATCGCGTTTCACCGTGCTGCTGGAGGCGCAGGAGGCGTCATATTTCGCGGCATCGGACAGGATGGCCAAGCGTTCGGCAAGCGACTTCTTCATGCCTATGTTCACTATATGTTCTAATATACAAAGTCAATCCGGCCCGTCCCACTACCGCCCCGATTTTCAGGCGCATCACCTGATATCGCGGGGGTTGCGTTGCGTTTATGCGAATTTTCTGGAAATCGGCCTTGGCGATCTGCTATAAGCACTTAACTAGGATTGTGGCACGGTTCCGAAGCTCCCCTTCGGGACCTGTTTTCTTTTGTGTTTGCGCCTGACGTGCCGATACAAGGAGTGAAGGACAGAAAAATGGTTGAAAAGGTACCGATGACACAGGGTGGTTTCGTCAAGCTGCAGGAAGAACTGCGCTGGCGTCAGCAGGAGGAGCGCCCCCGAATCATCGAGGCGATCGCCGAAGCCCGTGCCCATGGCGACCTTTCCGAAAACGCCGAATATCACGCTGCCAAGGAAGCCCAGAGCCACAATGAAGGCCGCATCAGCGAGCTGGAAGACCTGACGGCGCGCGCCGAGGTCATCGACCTCACGAAGATGTCGGGCCACAAGATCAAGTTCGGCGCCAAGGTGAAGCTCGTCGACGAGGACACCGAGGAAGAAAAGACCTACCAGATCGTCGGCGACCAGGAAGCCGACGTCAAAGCCGGCCGCATCTCCATCTCCTCCCCGATTGCCCGTGCGCTGATCGGCAAGGAAGTCGGCGATTCCATCGAGGTCAACGCGCCCGGCGGCTCCAAGGCCTACGAAATCCTCCAGGTTTCCTGGGGCTGATCGCCCGCCACAGACGAGACCCCTCCCTTGCCTGATATGCGTGACGTCGAGATCATCGCGCCCAATTTCAAGCGCCGGCTCTCCGGCGTCACGTCGACCATCGTCCAGCTCATTCCGTGCCAGCTCCGGCTCGGCATCGGAATCGCAACGCTCGGCCCCGGCCTGCCGGAAGGCCTGCCGAAACTGAGATGGTCACAGCTCCCTGGTCTGTGGCGCAGGCCGGCGCGCCGGCGCCATCGCGTCTGGCACGCCCGCCGCAACAATGACATGGCCGTCGGCATCCTGCTCCGCTATCTCCTGCGCATGCCGCTGAAGCTCATCTTCACCTCCGCCGCGCAACGCCGCCACACCGCCTACACGAAATGGCTGATCCGCCGCATGGACGCGGTGATCGCGACCAGCGACCGCTCCGGCTCCTTCCTCGAGGTGCCGCACACGGTCATCCAGCACGGGGTCGATCTGTCCTTGTTCCACCCGCCGGAAACGGCGGAAGACGGCATCGCCGCGACCGGTCTGCCCGGCCGCTATCTTGTCGGCTGTTTCGGTCGTGTGCGCCATCAGAAGGGCACGGATCTCTTCGTTCGGGCGATGATCGAACTCTTGCCGCAGCACCCCGAATGGACGGCCGTCGTCTCCGGCCGGGTGACGGCGGAGCACGTGGGCTTCGGCGACAAGCTCAAGGCCGATGTCGCCGCCGCAGGCCTTAGCGACCGCATCCTCTTCCTCGGCGAAGTGCCCGATATCAAGGTCTGGTATCGCCGCCTGACGCTCTATGTCGCCCCCTCCCGCAACGAGGGCTTCGGCTTGACCCCGCTCGAAGCCATGGCTTCGCGGACGGCGGTGGTGGCATCGGATGCCGGCGCCTATGCCGAACTCATCGCCGAGGGCGAGACCGGCTCGGTCGTGGCCGCCGGCGACGGCGAGGCGCTGACGCGGGCGATCGCCCCCTACATCGCAGATCCCGCGCTGGCGATCGCCCATGGCGAGAATGCGCTGCGCCATGTCCGGGCGAATTTTGCGCTGGAGAAGGAAGCAACCGCGATCGGCGCCGTTTACGACCGCCTTCTCGGCGGCAATCGCGGCTAGCCGAAAGGAAACGGCCCGTTGGATAATCGGCCGCCGGGCCGCTGGAGAAGTCCGCCAACCCCTCCTCCGTCCGTCATGCTCGGGGCTTGTCCCGAGCATCTGCCGCCATCCGATAGGGCAGCAGATGCTCGGCACAAGGCCGAGGATGTCGACGAATAGAGAACGACATCATCAACAGCAAACGGCCCGCTGTAGAACGGGCCGCTGCAAGATTATCGACGATCGGGCGGGTTTATTCGGCCGGTTGCAGCCCGGCCGTCGGAGCCGTCTCTTCCGTCTGGCCGCCGAGTGCTGCGGCAAGCTGCGCGGTATCCAGTTCCTTTTCCCAGCGTGCCACCACAATCGTCGCCACCGCATTGCCGACGAGGTTGGTCAGCGCGCGGCATTCCGACATGAAGCGGTCGATGCCGAGGATGAGCGCCATGCCGGCGACCGGCACGGAGGGCACGACGGAGAGTGTCGCGGCAAGGGTGATGAAACCGGCGCCGGTGATGCCTGCGGCACCCTTCGAGCTCAGCATCGCCACCAGCAGCAGCAGGATCTGGTCGCCCCAGGAGAGCTGGATGCCGGTTGCCTGGGCGATGAACAGCGCCGCCAGCGTCATATAGATGTTGGTGCCGTCGAGATTGAAGGAATAGCCGGTCGGGATGACGAGGCCGACGACCGAGCGCTTGCAGCCGGCCTTTTCCATCTTGTTCATCAGACCCGGAAGTGCGGCCTCCGAAGACGAGGTGCCGAGCACCAGCAGCAGCTCTTCCTTGATGTAACGCAGCAGCGCCAGGATCGAGAAGCCGTTATAGCGGGCGACGGCGCCGAGCACGACGAGAACGAAGAGCAGCGAGGTGATGTAGAAGGTGCCGATCAGCATGGCGAGGTTGGCGATCGAACCGATGCCATACTTACCGATGGTGAAGGCCATGGCGCCGAAGGCACCGATCGGGGCGGCCTTCATCAGGATGCCGACGAGCTTGAAGATCGGAGCCGTCAGGGCGTTGAGGAAAGTCACGACCTGCTCGCCCTTTTCGCCGACCATGGCGAGCGCGATGCCGAAGAGCACCGAGAAGAACAGCACCTGCAGAATATCGCCGTCGGCAAAGGCGCCGACGATCGTCGTCGGGATGATATTGCTGAGGAAGCCGACGATGCTCTGCTCATGCGCCTTATCGGCAAAGGTGGCGACGGCCTTCGGGTCGAGCGATGCCGGATCGATGTTCATCCCGGCGCCCGGCTGGACGACGTTGGCGACGATCATGCCGATGACGAGCGCCAGCGTCGAGAAGGTCAGGAAGTACAGCATCGCCTTGCCGGCGACGCGGCCGACCTTCTTCAGGTCACTCATGCCGGCAATACCGGTGGCCACCGTCAGGAAGATGACCGGAGCGATCACCATCTTCACGAGCTTGATGAAGGCATCGCCGAGCGGCTTCAGCTGGGTGCCGAGTTCGGGATAGAAATGGCCGAGCAGGATGCCTGCGGCGATGGCCGCGAGAACCTGGACGTAGAGATGGGAATAGAAGGGCTTCCTGCCCTTGCTGTCTGCGACTGCATCGAGTGGTGCTGCGATCATGATGTCCTCCTAAAGGCTCGTCCGGAACGAACTCCGGCCTCCCGAGCCGTTCGCTTCAATCCAACAGCTCAGCCGTTGTTGCGCTCTTCTTCGCAATCGCCGTGCCAGTTTCGCGCCATCCACGTAAGCAATTGTTTTTATGTCAGAAAAAATTTCAGACGGGCCAACGGCCTGACTACCAATGCGAAAACCCACACAAATCCATTTGCGTCCCGTGCGGAAAAATGCACAAATCCGCCATGTCCTTGTCAGTCTCGCAAAGGCTTTGGCCCTCCCTGCCCTTGCACCACCGCATTCGCCGAATGTGGTGGGCCTATGCGGTGCTCGCCCTCTCGGCCATCGCCGCAAGTCTCTTGGTGAGCGGCGAGGTTGGCCGGCGCCGGGCGGAAGCTGCCCTGGAGGAACAGGCCCGCACCGATGCGGGGATGAACGTGGCGCTGCTGCGCACGGTCCTCGAGAAATACCGGGCGCTGCCCTTCGTGCTGTCGCAAGATACCGCGCTCGCCGCCGCCCTGGCGGGACGCGACGCCGGCACGTTCGAGCAGTTGAGCCGGAAGCTTGAGACACTGGCCGCCGGTACGAAGGCTGCCGTCATCTATGTCATCGACAAGGACGGCATCGCGGTTGCGGCCAGCAACTGGCGCGAACCGACGAGCTTCGTCGGCAACGACTATCGCTTCCGCGAGTATTTTCAGGGCGCCGTCGCTCAAGGGCAGGCCGAGCATTTCGCCCTCGGCACCGTCAGCAAGAAGCCCGGTCTTTATATTTCCGAGCGGATATCAGGCAGCGACGGCCTGCTGGGCGTCGTCGTCGTCAAGGTGGAATTCGACGATGTCGAGGCGGATTGGCATGCCTCGGGCGCCCCGTCCTACGTCATCGACGATCGCGGCATCGTCCTCATCACCAGCATTCCCTCCTGGCGGTTCATGACGATCGGCCGCATCGCCGAGGATCGGTTGACCGCGATCCGCGACAGCCTTCAATTCGGTGACGCGCCGCTTCAGCCGCTGCCGCTCGATATCATCAGGCGCCTCGGCGACGGGCTCGATGTCGTCGAGATCGTCACGCCCGGCGGCGCCGGAAAGACCAGCTTTCTCAATGTCGGAATGCCGATCCCTGCGACCGGCTGGCATCTGCAGCATCTTGTTGCATCGGGGCCGTCCGTCGATGCGGCGGTCCGCGAAACACGCATGCTGGCGCTGCTCTTGCTTTTACCGCTCCTCGCCGGCGCAGCCTTCCTCTTGCGCCGCCGCCAGACGATCACGCTGAGGATTTTCAGGGAGCAGCAGGCGCGCGAGGAACTGGAACGGCGCGTGACCGAGCGGACTTTGGATCTCAGCCAGGCGCGCGATCGGCTGCAGGCCGAGATCGCCGGTCACCGCAGCACGGAACAGAAGCTGCAGGCGGTGCAGCAGGATCTGGTGCAGGCCAACCGGCTGGCGATCCTCGGCCAGGTTGCCGCCGGCGTCGCCCATGAGATCAACCAGCCGGTGGCGACCATCCGCGCCTATGCGGACAATGCCCGCACCTTCCTCGACCGCGGCCAGACGGCGCCCGCCGGTGAAAATCTCGAAAACATCGCCGCGCTGACGGAGCGCATAGGCTCGATCACCGAGGAACTGAAGACCTTCGCCCGCAAGGGCCGCGGCAGCGCCGAGCCGACAGGCTTGAAGGACGTCATCGAGGGGGCGGTGATGCTGTTGCGCAGCCGCTTTGCCGGCCGCATGGATACGCTCGACATCGACCTGCCGCCGGCCGAGCTGCAGGTCATGGGCAGCAGGATCCGCCTCGAGCAGGTGCTGATCAACCTGCTTCAGAACGCGCTGGAGGCCGTAGCGCCGAAGGCCGAAGAGGGGCGCGTCGAGGTCAGGACATGGGCCGATGCCGAGACGGTGACGCTGACGGTTGCCGACAACGGCCCTGGCATTTCGCCTGAAATCCGCAAAGGCCTGTTTACGCCCTTCAACACCTCTAAGGAAAAAGGTCTCGGCCTCGGGCTGGTCATCTCCAAGGATATCGTCGGCGATTACGGCGGCCGGATGGAGGTCGAGAGCGATGGCGAGGGAAGCCGGTTCATCGTTCATCTGAGGAAGGCTTGAGATCATGAACATGGCCATACCCGTTGCTTTGATCGACGATGACGGCGATCTGCGCCGCGCCACGGCCCAGACGCTGGAACTCGCCGGCTTCTCCGTTTCCGCCTATGACGGCGCCAAAGCGGCGCTGGCCGACCTGCCGGCCGACTTTTCCGGCCCCGTCGTCACCGATATCCGCATGCCCGAGATCGACGGCCTACAGCTGTTCGCCACGCTTAAAGACATGGATGCCGACCTGCCCGTCATCCTGATGACCGGCCACGGCGATATCCCGATGGCCGTCCAGGCCATCCGGGACGGCGCCTATGATTTCATCGCCAAACCCTTCCCGGCCGAACGGCTCGTCCAGAGCGTGCGCCGCGCCAGCGAGAAACGGCGGCTCGTCCTGGAAAACCGCATGCTGCGCAAGGCGGCCGACGATGCGCAGGAGACTTTGCCGCTGATCGGCCAGACGCCGGTCATGGACAATCTCAGGAAGATCCTTCGCCATATCGCCGATACCGATGTCGACGTGCTGGTCGCCGGCGAAACCGGCAGCGGCAAGGAAGTGGTCGCCCAGATCCTGCATCAGTGGAGCCATCGCCGGAAGGGCAATTTCGTGGCGCTGAACTGCGGGGCGCTGCCCGAAACCGTCATCGAAAGCGAGCTGTTCGGTCACGAGGCCGGCGCCTTTACCGGCGCCCAGAAGCGCCGCACCGGCCGCATCGAACATGCAAGCGGCGGCACGCTCTTCCTCGACGAGATCGAGAGCATGCCTGTCGCCACACAGGTCAAGATGCTGCGGGTGCTGGAGATGCGCGAAATCACCCCGCTCGGCACCAACGAGGTACGGCCGGTCGACCTGCGCGTCGTCGCGGCCGCCAAGATCGACCTCGGCGACCCCGAGGTGCGCGGTGATTTTCGCGAGGACCTCTATTACCGGCTGAATGTCGTGACCATTTCCATTCCGCCGCTGAGGGAACGTCGCGACGATATTCCGCTGCTGTTTTCCCACTTTGCCGCCCGCGCCGCCGAGCGCTTCCGCCGCGATGTGCCGCCGCTTTCGGAGGCGGTTCGCCGCCACCTTGCCTCGCATCCATGGCCCGGCAACGTCCGCGAACTCTCCCATTATGCCGAACGCGTGGTGCTTGGCGTCGAAGGCGGCGGAGCGCCATCCCTTGCCCCGCAGCCGAGCGGCGGCACGCTGCCCGAGCGGCTGGAACGTTACGAGGCGGAAATCATCCGCGACGCGCTCGCGGCCAGTGACGGCGACGTGCGCCGCACCATCGAGGCGCTCGGCATTCCGAGAAAGACGTTCTACGACAAGCTGCAGCGCCACGGCATCAACCGCGGCGGCTATGCCTCGCGCAAATAGCTCAGACTTCCACCAGCCCGAGCTTCTTCACCTGCCGGATCGTCAGCATGGTGCGCACGGTGTCGACATGTTCGTTCGCCGTCAGCACCTCGATGACGAAATCCTGGAAGTGGGTCAGGTTTTCCGCCACGCAGTGCAGCAGGAAATCGCTGTCGCCCGAAACCATCCAGGCTTGGCGCACCAGCGGCCATTCGGTGGTGGCGGCGGCGAAGGCCTTGAGATTGCCTTCCGACTGATGCTTGAGCCCGACCATGCAGAAGGCGACCAGATCGAAGCCGAGCTTCGGGCTGTTCAGCATGGCGTGATAGCCTTCGATGATGCCGGCTTCCTCGAGCTTGCGCACCCGGCGCAGGCAGGGCGGCGCCGAAATACCGACGCGATCGGCGAGCTCGACATTGGTCATGCGGCCGTCGGCCTGCAGCTCGCGGAGGATCTTTATGTCGATGACGTCGAGCTCGGTGCGACCCACATCATGGCCTTTCTTTAATTCTCCGCGGCGAGCTTCTATATAAAGCCGCGGAATACGCAAGAAAGTTTCACGCCGATGACGGATTCTTGCACAACAGGGTGATTTGCCTTGTTGGTAACGCAAGGCTGCCCTTGAATAAAAGCATTGGTCGTTCATAAATGGCGCATGGACCGCGAAACGGCCGCATTCGCTATTTAGCCGCCGCCCTCCTGCCAGTCGAAAGGAAATGACATGCCCGCCCGCCACACCAAGGTGCTCATCATCGGTTCCGGACCCGCAGGCTATACCGCCGCGGTCTATGCCGCGCGCGCCATGCTGAAACCGGTTTTGATCGCCGGTCTCGAACAGGGCGGTCAGTTGATGATCACCACCGATGTCGAGAACTATCCGGGCTTTGCCGATCCGATCCAGGGTCCCTGGCTGATGGAGCAGATGCTGCAGCAGGCAAAACATGTCGGCGCCGAGATCGTCAACGACCTCGTGACCGAGGTCGACATGAACCAGCGGCCCTTCGTCGCCCGCACCGACAGCGGCCAGGTGTGGACCGCCGATACGCTGATCATCGCCACCGGCGCCAAGGCCAAGTGGCTCGGCATCGAAAGCGAACAGCATTTCCAGGGCTTCGGTGTTTCAGCCTGCGCCACCTGCGACGGCTTCTTCTATCGCAACAAGGATGTGATCGTCGTCGGCGGCGGCAACAGCGCCGTCGAAGAGGCGCTCTATCTCTCCAACATCGCCAAGTCGGTGACATTGGTACATCGCCGCGACACCTTCCGCGCCGAGAAAATCCTGCAGGAACGTCTGTTCGCCAAGGAAAACGTCAAGGTGCTGTGGAACACCGAAGTGGCCGAAATAACAGGCACGCCGGCAAAACCCCCGATGCCGCAATCCGTCTCCGGCGCCCGCCTGCGTGACGTCAGAACCGGTGCTGTCACCGAGATGTCGATCGACGGCGTCTTCGTCGCCATCGGCCACGCGCCGGCAACCGAGCTCTTCAAGGACAAGCTGAAGCTGAAGGATAACGGCTATCTCTGGACCGCGCCGGATTCGACCGCGACCAGCCTCGAGGGTGTCTATGCCGCCGGCGACGTGACCGACGACACCTTCCGCCAGGCCGTCACCGCCGCCGGCATGGGGTGCATGGCAGCGCTCGAAGCCGAGCGATATCTGACGGGCCACATGCCCGTCGCCGTGGCTGCGGAGTAAGAGCGGCATGAGAGGCGGGGGAATGCCATTGGATTGGGACAAGCTGCGTATTTTCCACGCAGCTGCCGAGGCGGGTTCGTTCACGCATGCGGCCGATAAGCTGCATCTGTCCCAATCGGCCATCAGCCGCCAGGTGAGCGCGCTCGAGCAGGATGTCGGCACCAAGCTGTTTCACCGCCATGCACGCGGCCTGATCCTGACGGAACAGGGCGAACTGCTGTACCGCACCGCCCATGACGTGCTGCTGAAGCTCGAAACCGTGAAGATGCAGCTCACCGAGACGACCGAGACCCCGTCCGGCAAGCTGCGTGTGACGACGACGGTCGGCCTCGGCCAGGGCTGGCTGACCGACAAGATCCAGGAATTCCTGCAGCTTTATCCCGATGTGCAGATCCAGCTGATCCTCGACAATGAGGAAGTGGATGTGAACATGCGCCATGCCGACTGCGCGATCCGCCTGCGCCAGCCGCAGCAATCCGACCTCATCCAGCGCAAACTCTTCACCGTGCACATGCACGTCTATGCCGCTCCCTCCTACATCAACCGCCATGGCGAGCCGCAGAAGATCGAAGATCTCGACAACCACCGCATCATCACCTTCGGCGAGCCGGCGCCGAGCTACCTGCTCGACGTCAACTGGCTCGAAGTCGCCGGCCGCTCGTCGGACAACAAGCGCATCCCGCATCTGCAGATCAACAGCCAGACCTCGATCAAGCGCGCCTGCCTGCTCGGTATCGGCGTCGCCTGCCTGCCGGATTACATCGTCGGGCGCGATCCCGGCCTGATTCAGCTGGCGATCAATGCCGACGTCCCCTCCTTCGACACCTATTTCTGCTATCCCGACGAGATCAAGAACGCCGCCAAGCTGAAGGCCTTCCGCGATTTTATCGTCAGCAAGGCCAGAAACTGGAACTTCTAGAGCATGATGCCGAAAAGTGTGAGCGGTTTTCGGTCGACATCATGCTCACCTTCTTTGGTTTAGATCCGAATGATTTTAGGCCGGGATCGGCCTCAAATCATCCGGATCCAGGCCAGATTTATGGAATGATTTCTATACTATGCAGAGAGCGCATGACTGACATGCGCAAATGTGGGTTGCCGTTTGCCCATTAAACCACCATATCGCACATAGCTGATGCACATGGTGGCTTTTCCTCCCAGTTCCACCGCATTAGCTGTTCCCCTCTGGAGGTTTTTGACCTTCACACTTATAAGGGCCCTGGTTTTCCAGCGGCCCTCTTTTTTTGCCTTGCCGACCGGGGCAATGCTGCATCGCAAAAAATTTGTGCGGCGCATAGCAGGCATGCACAAAAAAGCATTGAAACCTGCCTAAGGAAGCACCATATCCCTTTCAGCTGATGCATTTCGTGGTTTCTCTCCCAGTACCACCGCATTAGCTGTTCCCCTCTGGAGGTTTTTGACCTTCACAACTTATAAGGGCCCTGGTTTCCAGTGGCCCTCTTTTTTTGCCCAAAATTTGCGCATGCCCCGGCAGCTGCCGCCTCACGCCTCCGTGATTTGCATATCGACGGCTATCGATCCATATATCGAGAACATACGATTTATGGATCGACAAACCGCGATGGACAAAGACGAGATCATCAAGGCGCTCGCGCATCCCACCCGGATGGCCATTCTGAGCTGGCTGAAAAATCCGGAGGAACATTTCCTCACGCAGGAGCATCCTTTCGAAATGGGGGTCTGCGCCAGCCAATTCGAACGGTGCGGCCTGTCGCAGTCGACGGTTTCGGCCCATCTCGGGACACTGCACCGTGCCGGTCTCGTCACCACCAAACGCGTCGGACAGTGGATCTTCTACAAGCGCAACGAAGACACCATCGCAGCCTTCCTCAAGCAGCTGACGCAAGACCTGTAAAATCTCCGCCGCAGCCCTGATGGCCCCGATTGGCCTTGACGCAACGGCGCTCGACCATCTCTCCGCCTGGGGCCGGGCCGCCCTTGCCCCCGCCGAGTGATCCTCCCGCAAAAGAAAGGACCATCATGGCCAAGCTTTTCGAACCCACCAAGGTTGGCGACATATCAGTCAAGAACCGCATCGTCATGGCGCCGCTCACCCGCAACCGCTCGCCGGGCGCGATCCCCAACGACCTCAACGTCGAATATTACCGCCAGCGCGCCACGGCAGGGCTGATCATTACCGAAGCGACCGCGATCACCCATCAAGGCCAGGGTTATGCCGACGTGCCCGGTCTTTATAGCAAGGCAGCGCTCGAAGGCTGGAAGCGTGTGACCGACGCCGTTCACGCCGCCGGCGGCAAGATCGTCGTACAGATGTGGCATGTCGGCCGCATTTCGCACACGACGCTGCAGCCGGATGGCGGCAAGCCGGTCTCCTCGACCAATCGCGTCGCCAAGGCCAAGACCTATCTGGTCAACGCCGACGGCAGCGGCAGCTTCGCCGACACCTCCGAGCCGCGCGCGCTCGAAACCGCCGAAATCCCTGGTATCGTCGAGGATTACCGCAAGGCTGCCCGCGCCGCCATCGACGCCGGCTTTGACGGTGTCGAAATCCATGGCGCCAACGGCTATCTGCTCGACCAGTTCATTCGTGACGGCGTCAATGACCGCACCGACCAATATGGCGGCTCGATCGAGAACCGCACGCGGCTCGCCTTTGAAGTCGTGGATGCCGTCGTGAGCGAAGTCGGTGCCGGCCGCACCGCGATCCGCATTTCACCGGTGACGCCGTCGGGCGAAAGCTACGATTCCAATCCGCAGGCCACCTTCGCCCATGTCGTCGAGGGACTGGCCAAATACGACCTCGCTTATCTCCACGTCATCGAAGGCCAGACGGGCGGCGACCGTGATTACAAGCAGGGCGACAATCCTCCCTTCGACTACAAGGCGCTGCGCCGGACCTATGAAACGGCCGGCGGCAAGGCCAACTGGATGGTCAATAACGGCTATGACCGCGACCTGGCGGTCGATGCCGTCGAAAGCGGCCGCGCCGATCTCGTCGCCTTCGGCAAGCCCTTCATCGCCAATCCCGACCTCGTCGAACGGCTGGCAAAGAACTTGCCGCTCAACACGCCGGACCAGTCGACCTTCTACGGCGGCACCGCCAAGGGTTACATCGACTATTCCGCTGTCGAGAAGGTCGCCTGAGCCTTTCGGATCCGAATTGCGAAATCCCGCTGAGAGGCGGGATTTCCATTTCCGCTCCATCTTTGTACGGTGTCGCCATGTTCGCTCCCTATCTCGATCGCTGGTCGCTCATATCAGACGGCGAGCCGATCCTCACCCATTCGAGCCGCCTGCTGCCGGTCCTCTGGCAGGATAGGCCCGCCATGCTGAAGGTGGCGACAGACAACGACGAACGATATGGCGCGCTGTTGATGCAATGGTGGGACGGCGATGGCGCGGCCCATGTCTACGCCCATGAGGGCGACGCCGTGCTTCTGGAACGGGCGACGGGCAAACGCTCGCTGCTTGCCATGGCGATGAATGGCGAAGACGACGAGGCCAGCCGTATCCTCTGCCGGACGGCCGCAAGGCTGCATGCGCCGCGCCAAAAGCCGCTTCCCGATCCGATACCCCTCACCCGCTGGTTCCGTGAACTGGAACCGACGGCCGATAAAGTTGGCGGCACATTTGCCGATTGCTCGACGGTCGCCAAAGCCCTTCTTTCCGACCCGCACGAAGTCACCATCCTCCACGGCGACATTCACCACGGCAATATTCTCGATTTCGAGACACGCGGCTGGCTGGCGATCGATCCGAAGCGCCTTCATGGCGAACGCGGCTTCGATTTCGCCAATATCTTTGCCAACGAGGAGCTGCCAACCATCACCGATCCCGCCCGTTTCCGCCGCCAGCTCGCCGTCGTCTCGATGGAAGCGAGGCTCGAGCCGAAGCGGCTTTTGCAGTGGATCGCCGCCTATTCCGGCCTTTCCGCCGCCTGGTTCCTCGAAGACGAAAACACGCCTCAGGTCGAGACCGCTCTGACGGTCGCCCGGCTCGCCCTTTCCGAACTTGCGGCTTAACGTCCGCCCTGCAGTGAATGCCCGATAACGGCGGACGCTGTCTGATGATGCTGCGGTTCGGACAGGCAGCCGAGCGCCACGAGCGTCGCCTTGACGGCCTCGTCGATCGGTGTGCGCGGCTCTTTTCCGAGTTCAGCCGTCAGTTTGCTGTTCGACATCCGCAACGGCACCCTCCACAGATAGCGCATCTCGTTGATCTCCCGCATCAAGGGAAGGAAGGGCGCGGCGAGCGGCACGATCCACCAGGGAAAACGCCCGATCTTCGCCTTGCCGCCGGCAACGCGCCTGATCGCTTCTGCCATCTGCATGCCGTCGGCATCCCAGAAGCCGTCCATATGATAGACGGCAAAGGACGGGAGCCGATCGGCCCGTTCGATGAGCTGCGCCATGGTTTCCGCCATGTCGGGCAAGTAGGTCCATTGATGACCGACTCCACGCCGTCCGGGGTTTTTGATCGTGCCGACCGGCCTGCCCGGCGTCACCAGGCCGGACGAGAACCAGCTGTTGGCAGTGGCGCCCGGACCGAAGAAATCGCCGGCGCGGACGATGATGGCGCCGATGCCGACTTGCGCCGCCGCCTTCAGCCGTTCCTCCATCTCCACCCGGATCGCACCTTTCCTGGTTACCGGATGCTGCGGGCTCTCCTCCGTCGGCATCGGCAGGGCATCGGGACCGAAATTATAGACGTTGCCGGGCAGCACGATGCGCGCGCCGACAGCGCGGGCAGCGGCAATTGTATTGTCGAGCATCGGCAGCACCAGCTTGTCCCAGTCGCGGTAGCCCGGCGGATTGACGGCATGGACAATCAACCCAACGCCTTCGGCCGCCGTCAGGACGTCGCCGGCATTCATCGCATCGCCCTGCACCCATTCGAATGCCGGCTCTTTCCCCATCGCCCGTTCCGCATCCCGGTTCAGCGCGCGGATCCGCCAGCCGCGCCCCAGCAGCTTTCGCGCGACCGCGCCGCCAATCCCACCGGTCGCGCCGAGAACAAGGGCGGTCTTCTTCGTCTCTCTGCTCATCGCATGCATCTCCTTCGATCCATGAAATGAATATGCTCCTGCCCTCACATAAACGAAATTGACGAAATCAGTGGATCCGACATACAAAAATATATGAACTCCGAACCGAGCTGGGATTTCTATCGCAGTTTCCTCACCGTGCTCCAGCACGGATCGCTTTCGGCCGCCGCCCGCGAGCTGGGGTTGACGCAGCCGACCATAGGCCGCCATGTCGATGCCCTGGAACTGGCGATCGGCGCCGAGCTCTTCACCCGATCGCCGAACGGTCTGCTGCCGACCGACGCAGCACTGGCGCTCGAGCCCTATGCCGAGACGCTGGCGGCAACCACCGCCGCACTGTTGCGGACCGCATCCAGCCAACGCGAACGAGTCGCCGGAACGATCAGGATCAGCGCCAGCGAGGTCATCGCCGTCGAAGTGCTGCCTGCGATTCTTGGGCCGTTACAGGACGCCCATCCCGAGCTGCAGATCGAACTCTCGGCTTCCGATGCGATCGAGGATCTGGTGAATCGCGAGGCCGATATTGCCGTGCGCATGGCCGAACCGCAGCAGGATGCGCTCGTCGTGCGCCGCATCGGCGATATTCCGCTCGGCTTCCATGCCCATCGCCGTTATCTCGAACGATATGGCATTCCGCAAAGCGTGGCTGACCTCGCCAATCATCGGCTTATCGGCTTTGACCGACAGACGGCCTATGTCCGCCTGGTGATGAAGCGCTATCCCGTGCCGGATGGGATCAAATTCGCCTACAGGACCGACAGCAACCTCGCCCAGCTTGCCGCGATCCGCGCCGGCGTCGGTATCGGCCTCTGCCAGATCGGGCTTGCCCGGGAGAATGCTGATCTCGTGCATCTCCTGGCCGATGCTTTCAACATCCCGCTCGGCACCTGGGTGGCGATGCATGAGAGTCTGAAATCCTCGCCACGCTGCCGCGTCACTTTCGACGCGCTGGTCAACGGCCTGCAGGATTACTACCGGTATTCGACTAGAACAGGATGATTTTAGGCCCGGTCGGCCTAAAAACTGAATCCTGTTCTAAATTAAAGAGTTAGTGCATGATGTCGTCCGAAAACCGCTCACACTTTTCGGCATCATGCTCTGGCGGATAGTCCCAAAATCGGAATCGATTTCCGAAAGGAATCATGCACAATTCAAGGGATCGGCCGTCTCCGCCGGATGGGTATCACTTTATACCCCTGTTTTTCCTGCGATTCCTGACACCAATCGCATCACCATTTTGCTGACATTGCTCTAACAGGATAAAGATGACACCTCACAATCCGGTTGAACTGGTGCCTTACGATCCGCAATGGCCGGCGGATTTCCGGCGCATCCGCAGCCGGCTGCTTACCTGGCTGCCGCAGGCGCTCTCCGTCGATCATATCGGCAGCACGTCGATAGCGGACATGATCGCCAAGCCTCTGATCGATATCGACATCGTTCTTCCCGGCCTCGAGCATATCGCCGATGCCACAGCGGTGCTTCTGGCGGAAGGCTATGAACCGCGCGGCAATCGCTATGACGACGACGTCTGGGCATTTTTATCGAGAGGTTCGGCACCGGCGGAGCGGGTCTACCTTTGCCCGGCCGGCAACGGCACACATCGAAACAGGCTGGCTTTCCGGGATTATCTCATCGCGCATCCGGAGTCGGCGAGCGAGTATGCCGCGCTCAAACGCAGACTGGCAGCCGCGTTCAGGACGGACGGCGATCGCTATACCGCGCAGAAGCGCGACTTTGTCGACGCGATCGTCGCGCGGGCATTGAAGGGCAATGCTTAGTGTCACGGGCCATGCGGGGCTCCGGCCGCGCGATCCTGCCACAGGCCGTCCACCACTTCCGTTTCCGGCCGGTCTCCGCCCTCGGCGTATTCCTCGTGCCACTTGCCGTTTTCGTCCTGCCAGCTGATCTCGGCGGAATCGCCGCCGACCTGCTGTTCGGCCGCGACGATACGCGCAGCTTCGAGCGCCTCGGCATGGCTCGGAAATGCTTCGGAATAGACGCCTCCCAGTCTGTAGGCCCAGCCGCCGTCATGCGGCACGACTTCGTAGACCACCTTTATCATGCATCCGTCTCCTCATCTTTATGTTGCGCATTCGCACGCCTCCGGACAGGGTCCGGATCATCGCGGCCGCTTGACGAGAATACGAGGACGCCGCGATCTGCTTTCCGGCCCCGATGGCGTTCAGTATTCCATTAAACGCCGAAGACTGCAAATAGCAGAGTGCCGTGGCGCGCTTCCCATCCCGAATCAGTGACTTAGTTAAGAGGCATGAATCGCAACGGGAGCTTTGATTTGGGCATCGCTTCACGCTTTAAAGCGGAAAAATATCTCGTCGCCGCGCTTGCCGCCGCGATGATCGCGTATCTCCTGGAACACGCAGTGATCGAAATGGGACGCGGTGTCGCGCTGCTCGCCGCCGCCGCCCTGGTCGCCACCATCGTGCTTGCCTCGATCCGCGTCGCCCATCATGCCGAACTGCTCGCCGTCAAGGTCGGCGATCCCTACGGCACGATGATCCTGACACTTTCGGCCCTCGCCGTCGAAGTCCTCATCCTCGCCATCATGATGACCGGCGAAAGTTCTCCGACGCTGGTGCGCGACACGATTTATTCGGCCCTGATGCTCGACATCAACGGCATTCTCGGCCTCGCCGCCCTGCTCGGCGGCCTCAAACACGGCGAGCAGCCCTATAACGACAATTCGGGCAAGACCTACGGCGTGATGATTCTCACCGCCATGGGCATTTCCATGATCGTGCCGGAATTCGTGCCGAGCGATAAGTGGCACTATTATTCCGCCTTCACCATCGTCGCGATGATCGCGCTTTACGGCCTCTTCCTGCGCATGCAGGTCGGGCAGCACAGCTATTTCTTCAGTTACAGCTATCCGCGCTCCGAGCGGAAGAAGGAAAGTCACGACGAACGCGACACCGAGGGACCGGCGGCGGCCTCGATCGTGAGCATCCTCGCAGGCATAGTCATCATCGGCCTGCTGGCGGAGTTCATGTCGGCTTTTATGGCTGAGGGCCTGCGCGATAGCGGCGCCCCGATCGCCGTCACGGCCGTCGTCGTCGCGGCGATTTCGGCCGCCCCCGAGATCCTGACCGCCTTGAGGGCGGCGTTGAGGAACCGGATGCAGGCGACGGTCAATATCGCCATGGGCGCCTCGCTGTCGACGGTGATCCTGACGGTGCCCGCCATGGAGGCGATCGCGCTCTATACCGGCCAGCCCCTCATCATGGCGATGACCCCGGTGCAGACGGTGATGGTCGCGATCACGCTGATTGCCGCGGCAATCAATCTCAACGACGGCGAGACCAACGCCATCGAGGGCATGACGCATTTCATCCTGTTTTCCACCTTCGTCATGCTGACGGCGCTGGGGCTTTGAAGACAGAACACTGCGGTGAAGCAGCTTATCCCTTCGACTTTTCGAGGAAACGCTCTTTACGGGTTTTCGGCTTGAAGCGCCGGAAGAAATTTTCGATGGCGCGAATGGATTTGGTGACTGACATCAGCCTGTCGATCTGGCCGTTGGCATTATGGAGCCGCTCGGACAAGACTTCGGCCGCCGTCATCGCGATCTCGATCGGCGGCACCTGTGGAAACCGCTTGGCGAGCGCCGAATAGGGGCTGGCATCGACGCCGCCCACCATCGAGATCGAGCCCATTCTGGCAAAGAGGCGCAGGAAGATCTGCTCGAACGTCCAATCGTGCACGTCGAAGACCTTCCACTTCTCGCTTCTCTTGGCCGAAAAGCCGGCAAGCAGGATCTTGCCCGGCAGTTGCAGGCCGGCGAGCCAGAGCGCCATTGCAAAGCCGCTCGTGGCGATTTTGCCCTGGGGATAGAGATCGCCAAGCATTTGCGTCAGATCGAGGTGGCGGGCCTTGGCGCCGTTGAAGCGGCTTTGCTCGCTGAAGTTTTCCTCCGGGGAGACGCGAATATTGATGACACCCAGGAAGTCATCACCGGCAAAGAAGCGCAGGACATCGCCCACTTCCCGCCGGTGGACGATATTGGCGCCCATCACGCCGCTGCGGGCAACCAGCACCGCATGACCGGCGAAGGGCTCGTCGAGCACCTTGTAGACATTGTTGAAGAAGACGTAGAGCGCCGTCTCCGGCAGCTCGCTTCTGAGCCGTTCGAAATCGACCGCTTCGCTATTCGCCACAAGCACGATGTGGGAATAGCGCGACAGCAGCGCCTTCCACGCTTCCTGTGTCACGAGATTCACTCCGCCATCTTCGGCGGCCGTAGTCCTGATATCGCTCGGAATTGATTCCATCGGCTCACATGCACTTTCCAAGGACGATCTAGCTGTTGCTGAAATAGGCGCGCATCCGTGCAAGCCGCGTCAGCCCGCCGATCTGCTTTCCCACATGCGAGAAGAAGCCGGCAACCCGGCCCGCTGCCGACGGCTGCCTGCAGAAGGAGGCCCACGGCGTGTTGCGGAGATCCTCGGCATAACGCACAGCCATCCGACGGTGCACCCAGGGAACGGTCGCCTGCCACGGTTTCTTGCGGCCGGTGAAATGGAGGATCGCCGGCCGGGCGACAAAAGGCAGTAGTCCCGTCTGCGTGTTCCAGCGCGGATCGAGCACCAGCCAGTCGCCGTCGAATGTGACGTTCAGCGCATCCTGATCGTTGTTTTCGAACAGATGCGAGCGCTCCTCGAAGATCTCCCGGGTCCTGGCAAAAAGCCCCTTCGCCCGGCAGACCGACCAGTCGAACAGCAAGACGCCGGCATTGAAATAGCGTCCGCCCTCGCCCATGCCGATCTTGCGCTGCCGCGCGCCCGCCTTCTCGGGAAAGGCCATGACATAGTCATCGACGGCGGCAAGCGCCTTGCCCTGGAGATCCCTGGTGAAGAGTTCGTCGACGGGCGCTACCGCCAGCACATCGGCGTCGAGGTAAAGCAGGCGCTCGATATTCCCCGGAATTTGCAGATCCATATAGAGCCGCGCCAGCGTGGCGGCGGACCAACGGCCGCGCGCCTGGCGCGCCGTATCCGGCGTCGCATAGGGCAGCACCTTGATCGTCATGCCATGCAGGCGCGCGAAGCTTTCGACCTCGGCGACCTCGTTCGGCTTCAGGTCGATGCCGAGAAGCAGGAATTCAACACCGGCCTTCGCCAGATTGCGCTTGACGGAAAGCAGGGTGCAGCAGGCAGCCGGCAGCATGTTGACGTCGGAACAGACGATGACGGCACTCTGCTGCAAAATCCGGCCTCCCAAAGCGGCAACTTGAACTTGATGGCGGATATCTAGTTGGTTTGGCGGCCGCCCGCAACCTGAGATCACCCGCGCCGCCGGCGCTCCCCCTCACGTTTTGAATCGGAATTCAACGACTTGCGAGGCAAAGCGGAATCGATGCCGCAAGGTCTTCAATCAGGATGGAAGCCTAAAGCATGTCGCGCAAAAGTGTGCAGCGGTTTTGCGATGACGACATGCGAGAAATCAAAAACCTGGAGCGCTGGGAGCGAAGATGAAAGATTGCGACGCGCTTCAGAGGCGCAGCGCCAGCGGATGGTCGACAAGCAATCGGTCGACCGTCGCAAGCTGCAAGCCCTCGACCTTGCACTGCGCCAGCAGCAGCCGGTCGAAGGGATCGCGCGTCTCCGGCTCGGGATCGGCGGCGGTGATGACGTGCGGGACCTCGACGGGCAGGATCGTCAGCCCGGCCTCCCGGAGATAGACGGGAATGGTCTCTAACGGCAATCCCGGCTGCAATTTGCCCAGCCTCGTCTTGATGGCAATTTCCCAGAGACTGGCGACGCTGACGAAGCCGCTGGCGGCATGGTCCGAAAGCAGCTGCTCGACACGCGGAAAACGTTCCGTCAGTTGCTTCTGCGCAATCGCGATCACCATGTGCGTGTCAAGCAGGACCCGCATGGTCACGGCAGCGGCTTCAGAAGGAAATCTTCCGGCAGAGGATCGTCGAAGTCGTCGGCAATATACATCTCCGTCCTCGTGATGCCCTTGGAACGGAGATAGGCCTCGCCAGCCTCCAGGTTCAAACCGCCGCGCTTCTGATGCGGGACGAGATCGAAGACCGGCTTGCCGTTGCGGGTCACGACAATGGTCTCGCCTTTCTCGACCTCGCGGGCAAGCTCGGTCAGGCGGTTCTTCGCGTCACGGATCGAAACGGTCTTCATGACGTCAAATGTAGCTACATGCAGCCACATCGTCAACGCCGCAAACAAAAAGCCCGCCGTCGCCGGCGGGCCTTCGATCGATGTAATCGCAACCGGCTTACTTGCAGGCGGCGCAGAAGCGCTGGATGCGGCGGCAGGCTTCCTCGAGCAAATCCTCCGAGGTTGCGTAGGAGATGCGGAAGTTCGGGCCGAGGCCGAAGGCCGAGCCGTGAACGACGGCCACACCTTCCGATTCCAGAAGCTCGGAGACAAAATCCTCGTCGGTCTCGATGACCTTGCCGGAGGGGGCGGTCTTGCCGATCAAGCCCTTGCAAGACGGATAGACGTAGAAGGCGCCTTCCGGAACCGGGCAGACGATGCCCTTGGCCTGGTTCAGCATGGACACGACGAGATCGCGGCGGCCTTCGAAGATCTTCTTGTTCTCGGGGATGAAGTCCTGCGTGCCGTTCAGCGCTTCGACGGCCGCCCACTGGGCGATCGAGGTCGCGCCGGAGGTCTGCTGACCCTGGATCATGTCCATCGCCTTGATGAGCTGGATCGGGCCGGCCGCATAGCCGATACGCCAGCCGGTCATCGCATAGGCCTTGGAGACGCCGTTCATCGTCAGCGTGCGGTCGTAGAGCTTGGGCTCGACTTCGACAGGCGTGACGAACTTGAAGTCGCCATAGGTCAGATGCTCGTACATGTCGTCGGTCAGCACCCAGACATGCGGATGCTTCATCAGCACGTCGGTCAGCGCCTTCAGCTCGGCATGCGTATAGGCAGCACCCGTCGGGTTGGACGGCGAGTTGAAGATGAACCACTTGGTCTTCGGCGTGATCGCCTTTTCGAGATCGGCGGCCTGGAGCTTGAAATTGTGTTCCTGGGTGGCCGAAACGAAAACCGGCGTGCCGCCGCACAGCGCCACCATCTCGGGATAGGAAACCCAGTAGGGCGCAGGGACGACGACCTCGTCGCCGGGGTTCAGCGTCGCCATGAAGGCGTTGAACAGGATCTGTTTGCCGCCCGTGCCGACGATCGTCTGCTCCCAGGAATATTCCAGGCCGTTCTCGCGCTTGAACTTGGCGGCGATCGCCTTGCGCAATTCGGGAATACCGGAAACCGGCGTGTACTTCGTCTCGCCGCGGTTGATCGCGTCGATGGCGGCCTTCTTGATATTCTCGGGCGTATCGAAATCCGGCTCGCCGGCGCCGAGGCCGATGACGTCGCGTCCTTTTGCTTTCAGCTCGCGCGCTTTCTGGGAGACGGCGATGGTGGCTGAAGGCTTCACACGGGAAAGAGCATCGGCAAGGAAGGCCATGATATCGGTCCTAATGGTTGAAACGGGCAGAAAGCCGGGACCGGAGTTCTGCGGTTAGCTCTATGTCCAATGTATGACGGCATTTCAAGCGCAAAGGCGTGATGGGGGCAATGATTCTTATTGATCGTTTTCGCCATAGAGGGCGAGCCGGGGTTCTTGCCATCTTAGCACGAGGAGGAGGGTCAGTACTCAATTTGGATGAATTGCTTTTTAAGCCACTGCTGATGAACTGCCGGCATGAGAAAGCCGCCCCGCAAGCCCTCCCCACCGCTGCGTCTCGCGCCGGACGACCTGGAATTGAATCGGCCCGAAAGTCGGCAATACCCGCAGGAGACGATCGACCGGGAAAAGGCTGCCCGCAACTATCTGAACCTCGACACGGCAATCCTGCTGGGGATCCTGATTATTGCGATCGTCTTCAGGTTCCACAAGATCACCTTGCCGCTGGTCGACGGCTTCAGTTGGCGTGAGATAAGCACCGCCATGATGGCCGACAACTTCCAGCAGCGCAGCTGGAACATCTTCTTTCCCGAGGTCAGCTGGACCGGGCCCGGGCCAAGCTATCAGGGCCGCGAGTTCCAGATCGTCAGCTATCTCTCAGCCCTGCTCTACCAACTCTTCGGCTGGCACGACTGGTTCGGCCGCGTGGTTGCGGCCTTGTTCGGGCTGCTGACCGTGTTTTCGCTGCACAGGCTGACGGCGCTGTGCTGGGGCGAGAGGCACGCCCACGCGGCAGCATTGGCCTACGCGCTGATGCCGGCGGCGATCCAGATCGACAGCTCGTTTCTTCCCGATCCCGCGATGCTGGCCTTGGTCACTCTTGGTGTCTGGCTGTTCGCCAAATACTGGGTCGGCGGCAGCGGCTGGCTCTTGCCGCTCGCCACGGCCAGCTTCTCGCTGGGCGTGCTGTCAAAGCCTCCGGGCATCGCCGCCGGCGCCGTCATCTTTTATCTGATGGTCTGCTGGATTCTGGAGAAGAAGTGGAAGCAGGCGAGCTTGGTCTTCCTGTCAGGGCTTTTGAGCCTGGCCATCATCGGCGCTTATTTCAGCTGGGCGATCTATCTCGCCCGCAGCTATCCGCCGTTTCATTTCGCCGGCAGCGGCGGCTATATCTGGGATTACGGCTTCTGGACATATGTCAGGGACAGATTCTACTTCAAATCCGCATGGAACACCTCGGTTTTATGGTTCTATGGCTATCCGTTCATGGTGCTGTTCGCCGTCGGCATGTGGATGCCGCCCAGACCCGCCGAAGACCCGAAGCAGCGCATCCTTTCGGCCATTCCCTATGTGTGGCTGGCTGCGGCGTTTATTCTTTATCTGGCGGCGGCGGGCGAGATCACCAGCAATGTGTGGAACTTCCACATCTTCCATGTGCCGGTTGCGATATTCTGCGGCCATGGCGCGCTTCTTCTGGCAAGGCTTACATCGACAACCTTTCTAACGCCGGCAGTGATGCTTCGCTCGATCTGTATCGTCGCCATAACGCTCGGCTGGTCGACCCTTCCGCTGGTCAGGACGATGAAGAAGCCGGTCGCGATGAAGGGCAAGCTGCTTGGCGAGGAACTGGCGCGGCTGACGCAACCGGGCGATCTCGTCGTCGCCATCGCGCCGGAAGTCGGTGATCCCGTCGCAGTCTACTACAGCAGGGCGCGCGGCTGGGTATTCCCGCCTGGCGGAGGCGATTCCGAATGGTCGAAATTCGTCGCCGATGACGCCACCGCAATCGCACAGCTCGAGGAACTGCGCGCGCAGGGCGCGGATCTGTTCGGCGTGGCCAAGAACGCCACAGACAAGCAGGACCTGCTGTTCGTCGAGCATCATAAGGGCCTGATCGACTATCTGGACAGGACCGCAACCAAGCTTACGGATTCAAATGATTTGCTGGTCTACAGGATCACCCGTCCCTGAGAGCCGCGGAATGAGCCTCGACGGTTCAGGGCCACGCATTCGACCGCATCACGTCCGGCACTTTCGCGGCGGCAACGGTCGCGTTTTGTCACCTAAGCCCTTAGAAATCAGGGGCATTGTCGGATTCGCCCTTCGCCACGAATAAGCCGCAACAAATGCCGTACACCGCCGCAATTCGGTCGCGAGCGCGCCGAGATCGAAGCCGCATCATTGCGTTATCCAAAATTGGTTATTGAGGGTACGCCAATGTTTCTGGAAGATGAGTTCGCCATCGGGCGCATGCGCATGCGCCGGATTTCCATTTCATTTCTTGTCGCCGCCACCGCCTTTGTCGCCTGCGTCGCAGCCATGCTGGGGCTTGCCTCAGCCGCGCGCGCCGAGGCGCAGCAGACATCCGGTCAGCTCGCGGCCCTCGTCCGGCCGAACGACGTCAATAGCGGCTCGCTGCTCTTCCCGTCGAAGGAACCCGGCTTCTACGTCGAAGCGCCGCGGCTGAAGACCGACGTCGCAATCGACGTCTCGGGACCGATCGCCAGGGTGAAGGTGACGCAGCGCTTCCAGAACCCGAGCCAGGGCTGGGTCGAGGGCACCTATGTCTTCCCGCTGCCGGAGAATTCCGCCGTCGACGCGCTGAAGATGCAGATCGGCGAACGCTTCATCGAAGGCCAGATCAAGCCGCGCCAGGAAGCCCGCGAGATCTACGAGCAGGCCAAGGCCGAGGGCAAGAAGACGGCATTGCTCGAACAGCAGCGGCCGAACATCTTCACCAATCAGGTCGCCAATATCGGCCCCGGCGAAGAGATCGTCGTGCAGATCGAATATCAGCAGACGGTCCGCCAGTCGGGCGGCGAGTTCTCGCTGCGCTTCCCGATGGTCGTCGCGCCGCGCTACAATCCGGCGCCGATCGTCCAGACCGTCGAATTCAACAACGGCGCCGGCTTCGCCACGCCGAGCGACCCGGTGGAAAACCGTGAGAAGATCGAAGCCCCAGTGCTTGATCCGCGCGAGAATGCCAAAATCAACCCTGTCTCGCTGACTGTCGATCTCAAGGCCGGCTTTCCGCTCGGCGACGTCACATCGTCCTTTCATGGGGTCGATATCGGACAGGACGGCGACCAGGTGAGGACGATCAGCCTGAAAGGGGATTCCGTCCCCGCCGACAAGGATTTCGAGCTCACCTGGAAGGCTGCTCCCGGCAAGACGCCGAGCGCCGGTCTCTTTCGCGAAGTGAAGGACGGCAAGACCTATCTGCTCGCCTTCGTCACTCCGCCGACGGCGCCGGATGCGGCAGCGCCGGCCAAGCGCGAGGTGGTCTTCGTCATCGACAATTCCGGCTCCATGTCCGGCCAGTCGATCGAGCAGGCAAGACAGAGCCTGGCCCTTGCCATTTCCAAGCTGAATCCGGATGACCGCTTCAACGTCATCCGTTTCGACGACACGATGACCGATTATTTCAAGGGCCTCGTCGCCGCCACGCCAGACAATCGCGAAAAGGCCATCGCTTATGTCAGAGGCCTGACCGCCGACGGCGGCACCGAAATGCTGCCCGCCCTCGAGGACGCGCTGCGCAACCAGGGGCCGGTCACAAGCGGAGCGCTGCGCCAAGTCGTGTTTCTGACAGACGGCGCGATCGGCAACGAGCAGCAGCTCTTCCAGGAAATAACCGCAAACCGCGGCGATGCCCGCGTCTTCACCGTCGGCATCGGCTCGGCGCCCAATACTTACTTCATGACCAAGGCCGCCGAAATCGGCCGCGGCACCTTCACCCAAATCGGCTCGGCCGATCAGGTGGCAAGCCGCATGGGTGAGCTCTTCACCAAGCTGCAAAACCCCGCCATGACCGATATCGCCGCGAATTTCGAAGGCGTCGCGGCCGAGGATATCACGCCGAACCCGATGCCCGACCTCTACAGCGGCGAGCCCATCGTGCTGACGGCGGAACTGCCTGAGGATAAGCCCGCCGGCAAGCTGCAGATCATCGGCAAGACGGGCGACCAGCCCTGGCGCGTCGAGATGGATATCGCCAATGCCGCCGACGGCAACGGCATCTCCAAGCTCTGGGCGCGGCGCAAGATCGACGATTTCGAAGCCCGCGCCTATCAACGCCAGGATCCTGCCGCGCTCGACAAGGATATCGAGACGGTGGCGCTTGCCCACCACCTCGTCTCCCGCGTCACCAGCCTCGTCGCCGTCGACGTCACGCCGTCGCGGCCGGCCAACGAGCCGCTCGGCTCGGCAAAGCTGCCGCTCAACCTGCCTGACGGTTGGGATTTCGGGAAGGTGTTCGGCGAAAATGCTGCGCCGCTTGGCGGCGGGCAAGACCACGGCTCGACCGCGCCGACGGAGGGTTCCGGACCGCAGCAGGCTGCCGCCGTCATCCAGGGGCGCGACGCATCGCCCGAGATCGCAAACCTGATGGCCGCAGCTCCGACCGCGAAGGCGGCCACGATGATCGCGCAGAAGACTTCGACCGTGAACCTGCCGCAGACGGCGACCCGCGCCGACGAACAGATCATGCGCGGGCTTACCATGCTGCTCTTGGCGCTGACGGCGGCAAGCGGACTCGCCGTGTGGCGCCGGCGCCTCAAAGGCGTCTTCACCGTCGGAGGCAGACGCAATGGCCGCTAGTCGTCCTGCCGACAGGAACGAGGGGGCGGCTGAATTCGAGCCGCTTCCGACCTACCTGGAACTCGCCATGGCCGCGGCCACGGCCCATGACAGACCGAAGGCGCGCCAGAAGAAGGGCTTCTTCCTCTGGCGCCTTTCGCCGATCGAAAAGACGATCGCCTTCGCCATTTCAGGTCTTGCTCTTTATGGCCTGGCGCTGATCGGCGACGGTGTCCTGTTGAAGGCGAAGGCGGAGCTCTCGCAGGTCCTGCTGAAGCGCGCTTTCGCCGCCGAACTGCACGGCGAAGAGATGAAGCCCTGGCCCTGGGCCGATTTTACGACGGAAGCCAAGGTGCGCGCGCCGCGCCTCGACAAGGAGGCCATCGTGCTCTCCGGCGCCTCCGGCGAGGCCCTCGCCTTCGGTCCCGCCTGGCTCGCCAACACGCCGCAGCCGGGCGAGCAAGGCACCTCCGTCATCGCCGCCCATCGCGACACGCATTTCCGCTGGCTCCAATATGTAAGGCCCGGCGATACCATCGAAATCACCCGCCGCGACGGCAAGCTGTTGACCTTCAAGGCTGGCGAAGGCCGCATCGCCCCATGGGATGCGAGCGGCATCGATCCCGCCTCCGACGGTCGCCGCCTGGCGCTGACCACCTGCTGGCCCTTCGATGCGACCGAACCGGGGTCGCTGCGCTACATCGTCGAAGCGGAATTGGTCGACGGCGAGGCGACCGGCTCCGTTCAACCGGCAAACACAAAGCCGTTATTGCAGGGCGAATGAGGTTGAAGCCTTCCCCTGCCCGCTCCACGTTCAGCATGAAGAGACGACGGGGAGCAAGATGAAGAGAGTATCCGCCTTCCATTTCGCTGCAGCGCTAGCGTTCGCAGGCGCCATATCGGCCAACGCGGCCGATACCGTCAATACACAGGGTCCCGCTGTTCGTGTCGAAAAACTCGCCGATGGTCTCGACCATCCTTGGGCGGTCGAGGCACTGCCCGGCGGCGGCTATATCGTTACCGAGCGGCCCGGCCGCATGCGCATTATCCGAGACGGCAAACTGTCCGATCCAATCGCTAACGTGCCCAAGGTCAGTGCCCGTGGCCAGGGTGGGCTACTGGATCTGGCGCTCGCCCCGGATTTTGCCACGAGCAGAAAGCTCTATTTCACCGCCGCCATGAGGAACGACCAGGGCTCCGGCACCGAAGCCTTCAGCGCGAAGCTTTCTGCTGACGAGAAGAAGCTCGAGGCTGTAACGCCTCTGTTCGGTATGCGGCGCTTCACATCCACCAACATTCACTATGGCTCGCGGATTGCGATTGCCCGTGATGGCACACTGTTCATCAGCGTCGGGGATCGCGGCGACCGCGACCGTTCCCAGGATTGGCAGGACAATGCCGGCGCGATCATCCATATCAATGCCGACGGCAGCATCCCCGCCGACAATCCGTTCAAGGACGGCGGCAAGGCGCTGCCGGAGATCTGGTCGAAGGGCCACCGCAACCCGCAGGGCATCACTTTCGACGCCAAGGACGGCAAGCTCTATACGGTCGAACACGGCGCGCGCGGCGGCGACGAAATCAACCAGCCCGAAGCCGGCAAGAATTACGGTTGGCCGATCATCACCTACGGCCGCGACTATTCCGGCGCCGAGATCGGCGAAGGTACCGCCAAGGAAGGGCTGGAGCAGCCGCTGCAGTACTGGGATCCGTCAATTGCGCCCGGCGCGCTCGCAGTCTATCGCGGCGCCATGTTCCCGGAATGGGATGGCGACTTCCTCGTCGCAGCGCTGAAATTCCAGCTGCTTTCGAGAATGCAGCGGGATGAGAGCGGCGCCTTCGTTGCCGAGGAACGCCTGTTCGAAGGCGACTACGGCCGCATCCGCGATGTCGTCGTCGCGCCCGACGGCGCGCTGCTGATGGTGACCGACGAGGACGACGGCGCGCTGCTCAGGGTCTCGCGCGCCGAGGCCAACAACGGCTGAGATCCCGATCAGTCCCGAGGCGTCTATTGGCAGCTGTATTCCCAGATGAAGTATTGAGGATGCCTAGCGTCAGGATCCTCATCCTGTTCCGGATCTTTGCTCAGCCAGATATTTCCGAGTGAGGAAACACCGTCCTGGCAGGTGGTTTTGATCAGTCTGGCCACCATCTCGAAAACCTGCAAATGGCGGTCACGAAACGACATTTCGGCCAGCGGGCCCGTATATTTTTTCCCGCTGTGAGTGACTTCAATTCTGCGATTTTTCGAAGTTAGGGCGGTAACTTGATAACTGAATTTCGATCCGTTCCGCTCTATTGTTCCACTTTTCACAGCGTCGCCGGCATGAGCCGGTCCCATAGCAACGACCAGAGGACCCAACAGCGCAATAAAGCTTAAATATTTCCCGCCCATGAAAAGAGCCCCCATTACATTCATTTGATACGCTCTAACCATCTACACAATCGGGCGGCATTGCCACCGCAGCCATCTCTTGTTCCACAGGAACATGATCTCAAGGCGGTTGGAGAACAGAGCGATCACCAACGGGTAGACGTTTCAGAGCAAAGTAGACCGCCCAAGACGCAATCGATCATCTTCGGCGACCCGTCAAAACCTCACCCTTGCCGAATGGAAACGCAACTGCTAACCGCTTCAAGCACCTTCCCCTTCACCTTCGAGGACGACATGACGCGCGTTCAGGCGAATCTCCTTCTATTGCTTGCGGCTGCCATCTGGGGCGGCGGCTTCGTCGCTCAGTCGACGGCGATGAAGGCGATCGGCCCGTTCTGGTTCATCGGCCTGCGTTTTGCCGTCGCCACATTTGCCGTGCTGCCTTTCGTCCTTTTCGAAGCACGCAAGGCCAAGGCGAAGACAAGCAAGCGGCACGCGAGACTCTACATGCTGACCGGCCTTGCCCTTTTCGGCGGCGCCGCCACGCAACAGGTGGGACTGCAGACGACGACGGTGACGAATTCCAGCTTCATCACCGGTCTCTATGTCGTCTTCGTACCGCTGATCGCCGTGTTCTTCCTGCGCCGTGCCCCGCATTGGATCATCTGGCCGGGCGCACTGATGGCCGTCGCGGGCATTTACCTGCTGTCCGGCGGTCATCTCTCGGCGCTGACGTCAGGTGATCTGCTGACCGTCGTCTGCGCCGTCTTCTGGTCGATCCAGATCACCCTTGCCGGCACGACGGTTTCCGAGACCGCAAGGCCGCTGGCGCTTTCCGCCACGCAATTCGCCGTCACCGCGGTCTGCGCGCTGGCAATTGCGGCAGCCGCCGAACCGATCAGTCTTTCCTCCGTATGGGCCGCAGCCCCGCAGATCCTCTATGTCGGCATCTTCTCCTCTGGCTTGGCCTTCGTGCTGCAGGTGATCGCCCAGCGCTACACGACGCCCTCGCAGGCGGCGATCTTCCTCTCTTCCGAAGCTCTTTTCGGCGCATCGCTCGCAGCGCTGCTGCTCGGTGAGTCGATGTCGGCGACGGGCTATACAGGTTGCGCGCTAATGTTTATCGCTATGCTTGTGGTCGAACTCGTGCCGAGCTTCACCCGCCGGGGCCTGCGGGCCGCCTGAACACGCGTCCAAATATGGGTGGATGGCCAATCCGAAAAAAAATTCACTGAACCGGAAAGACGCGTTCACGTTGCATTTTTGGCAAAATCTGCTCGAAATTTATATTGCAGACGATACAAAACGTTAATCATGCTCCTTCGGCGAAGGAAATTTTGCGTTTTGGCGCAAATTGGCTGCTGGCGGGAGTGTGCCCTGAACGACACGTTAAAAAACTTTTGCTTGCCAAAATCCCGGAAACGCCGCACTCTCGCCTCGTTCGGGCATTTTGCGAGCATGGGAAGTCCTTAAGTATTTGCGCGCCGGAAACGCTAATATTCCGGTCAGCCGGTTCCAAAAAAGGCAGGCGAAAGTCCTGTCTGGGGCAGGCCGAGGTAGAGGGGACCTTTTTCTCACATTTCAAGAATTGCCTGCCAACACCTCCCGCAAGGAGGCAATGCTATGATGCTGCCCGTGTGGATGGCGGGCAGAGAGAAAAGGACCTGACGCATGGCCGAGACTGGCACTGTAAAATTCTTCAATACCGACAAAGGCTTCGGCTTCATCAAGCCGGACCGGGGCGGCGCCGATATCTTCGTTCACATTTCTGCCGTCCAGGCCTCCGGGCTGGCCGGTCTGACGGAAAACCAGAAGGTAAGCTTCGACACGGAGCCGGATCGCCGCGGCAAGGGCCCCAAGGCCGTCAATCTGCAGATTGCGGGCTGAACCCTTAACAAGGCTGTCGAATTTCGAGTTGAAGCCCGGCAGCAATGCCGGGTTTTATCATTCAGCCTTCGTTCAGCTAGCGAACGGTAGGACTAGCATCATCGAGAAAGGAACCGGGGTTCGGTTCCCGGGATTAGGACTCTCTGCTTATGAACAGGCTCGCAAAAACTCTTCTGCTGACGGCTACGGCCGCCGCACTTACCCTCTCCGCCATCGGCGAGGCATCGGCTCGCGATCGCCATTGGCGCCGCCACGGCGGCAACGATGCGCTTGTCGGCGGCGCGGTCGGCCTTGCGACCGGCCTGATCGTCGGCTCCGCCATCGCCAATGCCAATAACGGCCCCGTCTACGAAGAGCGCCGTTATATCGACCCGGCCTACGAGCCGGATTATTATGAGCCGGCACCAGTCTATCGCGCCCCACGCCGCGTCTATGTCGAAGAGCCGCGATATGTCGAGCAGCCGCGATACTATGCGCCGGCCCGCACGGCGGTGGAGCCTTGGTCGCCGCAATGGGAGCGTTACTGCTCCTATCGTTACCGCTCGTTCGATCCGCGCACGGGCACCTATATCGGTTATGACGGCCGCAGCCACTTCTGCACCGCCGGCTGAATGCTCGACTATCACTGATACAAAGCGCCGCTTCTCAGCGGCGCTTTTGCTTTTTGGATCCCTTCACCCGGCTTTCTTTTCCGAAGGCATCGGTCCCACCTCGGCATCAGGCTCGAAATCGGTCGAGACGCTGACGGTGCGCCATTCCCGGTCGGCTGCGATACGTGCTGCATCCGCCTTCTCGACGTTGCGCACCGCATCGCTGCCGAGCAACAGCCGGAACGGCGGCTCGTCGAGACCGGCAATGTGGATAATGACCGCAGCCGCTTTGGCAGGATCGCCGGGCTGACGGCCGTCATACTCGCGCTGAAAGCGCACGGTGGCGCCGACCGTTTCCGCATATTCCGCCCGCCCCTCGGCAAGCACCGTCGAAGCGCCGGCGAAATCCGTCCTGAAGCCGCCGGGCTCGACCACCGTCACCTTGACGCCGAATGGCGAAACCTCCTTCGCCAGCACTTCGGAGAAACCCTCGATGCCGAATTTTGCCGCCGAATAAGCGCCGCGGCCGGCAGGCCCGATACGGCCGCCGACGGAGGAGAACTGAATGATATGGCCCGCCCCCTGCCCCCGCATCAAGGCGATCACCGCCTTGCTCATGATAATCGTGCCGAACAGGTTGGTTTCGATCTGGGCGCGGAAATCGGCAAGGCTGGTATCCTCGATCGAGCCGACATTGCCATAGCCGGCATTGTTGACGAGCACGTCGATACGGCCGAACCTCTTGACGGCTGCCTCGACGGTTGCGGCCGCTGCCGCCTCGCTCGTCACGTCAAGCGCCGGCGTCAGCACCTGCACGCCATAGCGATCGGAAAGATCGGCGAGCTGGGCGGGATTGCGTGCCGTCGCCACCAGATTGTCGCCGGAGGCCAGGACTGCCTCCGCCAGCGCCCGGCCGAGGCCGCGCGAACTCCCCGTAATCAACCAAACTTTCGACATCGGAAACCTCTTCTTCATTGGTTCCCGGCCCATGTATGTTCTATCGGTTCCAATCGAAAGAAGGCACCAACACGATCCATACGCACCTCGAGGTAACAAAGGTGGCCGGCGGCACATTCGATTTCTGCAGCAACATGACGGATGAACAGGATGCGCGGGCGCGCGCCTTGATTGAGCGGGCGGCGGCGAAATGGCCGCTGCGCATACTGCACGTGCTCTCCGATGCCGGCGCGCCTTTACGTTTCTCGCGTCTGATGGAGCGGCTCGAGGGCATCAGTCAGAAAGTGCTGACGCAGACGCTGCGCACCCTCGAAAGCGACGGCCTCATCATCCGCACCCTCTATCCCGAGGTGCCGCCGCGGGTCGAATATGAATTGACGCCGCTCGGCCGTGACCTCCTCATGCAGGTCGCAACGCTCTGGCGATGGATCGTCGAGCGCCTCGGCGATTTCGATGCGCGCAACGCCGTAAAGCTCACTGCAACGAGTGTTTAAGCCGGAATGCGGATCGTCGCCCTCAAGCCTCCGAGCGGGCTGTCGCCGAGCGTGACGTTGCCGCCATGGCTGCGGGCAATGTCGCGGGCGATCGCAAGACCGAGCCCGGTGCCCGACGCATCGAGGTTGCGCGCCGCATCCAGCCGGAAGAACGGTTTGAACACGTCCTCGCGATTCTTCTCCGGAATGCCCGGCCCGTCATCGTCGAAAATAACAGTCAGCCATTTGGCGTTGTGCTTGGCTTCGATGTCGAGCCTATTGGCATAGCGGCGCGCGTTGGAGGCCAGGTTGGTGACGAGACGCATGAAGGCGTTCGGCCTGACCGATATCTCGTCGTCGCCTTCGATCGAATAGGCGAATGTCTTGCCGTGCAGGGCGAAATCGGCTTCCAGTTTGGCGAAGATCTCGCTGAGCTTCAGCTCGCCGACATCCTCTTCGACCTCGCCGCGCGCGAAGGCCATATAAGCCTCCAGCATCGTCTGCATATCATTGACGTCATCATTCAGACCATGCAGGTCGGGATTGTCGCCGGCGAGCGCCAATTGCAGTTTGAAGCGGGTGAGGATGGTGCGCAGATCGTGGCTGACGCCGGAGAGCATCGCCGTGCGCTGCTCGATCTGCCGCTCGATGCGCTCGCGCATCAGAATGAAGGCAAGGCCGGCGCGCCGGACCTCGTCGGCGCCGCGCGGATAGAAATTGTCAGGCTTCTGCCCCTTGCCGAAGCTTTCGGCCGCCCGCGCCAGCATCAGGATCGGGCGTATCTGTCCCCGCAGGAAGAGGATCGAGATACCGATCAGCACCAGCGAGGTGCCGACCATCCAGACGATGAAGATATGGGTATTCGAGGCATAGGTCTGACTGCGTTTGGCCAGCACCCTGAGGATCTTGTTTTCCAGCTTGATGCGGATCTCGACCAGATTCGAGTTGCCGACCGTGTCGATCCAGAAGGGCCGGTGGATCTCGTCGTTGATCTCGTCGCTGAGGATGCCGTCAAGGATGGAGAAGAACGGCTTGACCCGCGGCGGCGGCAGGTCGCCGTCGGGCTCGATCGAGATTTGCAGGTTGAGCTGATCACGCGCGATGCGGATGATCTCGCTATAGTCCGAATTCTGCGGATAGGTCTCTACGATCTCGATGATCGCGGCGATGTCACGGGTGACGGCGAGCGACAGCCGCTCCGTCACCATCTGCCAGTGGCGCTCCATGAAGACGGCGGCGACGACGGATTGCAGGAGCACCATCGGGATGATGATGATCAGCAGCGAGCGTGCGTAAAGCCCGGTGGGCAATCGGCGCCGCAGCCAGCGGACGATCCAGCGCCAGCCCGCAGCAGGAGCGCGGTCTTCCCGCCGCAAGCTGTCCATTGTCGCCATCAGCCTCGGTCCTGGCCTTTCGGAGCATGGTGCCGGAAAGTGTGAACCGTCATCGGCATCATGTTCCGCTTCCTCAAATCTAATCGATGCTCAGCCGGTATCCGATGCCGCGCACTGTCTGCAGCCAGACGGGGTTGGCCGGATCCTCCTCGATCTTGCGCCTGAGCCGGTTGATCTGCACGTCGATCGTCCGCTCGCCGACCTCGGTGTCGTTGCCGATCAGTTCGTGCCGGGGGATCGTGTCGCCGGCGCGCCGCGCAAAGAGCAGCATGATTTCCTGCTCGCGGTCGGTGAGCCGGATCACCTCGCTGGCCTTCTTCAGCTCCTTGCGGGTCAAGGAGAAAGTATAGGGGCCGAACATGACCTGTTCGATCTTCAGCCCCTCACCGCCGGCGTTGCGGCGCAGGATGTTGTTGATGCGCAGCACCAGCTCGCGCGGATCGAAGGGCTTGGAGAGATAGTCGTCGGCGCCGGCCTCGAGGCCTTCGATGCGGTTGCCCGATTCCGCCAGCGCCGTCAGCATGATGATCGGCACGTTTTTGATGGCGCGAAGCCCGCGGGTGACGTCGATGCCGGATTCACCGGGCATCATCACATCCATGATGATGAGATCGAAATCGAGACCCGCAAGCTTGCGCTGCGCCTCGGCGCCGTCGGCCGCGACGGTGACGCGAAAACCGTTCTCCGCAAGATAACGATTGAGCAGCGCGCGGATGCGGGAGTCGTCGTCGACCACCAGCAGATGCGCCGCATCATCGGAAATACCTGTCTTGACCGCCATTCAATCCGCCTTCTTTCTGTCCCGCATGCCCCCGAGGAAGGCCTTCACCCCCTCCCGCACCTGCGCGGAGGCTCCTTCGAATGCCCGCTCAATGCGGCGCGATTGCGGCTCTGCAAGCGCAAGCGCCAGCTCGCGCCCCGATTTCGTCGGATAAAGCTTGCGCTGCCGCCGGTCCTCAGGCCCCGCCACCTGGCGAATATAGCCTGAATCGATCAGCTGTTTCAGCACCCTTGCAAGACTCTGCTTGGTGATCTTCAGCGTGTCGAGAAGATCGGCCACCGTCATGCCGGGATTGCGGTTGACGAAATGCACGACACGATGATGCGCCCGGCCGAAACCGCTCTTTTCGAGGATGGCGTCGGGATCGGAAACGAAGTCGCGATAAGCAAAGAAGAACAGCTCGATGATCTCGAAATCGATCGTCTCGGTATCTTCCATCGGCGTGGCCAGCGGCTCCGGCTTGCCCGCTTTCGAACCGGTCTGTCGTGACACTCGGCTTTCCTTTCTTTTCCCCGCACTGCGGGACATTTTCGCGGGGATAGGTCAGTTTATTGACTTAAATTTGCGTCGCTGCTGGCTTTCCGAACTCTGCGGCAGCCCCGCACGGAGTTTTCTCTGCTGGCATTTTCTTGGAACCAAGGCCCATCCGGCGCAACGCGCAATTTCCCCCTGCGTCTGTTGGATAAAACGTAATGGGGACAACAATCAACAGGCATGGCGCGTGAAGCGCCGGAGGTGTCAGGCCGATCGCCTGGCGCGGCAGCGGGATGATGGGCGGTTCGGCGCAGGCCGACTGCATTCTATCCGGCGGCGATCGCCACCGGATAAGCTCTTCACGTGATCGGTGCGGTCGGGCTACCTATGCGCCCGCGCCATTACCAGTCCGGCGAGCGTCGAGAGAATGCCGCCGCCGATCAGGCCGCCGATACCGTCGGCGATCAGCCCGGTCGCTGCGACGTCCCCGCCGACCATGCCGAGCAGCATGCCGCCGCCGACACCGCCGATCGCGCCGGCGATCGTACGGGCAACGACATTGATCGCATGCTGCTTCAAGGCGGCGCTGGCAGCGTTGCCGCCGATGGCACCGGCAATCAATTGGACGATGAACGGAAGTAGCGCTTCCATGATTTCCTCCTTGGCGATCTCCCCGATCGCCGTCATATGCCGAACCTTCGGCATATTAGTATTTTAGCATATTCAAAAACAAAAAGGAGAAAAATCAACCGATGCGGGATTAAGGCGGAGAGATCGACAGCGAACAAAAGCGATCAGTCGACGGCCTGCAGACTGCTGACAAAATCGGCCTACGCTTCTTTCGTCAACTCGGGCTTGTCCCGAGCATCTGCTTCCGTTTGAAATCGAGGTGTCATCAAACTAAAGGCGGCCCGTAGGCCGCCTTCGTTCAAATTCCGATCACGTCATTCATAGACATAGACGATCCGGCGCGTGCCGGGATCGACCAGCACGGGACGGTCGTTGATCCTGGTATAGCGGTATTCATAGTCGGGGATGGTCTGGAATGTGACATCACCCGGCACCTCCGCACCGACGACGACATCGCCGCCGAGCCGCACCGTCTCGGTTGGATTGGTTTCGATATAGGTGCGCACCGTCTCCGGCGGAGTGATGGTCTCGACAGCCCCGACCGGGCCGAGCAGTTCGTCGCCTGGCGCCGGCTGCGGATCAGCCGGGACGACGCTGGCGGTCGACTCGTAAGTGACGACGGGAACGCCGATTTCGGCGCGGTGCTGCTCGACGATCACCTGGTTGCCGCCATAATCCATCTGCAGATAATCGGCATAGACCCAGCCGCGCATGCCATTGACGTCGACGCGGCACCAGCGGCTGCCTTCGATGCAGCCATCGAGCACTGCGGTCGAGCCGCGGGTAGCAAGGCCGACTGTCGGATATTGCGGACCCGGACCTGCGCGGACGTTGAGGTCGTTGACCGTGGTCGCGACCATCTCCGCCTGCGCCAGACCGCCGGTCGCCAGGAGCACGGCTCCAGCCAGTAGGATGTTTCTCTTCAAGGTCATGTGAGCGTCTCCTTGGTTTCGATGGCCGGACAACGCGCGGCGTTCCACGATGTTCCCCTCGGCTGCGCCCGACAAATGGGCGGCCCCAGAGAGCCAACCCCATAAATTTGTGTTGCAGCTTGTCTTTTTGCCGTGAAACAGCCCGCGCCAGCAGCAGATTTCGGCTGTCCTTGCCGCCGTTTCGAACTATACCTGAGCACCCGAGACACCAAGCGAGGCACTTATGGGCATGCTCCAGGCCGGCATCATTCCGGTGACACCTTTTCAGCAGAACTGCACGGTCTTCTTCGATCCCGACACCCAGGAAGGCGTCGTCGTCGATCCGGGTGGCGACGTACCGCTCATTCTCCAGGCGATCGAGAAAAGCGGCCTGACCATCAAGGAAATCTGGCTGACCCACGGCCACCTCGACCATGCCGGCGGCGCCAAAGAGTTGAAGGAAGCCCTCGGCGTCGACATCGTCGGCCCGCACCAGGACGACCTGCCGCTGTTAGAGCGCATCGAGACCCAGGCGGCGAACTACGGCATATCAGGATTGCGCAACGTCCTGCCCGACCGTTGGCTCAAGGATGGCGACAAGGTTTCGTTCGGCGCCCACGAGTTTGAGGTCTATCACGCACCCGGCCATGCCCCCGGCCATGTCATCTATTTCAATCGCGCCCAGAACTTCGCCCATCTCGGCGACGTGCTCTTCAACGGCTCGATCGGCCGCACCGACCTGCCGGGCGGCAATCATCAACAGCTGCTGGATTCGATCCGCGACAAAGTCCTGCCGCTCGGCGACGAGGTCGGCTTCATCTGCGGCCACGGCCCTGGCAGCCGCATCGGCGATGAACGGCGCAGCAATCCGTTTCTGCAGGAGATCAGAGCGCGTGACGGCTCGGATGCGGGCAAATCGGGGGAAGATAAAAGGCTCTAAGGCTCACATCATCTTCTGGCCGTTCGGCACCGGCCGCTCGACCGCGGCGAGCACGATCGCGCCGTTCTCATCCGCAAATCCCAGCGTCAGCACTTCCGAGCGGAACGGCCCGATCTGGCGTGGCGGGAAGTTGACTACGCCAAGGACCTGCCGGCCGATCAGCCTTTCCGTCGTATAATGCTCGGTGATTTGCGCCGAGGATTTTTTCATGCCGATGTCGGGGCCGAAATCGATGACCAGCTTGAACGCCGGTTTGCGCGCTTCCGGAAAGGGACTGGCCTCGACGACCGTGCCGACACGGATGTCGACACGATCGAAATCGGCGTAGGTGATCTCTTCGGCCATAAGGGGCTCCGTCAGCCGGCCAGTTCCTCGGCCCGCTTGCGCGCTGCCGCGAGTGCCTTATCGAACAAAGGCTGCATGCCGTTTTCGGCCATCAGCACCGCCAACGCCGCCGCCGTCGTGCCGCCCGGAGAAGTCACATTCTGCCGCAGCCGCGAAGCATCGTCGGGGGACTGGTGCAAGAGTTCACCAGCCCCCGCGACAGTTTCCCGCGCAAGACGCATGGCGAGGTCCGCCTGCAGGCCGAGCTTACGGCCCGCCTCCGCCATACATTCGACGAGATAGAAGACATAGGCCGGGCCACTGCCGGAAAGCGCCGTCACGGCATCGATATCGGCTTCCGCAGGCACCCATTCGACCGGGCCGGAGACGCGCAGAAGCGAATGGACGCGCTCGCGCTGCTGATCGCTGACCGCTGAATTGGCATAGGCCCCGGTGACGCCACGGCCGACCATGGCCGGCGTGTTCGGCATGGCCCGTACCATGGCGGCTTTCCCGAGATGCTTTTCGAGAAAACCGAGCGTCTTGCCGGCAGCGACCGAGACGACGACCGTCTCCGGCCCGACAGCGCTTTTCACCGCCGGCAACACCGCATCCATCACCTGCGGCTTCACCGCAAGGAACAAGACTCCTGCCTTCAACGCTGCCGGAAGCGCCGCGACATGGGTCGCTCCCGCCTCGCCGATCGTCGCCAGCATCGCCGGCGACGGGCCGGGATCGACGACGATGACGGCCGAGCCCGGAACGCCGCTCTTCAGCCAGCCGGAGAGCATCGCGCCGCCCATATTGCCGGCGCCGATCAGAACGACGGGATGCTTCGAGGAGAAAGCCTTGGCTGGCATCTTATGCCTCGCCGACCGTTTCGAACAGCACGGCTTCCATTGCCTTGGCCGCATCCATGCCGGACCAGACGACGAACTGGAAAGCCTGGAAATAGGCCTCGCACGTGTCGAGCGCGCTGGAAAGCAGCACCTCCACCTGGCGGTTGGTCGGCTCGGCGCCGCCGGCAAGCAGCAGCGACTGCCTGAAGATGACGACGTCTTCCTGGCGCCAGAGGTCGAAATGCCCCATCAACACCTGCCCGTTGATCGCCGAGAGCAGCTTGACCACCTCGTTGACCCGGATGTCGGGGACCTTGATATCGAAGGCGCAGCCAAGATGCAGCGCCTCGAATTCCTCCATCCAGGAGAAGGAGACATGATAGTCCGCCCAGCGCCCCTCGACCGTCATCGCGATCTCGTCCTCGCCGGACCGTTCGAACGACCAGTCATTGTTGGAGGCCACGTACTCGATCATATCGACCGGGTTCGACTGACGCTCGACTTCCAATTCCATCAGGTTCATGCAGCACCTTCTTGACCGGAATGAATGCGACCTAACTTCGTGTACGAACACAAGAAAGACACACGCAAATACCGGAAACTACCACCGGATGATCGTTGAACCGCTACCAGACTTAACGCAGATAACCTGCCCGGAGCTTACCAAGTCGCTTCGAATCATCATTTAAAATCAGTGTATAATGACCCTTGCCACCTGCCAGCCCCCTGAGCGGAAAATAGGGCGCGGCCACTGTGGAAAGCACTTCGAAACTCAATTCAGAAGGGAGAATAAGCGACTCTGCGTATTGGCTTTTTTGGCAGTGTCCACAGGTGGAAAACTCACCTGAATTTTTTGTGACAGACACGGCATGGGGCAATGAGGCCATGCCGCGTCTCGCTTTCTGTCGGAACTCAGTGGCCTTCGCCGGCAAGCCTTGCTTCCAACGCCGCGATGCGGGCGGCAAGCGCCTCGTTTTCGTCGCGTGCCTTGATCGCCATCTCGCGCACGGCCTCGAATTCCTCGCGCTTGACGACGTCCATGCTGTTCAGCCAACGCTCGGCCTGGGCGTTGAAAGCCGTCTCGATCTCCTTGCGGACTCCCTGGGCAGCACCTGCCGCGTCGGTCATCAGCTTGGCGAACTCATCCATGATGCGGTTCGTTCCGGTCGTCATGGCGTTTTTCTCCCTTCGGATGCGGTGAATTCGACCCTTCAGGGCCTCGAAGATTGAGGTAGGGCTTCGCCATCGGCGATGCAAGCGCTTTGCACGGGATAGTCCTCGCCGGGCCGGGCTGCGAAAGCGAGATCACGAACAATGGACTTGACCGTCCGGGATCACAGCGGCATGTTCCGCCGACCTTAACGGATGGGAAAACCTTGCCGATAGCCGCCAATCTCCTTGCCATCATGCCTTTCCCGGACATCGATCCGATCGCCTTTTCGATCGGTCCGCTGGCGATTCACTGGTACGGTCTCGCCTATGTCGCCGGCATTCTGCTCGGCTGGGCCTATGCCCGCCGCATCGCCGCCAACGACAGTCTCTGGCCCGGCAACGCGTCGCCGATATCAAGGGTGCAGCTCGACGATTTCATCGTCTGGGCAGCCCTCGGCGTCGTCCTCGGCGGTCGCCTCGGCTATATTTTCTTCTATGATCTCGCAGCCGTCCTGCATGATCCCGTGCGTGCAGTTCAGATCTGGAACGGCGGCATGTCGTTCCATGGCGGCCTGGCCGGCACGACGATCGCCATGATCCTCTTTGCCCGCCGCCACGCCATTCCGATCTGGAGCCTGTTCGACATCGTCGCCACGGTCGTTCCCTTCGGACTGTTCTTCGGCCGCATCGCCAATTTCATCAATGGCGAACTCTGGGGCCGGTTGACCGACGTGCCCTGGGCCGTGGTCTTCCCGACCGGCGGTCCGTTCGCCCGTCACCCGAGCCAGCTCTACGAGGCCGGCCTCGAAGGCATCGTCCTGCTTCTGGTTCTGGCCGCCCTCGTCTACGGCATGCGCGCGCTGAAAAGCCCCGGCTTCGTCACCGGCGTCTTCGTCTGCGGCTATGCGCTGTCGCGCATCTTCGTCGAATTCTTCCGCGAGCCCGACGCCCAGCTCGGCTACCTCCTCGGCACCACCTGGCTGACCATGGGCATGGTTCTCTCCTCGCCGATGATCCTGCTCGGCCTCTGGGCGATGCTGCGCGCCCGTCGCCAGGCTGCGCTGCAGCTCTGACACGGCGGATAAACGACATGAACACCGCTCTCGGCGAAAAGATCAAGGCGATCATCCAGGCCAACGGCCCGATCAGCGTCACCGATTATTTCTCGCTCTGCCTCGCCGATCCCGAACATGGCTATTACCGCACCCGCGAGCCCTTCGGCCGTTCCGGCGACTTCGTCACCGCGCCGGAGGTCAGCCAGATCTTCGGCGAAATGATCGGCGTCTTCATCGTCCATGCCTGGCAGCGCCACGGCACGCCGGCGGATGTGCGCCTCGTCGAGATCGGACCCGGCCGCGGTACGATGATGGCGGACATGCTGCGCGTCATCGCTCGCATCGCCCCGCCGCTTTTCGACACCATGAGCGTGCATCTTGTCGAAACCAGCGAGCGTCTGCGCGACGTCCAGAGCCAGACGCTCGAAGCCTATGGCGAGAGAATCGCCTGGCACGACGGCTTCGACGAAGTCCCGCCCGGCTTCACCCTGATCGCCGCCAATGAATTGTTCGACGCGATCCCGATCCGCCAGTTTGTCCGCACGCAGACAGGCTTCCGCGAGCGCATGGTCGGGCTCGACGCCGACGGCGAGCTGACCTTCGCAGCCGGTGTCGCCGGCCTCGATCCCGCGCTGCTTCCCGAACCGGTGCAGAACCTGCCACTCGGCACGCTCTTCGAGATTTCCCCTGCCCGCCAGGCGGTGATGATGGCGATCTGCGAGCGGCTTCGCGCCTTCAGCGGCACGGCGCTGGTCATCGACTACGGCCATCTCGTCACCGGTTTCGGCGATACGCTGCAGGCGGTGCGCATGCATGAATTCGACCCGCCGCTTGCCCATCCCGGCGAAGCCGATCTGACGAGCCATGTCGATTTCCAGCAGCTCGCCGAAACGGCGCTGACATCAGGCCTGCATCTGAACGGCGCCCTGCACCAGGGCGACTTTCTGACCGGCCTCGGCATTCTCGCGCGTGCCGCCGCTCTCGGGCGCGACCGCGAACCACAGACCCAGCAGGTCATCCAGACGGCGGTCGACAGGCTTGCCGGCGCCGGTGAAGGCCGGATGGGCGAACTCTTCAAGGTCATGGCCGTCTCGCACCCGGCCGTCGATCTCATGCCCTTTCGTCCGGTGGATTGACAGGGCGCACGCGGCTGAGCCAACATCCCCGCGAACAGCAACTTGAAGCGCGCCGCCGATGCGATGCGCTCGGGACAATAACAAACCTCTCGAAAAGCCCGGAATCACAGATGCAGGACGCGGCCTCTCCCGCACCGATCGAAAGCGCGCTGCTGAACGAAGCGGCCGGCGCCGCCATCCGCCACGGTTATTTCACCCGCGCCGGCGGTGTTTCCGAAGGGATCTATCGCGGTCTCAATGTCGGCCTCGGCTCCAGCGACGAGCGTGGCAAGGTGATGGAAAACCGCCGCCGCGTCGCCGCCTGGTTCGATCTGCCGATCGAGCGGCTGGCAACCGTTCATCAGGTGCATTCTCCCGATGTCGTGACGATCGGCGCCGACTATGACGGCGCTCGCCCCGATGCCGATGCGATGGTGACGGCAGTCCCCGGCATTGTGCTTGGCGTGCTGGCCGCCGATTGCGGCCCCATCCTCTTTGTCGATCCCGAAAATCGCGTCATCGGCGCCGCCCATGCCGGCTGGAAGGGTGCGCTGACCGGCGTGCTCGAAAACACTGTCGCAGCCATGGAAGCCCTGGGTGCCGACCGCGGCAGTATACTGGCCTGCCTCGGCCCCTCGATCAGCCAGGAGAGTTACGAAGTCGGACCGGAATTCGTCGATCGCTTCATCGCCGAAAATCCCGGTTACGAGCGCTTCTTCATGCCTTCGGCAACGCCGGGCCACGCTATGTTCGATCTGCCGGCACTGACCATCGACAGGCTGACCCGGGCCGGCGTTCGGGCCGAAGGCCTCGGCCTCTGCACCTATCCGGACAGCGAGCGCTTCTTTTCCTATCGCCGGACGACACATCGCAAGGAGCCGGACTACGGCCGCCAGATTTCAGCGATATCAATCAGGGAGACTTGAGCAGAATGGCACTGCACTTCGAAAAGGCCGAGTTCGCAAGCCGACTTGCGCGCCTCACCGAGAAGATGAAGGAAGAAAAGCTCGACGCCCTGCTGCTCTTCGCCCAGGAAAGCATGTACTGGCTGACCGGCTACGACACCTTCGGCTACTGCTTCTTCCAGACGCTCATCGTCAAGAGCGACGGCACCATGGCCCTGATCACCCGCTCGGCCGATCTTCGCCAGGCCAAGCACACATCGATCCTTGAGGACATCCATATCTGGGTCGACAGGGTCAATGCCGATCCGACGCTCGACCTGAAGAACCTGTTGGTCGAGATGGATCTGCTCGGCGCCCGCATCGGCGTCGAATATGATACGCACGGCATGACCGGCCGCGTCGCCCGCCTGCTCGACGCGCAGTTGACCACCTTCGGCCAGATCGTCGACGCCTCCTATCTCGTCAGCCGTCTTCGCCTGATCAAGAGCCCGACCGAGGTCGCCTATGTCGAACGGGCTGCAGACCTCGCCGACGACGCGCTCGACGCCGCGATCCGGCTGACGAAACCAGGCGCCGACGAGGCCGACATCCTCGCCGCCATGCAGGGAGCGATTTTTTCCGGCGGCGGCGACTATCCCGCCAACGAGTTCATCATCGGCTCGGCGGCCGACGCGCTGCTCTGCCGCTACAAGGCCGGCCGCCGCAAGCTCGACGCCAATGACCAGCTGACGCTCGAATGGGCCGGCGCCTACGCGCATTATCATGCCGCCATGATGCGCACGATCGTCATCGGCGAGCCGCTGCAACGCCATCGCGAGCTCTACAATGCCTGCCGCGAAACCATCGAAGCGATCGAGACCGTGCTGAAGCCCGGCCACACCTTCGGCGACGTCTTCGATATGCATGCCAGGATCATCGACGAGCGCGGCCTCGCCCGCCACCGGCTGAATGCCTGCGGTTATTCGCTCGGCGCCCGCTTCTCGCCCTCCTGGATGGAGCATCAGATGTTCCATGTCGGCAATCCGCAGCCGATCGAGCCGAACATGTCGCTCTTCGTGCACATGATCATTGCCGATTCCGATACGGGAACCGCGATGACGCTCGGACAGACCTATCTGACGACGGCGGATGCGCCGCGCGCACTGTCTCGTCATCCGCTCGATTTTATCGGCCTTTGAAGCCCGGGATTGACGGATGAGAATCCGGAATTGACAGACGACCATCCCCGCCCGCATAAATTCGGGCGGGCTGATGCGATTGTGGGAAGGACGGATCACGGGATGACGCGAGCTGCGACTGTGCCCACGCTCCTGTTCGTCATGGCCCTGCTCACCGCCTGCAATACCACCGACGCGCTGACGCCGCAGGTCGGCATCGGCGAATCCTCCGGAGGCGCGCCGTCAAGCCCGGTGACCCAGCGTGAGGCCGAAGGTTTGGCGGGCACACGTCAACCGGTTTTCGCCGCAGGCTCGCAGCCGAATGGCTATCATCCGGCCTATAATCAATCGCAGGGAACCTATCGGCCGGGCAGCGGCGCCCCGCCGACAACGATGCAGGAACAGGCCGACGCCCTGTCGAGGAACAGCACCTCGCCCGCCGCCTCCGCCCCGATCGAGGGACAGGCGCTGCCGCCGGCGGCCGCCGGTGCCGGGTCTCAGGCACAGTCCGGCCAGACGCTCGACGCACAGCCGCAACAGACCGCCGCCCTCACGCCCGGCGCCTCTTCCGCCCGCGGCAATACCGTGCGCTTCCTGCCGATCATCGGCGCGCCGGTGCAGGCCGTCACGCCGCTTTCGCGCCAGCTCGGCGCCGAGGCGCGGGCGCACGGCCTTTCCATCAAGAGCTCGAACGATGCGAGCAGCGACTACATCCTCAAAGGCTATCTCTCCGCCTTCAGCGACGACGGCAAGGTCACCGTGGTCTATGTCTGGGACATTCTCGACAGCGGCGGCGCCCGCCTGCACCGCATTCAGGGGCAGGAAAGCGTGCCGACGGCCGCGACCGATCCCTGGGCGGGCGTTCCGGCTTCGGTGATGCAGCAGATCGCCTCGAAAACCATGGCGGAATTCACCTCCTGGCGGCAGGCACAGGGCGGTTAGTCACAAACTTTTTGCAAATATCAAAGCCTGTGGCGCCTTTGCCCTTGCATTCACGGGGAAGCTGACTAAAAAGCGCGGCTATCAGCGCATAACAGGCGGACCAACATGAAGGTTTTCGCAGGCAATTCGAACCGGCAACTCGCCGAAGCGATCTGCAACTATCTCAACGTTCCCTTGGGGAAAGCCAGTGTCCGAAGGTTTGCCGATCAGGAAATCTTCGTGGAAATCCAGGAAAACGTTCGCGGCGAGGACGTTTTCCTCGTGCAGCCCACGTCCTATCCTGCCAACGACCATTTGATGGAACTGCTGATCATGATCGACGCCATGCGTCGTTCGTCAGCCCGCCGCATCACGGCCGTCCTTCCCTATTTCGGCTATGCCCGCCAGGACCGCCGCGCCTCCGGCCGTACACCGATCTCGGCCAAGCTCGTCTCGAACCTGATCACTGAAGCTGGCGCCGACCGCGTCATGACGCTCGATCTCCACGCCGGTCAGATCCAGGGCTTCTTCGATATCCCGACAGACAATCTTTACGCGCTGCCGGTCCTGACGCGCGACATCAAGAGCCACTATGACCTCAGCAACGTCATGGTCGTCTCGCCTGACGTCGGCGGCGTCGTTCGCGCCCGCGCGCTCGCCAAGCGGCTGGACTGTCTTCTGTCGATCGTCGACAAGCGTCGCGACCGGCCGGGTGAATCCGAAGTCATGAACATCATCGGCGACGTCACCGGCAAGGACTGCCTGCTGATCGACGATATCGTCGATTCCGGCGGCACGCTCTGCAATGCGGCCGATGCGCTGCTCGCCAAGGGCGCCTCCAGCGTCACCGCTTATATCACCCACGGCGTGCTGTCGGGCGGCGCCGTCACCCGTGTCACCTCGTCTAAGCTGCGCGAACTTGTCATCACCGACTCGATCCAGCCGACGACGGCCGTGCAGTCCGCCCATAATATCCGCGTCGTGACGACCGCCCCGCTGATCGGCGAAGCCATCAGCCGTACGAGCCAGGAAGAATCCGTCTCCAGCCTGTTCGACTGAAATGAGCCGGCATTCGACCGGCTCTTTCAATTTCTGCATCAGATGGACCAGGCTATTACCACGCATGCTCACCGAGCAGCATGAATTGCTGGAAACGAAAGCCCAGAATAAACCGTCGTTCCGATCGTCTGGCGAAGCTTGTCACGTAAGGCGCAATTCCGTTCTCTACTCGGCGTCCTCCTCGGCCTTGTGCCGAGGATCTGCTGCCCTATCGACCGACGGCAGATGTTCGGGACAAGCCCGAACATGACGAAAGAGGGGTTTGCTGATTTTGTCGGCAGTCTGAGGCCGACTTTGTGCCGGCTTTTTTGTGGTCAAAAAGCTGAGGCCGGCACAAGGCCGGCCTCTTTTCTTTCCTATCCCGATTGATAACGCTCAAGGCTGCTGCGGCGGCGCAGGCACCGCGTCCTGGCCCTGATCCGGTTCCTGCTCCTGGTCTGGCTCCAGCCCCTGATCTTGATCTTGATCCAGACCGTCCGCTTCCTTGACCACCTGTCCGTTGACGGCGATCGCGCCGTCGCGGCTGATGCTGATGTCCCAGCGCGAGCGTCCGTCCGCATCGGTCTTGGCGAAACCCTTCACCATCATGATGCCGAAGGAAACCTGGTTGAGATCGGGATCGGTCTTGGCGAGTTCCTGAACCGCGGCGATCGTCTTGTCGAGATCCCGGGCAAGGATCGTCGCCTCCATCGAATAATCCTTCTCGGTATCGACGCGACCTTCGATCTTGCCCGTCATGTCGACGTCATAGACACCCGACTTGGCGCTGATCTTCGGAAATTCGACGGCGAGCCGGCCGTCACGGAAGAGCTTCTTCGCCATTTCCTCGCCGCTCTTTTCCGGCGCTTCATCCTTGAAATCCACCGCCATCAAGGCGTCGCCAAGGCTGGCGAAGTCCAGATTCGGAACGGCGAGCTGCAGATCGAAGCTGGTCGGCATGAAAGCCGAATAGTTCGGCGGCATCAGCGGGGTGTCGAGGCTGATGTCTTGCGCGTTCATACCGAAGCCGAAACGCATGGCGTCGCTCGGCCCGTCCATGGCCACGTTATAGCCGAACTGCTTGACGCCGCCATTGCCCACCTGGGTGCTGACGGTCAGATTGCTAACTCCGATCGTCTCGCTGAACGAGGCAAGAAGCGGAAAGGCTTCCTTGAGGATTCCCTTCACCTTGGCGCTGTTTTCGGGGCTCAACTCCTTCTCGTCGGCATGATCGAGAATGAAGAAGATTATCTCGCGGATCTGCTTGGCCGGCAGGCCATTCACCTTGGCCTCGACGTCGATCGAATCGGCACGGATTTCGACAGGCGGCATTTGCGCGCCGGAAACCCGCTCGATGAAATTCGAAGCCGAGCCGCTTCCCACGAGGTCAATGCGTCCGTTGCCGCCCGCGCTGTCCGTCGAACTCAGCTTCTGATCCATGCTGGCGAAGCTGGCAATGACTTCCTCGGTCTCAGACTTGCTGGTGAGCTTGATGTCCTTGGCCGTGGAGGTGCCGGAGCGCAAATAGCTGATCGCGGGATCGAAGACGCCGGTATAGACAAGCGAAGCGATGGAGTAGGAGAAATCCGTCGGCTTTTGGTCGGGACCTTTGAAATGGCCTGAGACCTCGAACTTGTTGTCGCCTTCGATATTCCAGAGCCCGCTGTCGAGGGGGGTGACGAATGTCGAGAACGGTGTCAGTCCCTTGATGGCGAATTTCGACGGATCGGCTTTGGAAAGCAGCTTCGCCAGATCGTAGATGACCTCGTAGCGTGTGCCCGCCGGCTTGACAGCGATCAAGCCGCTCTTTGCCAGATCCTCGGGAAGCAGCTTCGTCAGATTATCTCTGAGCGTATTGGCGCCGTTCTGGTTGATCTCGACACCCTGGGCGGTGGTGACAAGGCAAAGTGCCAGCAAGCTCGTTGCCGTGACAAGTTTGGGACGCATAGTCAAATTTCTCCTCAGCCGCTTTTTGAATGCGGCATCCAAAGAGGGGAAGCCCTGAGATGTCAACCTAGGCCGTAACGGGGAACGGTGATTTTGTTGCGCTTCCGGCCGCTCATTTCGGCGCAAAGACGAAGTTCGGCTCTCGGACACCTCGTAGGGCTTGCCGCTCGGTGCCCGACGACCGCTACGATGCAAGGCATGGCCTCGGTTTGGCGGACCGTCTATACCCTCGAAAACAGCCTGAATCCGCAACTTGCGTTTCCGAGCGACTTATAATATAGGCCACCGGTCCGTGTAGACACCCTTGGAGGCAACGCGGATGAGGATGGGGAAACCCGCCTCCGGTTCGACGGAACAAGGCTTTTGCCCGCCGACGAACTCTCCAAATAACCTCGAAAGGAATAGCCATGAGCCAGGAAACTTACGAGCTCAAGGCCGAGGCGCGCGAACGGGTTGGTAAGGGGTCCGCCCGTGAACTTCGCCGCAACGGTTTGATCCCCGCTGTCATCTATGGTGACAAGCAGGCCCCCATTGCCATCGCTCTCAACACCAATGAGGTGACGAAGCGCATTCATGCCGGTGGTTTCATGACCACCGTGGCAACGATCGAAGTCGACGGCAAGAAGTACAAGGTTCTGCCGAAGGACTACCAGCTCGATCCGGTCCGCGATTTCACGATGCATGTCGACTTCCTGCGCGTCTCCGGCAACACCCAGGTGAGCGTCGAAATCCCCGTTCACTTCATCAATGAAGAGAAGTCCCAGGGGCTCAAGGTCGGCGGCGTTCTGAACATCGTTCGCCACGAAGTCGAAGTTCATTGCCCGGCCGACGCGATCCCGGAATTCTTCAACGTTGACCTCAGCGGCAAGAAGATCGGCGACAGCATCCATATTTCGGAACTCACCCTGCCGAAGGGCGTGACCCCGGTCATCGACCGCGACTTCACGATCGCGACCATCATTGCCCCGGCTGCCGGCGTCGACGAGACCGCCGCTGAAGGCGAAGCCGAAGCCTGATCGCTTCGACCAAGTTGTAAAGCATACGGCCCGCTTTCCCGTGAAGTGGCCCCTGAAAGGTTGTCGTCCAACTTTCAGGAGCCAGTTCACTGGGAAAGCGGGCTTTTCATTGCCCGGAAAGACCTCCGTTTCTGCAAATTTAATATATTCGTGAAAGCATGCCCCGTCAGCTGTGAAGAAGCCGGCCCGAAGGCGCGACAGCAAATATGGCCGGTCTGGGGGAGTAGACGGAACCATGAACAATTCCGTTGAGAACAGGTTTTTTGGGATTGTTTGCGGAGCGCTGCTTGTTTTTGTCGCTCCTCTCTTTGTTCTCTTTCTTTTTCTTTCCTCGGAGCGAGCCGACAAGGAAATACGCGACCATATCTCGGTTCTTCTTGTCGCCAATGCCCAGGCGCTGGCAAAGCCCCTCTGGGACCTCGATGAAGAAAGCGTCACCCAGATCAGCGCGACGGTCGTTTCCCAGGGCGCCATCGTCAAGGTCGAAGTGCGCGACCAGTCAGGCCAGCTCGACGTCAGCCAGTCCACCATTCCGCGCTCCTTCGACGGCAAGCTCGTGCAGGTGTCGCGCGCCATCATCTACAACACCATCGATGGCCCGAAGAATCTCGGCAGCATCAGCGTCTACTATCCCGCCCTCGGCCTGTTTTCCGGCCTGAAGCAGGAAGAGGTCGTCTTCATTTCGATCTTCATCTTCGCGGTTTTGACCGTTTTCGGCACCGCGCTGATCGGCAACCGCTTCTTCGTCATCCAGCCGCTGATGCGGCTGACGGCGGCGATCGAGGCGACCCGCCAGCTCGGCTCCCGCCATCACGTCGACTGGCAGTCGAACGACGAGATGGGACGGCTTGCCCGCAGCTTCAACGAGATGCAGACCAAGCTCGAAAGCGAGGAGAAGGAGCTGAAGCTCGCCCATCGCCGCGCCACCGATATCTACAATCTCACCCCCGCCATGCTCTTCTCGCTCGACGAGGAAGACCGCATTACTGCCGTCAGCGACTATTGGCTGCTAGCCACCGGCTATGATCGCGCCGCCGTCATCGGCCGCAACTTCGCCGATCTCGTCACGGCAAATACCCGCGACAAGTTCGTCAAGCGCCGCCGGGCCGAAAGCGGTATGGCGGTTACCGTCAAGTTCGTCTGCCTGGACGGCCGCACCATGGACGTCCTTATCATGGAATCGGAAGCCGGCGCCGGCGCTCACGATCGTCTCTCGCTGTCGGTCATGACCGATGTGACCGAGCTCAAGGCTTCCGAGGACCGCAACCATCGCCAGGCAATCACCGATCACCTGACCGGGCTTCTCAACCGCCAGGGGTTCGAAGCCGTGCTCGACAGCAAGATCGCCGCGGCAGACGCCGCCGGCCAGGAACTCGCCTGCCTCTTCGTCGATCTCGACCGCTTCAAGTGGATCAACGACAATATGGGCCATGCCGCCGGCGACAAGGCACTGATCGAGCTGGTTGACCGCCTGAAGACCCATCTTGCTCCCTCCGACGAGGCGGCTCGTCTCGGCGGCGACGAATTCGCCATCCTGCTGCCGGCGAAGGACGCCGAAAAGCGCGCCAAGGCGATGTGCGAGCAGATTGCCTCGATCTTCGAAACGCCATTTGCCCCGGACATGCATCTGAGCGCTTCGATCGGCATCGCCATCTACCCGCATCATGCCGCGGCCGCATCCGAACTGCTGCAGAAATCCGACATGGCGATGTATGCCAAGAAACGCGACGGCAAGAATGGCGCGCAACTCTTCGACAACGCCATGCTCGACCGCGCCCGCAGCCGCGCCGAAATCGAGGCCAATATCGAAGCCGGACTTGCCGAGAACTGGTTCGAGGCCTTCCTGCAGCCGATCGTCAACTTGAACGGCCGCGGTATTGCCGGTTTTGAAGCGCTGATGCGCCTCAACCATCCGCAGAAGGGCTTGATGCCGCCGGCCGAGATCATCAGCGTCGCCGAGGAGACAGGAAAAATCGTCCGCGTCGGCAATGTCATCATGGAAAGGGCGATCGCCCATCTCGCCAAGATTTCCCGCATATCCGGCATGCAGGATACCTATCTCGCCATCAATTTCTCGCCGCTGCAGTTCGAGCCGGCTCTGCCGGCCCGGCTTGCCGCCATTGTCGGTCGCCACGGCATCCGCCCCGAGCGCATCGTCGTCGAAATCACCGAAGCCGTGCTGATGCACGACAACCCTGAGATCCGCATGATCGTCACGGAGCTTCGCCGCTTCGGCTGCCGCATCGCGCTCGACGATTTCGGCACCGGCTATTCGTCGCTCAGCTACCTCAACCGCTTCCCTGTCGATATCATCAAGATCGACCAGTCCTTCACCCGCGCGATCAACGACGGCGACGATGACGTCCGCCAGAAGAGCCGCATGCTGATCGAAGGCATCACCACGCTGTCCCACAAAATGAATTGCACCGTCATCGCCGAGGGCATCGAGACCGAAGAGGAATGCCGCACGCTCCACCAGATGGGGCTGGACTATGGCCAGGGCTACCTCTTCCATCGCCCGCAGCACGCAGCCAAGCTCATCGAGGAACTGATGGCCCCCCCAATCGGCCGTCGCGCGCGCCTCGTAAACGAAGAACGAAGGAGATGATCCGATGAAAAAGCTCCTGCTTCTCGCATGCCTGGCGCTGCCCTGCGCCGCCCATGCGCAGACAATCAATTTCACGACCGAGGATTACGCCCCCTTCAACTATCGCGAAGGCAAGGAGATCAAGGGCGCGACTGTCGAGCAGGTCGAAAAGGTGATGGCCGCGATCGGCGTCGGCTACACGATCGAGGTCTTGCCCTGGGCGCGCGCTTTCGGCCTCGCCCGCACGGCGCCGATGACCTGCGTTTTCGCCACCGCCCACAACAGCGCCCGCGACCCGCTGTTCAAATGGATCGAGCCGCTACTGATCGATCGCAATATCCTGATCACCCGCAAGGGCTCGGGCGTCACCGCCGGCAATCTGGACCAGGCGAAGAAATATACGATCGGCACGCAGCGGGAGGATTACACCGAGACGATCCTGAAGGAGAAGGGCTTCACCAAGCTCGATGTTGCCAGCGACTTCAACGCGACGCTGCGCAAGCTGCTGAGCGGCCGCATCGACATGATGCCGATCTCCGAACTCTATTTCGACAAGCTGAAGGCCGATCAGCCGGTGGAGATGGTGACGGTGCTCTCGGCCCAGCCGATGGGCATTGCCTGCGAAAAGAGCTTTCCGGACGATCTGCGCGCCAAGATGCAGGCCGCGCTCGACAAGCTGATCGCCGATGGCGACCAGAAAAAGATCTTCCTGAAATACGGCATGAACCTGTCGGACTGATGCTGCCCTTTCCGCTTGACATTGCGCGGTTTTCCGGGTGGTGAACAGCGGGAAAGCTTAAGCGAGGAAGACAGGCCATGCTGATCATCGCGGGTCTCGGCAATCCCGGCGCCAAATACGCCGGCAACCGTCACAATATCGGCTTCATGGCCGTTGACGCCATCCATCGGCGCCACAGCTTTTCGCCCTGGTCGAAAAAGTTCAGGGGCGAGATCGCCGAAGGCGAACTCGCCGGCGAGAAGGTGCTGCTGATCAAGCCCCAGACCTATATGAACCTCTCCGGCGAGGCCGTCGGCGAGGCGATGCGCTTTTACAAGCTCCAGCCCGCCGACCTTGTCGCAATCTATGACGAGCTCGACCTTCCCGCTGGCAAGGCGCGGCTGAAGACCGGCGGCGGCCATGGCGGCCACAACGGCATCAGGTCGCTGGACGCCCATTGCGGCAAGGAATACCGGCGCCTGCGCCTCGGCATCGGCCATCCCGGCGTCAAGGAAATGGTGCAGAACCATGTGCTCGGCGATTTCGCCAAGGCCGACAGGGACTGGCTGGAACCGCTGCTCGACACGCTCGCCGACAATGCCGAGATGCTGGTGCGGAACGAGGATTCGCAGCTGATGAACAAGATCGCGCTGGCGCTCGGCGGCCAGGCCGAGGAGGAAAAACCGCGCCGAGAAAGCAAGGATGGCGAAAAGAAGCCGGCCGGCCAGTCGCATATCCGCCAGGCCCGCAGCAGCAATCAGCCGAAACTCCCCGCCACCGGGCCGATGGCCGAGATGCTGAAGAAGATGTTCGGCAATAAGGGGGAATGAGGCCGGTGCCGGACCATGATTTCGCCATCCGCCCCGCAACTGCCGGCGATCTTCCGGGACTGGCCGTCCTCTACCGCCATTTGAACCCGACAGATCCCGTTCTTGACACGGCCATGGCAGAAGAGCGCTTCTCCGCCATCCTCGCCCATCCCGGCATGACCGTCTTCATTGCCTTTGCCGGCGATGTCGCCGCCGCCACCGCCACGCAGATCGTCGTGCCGAACCTGACGCGGGGCGGCGCCTCCTATGCGCTCATCGAAAACGTCGTCACCCACGCCGACCACCGTCGTCAGGGTTATGCCGGCGCCGTCATCGGCCATGCGGTAGAGCAAGCCTGGAAGGCCGGCTGTTACAAGGTGATGCTGCTGACCGGCTCCAAAAATCCTGCGACGCTTCGCTTCTACGAGAATTGCGGCTTCATCCAGGACAAGACCGGCTATCAGATCCGCCGAGCCTGAGCCCGGCTATTCCTCGGGCTCGGTCGTGAACATCAACGGAAAGCCCATCTCCTTGGCAAGATCGATGCCCTCCTTGGCCTTGGTCTCGGCAATGTCCTTGGCGCAGACCACGACCACGCAGGAACCGAGCTTGTGCGCCGTCATCATCACCCGATAGCCGGTCTCCTCGCTCATGCGGAAGACAACCTTCAGGATCACGATGACGAATTCGCGCGGCGTATAATCGTCGTTGACGAGGATGACCTTGTAGAGCTTCGGCTTGTCCAGCTTCGGCTTCACCTTGGTCTTCGGTTTCAGGGCAACGTCGTTGTCACTCATCGGAAATTCTACCGGTTGATGACATGAGAAAGCAGAAAAATATCCGCGGTAATATATTGCACCCCCGGTACGGCAGTTCAATGACGGATATCACTCCGCCGATAGCAGCAAGCAAGCCCGCCCGGCACTTTCGACGATCGCGGCGGCCTTTCTGTCGAAGGTCGCGAATATTTCGCCGCCAAGCCTGCGGCCTTCGAAGACGATGACGCCATCGGCGAAATCCCCGCCGGCATCGAGGAAGGACAACCCAGCCTCGATAGCTGCTCTGTCGTAGACGACCTTCCTGTCCGATATCAGCAGCCGGATGGTCGCTGATATCTCGGAGGCGCTCTTGCGATAAATCCGGCCGACGACCCAGGCGAACTCGCAAAATGTCAGGCTGGAAACGAACAGCCTTTCGGCCTCGCGCATCAATATCCTTGCACGTTCCGTTTGCTTCGGGTCGTCGTCCACGGCCGCCCGCACAAGCACATTCGTATCAACGATCATCGCCGCTGCCGACCTCGCCTGCCCAGCCTGCTCTTATGGCCTCGTCGATCTCCTCGAGCGTCGCATGGATATTCTCGTTGTTCCTGAGGCTTCCGAAGAAGCTTTCGATCGAGCCGGCGGCCGGCGGTGTTTTTACCGCAGCGACCTCGACTTTGCCACCAGGCAGGAGATCGACATCGATCTTGTCGCCGGGCCTGATCCCGAGGTGCTGAAGCACCTCCTTTTTCAGGGTGACTTGCCCCTTTGCCGTCACTGTCAGGGTCGCCATGTTCGATATGTCCTTTTTTCTGAAGGTAAGGCTAAATCGCCTTACCTTCAAGCCGGGCGCCATTGCTTTTTCAATTCATACCGCGAACCCTTGACCCGAGCCGACCATTCCCGCATAGGCAGGGCAAAGTTACCAATAGATATGGATCAAGCCATGGGCTTCAAATGCGGCATCGTCGGTCTGCCGAACGTCGGCAAATCGACCCTCTTCAACGCGCTCACCAAGACGGCGGCGGCACAGGCGGCGAATTATCCCTTCTGCACCATCGAGCCGAATACCGGCGAAGTCGCCGTACCTGATCCGCGCATGCGCAAGCTTGCCGACATCGCCAAGTCCAAGGAATTGATCCCGACCCGCATCTCCTTCGTCGATATCGCCGGCCTGGTGCGCGGCGCCTCGAAAGGTGAAGGCCTCGGCAACCAGTTCCTCGCCAATATCCGCGAAGTCGACGCGATCGTGCATGTGCTGCGCTGCTTCGAAGACAGCGACATTACCCACGTGGAAGGCCGCATCAATCCCGTCGCCGATGCCGAGACGATCGAGACCGAGCTGATGCTCGCCGACCTCGAAAGCCTGGAACGCCGCACCGAGCAGACGCGCAAGCGCGCCACCGGCAAGGACAAGGAGTCGATGGCGATGCTGCCGATCATGGAAGCGTCGCTGAAGCTGCTCAACGAGGGCAAGCCGGTGCGCACGCTGCTGTCGACGCTCGATGCCGAGGAGATCGCCATCCTCAAGGGCCTCAACTTGCTGACGTCGCATCCGGTGCTCTATGTCTGCAACGTCGCCGAGGCCGAGGCTTCGACCGGCAATGAATTCACCGAGGCCGTCGCCGCCATGGCCCGGGAACAGGGTGCCGAAACCGTCGTCATCTCGGCGGCGATCGAGGCTGAGGTCGCCCAGCTTCCCGAGGATGAGGCCAAGGAATTCCTTTCCGCCCTCGACCTTGACGAGGCCGGCCTCGACCGGCTGATCCGCGCCGGCTACAAGCTGCTCCACCTCATCACCTATTTCACCGTCGGCCCGAAGGAAACGCGCGCCTGGACGATCGAGCGCGGCACCAAGGCGCCGCAGGCCGCCGGCGTCATCCATTCGGATTTCGAGCGCGGCTTCATTCGCGCCAACACCATCGCCTATGACGACTACATCAAATTCAACGGCGAAGTCGGTGCCAAGGATGCCGGCAAGGCGCGCGACGAAGGCAAGGAATACGTCGTCCAGGACGGCGACGTCATCCACTTCCGCTTCAACACCTAAATAAAAGAGCGCTGCCGCCTTAACCCGGCGGCAGCCTGTTTGCGATGGCCGGCGGCAGCGCCTTGAGCACCAGCCGCCGAAGCGGCATCCAGCCGGTGCCGATGATCAATACGATCGCTCCGACAATAATCAGCGTCGTGAAGATATAGGTGTCGACCGTGGCGCTCCCCTGCCGGAAGACGCTGAAGATCGCGACGCCGAGCGACAGCAGCCCTGAAGTCACGAAGGCGCGCCGGTCGATGATGAGACCGATCAACATCAGCGCCGCAACTGTCGCGACGACGACAGGTGTCCGCGACGACATACTCGCGACATCGAAGATGCGGACGTCTGCCCCGAAAGACAGCAGGGAAACGGTGCTGTAGAGCAGTGCCGGCGCGGCACCGAGGTGCAGCCAGAAGGCAATATCCGAACGCGTCGTCCGACGCAGCCGGTCGCCGAGATCGAAATAAAGCGCCATCGCAAACAGTCCGAGCGCGCAGACGAGGGCAACCTGCGCCAGCACGATGGGATGATCGAGGAAAAATGCCGGATTGCCGCTTGCCCACTGTATCACGCGCAAAAGCAGGGTGAGGACGAAGGCAAGCACCGACATGATAGAGAGCGCCAGCGAAAGCGGTACGCGGTAGCGGGCATAATAGGCGCCGAGAATGATCGGGAAACCGGCGACGAACTGCGTCGCCTCCGCTCCGAAGGATGTAGCGGTCGGTGTCCACGGCGGGAAGAATCGCGACATCAGCAGGCAGGTCCAGCAGAACAGCGCGATCGCCAGGCTGACGGCCGGCAGAGCGAGCCGCTGGCGGCGCACCAGGATTTCCGAAAGGACGATGATCGCGGGCAGCACGGCATAAAGTGCAGAAAGCCCCCAGAGGCCGCCGAGCGCCACGACGACGCCGATGGTGATCAGCACGTCGTGAAACCCGCGCACGAAACGCGGCGTCTCCGTGTCCGACCAAGCCGGTCCGTCGGCGGCTGTCGGCTGCGGCCCGACAACCGCCACGCCGCGCTCAGTCAGGAAAGGCAGAAGCCGCCCGCCCGCCTCCGGCGAAATCAGCCCCTGGCGCGCCGCCTCGTCGAGTATCGACTTCAGTTCCGTCATGCCGGTTTATCTCCCCGGAATCATTGAGCCCGCGCGGATGCTATTGTAAGCACTAGAGCATGATGCCGAAAAGTGTGAACGGTTTTCGGGCGACATCATGCTCTAACTCTTTAATGTAGAACAGGATTCAGATTTTTAGGCCGATTCGACCTAAAATCATCCTGTTCTAGGCGCTGCATATGACGGAGGAGCGAATGTCGGCAGAAAAGCTTTCCTTCGAGGATTTTGAGCCCGGTCGCCGCTTTCCCCTCGGCCCGAAGCTGGTGAGCGCCGGGGAAATCGTCGAATTCGCCAGCGAATTCGATCCGCAGCCGATGCATCTCGACGAGGCTGCCGGCCGCGCCAGCATTCTCGGCGGTCTTGCCGCCTCCGGCTGGCATACGTCCGCGATGCTGATGCGCATGATGGCCGACAGCTACATCCTGAACGCGCTCTGCGAGGGTGCGCCCGGCATCGATCTGATGGAATGGCGAAAGCCGGTGCTTTCAGGCGACACGCTGCAGGGTCACTCGACCGTGCTTGAAGCCCGGCCGATGCGCTCGCGCCCCGGCATCGGCATTGCCAAGTTCCGCCACGAAGTGGAAAATCAGCGCGGCGAACTCGTTTGTCTCTCGGAGAACTCGGTCATGATCCGCATGCGCCCTGCCCCAGGCATCAGCATGAGTCCGGAGAGTACAGCATGAGAATGTCCGAACTTTACGCCGTCGGCGAAAAGGCCGAGATCGGCAGCTACATCTTCACCGAGGAAAACATCATCCACTTCGCGACGCGCTACGATCCGCAGCGTTTTCACGTCGACAAGGAAGCCGCCAAAGAAACCCTGTTCGGTGGACTGTGCGCTTCGGGCTGGCACACCACCGCCGCCTGGATGCGCACCTTCCTCGCCTTCTGGAAACGTCAGAGCGTCGCCCTCGCGCAGAGAGGGCTGGCGGCACCGAACCTCGGCCCTTCGCCGGGTTTCCAGAAACTGCAGTGGCTGCGGCCGATCTTCCCAGGCGACGTCGTGACCTACTCCGTCGCCCTCCTCTCCAGCCGGCCGCTCGCGTCGCGGCCGGGCTGGCACCTCAACACCATCCTCTGCGAAGGCGTCAATCAGAACGGCGATCCCGTCATGCGCTTCGAAAGCGGCGTCCTCGAGTACGACTGAGGCCGCCAGCAGCGAGGGCGGGCTCAGTGTCCGGAAAATTCGACCAGCGTGTGCACGCTGACGCCGAGTTCCTCCAGTTTCCGGCGGCCGCCGAGATCGGGCAGATCAATGACGAAGCAGGCGCCGACCACCTCCGCGCCGATCTGACGCAGCAGCTTCGTAGCCCCGACAGCCGTGCCGCCGGTGGCGATCAGATCGTCGACCAGGATCACCTTTTCGCCGGGCTCGATCGCATCGCGATGCATCTCCATCTCGTCCACGCCATATTCCAGGCTGTAGGCGATACGAACGGTGTCATGCGGCAGCTTGCCCTTCTTCCGGATCGGCACGAAGCCCGAGGAAAGCTGATGCGCCACAGCGCCGCCGAGAATGAAACCGCGCGCCTCCATGCCGGCGATCTTGTCGATCTTCGTTCCCGCATAGGGCTGCACGAGCTCATCGACCGCCCTGCGGAAGGCGCGGGGATTGCCGAGCAGCGTGGTGATGTCACGGAAAATGATTCCGGGCTTCGGATAGTCGGGGATGGAGCGGATGCTGGCTGCGAGCTCCGACGTCGTATTGTCCATGGAAAGTCCATATCTGCGAGGGCATGAAACGGCCGCACCCTACTGCATAATTCCTCAAATCGAAATCGATTTAGGGATAAAATTATCCGGCAGTTCAAGGCGCTACGCGCCCTTTGCGCGTCAGAAAGGACGTGGCGTCGCTGAGACGCATGACGCTGGGCGCACAAGCGGCTTTCGGAGATGATGCGTCAGCGAGCCAATGGAATCGCCGGCAACAAAAAAGGCGGCCCGTGAGCCGCCTTTCGAATTCGGACAAGGAAGGCTCAATGCTCCTTGTTGGCGTAGACCGAGCGCTTCGTGAGGTAGATCAGCACGCTGAAGATCGCCAGGAAGATCATCACCATGAAGCCGGTGCGCTTGCGCTCCTCCAGATGCGGCTCGGCGGCCCACATCAGGAAAGCGGTGACGTCCTTGGCATACTGGTCGACGGTCGCCGGTGCGCCGTCGTCATAGGTGACCTGGCCATCGGAGAGCGGCTTCGGCATGGCGAGGACGGCGGCAGCATTGAAGTAAGGGTTGTAATGTCCACCCTGCGGCACCTGGAAACCCGCCGGCGGCTCTTCATAGCCGGTCAGCAACGAATAGATATAGTCGGGGCCGCTTTCCTGATACTGCGTGAAGATGTCGACAACGAACTGCGGAAAGCCGCGGGTGACGGCGCGGGCCTTGGCGATCAGCGAGAAATCGGGCGGAGCCGCGCCATTGTTGGAAGCGGCCGCGGCTTCGGCATTCGGGAAAGGCGACGGGAAGTAATCGGAAGGCACGGCCTTGCGGGTAAACATCTCGCCGCTCGCGTCAGGACCGTCCTGAACCTCATAATTCGCAGCGAAAGCCTTCACCTGTGCTTCGGAATAGCCGAGTTCGCCAAGCGTGCGGAAAGGCACGAGCGTCATCGAATGACAGGCTGCACAGACTTCCGTGTAGACCTTGAGGCCACGCTGGAGCTGGCCCTTGTCGTAATGGCCGAAGGGACCGGCGAAAGACCATTCCTCCTCCTTCGGATGCTTCAGCGGATAATGCGGCGTCTCACCTTCCGCGTGATGGGCCGGAGCCGCACCGTTGGCGGGCGCCTCCTCGGCCAGAGCCGCGCCGCTGAGACCGGCAACGACAGCGAGCGAGAGAATGCTTGCAACAAGCGTTTTCATGTTTCTGTTCCCTTCCGTCGCGCGCTTACGCATTGGCCGCTGCACTGGCGGCAGCTGTCTTGTTGCGCTTCTCGAGCACCGCTTCGGTGATCGAGTTCGGTATGCGGCGCGGCGTCTCGACGAGGCCGAGCACCGGCATGGCAACCAGGAAGAAGGCGAAGTAGAGGAGCGTGCAGATCTGCGAAACGATCACGAAGCTGCCTTCCGCCGGCTGTGAGCCGAGCCAGCCGAGGATGATCGCGTTGATCACAAACAGCCAGAAGAACAGCTTGTACCAGGGACGGTAGACCGCCGAGCGAACCTTCGACGTATCGAGCCAGGGCAGGAAGAACAGCACGATGATCGCGCCGAACATCACCAGCACGCCGCCGAGCTTGGAGTCGATCGGGCCGATGTTGAAGGTGATCGAACGCAGCATCGCGTAGAACGGCAGGAAGTACCATTCCGGAACGATGTGCGCCGGCGTCTTCAACGGGTCGGCCGGGATGTAGTTGTCGGCATGGCCGAGGAAGTTCGGCATGTAGAAGACGAAATAGGCATAGACCAGCAGGAAGACCGAAACGCCGAGCGCATCCTTCATCGTCGCATAGGGCGTGAAGCGCACGGTATCGGTCTTGGTTTTGACCTCGACACCCGTCGGGTTCGTCTGGCCGGTGACGTGCAGCGCCCAGATGTGCAGGACGACGACGCCGGCGATCATGAAGGGCAGCAGGTAGTGCAGCGAGAAGAAGCGGTTCAGCGTCGGCTGTTCGACGGCAAAGCCGCCGAGCAGGAACTGCTGGAGCGATTCACCGATCATCGGGAAGGCCGAGAAGAAGCCGGTGATGACGGTCGCGCCCCAGAAGGACATCTGGCCCCAGGGCAGGACGTAGCCCATGAAGCCGGTCGCCATCATCAGCAGGTAGATGACCACGCCGAGGATCCAGAGGATTTCGCGCGGCGCCTTGTAGGAACCGTAATAGAGGCCGCGGGCGATATGCAGGTAGACGGCGACGAAGAAGAAGGATGCGCCGTTGGCATGCAGGTAGCGCAGCAGCCAGCCGTGGTTGACGTCGCGCATGATCTTTTCAACGGAATTGAAGGCGATCGCGGTGTCGGCGGTGTAATGCATGGCGAGCACGATGCCCGTCAGGATCTGCACGACCAGCATGACGGAGAGCATGGCGCCGAACGTATAGGCATAGTTCAGGTTTCTCGGAACCGGATATGCCACGAAGCTGTCATAGACCATGCGCGGCAGCGGCAGGCGCGCATCGACCCATTTTTCGAAGCCGGTTGATGGTTCGTAGCTGGAATGGCCACTCATGAATCAGTCTCCCCTCAACCGATCTTGATTTTGGTATCGGACACAAATGAAAAGGTCGGAATCGCCAGGTTCTCGGGCGCAGGACCCTTCCGGATGCGGCCGGCCGTATCGTAGACCGAGCCATGGCAGGGACAGAACCAACCATTGTATTCGCCGGCCTGGCCGAGCGGAACGCAACCGAGATGGGTGCAGGTACCGACCATGACGATCCAGTTTTCCTTGCCTTCGCCGCCAGAGCGGTCGACGCCTGTTGCCTGAGCGTCGGCAGGAAGGTTTGCGTTGCGGGCCACCGGATCCTTGAGATCGCCGAGCGGAACATCGGCTGCGGCTTTTACTTCTTCCGGCGTGCGGTTGCGGATGAAGATCGGCTTGCCGCGCCATTTCACCGTCAAAGACATGCCGGGCTCGAGGCTTGCGACATCGACTTCGATGGAAGCCAGCGCCAGCGTCGAGGCGTCCGGGCGCATCTGATCGATGAACGGCCACGCAACCGCAGCGGCGCCGACAGCGCCAGCCATACCGGTGGTGAGATAAAGGAAATCACGGCGAGTGGGCTCTGTCGAAGCCCCGCTTGTCGTTTCGTGTTCGCTCACGGCTTAACCATCCTCTGCGCAATTATCGCGGAATTCCGCCCTGCCCCCTCTACCAACGAATCCCTCTGGACACAATTCGGCCATAGATTCCCCGGCAATCCGGCGCGTTCTAAGCTTGATCGCAAATTATGTCCAGCCTTGACAAGGGGATGAGGGCACAATGTCGCGGGAAATTTCGGATGAATTTTTTAAGTCAAATACGAGCTTGCCGGCATGCTGCATTGCAACAAAAAAGCCGCCGTGATAGGCGCAGTCGCAATCACGCCAGCGAGCCGGACCGAAGCGGATGAGAGACACGATTTTTTGCGTATTCAGCGTCCTCACGACCCTGGTGCTGGCCATCGTCTCATTGCGGTATGTCACCGATTTTTATCTGCTTTCCTTCTTTTTCAGCTTCCAGCTCCATCTGGCAGCGGCCGCGGCGCTCGCCTCCCTCGCGGCCCTGCTTGTCAAGCGCCATTGGTACGGCCTGCTGACGCTCGGCATATCACTGGCTCTTGCCGTCCATGGCATCGTGATGACCCGTGAATTTGTCCAGCCCGCCGTCGATGGAAACCGCCCGGTTCTTTTCCGGCTGATGTCCTTCAATATCGAAAACGATAATTTCGCAAACGGTGCCGCGATCGCCGACATGGCGATTGCCTCAGGCGCCGATGTCGTCAACATCCTCGAGGCCGAGCCGGTTCTGTCGGAACTGCCGCGGCTTCTGAAAACCTATCCCTATTATGTCGGCTGCGGCATCGGCATGCAGGAATGCGATACGCTGGTCCTGTCGAAGCGCCCGCTCATCGAGCCGCGCATCCGCAGTCTCGGCCTGCTGTGGCGCAACCGGCTGACGATCTCGACGGTTGATTTCGACGGTCGCAAAGTCAATTTCCTGACCGCGCATCTGACCAAACCCTATTATGACGAGTTCTACGGTCTGGAGCTCGAGGATCTCGCCGCGATCGCCCCCACCCTGCCGGGACCGCTGGTGCTGGCCGGCGATTTCAACTCCTCTATCCTGACGCCGGGCGTACAGGACCTTTTGCGCAGAGAAGGCTTCGCCACCGTGTCGCTGGAACCCGCAACCTGGCCGATCGCCGCCGGCGCCTTCGGCATTCCGATCGACCACGTCTTTGCGAGGGCGCCCCTGCGGCTGAAATCGGTCCGCCGCATCGCCGACAGCTACGGATCAAATCATTTTGGCCTCATGGCGGAATTCGCCATCGCCCCCTGAGCCGAGATCCTCGTCCGCCGCGAGGAAGCCGCCGGACTGGCGCGCCCAGAGTTCGGCATAGAGCCCGCCTTGGCGAAGCAGTTCATCGTGGCTGCCCTCCTCAATGATCCGGCCGCGATCGACGACGATCAGCCGGTCGAGCGCAGCGATCGTCGACAGCCGGTGGGCGATCGCAAGCACGGTCTTGCCCTCCATGATCCGATGGAGATTGGACTGGATCGCTTCCTCCACTTCCGAATCGAGCGCCGACGTCGCTTCGTCGAGAACCAGAATCGGAGCGTCCTTCAGCATCACCCGGGCAATGGCAATGCGCTGCCGCTGGCCGCCCGACAATTTGACGCCGCGCTCGCCGACATGCGCGTCGAAGCCTCTGCGGCCCTGCTGATCCTGCAGGCGGACGATGAAGTCGATGGCTTCAGCGCGCCGGGCCGCCTCGACCAGCCGCTCCTCGCCGGCATCCGGCCGGCCGAACAGGATATTGTCGCGCACCGAACGATGCAGCAGCGACGTATCCTGGCTGACGACGCCGATCTGCGTCCGGAGCGATTCCTGCGTCACGGCCGATATATCCTGGCCGTCGATGAGGATGCGACCCTCTTGGAGGTCGTAGAGGCGCAGCAGCAGGTTCATCAGCGTCGATTTTCCAGCGCCCGAACGGCCGACGATCCCGACCTTCTCGCCGGGGCGGATGGTCAGCGAGAAATTGTCGACGACCGGCTCCTGCCCCTTGCCGTAGCGGAAGGAAACATTGTCGAAACGAATGCCGGGCCGGCGGATCACCAGGCTCTTCGCATCGGCGCGATCGACAAGCCCGAGCGGCTGGGAGATCAGCTCGGCGGCATTCTGGATGGTGCCGAGATTGCGCATGATGCCGTTGAACTGCGTCATCAGCCGCCCGAGCAGGAAATTCAGCCGGAGCACCAGCGCCAGCGAGAATGCCACCGCGCCGGCGCTGACCAGGCCGCGCAGCCAGAGATCGACGCTCAAGCCGGCCATCGTCACGATCATCAGGCCGGAAAGCAACGCCATCGAGGCCCTGACGCCGGTGATGAATCGCGTGAAGCGCAGCACCGTATCCTGATAGATATCGAAACCCTGGCGCATGTAGCGGTCGCTCTCTTCGTCGCGGGCAAACAGCTTCAGCGTCTGCATATTGCTATAGGAGTCGACCATCCGGCCGTTCAGCATCGATCCGGCTTCCGCCGTCTCGCGGGAATGATGGCGGATCCGCGGGACGAAGTGACGGGCAAGCAGGCTGAAGGCGCCGAGCCAGAACAGCACGACGGCGGCGAGCGAAAAATCCAGCCGGGCGACGAGCACAAGCGTCGTCACGGCGTAAATTCCGACGAACCAGACGCTTTCCATCAGCGAGGTCACGAGATCGCCGGTTGCCTGGCCGGCTGACCAGACCTTGGTGACGATGCGTCCGGAGAAATCGCTCTGGAAGAAGGACAATGATTGTCTTGAGACGTGGAGATAAGATTGCCAACGTGCTAGATTGTAGAAGCCCGGCGTGATCACCTGCTGATCGACGAGGGCAATCAGAAAGGCGACGACGAAGCGCACGAGCCCGATGAGAGCGAGCATGCCGAACAGCTCGCCGCCATGGGCCGCAAGAAGACCGCTCCAGCCGGCGCCGGGCGTAATGCTGGCGAGAATATCGACGAGGCGTCCGACGAACCAGAAAAGTGCGGCTTCGATTGCCGCCGATGCGCCGCCGAGTATGAGCATGGCGATGAACGGCATCCTCGTCTGGCCGATATAGAACCAGATGAAGCCGAGCGTTGTCTGCGGCGGCTGAAGGTTGGCGCGCGGGCGGAACGGATCGATCCAGGTCTCGAACAGGCGGAAGATGGGTCGCAGGAACATGGAAGCGATATAGGCGGATTGTGGGGAGCGGCAAAGGGAATGAAAAGCGGACGCAATCTTATATTTTTGTAATGATCGGTAACATCGGCGGCATCGCCATTGATTGCCCGCCGATCGGTCACAATCTGACGATAGGATCGCGCTTCAACGGAGGGAAGGCCATGGAAACGAAAATGCTCGATGCGCATATTCCGCTTCCGCTCGCAGCAAGGTTGGATGCCCTGGCCGCCGACTTGGCACTGCCGCGCGACGTGATCGTCGCCGAAGCCATCACCACATGGCTCGACAGCGAGGAACGCCGCCGCATCGCCACGCTGCGCACGCTCGCGGCCGCCAACACCATCGTCGTCGTCGAACACGACCGGGTGATCGACTGGGCCGACAGCCTTTGAAACGGAGGGCAAGCGCGGTATCGTCGCCAGTGGGCATCAATTCTCGCCGAGAATAGCGACAATATCTCGCCGGCCGTGCAGAACGCGCAAGATCGTAACCAATTCATTTTCTACAGTATAATAAGCGCGAATATCCTCGAAACCCGGAACGGGCCACGATCTTATGCCTGCCAGTCTTGAATTGCCGAATGCCTTGGGCGTGCCGGAATTCGGATATTCGAGAAGACGCACGAAAGACTGCTCGGCGGCCTGCAGAAAACGCAGACCGAGTTGCTCTCCGCCATGCTCCGCAAGATAGGAGAGCTGCAACAGCATGTCGTCTCGAGCTGCCGGTTTGACGGCAAGCTTCATGGCGACTTCTTCTTGCTCCGCGCTGCCAACAACTGTGCGGCTTCTTTTCTCAGGTCACTCCAGAATGCGGGCGTTGCTTCAACCGCATCACCCGATGCGAGGCCCTCAAGCAGCAAAGCCTCGAGGCGGGCCTCGTTTTCGCGCTCCTGCGCATCCCGAACGAGGCCCCGGAAATATTCACTGACATTGCCATAGCCCTTGCTGGCCATCTGGCTTTCGACAAAAGCCTTGAGGCTGTCAGGCAATGAGATCGTCACGGTCGCCATAAACAAAATTCCCAGCTGAGATCAGGAAATGTACCATAGGTTCTTAACTGTTCTCAACTGTTACGAAGCCCTCCCCGCTTTTGCGGGAAGGGCCGATCGTTATTCCGCCGCCTCTTCCGCTTCCTCGGTGTGATCGGAGAGGAAGCCGCCGGACTGGCGGTTCCAGAGGTCGGCGTAGACGCCGCCGCTCTCGATCAGTTCGGCATGCGAGCCGGCCTCGATGATCCGGCCCTTGTCGAGCACGATCAGCCGGTCCATTTCCGTCAGCGTCGACAGCCGGTGAGCGATCGCGATCACCGTCTTGCCCTCCATCAGAGCGAAGAGGTTTTCCTGGATCGCCGCCTCGACTTCCGAATCGAGCGCCGAGGTCGCCTCGTCGAGCACCAGGATCGGCGCGTCCTTCAGGAAGACCCGGGCGATCGCGATGCGCTGCCGCTGGCCGCCGGACAATTTGACACCGCGTTCGCCGACCTGCGCGTCGAGCCCCTGGCGCCCCTGCATGTCGACAAGCCCTTCGATGAACTCCCAGGCATTGGCGCGTTTGGCAGCCTCGATCACTTCGGAGTCCGTCGCCTCCGGCCGGCCATAGGCGATGTTGTCGCGGATCGAGCGATGCAGCAGCGAGGTATCCTGCGTCACCACCCCGATCAGCGAGCGCAGGCTTTCCTGCGAGACGCCTGATATATCCTGGCCGTCGATAGTGATGCGACCGCCCTCCAGATCGTAGAAGCGCAACAGCAGGTTCATCAGCGTCGTCTTGCCGGCGCCGGAGCGCCCGACGAGACCGACCTTCTCGCCCGCCTTGATGTCGAGCGACAGGTTGTCGATGACGCCCTTGCTCTTGCCGTAATGGAAGCGGATGCGCTCGTAGTGGATCGCCCCCTTCTTCGCCGTCATCGAAGGCGCGCCCGGCTTGTCGACGATGTCGTGTTGTTTGCTCATCATCTCCATGCCGTCATAGACCGTGCCGATATTCTCGAACAGCGCCGAAACTTCCCACATGATCCATTGCGACATGCCGTTGACGCGCATGGCAAGACCGATGGCGATGGCGATCGCGCCGACCGAGATCGCCCCGTTCAGCCAGAACCAGATCGACAGGCTGGAGACGACGAAGAGCGCGACGCAGTTGTTCAGGTAGACGCTGATGTGGAACAGCGTCACCTTGCGCATCTGCCTGTGCACGGTCTGCAGGAACTCGTCCATGCCCTCCTTGGCATAGACCTCCTCACGGCCCGCATGCGAAAACAGCTTGACGGTGGCGATGTTCGTGTAGCTGTCGACCACGCGTCCCGTCATCATCGAGCGTGCATCCGCCTGTTGCGCCGCTATCTTGCGAAGCTGCGGCACGAAATAAGAGACGATGCTGACATAGACGGCGAGCCAGACGAGGATCGGGATCATCAGCCGCCAGTCGGCGGCCGCAATCACGATGATCATCGTCAGGAAATAGCTGACGACGTAGACGAAGACGTCGAGAATCTTCATCACCGTTTCGCGCACGGCAAGCGAGGTCTGCATCACCTTTGTCGCGACGCGCCCGGCAAACTCGTTGGCGAAGAACATCATGCTGTGGCGCAGCAGGAAGCGGTGCATCTGCCAGCGGGCGCTCATCGGATAATTGCCGAGCAGCATCTGGTGCATGATGAGGGAATCGAGGCCGGCCGCCAGCGGCAAGCCGACCAGCACCAGCACCGCCATCCAGAACAGCTTGTGGCCCTCCGCCTGCAGGAAGGTGGCGCGGTCGGCATTGGTCAGCCAGTCGACGATGTCGCCGAGAAACTGGAAGAGCGCCACTTCGCCGACAGCGATCGACGCCGTCAGCAACGCCATCAGGCCGAGCCAAGGTGCTGCCGGCTTGCTGTAATGCCAGCAAAAGGCAAAAAGGCCTTTGGGCGGAGCGACAGGCTCCTCGCTCGGAAAGGGATTGAGTCGCTGTTCGAACCAGCCAAACATGAAATTGCTCCGAAACAATCAGCGTCTCGGCTCCCGGCTTCGCGCCACCTGAGCGCACTGCAAGCACATATGGGAACCGAACGTTCAAGGGGCGAGGCTGAAACAGCCGCACAATGGATCAAAAGGGGGATTTCAGGAAGAAATACGCGCTAACGGCGCCATGTCGCCTTGATCGGCATCACGGCGGGAAAGCGCATAATGAGCAAAATATTCATGTCGGCCCTCCCTGCTGGCGATTGAAGACGGTGCATGGATAACGCGAAAATCGCGAAATTTCCAGCCCCATAATGGCGTAAATTGAACGTTTCCGGGCCAAAATGCGCCCTGTTGCGGCAAAATGCCGGTTGCTTTAGGTGTCTCGCATCCCGACGAAACAAACGGCGCATGATGACCGACCTCAGACTGGCACTCTACCAGCCGGATATTCCCGGCAATACCGGCACGATCCTGCGTCTTGCCGCCTGCCTCGGCTTCGCGGTCGATCTGATAGAACCCGCCGGCTTCGACGTTTCCGATCGCAACCTGAAAAGATCGGGAATGGATTATATCGCCGCCGCCGCGCTGACCCGCCATGTCAGTTGGGATCGCTTCGAAGCGTGGCGCGCCACGACCGGCCGCCGCCTGATCCTCGCTTCAACCAAGGCGGCGGATCGCTACACCGACTTCACCTTCCGTTCAGACGATATTCTGCTTCTCGGCCGGGAAAGCGCCGGCGTCCCGGACCATGTGCATGAAAGGGCCGATGCCCGTATCCTGATCCCGATGGTCGAAGGCCAGCGCTCGATCAACGTCGCCGTCTCGGCCGCGATGATCGTCGGCGAAGCGATGCGCCAGACCGTCTGGGCTTGAGCGACAGCGGCCTTCGCGGAATGGCCGAAGCCCCGGAATGTGTCGGAAATTGACATTGCCAATCCGCCAGATTGGCCTATATTTATTAGCCGGGCAATCAAAAATGTCGCATGACGGCTGCGATTTCAATAGCTTGGAGAGGCATCACTCGGGCCTGGGTCTCGCCAACAGATGAAGGAAGAATAAAAACAAGAAAATGGATTCCACGGTCATCATGATCAACCTGTTCGGCGCCGTCGCTTTGCTGCTGTTCGGCCTCGCGCAGGTCAAGGACGGCGTATCCAGGGCCTTCGGCGCCCGGCTCAGAACGGGACTTGCGACCGGCACGCGCGGCGGCTTTCGGTCCTTCGTGTCAGGCCTGGTCGCGACCGTCGCTCTGCAGAGCTCCACGGCAACGGCGTTGATGACCGCCTCCTTCGTCGAGCGTGATCTGATCAGGCCGCGCATGGCGCAGATCGTCCTGCTCGGCGCCAATGTCGGCACCGCCATCACTGCCTGGATCGTCGCCACGGGGATTGAATGGCTCTCCCCGCTTCTAATCCTGACCGGCATTGCGCTCTACCGCGGCCGCTCCAGCGCCCGTCAGGGCGGTGGCGCAGCGCTGATTGGCATTGGGCTGATGCTGCTGTCCCTGCATCTCCTCGGCCTTGCAACGGAACCGATGCGGACCTCACCCGCCCTTGCCGCATTCATCGGCCTGCTGAACGGCGCCCTGCCCGTAGCGCTGCTGTTTTCGGCCGCCCTTGCCTTCCTTTCCTCGTCAAGCCTGGCCGTCGTGGTACTCATCCTGTCGCTCGCCTCGGCCGGGCTTATCTCTGCCGAACTCGTCATCGTGCTGGTGCTCGGCGCCAATCTCGGCGGCGCAATCCCGCCTGTCGTAGCGACATTGGGCGGCCCGGCTTCAGCGCGGCGTGTGACAATTGGCAATCTGACCGTCCGGACACTCGGCTGCCTGATCGCCTTGCCACTGGCCGGCTATGGCGCCGACCTCATCCAGATGTTGCCCTTCGGCCCGGCCAAGCTGCCGGTCGACGCACATCTGGCCTTCAATCTTCTGCTGGCCGCGCTGGCCTGGCCTTTCTCCCGGCCGCTCGCCACCCTGATGGCCCGGCTGGTGCCGGATCAGCCGGAACCCGATGGCGCCCCGAAATATCTGGACGCGCAGGAACTTTCGACGCCCATCATCGCCCTTGCCAGCGCCACCCGTGAGGTGCTGGGGATCGGCGACCTGATCGAGCGCATGCTCATCCGAGTGTCGGAAGCCCTGGAGCACAACGATGCCTCAAAGCTCGCCGAAATCGACGCCCTCGAGGAGCGCGTCGACCGGCTTCAGCAGGCGGTAAAGGTTTATCTCTCCAAGCTCGGCCGCGAAGGCCTCAGCGACGAAAACGCCCGGCGCTCGATCGTCGTCATCGATTATGCGATCAATCTCGAACATATGGGCGACATCATCGAGAAGGGCCTGGCGGAACAGGTGGCGAAGAAGATTTCGCTCGGCCTGAAATTTTCCGAGGACGGCCATCAGGAATTAACGAAGCTGTTCGACCTGACGATCGACAATCTGCGTGTCGCCCAGACCATCTTCGTCACCCGCGATTTCAATCTCGCGCGTCGGATGATGGAGACGAAGGTCGAGGTGCGCCGGATGGAAAAGCAGTCGGCTGAACATCATCTCGAACGCCTGCGCGACGGTCGCGCCGACAGTCTGCAGACGAGCTCGCTGCATCTCGACATGCTGCGCGATCTGAAGCGGATCAACGCCCATATCGTCTCGGTGGCGCATCCGATCATGGATGAAAGCGGATTGCTGATCGAAAGCCGCGTGCGGCCGGCGGCGGAGTGAGGGTCAATCGGCCGAAGGCAGGCGGCGCATGGTGAATTCGATCCGGTCGCCATCGAGCTGGCGCCAGCTCTCCACCTCGGTCCAGTAGGCCGCTTTCGGATATTCGTCGAACCATTCGCGCGCCTTGGCGCGCGCGTCGATCAAGCCGAGGCAATATGTCTGACGCACGAAATGGTCTCTCTTGGCGGTCGGATTTTCCGCCCGGTGTTTCGCCATTCTGCGCTTCAGACCGTCGAAGGACGGAGGTCCTGGAATTTTTGCCATCAAACCTACCTCTTCGGAAAAGGTAGTATCGAAATACTTGATTTGCGAGTCGAATCTTGGCCGCCCATCTCCGCGCCGGCCGGCTTGGCGAGATGCGGCGCCACCTGCTAAACCGGAGGCGCAATCAAGAATGAGCGAGTCGTTTCCCTAGCGGAGGCCGACCGCTGGAGGCGTAAATGGAAAGACCCGAACTGCCGATCGGCTTGCCTGACGATATCGAGGAGAAGAAGGAGGCCGCCCGCAAGTGGTTCGAAGGGCTGCGCGATACCATCTGTGCCTCCTTCGAGGCGCTTGAAGACGCGTTGGAAGGCCCGCTCTCCGATCAGGAGCCCGGCCGCTTCGTCGCCAAGGATTGGTCGCGCGAAAACGGCGCCGGCGGCGGTGGCCGGATGTCGATGATGGAAGGCCGCGTCTTCGAGAAGGTCGGCGTGCATACCTCCACGGTCTACGGCGAATTCTCGCCGGAATTCCGGGCACAGATACCCGGCGCCAAGGACGATCCGCGCTTCTGGGCCTCCGGCATCTCGCTGATCGCCCATCCCGTCAATCCCAACGTTCCGGCGGTGCATATGAACACCCGCATGGTGGTCACCACCAGCCGCTGGTTCGGCGGCGGCGCCGATCTGACGCCGGTGCTGTCGCGCCGCCGCACCCAGGAAGACGAGGACAGCCAGCTGTTCCACAAGGCCATGGAGATCGCCTGCCGCAATCATGCCGTTGCCGACTACGATGCCTACAAGGCCTGGTGCGACGACTATTTCTTTCTGAAGCATCGCAACGAGCCGCGCGGCATCGGCGGCATCTTCTACGACTGGCTGCATTCGAGCGAGGAGTCCGGCGGCTGGGACGCCGATTTCGCCTTCACCCGCGATGTCGGCCGGGCCTTCGCCATGGTCTATCCGAAGATCGTCCGTTCCAACTTCAACAAGCTGTGGACGGAAGCAGATCGTGACGAACAATTGATCCGCCGCGGCCGATACGTGGAATTCAATCTGCTGTATGATCGCGGCACGATCTTCGGCCTGAAAACCGGCGGCAACGTCGAATCCATTCTCTCCTCGCTGCCGCCCGTCGTACGCTGGCCGTGAGACTGTGAGATCTCATCGATAAATTCGAGCCGAGGGTCCTTCATAAAAATACAGTGAGTCCTAACTTTATATGTACGTGCGTAACAATCGGAGGAGGATTGTCATGACGACACAAAGCGGCTCGCCTGCGTCCACGGATGTCCAGGAAACATTCCGTGCAGTCGACACGCCCGAGTTCCTGATACGCATCGCCGAGAAACTGCGGGCCAAGAGCGGCTCGGATCTGCCGTTGTCCTGCTTCATCGAGCAGGTCAAGCTACAGCTGGCCGGCGGAAAGTCGCCGGAAGAGCTGCAGAACGACGCCGCCAACAGCAACACGCCCAGCCATCTCTCGGATACCTACAAAGCCTGGGCCATGCCCGACTGAAAGACCTTCTCCGGTCGTCACCCTATGCCGGCCGGAACCTTCCCTTCCCACGCACATTTCATCAATCGCGTGCAAACGCGATGGCCGTTGTGTTTCAGACAGAGGAGAAGATCATGCGACTTTTCGAATGCGGCACGCTTGTTCCCGGCTGCGCCTGGCATACCCGGGCGGATAATGACGCGGAAGTGGTCCGTCGCGCCGTCGAGCACCTGAAGACCGCTCACGGCGAAACCACCATACGCGAAAACATGGTTGACAACATCAAGGCCCGCATCCGCGACGAGGCGACCGCCGCCTGACGGGCCGGTGGCCAAGTCCTGGTACCAACCACGATAGTTGCGCCGCGTCCCCCGGACGCGACGCGGTATACCTATTGCACAAGTTGCTGCAGCCGGGCGAGCAACGCTGCTCTGTCGGAAGCGAAGTTCTCCTCCACCCACTGGTTTTCCAGCACCGCAAGCAGTTCGCCGACACGCGGGCCGGATGGGGTGCCGGCTGCGATCACGTCTGCGCCATTCACGGGAAACTGCGGCTTCTTCCACGTCATGGCCTGATCCAGGAGCTTGCCGAGCCGCGCCGAGCGCGCCATTTCGTCGAGATCGCTCTCGGCCTTCCCCCGTGCGACGCCGAGCGCCAGCTTCAGGCGCGTCGTGATGCCGTCCGCGCCATTGCGGTAAAGCAGCCTTTCGAAGGCGGCTGACGTCAATTCGTCGTTGACCGGTGCCGTTATCGCCCAGGCCTTGAGAGTCGCAGCTTCCGCATTCGAGAGCTTCAGCCGAGCCGCAAGCGCTTCCAGCCGCGCCGCATCGGGCGGCACGATCGCCGCAAGCCGCAGCAGTGGGTCGGGCGCCCAGCCGAGCGCCTTTTCGGTGGCGACCAGCGAAGGGATCGCATCGATCCCCCATCGTTCCGATTCCGGCAGGATCTCCGTCAGCACCGCCACCTGCCGCATCCAGAGCAGCGCCCGGCCGGGATCGTCGGCGCCAAGCAGTTTTCTGAGCTCCGACCAGACGCGTTCGGCCGACAGCGTCTTCAGCTTCGAACGCGCCGCCGCACAGGCCTTCAGCCCTTCGGCATCCGGGCGCCCCGAACCGTAATAGGCAAAGAAACGGAAGAACCGCAGGATCCGCAGATGGTCCTCGGCAATACGCGTTGCCGCGTCGCCGATGAAGCGGATGTTGCGCGTCTCGATGTCTGCCAGCCCGCCGACGAGATCGACCACCTCGCCCTCCGCATCCGCATAGAGCGCATTGATCGTCAGGTCCCGCCGCTCGGCATCTGCCTTCCAGTCGGTGCTGAAGGCGACCTTGGCGCGGCGCCCATCGGTCTCGACGTCGGTGCGCAGCGTCGTCACCTCGAATGGCTTGCCGTCGATGACGAGCGTCACCGTGCCATGTTGCAGGCCCGTCGGCACCGCCTTGATGCCAGCCGCCGCCGCCCGCTCCATCACCGCCTCCGGTCTCAGCGTCGTGGCAATGTCGATATCGCTGACCGGCAGGCCCATCAGGCTGTTGCGCACAGCGCCGCCGACCACCCGCGCTTCCCCGCCCTCGGCCCCACCATTGCCCCCATGATCGGCATTCAGAAGTGCGAGGATCCGGACGAGCGCCGGGTCGCGAAACCATGCTTGGTCGGCAATGCCGGTCATGCATAAAGCCTTTCGTAAAGGGTGCGGACGATGCCCGCGGTAATGCCCCAGATCATCCTGGTTTCATAGGGCATGCGGTAGAAATGCCGGTCGATGCCGTCGATGACCCGCTTGTCGCGGCTGTGATTGGCCGGGTTCATCAGGAAGGAAAGCGGCACTTCGAACACATCGTCTACCTCCGCCGGGTTCAGCGTCAAATCGAAGCCCGGCGTCACGACGCCGAGCACCGGCGTGATGCGGAAGCCCGTCGAGGCGAAATAGTTCGGCAGTCGCCCGACGGTCTCGACGAAGGAGCCGGCAAGGCCGATCTCCTCTTCCGTCTCGCGCACCGCCGCCATTTCGGGCGAGATATCGGCGGGATCGATCGAGCCGCCGGGAAAGGCGATCTGTCCGGAATGTTTGCGCAGCGTCGCCGTGCGCTTGGTGAAGATCACCTGCGCCTCCTCGCCGCCGTCGACGACGGGCACGAGCACGGCGGCATCGCGCAGCTTGAAGGTCTCGACCTCGGCGACGATGTCGGGGTTGAGGACATGGTCGCCGTGATCGCGCCAGGCATGGTCGACCGGACCACCATTCTGATTGAGCGCACGGCGGCGGAATTCAGCTGCTGAGAACAGCGGATAACGTTGGGTGATCGCATCATTCATCGGGAAAGCGCATCCAGTTCGTCGGCCGGCATGACCGGGAAGACCTCGCCGGCGGAGCGGATCGCAAACATCGCCCGCCCCTCCACATCGAGGATCTCGCCGAGTGCGACCAGTTCATACATCACCGCACGCGACACCAGCGCCTCCAGCCGCCCGCGCACATGCAGATAGGGTTTCAGTTCGGCATTGCCGCCCGCAATGGCAAAGCGCAGCCGATGCTCTCCTCCCGCCTCCACGACATCGCCGACATTGGTGCGAAATGTCAGCACCTGTTGACCTTTGCCGCCCGTCACGCTCACCTCCACGGCGATGAACGGAGCGTCCGCGACCCTGATCCCGACCTTTTCCACAGGAGTTACGAGATAGGTCTTCTCATCCTCATCCTTGCGCAAAACCGTCGAAAACAGCCGCACCAGGGCCGGCCGGCCGATCGGCGTGCCCATGTAGAACCAGGTGCCGTCGGCCCTGATCTCCATGTCGATATCGCCGCAGAAAGGCGGATTCCACCGCTCGACCGGCGGAAGTCCACGTTTTTTACCGCTGCTTTCCTCGGACGCGCGCGAAATCAGCGCGGCAAGTCCCGCCGCATCCGCCTGTCCGCTGATTTCCTCGGTTGCCATTCTTCCGTCCCGGTTTGTCCTTAACAAAGTGAAGTCACGAGATAGTCATTCGCAACGAACTTGTCAGCCCGTCGCATCTCCATAACTCTATCGAGTATGAGGCAGATGTATAAGTCCGCCGATTCGCTGCCGAATGATTTCAGCCGTTGGAGATGCCCATGGGTATGATGAAGACCGAAGCCAGCCTCGATGAAAAGGCGATCGTCGCCGCCGCCGAGAAGGCGCTCTCCGATATCGCCGCCATCCGCATAGAAGTCTCGAAGGTGATCTTCGGTCAGGAAAGCGTCGTCGAGAACACCATTCTCGCCGTGCTCTCCGGCGGTCATGCCCTACTCGTCGGCGTTCCCGGCCTTGCCAAGACCAGGCTGGTGACGACGCTCGGCGAAGTGCTCGGCCTTGCCGCCAACCGCATCCAGTTCACCCCCGACCTGATGCCTTCCGATATTCTCGGCTCCGAAGTCATGGACCAGGACGACAGCGGCCGCCGCTCCTTCCGTTTCGTCAAGGGCCCGGTCTTCGCCCAGCTCTTGATGGCCGACGAGATCAACCGCGCCTCGCCGCGTACCCAGTCGGCGCTCCTGCAAGCGATGCAGGAATATCATATCACGATTGCCGGCCAGCGCTATGACCTGCCGGCGCCCTTCCATGTGCTCGCCACCCAGAACCCGCTGGAGCAAGAAGGCACCTATCCCCTGCCCGAAGCCCAGCTCGACCGTTTCCTGCTGCAGGTCGACGTCAACTATCCCGAACTCGCCGCCGAGCGCCAGATCCTGCTCGAGACGACGGGCCTCGGCGAAACCCGGCCGGAGGCGATCATCGATGCGCAGCGGCTGATCGAAATCCAGACCCTGGTGCGCCAGATGCCGGTGAGCGAGACGGTCGTCGACGCCATCCTTGCGCTGGTACGCTCCGCCCGCCCCGGACAGGGCAATGCTTCGACCGACAAGAACGTCGCCTGGGGCCCAGGCCCTCGCGCCGGGCAGGCGATGATGCTCTGCGCGCGCGCCCGTGCGCTCTACCAAGGCCGTCTCGCCCCATCTCTCGACGATGTCTACGCGCTTGCCGAACCCATTCTCCAGCACCGCATGGCGCTGACGTTCGCCGCCCGCGCCGAAGGCATGTCCGTGCGCGACGTCATCGCCGGACTGGTGAAGCAGGCAAAGGGATAAGGAAGCCGGACGCGTGGCATCTATCGGACAGATCGTCAACCCGACGTCAGGCAGCGATGCCCTTTCCCGCGCCAGGCAGCGGGCCGCCCTGATGCCGGACTGCCTGGTGGAAGCCAAGCGCATCGCCAACACTGTCATCGCCGGCTGGCATGGCCGCCGCAAGCGCGGCATCGGCGAGAATTTCTGGCAGTTCCGTCCCTATGCCGAGGGTGAGAGCCTGTCGCGCATCGACTGGCGCCGTTCCGCGCGCGACGACCATACCTATGTGCGCGAGCGCGAATGGGAGGCAGCGCATACGATCTGGCTCTGGTGCGACATGTCGCCTTCGATGATGTACAAGTCGAGCTATGGCAGCGCCTCCAAGGAAAGCCGGGCGCTGGTCGTCATGCTGGCGCTGGCCGAAATCCTCTCCCGCTCCGGCGAACGCATCGGCTGCCCCGGCATCATGGAACCCGCCTCAACCCGCACTGCCGCAGAACGCCTCGCCTCCGCGCTCATGCACGCGCCGCTGACCGGCGGCCTGCCGGAAACGGGGATGATCCGCGGCTGGAGCGACCTCGTCCTCATCGGCGATTTCCTCGACGACGCGCCGGCGATCATGGAGCGGCTCGGCCCGCTTGCCCGCCGCGGCCTGCGCGGCCACGTGGTCGAGATATCAGACCCCGCCGAGGAAATCTTCCCTTATAGCGGCCGCACCGAATTCACCGATCCCGAGACCGGCGCCAAGCTGATCTCCGGTCGCGCCGAACATATCCGCGAGGTCTATCGCAACGCCTACCTCGCCCGCAGGGAGAGCCTCGGCCAGTCGCTGCGCCATCTCGGCTGGACCTTCACGACCCACCGCACCGATCATCTCGCCTCCGAAGCGCTGGTCGCGGTGCACATGTATCTGTCCGGCATGCCGGCCAAGGCGACGCATGGAGGGCAGCTGTGAACGCCCTTCCCTTCGCTTTCGCCTATCCCGCCATTCTCGGCGCCCTCATCGCCCTGCCGGTGATCTGGTGGCTGCTGCGACTGATGCCGCCACGCCCGAAGAGCGAGATCTTTCCGCCGCTGAAGATCCTCGCATCGGTGCTGAAGCGCGAAGAGACGCCGGCCCAGAGCCCCTGGTGGCTGACGCTGCTGCGCATGCTGCTCGCTGCCACCATCATCTTCGCGATCGCCGATCCGGTCTTCAATCCGCGCACCAGTTCGCTCGCATCGGGCGGCCCGCTCGTCCTCTTCGTCGACAACAGCTGGGCTGCCGCACCTGACTGGGAGCGCCGCATCCAGACCGCCGACGCGCTGATAGACGATGCCGAATCCGCCGGCATGCCCGTGTCGATCGCCTTTACCGCCGAGCCGACCAACGACGCCGTGCCCGGCACCGCCGCGGCCGCCCGCGACAAACTGCGCGCCGTCGAACCGCGGCCGCTGGTGCCGGACCGAGAGCGCGCCTTCCAGGCGCTGCGCTCCGCCCTGAACGGCATCAAGCCCGGCACCCTCGCCTTTCTGACCGACGGCGCCGCCGCCAAGGCCGACGACGCCACGGTACGTCAGCTGGCCGAACTCCAGCCCGCTGATCTGCGCCTGATCGAGGGTGAGGCCGCACGGACGATTGCGATCACCGCGGCCAACAACGCGGCTGATGCCATGACCGTCAAGGTCACGCGCCTCAACGCTTCGCATGCCGCATCCGTGGCGCTGAACGCCGTCGACAGCCAGGGCCGCTCGATCGCCAACGGCAGGGCGGACTTCCGCCCCGGGCAAAGCGTCGCGACCAGTTCGATCACCGCTCCTTTCGAGATGCGCAACGATTTCGCCCGCATCAGCGTCGACAACGGCGCGACAGCAGGCGCGGTCCATCTTCTCGACGACGCATTCAAGCGTCGCCGCGTCGTCCTGCTGTCGGGAGCCGGCGGGGATGAGTTCCAGCCGCTGCTGTCACCGCTTTATTATATCCAGCGGGCGCTGCAGCCCTATGCGGATCTGATCCAGCCCGGCGATTCCGATCTTTCGGTCGCCATACCGAAACTTCTCGCCAGCAATCCCTCCATCATCATCATGGCCGATATCGGCCGGCTGCCGGAGGACACCTACGAACCTCTGACGCGCTGGATATCGAATGGCGGTATGCTCTTGCGCTTCGCCGGCCCGCGCATGGCGGCAGCGCCGGCAGACGACCCTCTCATCCCCGTCATCCTGCGGCAGGGAGAACGGGCGCTGGGCGGCACATTGTCCTGGAGCGAACCGCAGTCGCTGGCCGAATTTCCGAATTTCGGGCCTTTCTCGGGCATAGCACGTCCTGCCGACGTCGTCGTCAAGCGGCAGGTGCTTGCCGAACCCACCCCCGATCTTGCCGAACGCACCTGGGCGAGCCTCGCCGACGGCACGCCGCTCGTGACGATGAAGCCGCTCTCATCCGGCCAGATCGTGCTGTTCCACGTCACCGCCGAAGCGACATGGTCGGATCTGCCGATTTCGGGCACCTTTGTCGACATGCTGCGCCATCTCCTCCAGATATCGCGCTCGGGCGGCGTGACGTCGGAGGTTCGCGGCAATACGCGTGTGGCCGAGACCCTGCCGCCATTCCGCATGCTGACGGCCAAGGGCACGCTCGTCTCCGAGACCGGTTCGGCGCGGCCGCTCACGTCAAAGGCCGGAACCGAGCCGACCGCGAATTTCGACAATCCGCCCGGGCTTTATGGTTCGGAAGATGGTTTCAACGCTTTGAACGTGCTGCCGGAGGACGCCGAACTGAAGCCGATCGACACGGCAGGGACGACAGCTGCGCGCGAAGGCTTGATCGGCGGCGAAAGCTGGTCGGCAAAACCGGCGCTCTTTCTCGCTGCCTTTCTGCTGCTATTGGCCGACAGCCTGATCGTCCTCTTCATGAACGGCGCCTTCTCGCGCTTGCGCCCCGCTGTCCGCACCATGAGCGTGATCGCGATAGCGCTCGGCGCCGGCTTCCTGCTGCAACCCGGCACGCTGCACGCCAACGACTCTCAGCCCGGCGACGACCTCGTCTTGCGGCGGCTCGACAACACCCACCTCGCCTATGTCGTCACCGGCGAACAGGAGGTGGACAATATATCCGAGCGCGGCCTCGAGGGCCTCACCCAGTTCCTGACCTTCCGCACGACGCTGGAGCCGGCACCGCCCGTTGGCCTCGACCTCACCAAGGACGAACTCGCCTTCTATCCGATCATCTACTGGCCGGTTTCGGCAACGGCGCCGATGCCGTCGACGGCGGCGATCAGCCGCATCGACGCCTATATGCGCAACGGCGGCACCGTGCTTTTCGATACGCGCGACCAGATCAGCGCTTTGGACAATGGCGGCAATGTCAGCGCCAACGGCCAGAGGCTGCAGGCGATCCTCGCCAATCTCGATATTCCGCCGCTCGAGCCGGTGCCATCCGATCACGTGCTGACGAAATCCTTCTACCTTCTGTCGAGCTTTCCCGGCCGTTATGCCGGCAGCCCGCTCTGGATCGAGGCCCGGCAGGGCGGCGGCCGTGAAACGGCGGAAAAATCGGCGGCGACGGCCGACGGCGTTTCGCCGATCCTGATCACCGGCAATGATTTCGCCGGCGCCTGGGCGGTCGACGACAACGGGGTGCCGATTCTGCCGACCGTGCCCTCCGACGAAGGTCAGCGCGAATATGCCTATCGTTCCGGCGTCAACATCATGATGTATATGCTGACCGGCAACTACAAGACCGACCAGGTTCATGTTCCCGACCTCCTTGAACGGTTAGGACAATGAGATGACCTTTGACTTTTCACCTTTTCTGCCTTGGCCGGTTCTGGCCGCGCTGGCCGCCGTCGGAGCGGTCATCGCCGCCTTCGCGATCTGGCGCGGCATCCGCGGCGCCTGGATCAGGACGCTGGCGGCACTCGCCCTGCTGACTGCGCTCGCCAATCCCGTGCTGCTGCAGGAGGACCGGGATCAGCTGTCGACGATCGTCCCCGTTCTCGTCGACCGGAGCCAGAGCCAGCAGACGCCCGACCGGGTCAAGATGACCGACGATGCGCTGGCGGCCCTGAAGGGCCAGCTCGCCCGTTTTCCGCAGATAGAGCCGCGCTTCATCGATGTCGAAGGCGACGTCAATTCCGACGTGCCGTCGACGCGCCTGTTCGACGCGATGGCGGCCAACATCGCCGATGTCCCGCCGTCGCGCATCGGCGGCGCCATCATGCTGACCGACGGCGAAGTCCATGATGTTCCGGCCGCCAATCAGGCGCTCGGGTTCGATGCGCCGATCCATGGCCTCATCACCGGCAAGGCCAACGAATTCGATCGCCGCATCGAAGTCGTCAAGGGGCCGCGCTTCGGCATCGTCAACGAGGAGCAGCAGGTCGTCCTGCGCGTCTTCGACGACGGCCCGAGTCCCGGCGGCACAGCCGACGTCACGGTGAAGATCAACGGTGATGAAATCGCCACCCTGCAGGCGACACCCGGCCGGGATACGCCTTTCTCCTTCAAGGTGCCGGGGGGCGGCAGCAACGTGCTCGAATTCTCGGTCGCGGCACTTCCCGGCGAAGTCACCACGGCCAATAACCGCGCCGTCCACGTCATCGACGGCATCCGCCAGAATCTGCGCGTGCTGCTTGTCTCCGGCGAGCCGCATGCCGGCGAACGCGCCTGGCGGAACCTCTTGAAATCCGACGCCTCGGTCGATCTCGTCCACTTCACCATTCTGCGCCCGCCGGAAAAGCAGGATGGCACGCCGATCAACGAGCTGTCGCTGATCGCTTTCCCGACACGTGAGCTGTTCATCGACAAGATCAAGGATTTCGACCTGATCATCTTCGACCGCTATCAGGACCGGGCGAATGTGCTGCCGATGCTCTACTACGACAACATCGCCCAATATGTGGAGAACGGCGGAGCGCTGCTGATCGCCGCCGGTCCGGAACATGCAAGCCCGGAATCGATTGCGATGACGCCGCTCGCCTCCGTGCTGCCGGCAGAGCCGACCGGCCGGATGATCGAGAAGGCCTTCTACCCCCGCCTCTCCGAGGAGGGCCGCAAGCATCCCGTTACGCGCGGCCTGGACGGCTCGAGCGAGGACCCGCCGCATTGGGGGCGCTGGTTCCGCAGCGTCGACGTCGAGCGGCCGCAGGGCGAGACGATCATGCTCGGCGCCGACAACCACCCGCTGCTGGTGCTGAACCGCGCCGGCCAGGGCCGCGTCGCCATGCTGCTCTCCGACCAGGGCTGGCTCTGGGCCCGCGGCTTCGAAGGCGGCGGTCCGAACGTTTCGCTCTATCGCCGCATCGCCCATTGGCTGATGAAGGAGCCGGCGCTCGAGGAAGAAGCGCTGACGGCGCGCGCCTCCGGCCGGACCCTTGAAATCACGCGCCAGACGATCGGCGACAATCCGGGCAACGCCACCGTGCGCTACCCCTCCGGCAAGACCGAAACCTTGCCGCTCACCCAATCCGAACCCGGCCTCTACAAGGCGGAGAAGCGGATGGACGAGATCGGCCTCTTCGAAGTCCGCAACGGCAAACTGTCGACCCTTGTCCATATCGGCGCTGTCGACGCGCCGGAATTCAAGGCGATGATCTCGACGACAAATGTGCTGAAACCTGTCGTCGACAGGAGCAAAGGCCTCGTGACCCGCGTCGCCAGTGAAAAGGGCGCGATCACCGTGCCGCCGATCCTGCCGGTGCGCGGCCAGGTCCGTGTCTCCGACAATGACCGCATGATGATCCGCATGACCAGCGAGACGGTTTTGAAGGGCATCAATACGCTGCCGCTCTTTGCCGGTTTTGCCGGCGTCGGCATATTGCTGCTCGCCTTCGGCGCCATGTGGTGGCGCGAGGGCAGGTAATTCTGCGCCTGGGTTATGAGGTCTTCGGCGAACTGGAGGATTTTCCGCAAGGCCGCACGCGCAGCTTCCTCCGGAAAAAACTATAAGTCATCCGTGCCAGGCAATTATGCCCTTCAGCCGTTCATGCACATTCTCGGCGATCGGAACGACGAGCACACGGCCGGGGTCGACCGGTCCCGGGAAGGTAAGCGCGTTATAGGCGACCTTCTCGAAACCGAGCGGGCCGTAATAGGGCGGATCGCCGACCAGGATGACGGCTTCCGAGCCTTTGCGCCGCGCCGCCTCCACCGCGATCCGCACCAGCTCCCGGCCGATGCCGATATTTTTGTGCGAGGGGCGAACCGCGAGAGGGCCGAGCAGATGGCCCTTCACCGTGCCGGCCATCACCGGCGTCATGCGTACCGAGGCGATCGTCTCGCCGTCGTCGGCGCAGATGAAGGAAAGCGAAAGATCATGCGGCCCCTGCTCGCGAATGCGTGCGGCCGCCCGCGTGAAGCGGCCGGGACCGAAGGCTTCTTCGTTGATGTGTTCGATGGCGGCGTCGTGGGACGCGTCTTCGGTGAGGTAGACGAGATCGTGCTTGTACATGATGACAGAAACCGGATGGACAGATTGATGGGTCTCGAACACGCCTTCGGCGTTCGGGAGCATCAGCGTCGTCGCGGGTTTCTGGAAATGAACATCACGCAGGGATCCTAAAATCGTGAAAAGGCCGATAGCAGGAAAAATTTCCGCCGTCCAACGCAAAATGCACACCACAGCGCCGCACGTCCTTTCGAACGCGCAAAGGACGCTGCAGCACTCTGAATGATGCAGCGCCTGAACGGCGTGACGCACTGTTCAACCTTTACCACCTGCAAAGCCCCGCTATCTCAGCTAACTTCGGCTCGGACATGCAATCAGGGAATGAAGATCATGGGAATGCTGGTGGACGGCGTCTGGAATGATGTCTGGTACGACATGAAGGAGAGCAAGGGCGAATTCAAGCGGCAGCCCTCGCAGTTCCGCAATTGGGTGACGGCAGACGGCGCAGCCGGCCCCACCGGCAGCGGCGGCTTTAAGGCCGAACCCGGCCGTTACCATCTCTACGTCTCGCTTGCCTGTCCCTGGGCGCACCGCACGCTGATCTTCCGCAAGCTGAAGAAGCTGGAGGAATTGATTTCGGTTTCCGTCGTCGATCCGCTGATGGTCGAGAACGGCTGGGAGTTCAAGATCGGCGACGGCGCCACCGGCGATCACCTCTTCGGCGCGGCGACACTCTGGCAGATCTACGTCAAGGCGGATCCACACTATTCCGGCCGCGTGACCGTGCCCGTCCTCTGGGACAAGAAGTCAGGCGCAATCGTCAACAACGAATCCGCCGAGATCATCCGCATGTTCAACAGCGCCTTTGACGGGCTAACCGGGTCGAAGGCAGATTTCTATCCGGAGGATCTGCGCGCCGACATCGATGCTCTGAACGCCACCGTCTACGACACCGTCAACAACGGCGTCTACAAGGCAGGCTTTGCCACAGCCCAGGCCGCCTATGACGAGAATGTCGGCAAGCTGTTCGAAACGCTCGACATGCTCGACGAACGCCTGGGCAAGGGCCGCTACCTTTTCGGAGACCGGCTGACCGAAGCGGATTGGCGCCTGTTCACCACGCTGGTGCGTTTCGACCCCGTCTATGTCGGCCATTTCAAGTGCAACATCCGCCGCATCGCCGATTACCGCAACCTTTCCGGTTACCTAAGAGATCTCTACCAGACGCCAGGCATTGCCGAGACGGTGAACCTCACGCACATCAAGCAGCACTATTACCGCAGCCACAAGACGATCAATCCGACCGGCATCGTTCCCGTCGGCCCGGCGCTCGATCTCGACAGCCCGCATGGACGTGCGACAGCGCCGCGTGTCTTTTCAGACGCGAGAACGCTGTAGGCCTTTAAATTGCTTGCAGCGGCCTAAAAAACTGTGCAGCCCTCACCAGCGATGGTCGGGCTGTTGTTCGCCGCGAAGTTCGGCAAGACGGCGGTGCGTCGCCTCGGTCGTGCCGGCGGGCAGGCTGTCGAGCGAAAAGAAGCCGCTGTCGGAAATCTCCCAGTCTGGCGGACGTGGTGCCGTCTGCTCGACGGTTACCCGATAGAACACCACATGGTCGCGCCGCGTGGTCGAGGTGTTGAAATAGACCTGGACCAGCTGCGGCTTGCCGATGATCCTGAGGTTGCCCTCCTCGCGCAACTCCTTGGCCAGCGCTTCCTCGACCGTCTCATTGCGTTCCAGCCCGCCGCCCGGCATATGCCAGCCGCCGACATAGCTGTGACGCACGAGAAAAATCCGCCCCTCCGCATCAAAGCAGGCGGCTCTGACACCCATCGTCATGCTCCGGGCGAAAGAGAAATAGACATGCAGAAGGCGCAGGGCCGCCCTGATATGAAGGGGCCGGTTTTCTTTATCCACCATCGCTCCGTTTCAGCTCTTCATCGCGCCGGATGTGTTTGATTTGTCAATAAGCTGGTCTATGTCTCGTAGCATGTTCAAGCTCGCGCATATCTCCGACGTCCATCTCGGGCCGTTGCCCCGTCTTTCCATCCAGGAGCTGTTTTCAAAACGCATAACGGGCTTTGTGAACTGGCATCGAAATCGGCGCAAGCACCTTTTCGGCAGCACGCTCGATCTGCTGCTCGATGACATCCGCGCCCATCAGGCCGATCATCTGGCCGTCACCGGCGATCTTGTCAATCTGGCGAGCGGCATCGAGATCCGCGCCGCCGCCGCCTGGCTGCGCGCGCTCGGCGATCCCGCCGATACATCGGTCGTTCCCGGCAATCACGACGCCTATGTGCCGGGCGCCTATGAGAAATCGATGCGCGCCTGGTACGACTACGTCCGTGGCGATCTCGCCCCGCCGCAATGGCAGGAAGACCGCCACATCTTTCCCTATCTGCGCGTCCGCGACAAGATCGCGATCGTCGGCTGCTCGACGGCGGTCGCCACCCCTCCCTTCGCGGCCTCCGGTTTCTTCGGCGCCCGTCAGGCCCGCGACACGGTGAACATGCTGCGCGCGGCCGGCGAAGCCGGTCTCTTTCGTGTCGTCATGATCCATCATCCGCCGATCCGCGGCGCCACGACCTTTTACAAGCGGATGATCGGCATCCGCCGCTTCGCCGCCGTAATTTCCACCGGCGGCGCCGAACTCGTATTGCACGGCCATACGCACCTGAATACCCTGCACTGGCTGCGCGGCCAGGTGCAACCGGTGCCTGTCGTCGGCATCGCATCGGCCTCGCAGGGACCGGGCAGCATCAAGCCGGCCGCAGCCTACAACCTCTTCTCCATCGACGGCTCTCCCGGTGCCTGGGAACTGAGTGGCGAGCGCTTCAGCCTGAACCGGGCCGGCGACGCGGTGATTCAGGAAAGCGTTGATATTTTCGCGCCTTAGCGACGTATCCGGACTCCTTTCATCCAGCACTTGAATCGATTTGCGAAGCCATCGGATCATCGTCGCAACATTTGCCATAGAGGTTTCGTACCCTCTTGGTATTTTCGGCGGTAAGCGTACAATCCGCGCAACTGCATCGCCTCAGAACGGAGCCCGCCCATGACCTTCTCCTTCCATCGCCTTGGCAGAATCTCGCTTGCCGCAGGCTTTGCCTTCGGCATCGCCACGGCCGCTTTCGCGGTCGGCGGCGGCAACGACGACACCAACCCGCCGCCGAAGACCGAGACGACCAAGACCTGCACCGGCGGCAAGGTCTGGGACAAGACCAGGAAGGAATGCGTCACCCCGAAGAAGAGCAGCTTCAACGACGACGACCTCTACAATTTCGCCCGCGAATTTGCCTATGCCGGCCAATATGAGAACGCCATCACCGTGCTCAATCTCGCCCGCAATCAAAACGACCCTCGCATCCTGAACTATCTCGGCTATGCCAACCGGAAAGCCGGCCGCATGGAGCTCGGCATGTCCTATTACCGCAAGGCGCTGCAGGCCGATGAGAACTACATTCTCGCCCGCTCCTATATGGGCATGGCGCTGGTCGAGCAGGGAGATATCCAGGGCGCCCGCGTCCAGCTCGTCGAAATCCGTGATCGCGGCGGCGAAGGCACCTGGGCCTACCGCGCTCTGCTGCAAAGCTTGAACGGCCACAGAACATATTGACGCAAGCTTTGCGGGCTAGATTATGAAAATTCCCTTGGAAAGGGGACTGGAAACGACCGGATGCTTGCGAAGTGGAGGAGAGTTGTTCCATAAAGCGCATGCATCACCGACGACAATAAGGCCGGATTCGCGTCCGATGGCGGAAGCTCCGTCCGCGAAACCACTGTGAGTGCTTCTGGATAGACAATGCGTCAGCCCGCAACGACCATCGACCTCCGCCGTGATCTCGTCGGCCTACTGCCTCGCCTTCGTCGCTTCGCGATCACGCTCGCGGGTGAGACGACTGCGGCCGACGAGCTGGTCCAGGCCGTCTGTCAGCGGGCGATCTCCAGGGGTCATCAGTGGAGCGGCGAAGGCCGGCTGGAAAGCTGGATGTATACGCTTGCCCGTCAGCAATGGGCCGACGACAGCCGCAAGCGCAAGCCGAAGGCGTCGGCCCGCGGCAATGTCACCGATATTCGTGAGGCCGCGCGCGAACGCTCGGCCGCGGTCGATCCCGACGCCATCCATCGCATGATCGCCGATATGCCGGACGGCGTTTCCTCGATCTTCCTGCTCGTCGACGTCGAAGGCCACAGCTACCAGCAGGCGGCCGACATCATGGGCATTCCGGCGGCGAGCGTCGCCTCGCAGCTCGCCACCGCAAGGCTGCATTTCGCCGAGCTTGCCGACACCCACCCGATCCACAGGTACTGAATTGCTCGATCTCAGGAAATTGTCGCTCGAAGCCCAGCTCACCGCCCTCCTCGATGGCGAAGTCTCGCCTGAACAGCGTCACGAATTGGAGCAGCGCCTGGCAAGTGATGAGAATGCGCGCCGGCTGCATGAAAAATTGCGCCACGGCGCCGATTTCGGACGCCGCCGCCTCGACGACGTCCTGAAGGAGCCGGTGCCGCTCGCCCTCGTCCGCTCGATCAAGAGCACGCAGCCGCCGAAGACGCCGATTGCCCAGCGCACCACGCGCCCGCAGGTGAAGCTGGCGCCGAGCGGCCCGCAGGCGCTGGCTGCCGCCCTCATCCTCTTCGTGCTCGGCTGCGGCCTCGGCTATTTCGTCGGCATCGGACCGGATGCCGACGAGGTCGCCACCACGAGCTCGTCGACGGCGCCGGCCAATACGAGCGACTGGCTGGGCGATGTCACCGCCTATCAGCGCCTGCTGATCCGTCAGCCCCGTCACCTCGTCGAAGTGCCGGCCTCACAGGCCGAGGAAATCTCCAGCTGGCTGACGACCGCGATCGGCGTGCCCTTCCGCGTGCCGGATCTGAGCGCCAAGGCCTGGACCTTCCAGGGCGCCCGCGTCATTCTCGGCGACAACCGCCCTGTCGGCCAGCTCGTCTATTCCAACACCGACGGCGACATCATCTCCATCTGCTTCCGCAAGGACGCGCAACCGCCGGAAACCGACGACTTCAAGGAGACGATCAGGGACGAGATCGGCCTCGTCACCTGGCACAATGCCGGCACCTCCTACGTGCTTGCCGGCCCCTCCTCCGAAGCGACACTCGGCCAGCTCGCCATGGAGATCGCCACGGCGATCTGACACATAAGATTGACGCGCTTTTACCGACGGTGATGCGCCGACGGAAAGGCAGCGGCAGGATGGAAAGTGGCCATCGGCACTGGCAGCCCCCTCATCCGCCTGCCGGCACCTTCTCCCCGAGGGGAGAAGAGACATGCGGCAATGTCTCGCTCCTGAAGCCTCTACAGTGGGAAGTCAGGGCAACAAGCTTGCTCTCCTCTTCACCCCTCGGGGAGAAGGTGCCCGCAGGGCGGATGAGCGGGCCGCCCGGCACGCCTTTCATTGCGTTTCGCCAGCGCCCAGCGAAGACTCAACGTAGCCGAGCTCCTCATCAGGCCGCGCCGCACCGATGCGATCGCGGCCTGAAGCCTATCTGATCAAGCCTTGCCGGCCTTCAGATCGAGCACGCGGTTGGCCGCCGAGACGATCGCTTCCAGCGATGCCGCGACGATGTTGGTATTGATGCCGGCGCCGAAGAGCTTGCCGCCGGGATAGGAGGTCTCGACGTAGGAGATCGCCGCCGCGTTCGAGCCGTGCTGCAGAGAATGCTCGGAATAATCCTCGACCGACATCTCGATGCCGAGATAATGCGACAGCGCGTTGATGAAGCCGTCGATCGGACCGTTGCCGCGCCCTTCGATGCGCTTGATCTCGCCATTGTCTGATATCTCGGCCGCCACGATCCGCTGACCCCTGCGCTCCGTATCGGGATAGGTGTGGTGATCGACGAATTTGAGACGCGCTTCGGGCTGCGTCACGTATCGCTCGATGAAGCGGTCGTAGATGCGCTTCGACGGAAGCTCCTTGCCCTCGACGTCGGTGATGCGCTGAATGTCCTCGCGGAACTCGACCTGCAGATTACGCGGCAGGTTGAGCCCATAATCCTGCTGCAGGATATAGGCGATGCCGCCCTTGCCGGACTGCGAGTTGATCCGGATGATCGCCTCGTAGGAGCGGCCGACATCGCGCGGATCGATCGGCAGGTAAGGCACTTCCCAGACAGGGTGGTTGGCGACCTGTGCCGCCTTCATGCCCTTGTTGATCGCATCCTGATGCGAACCGGAGAAGGCCGTATAGACCAGCTCGCCGACATAGGGGTGGCGCTCGCTGATCGCCATCTGGTTCGAATATTCGAACACCTCCTTGATGTGCTCGATGTTCGAGCAGTCGATGCCGGGATCGACGCCCTGCGTGAACATGTTCAGCGCCATGGTCACCACGTCGACATTGCCGGTGCGCTCGCCATTGCCGAACAGCGTGCCTTCGACGCGGTCGGCGCCCGCGAGCAACGCCAGCTCGGCAGCGGCAATGCCGGTGCCGCGGTCGTTGTGCGGATGCAGCGAGACGATCAGGTTCTCGCGGTTGTCGAGGTTGCGGCACATCCACTCGATCTGGTCGGCATAGACGTTCGGCGTCGCCATCTCGACGGTTGACGGCAGGTTGATGATGAGCTTGTTGTCGGGCGTCGGCTTCACCACCTCGATGACGGCGTTGCAGATCTCCAGCGCCACTTCGAGCTCGGTGCCGGTAAAGCTCTCCGGAGAATATTCGAAACGATAACCGCCGCCGGCCTTGGTAGCCATATCGGTGATCATCTTGGCGGCATCGACGGCAATCTGCTTGATGCCGTGGACGTCCTTGGCGAAGACGACGCGGCGCTGCAGCTCGCTGGTCGAGTTGTAGAAATGAACGATTGGCCGGTTTGCCCCTTCCAGCGCTTCGAAGGTGCGGGTGATCAGTTCGGGCCGGCACTGCACCAGCACCTGCAGCGAGACGTCGGCGGGGACATTGCCCTCCTCGACGCACCAGCGGGCGAAGTCGAAATCGGTCTGCGAGGCCGAGGGGAAACCGATCTCGATTTCCTTGAAGCCCATCTCCAGCAGCAGATGGAACATGCGCGCCTTGCGGTCGTGGCCCATCGGATCGACGAGCGCCTGGTTGCCGTCGCGCAGGTCGACCGAGCACCAGACCGGCGCCTTGGTGATGGTTTTCGTCGGCCAGGTGCGGTCAGGAATGCTTACCTGTGGATAGGGCCGGTATTTCATCGCGGCATCGGGCATGCCCTTGGCGCCTGCGGAGGATCGGCTGGTGGTGTTGTCCATTGTCTTGTCTCCTCGTCCCGGCATTCGTTCCGCCTCTTAGCCGATCGCATCGGGCTTGGCGATAAACAAATGCGGACCTTCGTCGGTCGTTACGTCAATTTTGAAAGTGAGTCGCGAGGAGCGATGCCGGGCGGGCTTTCGGCCGCCGGGCGCTCCTCAAAGGACCCGGCAACCGCGCGTAAGGCCGAGGAGAAGAAGCGAGGTCAGGGCGCGCGACACGTCACGCAAAGCGATGCGGCCGCTTGCAATGGTGTCGGAAATCTTGGCGCCAGAGGTCTTCATGGCCGTGCTTATAACCTTGAGTGGCAGAGCTGGCAAGACCTCGTCCCGGCTTTTGGTCGCTCCCGAACCGGGGTTGGTTTGTCCGGCAATGCGACGCCTTGCCTTATCCTGGCTAGGTTCGGTCTCTCCAGGCCTTCACCAGCTGTGACAGCGCGAGCATCAGCCCGCCCGCGACCAGGCCCCAGAAAGCGCCGGAAATGCCGCCGAAGGAAACGCCGGATGCCGTGACGAGAAAGGTGATCGCTGCCGCCTCGCGCGATTCCGGCGCCTGGAAGGCCGACATTGCCGAGGACGAGAAGGCGCCGACCAGCGCAAGCCCCGCCACCGCCTCGATCAGAACGGGAGGCGCCAGGGCGACGAAGGCCGTCACCGCGCCGGCAAGCAGCCCGAGGACGATGTAACCGACGCCGGCGATCAGCGATGCCCAATAGCGCCGTTTCGGATCGGCATGGGCATCCGGCCCGGCGCACATGGCCGCGGTGATTGCCGCCAGATTGACGGCGTGACCGCCGAACGGCGCCGACAGCAGCGAAAAGAAGCCGGTGACGGCGAAGAGCGGGCCGGGCTTCGGGTCGTAGTGGTTGACCTTCAGCACCGCGATACCGGGAATGTTCTGCGAAGCCATGGTGACGATGAAGAGCGGCAGCGCGATCGAGATGAAACCGGCAAGGTTGAACACCGGCCGGACGATTTCCGCCGCCGGCACCAGCGAGCGTTCGAGCGAACTGAGCGCACCATCGGGAATATCGACGCCGAAGGCCAGAACCAGCACGAAGGCTGCCAATGCCGCCGGCACCGCCCAGAGCCGCTTGAAGGCGCCGACGACGATCCAGGCAAGAACGATCGGCAGGCCGAACAGCGGATTGAAGCCGATTGCCTTTACCGGCGCAAAGCAGAGGCCGATCAGCACGCCGGAGAGCATCGCATTGGCGAGCGGCGCCGGAATGGCGGCGACCGCGCGGCCAAGCGGCTTGAACAGCCCGGCGATGACGATCAGCACTGCGCAAATCAGGAATGCCCCGACCGCCGCATCGAAGCCGCCCTCGATCGCCCCGGTGCTTGCCAGCAATGCGGCGCCGGGCGTCGACCAGGCGATGCTGATCGGCAATCGTGTCACGGCGCTGAGCACGATCGCGCAGACGCCCATGGAGATCGACAACGCCATCAGCCCGGAGGCCGCCTGTGCCTCCGTCGCGCCGACCGCCCGCAGCCCGTGGAGGACGACGGCAAAGGAGCTGGCGGAACCGACGAAGGCGGTCAGCAGCCCCATGAACAGGGCCTGGACGGAAAAATCTTTGAGCATGCCGGACTCGCGAGCTGCGGGAATGGCGCATGGAGCATGATGGCCGTCGTATACGCAAGCCCGGATTAGGCCCTTTCCGTCCAGCACCCGCATCTCATGCCGGCGAAATAGAAACGCCCTCGACTGCTGCTGCAGGCAAGGGCGTTTTGACGGCTTTGGCTGAGAAAACTCAGATATCGGCCTGTGACGTCACGATCCGCGAAACGAGGCCATAGTCCTTCGCCTCTTCGGCAGAAAGCCAGTAGTCGCGATCGGTATCCTTGGCGATCTTGTCGAGCGGCTGGCCGGTGGCCGCCGCCATGATCTTGTTCAGGCGCTCGTTCATCTTGATGATCTCGCGTGCCTGGATCTCGATGTCGGATGCCATGCCGCGCGTACCGCCCGAGGGTTGGTGCAGCAGAAAGCGCGTGTTCGGCAGGCAGATGCGCCGCTCCTTCGGAGCCGCGACATAGATCAGCGCGCCGGCCGAGGCGACCCATCCCGTGCCGATCATCCAGACCTTCGGCTTGATGAACTTGACCATATCATGGATGGAATCGCCGGATTCGACGTGGCCGCCGGGCGAATTGACATAGATGCGGATGTCCTCGTCGCTGGCTGCGGCAAGCGCCACGAGCTGCGAGCAGACCTTCTGCGCCAGTTCCTGATTGATCGGTCCATAGATGAAGATCGAACGCGACTTGAAAAGATTCGCCTCCGTTTCCTTGCCGAGCGGCAGTTCCTTCGTCTTGTCGTCCTGTTCTTCGTCGTTCATTCGAACCTCTCGGAGATGAATTCGGGTTCCTCGCACATAGTGCGACTCAATGCCTAAAACAATGCGGGAAAAACACAAGGCACCGAAGCGGTGGAGATATCCTTAAGAAGCCGCGCGCCGTTCCGCAAGCCTTACTGAAATGTAACGGTGAAAGGCTTTGAAAAGCCTGAATCGCTTCCTACCTCACCCCTCACGCGGCAATGCCGTACGAAATAACAGGAGACAAGACATGTCACCCGAAGAACGCCAATTGCTGACCGCCCTGTTCGACCGCGTGCGCACCGCCGCGGCCACGCCGCGCGACAGCGAGGCCGAGGCCCTGATCGACCAGGCGACGCAGCAACAGCCCTCCGCCACCTATTATCTGGCTCAGGCCGTGATCGTCCAGGAAAAGGGGTTGGAGGCGGCCGCCAACCATATCAAGGAACTCGAGGAACACGTCCGCCAGCTGGAAGCCGGCGCGAGCGAACACCGCCAGGCCGAACAGGGCGGCGGCTTCCTGAGCTCGATCTTCGGCAATACCCAGACGCAGCAGCCCGCTCCGGTTCCGTCCAGTCCGGCCAATCCCGGTCCTTGGGGCCAGCCCTCCCGCGCCTATGACGAATCCCGCAGCTACGACAGCAGCGCTCGCCAGATGCCGCAGCAGCCGACCGGCCCCTGGAGTCAGCAGGCCTATGCGCCATCGGCAGGCGGCAGCTTCCTGCGCGGCGCGCTCGGCACGGCAGCGGGCGTTGCCGGCGGCATGCTGCTTGCCAATTCGCTGAGCGGCATCTTCAGCAACCATATGTCCTCGCTCGGCTGGGGCTCGCCCTTCGGCGCCAATCCTTTCGGCAACGCCAACGCGCCCACCGAGGAAACCGTCATCAACAATTATTTCGGCAATGACGACACCCGCCAGGCTTCAGACAATGCTGCCGATAATAACGACGACGGCAATCTGCAGCAGGCCGATTACGACGATGGCGCCGATTACAGCGATGACTCGTCGGGCAACGACGTCACGGATGTGTGAGGCTTGGCGGTTGGAGACGGGCAGCGGTTGCCGCACCGTATCCCGGCCCTTCGCTTAAGCTCAGGGCGTTCGCTGCTGCAATCGATTCACTGGATCGATTGCTCGGGCTGCGCCCGACCGCAGCTCACCCACGTCCACGATAGGTGGCAACGCCCTGCTCCGGCAGCCACACGCCTTCCGGCGGCTTGCCCGTCTGCCAGAAGACGTCGATCGGGATGCCGCCGCGCGGATACCAGTAGGCGCCGATCCGGAGCCATTTGGGATCGAGCAGTTCGACGATGCGCTTGGCGATATAGATCGAGCAGTCCTCGTGGAAGGCGCCGTGGTTGCGGAAGGAATGCAGGAAGAGCTTCAGCGACTTCGATTCCACCAGCCATTCACCCGGGATGTAATCGATAACGATATGGGCGAAATCCGGCTGTCCGGTCATCGGGCAGAGCGAGGTGAACTCAGGCGCGGTGAAGCGCACGACGTAGTCGGTGCCGGCATGATTGGACGGCACTTTTTCAAGCACTGCCTCCTCCGGCGAATGGGCGGTTTCGGTCTGCTGGCCCAGCATCGACAGGCTGGAAACATCGGTATTCGGCATCATGCCTCCTTGACGACTTTGACGCGGATGCCATGGGCCTTTTCGCCCTCCGGCTCCACATGAATGGCTATTTTGGCGCCCTCATGCACTGTCCTGATGGCATCCTCAAGGCGGTCGCATATATCATGCGCCTGCCGCACGGACATAGTCCCCGGCACCACCATGTGGAAATCGATGAAGGTGACGGTACCCGCCCGCCTGGTCTTCAGATCATGCACGCCGATCGAGCCCGCCGCATGGGTGGCGATCGCCTGCTTGATCGCTTCCTCCTCCAACGGATCGACCGCCTGGTCCATCAGGCCGCTGATCGATTGCGAGATCACCTTCCAGCCTTGATAGAGGATGTTGACGGCAACGAGAATGGCAAGCACCGGGTCGAAGATCGCGTAGCCTGTCGCCAGCGCCAGCAGCAGGCCGATGAGCACGCCGATCGAGGTGACCACGTCGGACATGATATGCTGCCCGTCCGCAGCCAGGGCAGCCGAGCGATGTTTGCGCCCTGTCCGGATCAACAGCCGCGCCCAGATCGCATTGATGACGCCGGCCGCGAAATTGATCGCCAGGCCAAGTACCGGCGCATCGAGCATGCGCGGTTCGGCGAGATAACCGATCGCCTCGTTGACGATCAACAGCGCCGCGACCACGATCAACGCGCCCTCGGTGACGGCGGACAGATATTCCGCCTTGTGATGGCCGAAGGGATGGTCGTGATCGGCCGGTTTCTGCGCATAGCGGATGACGAAGAAGGCAATGAAGGCGGCAACGACATTCACCGTCGATTCAAGCCCGTCCGACAGCAGTGCGACCGATCCGGTGACCCACCAGGCCACCATCTTCAGCCCCATGACGCCGAGCGAAAGCGGAATCCCCCACATCGCCAGCTTCCGAACCGTAAGATCGCCGTGGTCGCTCATATCGTCCTCCTGCGGTTGCGAATGAATTGCAGGGTCCAAGCCATTGAAATGCAAAACCGCCCACGCGAATGTCGCGCAGGCGGTCCAGTTGAGGGTGATATGGGCGATGATTCAGGATTTGTCAAAGAGAATGACGCGTCCTTCACAGCTGTTGCCGTCGGATACGCGAATCCGGCTTCAGCTCTAGGGAGCGGGATCGCAGACAGGCTGCGGCCAGCGCAGGAGAGCGGCCTGCCCGGCCTGCGTCAGCGCGTAGACGCCCTTCTCCTTGCGCTCGAACCATCCGTAGACATTGTCGAGCAGGATCCGGCCTGCATTGGGTGTAAGCGCCTTCATATCCCGCGGCCGCGCCACGCCCTGGTCGAGCGCCGCCGCGCAGAGCAGCGCCTGTTGGCGATAGGCGGTCATGATCGGCGCGCGCGAGCCACCGCCGACAGCGGGATCGCCGCGCCGGCGCTGGTGCTCCCTGACAAGGCGCGTGCGCCGCTTCGGATTGGTGCGCGGCATCGGCGAGACGGAACTGACGATGACGCTGACTTCGCCGCCATCGGAGACGCCGAGCATGCCTATCCCGAGCCGCCGGCAGAGGTCGCGGTAGCGTTTGTCGGCCTCTCGCCCGCGCCCCTTGGCCGAAACGCGCGCCGCGATCCAGACTTCGTCGCTCATCGTCGCCCGGTCGACGGCCTGCAGCAGCAGTTCGAGATTGAAGGAGAGCTTGAGTTCGCAGATGACCACGACCGGCGGCTCACCATCGCTCAACCCGACGAGATCGCATCCGCCGACCTCACCCTTGACCACATAACCGGCCGCTTCCAGGAACGCTTTCACCGGCAGGTAGAGCGACGTCTCCATCGGAAAATCGCGCCTCAGGCAGCGTTGAGATCGGCAATCTCGCCATATCGGGCAAGCAGTCGCGGCGAGCTCATGTCGCCGGTTTCCTCGTCGACGATCACGGCATAGGCCGCAACGCCGACGAAACGCTCGGCCATCGCCGAGGCAATCTTTTCCGCGCTGACGGCATTCGATGCCTGCCGCATTTCTCCGGGCACGAGATTGCCGCGGTTCTTGCGATAAGGAAGGACGATGAACTTCTCAGCTTGGGCCACGGTGATAATTCCCGGTTGATCGTTCCGGAAATGTTCTGATTTGTCCGATAAAGTCAACCCGCCCTTCCCACTGGCGGGAAGGGCGGAGAGAATGGCCCGTCAAGCAGCTTTGGTCTTCACCTTGCGGGCCAGATGCGCCACGACATTCTCGATCATCCGCATGCCGGCATCGCCGCCGAGCGTCATGATCGATTCAGGATGGAACTGCACCGCGGCGATCGGCTCCTTGGCATGTTCGATGCCCATGATCGTGCCGTCCTCGCTCTCTGCCGTGATGATGAACTCAGCCGGCAGCGTCGAAGGATCGGCGAAGATCGAGTGGTAGCGGCCGACCGTCACCTCCCTGGCGAGGCCGGAGAAGACGATACCCGGCTCCAGCACACGGATGCGCGAGGGCTTGCCGTGCATCGGCAGCGCCAGATGGCGCAGTTCCCCGCCATAGGCCTCGGCGAGCGCCTGCAGGCCGAGGCAGACGCCGAAGATCGGCAGGTTGCGGGCCCGCGCCTTCTTGATCGTCGCCTTGCAGTCGAAATCCTTCGGCGTTCCAGGCCCGGGCGACAGCACGACCAGATCCGGATTCAACCGGTCGAAAATCTCCTCCGGCACCGGCGTACGCACGGTCGAAACCGTCGCACCCGTCTGGCGGAAGTAGTTGGCGAGCGTGTGGACGAAACTGTCCTCATGGTCGATGAGCAGGATGCTGACGCCCTTGCCGACGCTTGCGACGTCGCGCTGGATCTTGCCGGAATTGCCGGTCTTGGCGTCTCGGATGGCGGAAAGCATGGCAGAGGCCTTCAATTCGGTTTCGGCTTCTTCTTCCTCCGGAATGGAGTCGTTGAGCAGCGTGGCGCCGGCGCGCACCTCGGCGATGCCGTCCTTGATGCGCACGGTGCGCAGCGTCAGGCCGGTGTTCATGTCGCCGTTAAAGCCGACCATGCCGATTGCCCCACCATACCATGCGCGCGGGCTCTTTTCATGGCTCTCGATGAAGCGCATCGCCCAGAGCTTCGGCGCGCCGGTGACCGTCACCGCCCAGGCGTGGCTGAGGAACCCGTCGAAGGCATCCATGTCGTCGCGCAGCCGCCCCTCGATATGATCGACGGTATGAATGAGGCGCGAATACATCTCGATCTGCCGGCGGCCGATCACCTTGACGGAACCCGGCTCGCACACGCGGCTTTTGTCGTTGCGGTCGACGTCCGAGCACATGGTCAGCTCGGACTCGTCCTTCTTGGAATTCAAAAGCTTCAGGATCTGCTCGCTGTCGGCGATCGGATCGTCGCCACGCTTGATCGTCCCCGAAATCGGGCAGGTCTCGATGCGCCGTCCCGAAACGCGCACGAACATCTCGGGCGAGGCGCCGACCAGATATTCCTGATGGCCGAGATTGATGAAGAAGGAATAGGGCGACGGATTGATCGCCTTCAGCCGCTTGGAAATATCGGAAGGCTTGCTTTCGCAGCGCTCCATGAACTTCTGCCCAGGAACGACCTCGAAAAGATCACCCTTGCGGAAACTTTCCTTCGCCTTGGTGACGAGTTCGGCATATTCGCCCGGCCGATGGTCGCTCTTCGGCGGAATGGCATCCGTCTGCTTGAAGGGTTCCGGCGCGATCTGCTCGGCCTTGCCCTCGGTCGTCACGCCGCCTTTCTCGAAATCGTAGCGGTCGATCCAGGCCTTGGCAGCGTAATTGTCGACGACGAGGATCTCGTCCGGCAGGTAGAGCACCATGTCGCGCTGGTCGGAAGGCCGCTTCAGCTTCAGATCGATCGCGTCGAACTGGAAGGCGATGTCGTAGCCGAAAGCGCCGTAGAGCCCGAGGCTCGCATCCGCCTGCGAATAGAAGAGGTCGGTGACGGCGCGCAGGACGGTAAAGACCGTCGGCATCTTCGAGCGCTCTTCCTCGGTGAATACCCGGTCCGGCGTCTTGACGGAAAGGTCGAGGCGGCGGGCGGAGGAAGCGCCGAGCACAAGGTCGGGCACCGTCTGCAGCCGCTCGGTCACGAAGCCGAGAAGCACCTCGCCGCGTTCATTATAGGCTTCGATCCAGACGTCGCGCCCGAAGGAGGAGATGCCGAGCGGCGGATCGACGACGGCGGTATCCCAGCGCGTATAGCGGCCCGGATATTCGTAGTTCGACGAGAACACCGCGCCGCGGCGCTCATCGAGCTTGTCGACATAGGAGGAGACCGCGTCGCTGTAGGGGATCGCCCGCCGCTGCCGCGTGACCGATATCCCGCCCTTGGTCTCGTAGATTTCCGCACCATCATCCCGCAGGATCGTTACCATAATTCCACTCCGTTATCGGGGCCCGGACAACAGGCGGCGATAAAACAAAAAAGCCGCCTCGAAGTTTCGGGCGGCTCACTCGTCGTCGTCTTTGGACACGATTGGTCGAGGCCGCCTCAGCGAGCCCACCACCAAACAGCGATGTTCAAAGACTTGATCATGGGAAAATTGTTAGCCTGAGATCAGCCGCCGCGCAAGAGGCGATCGCACGAATGAAAAGGGCGGCCCGAAAGCCGCCCCTTCCCCCAGCCTTGAAGGCATGCCTGGCTCAGAAGGTCTTGGTGAGCGAGACCTTGAATGTGCGGCCCGGCTCGGAATACCACTCCCGCGGCTGCGAAGCCGTCGCCGAGTTGAGATTGACGTCGCGCACGGCGAGCGCGTTGTAGTGCTCCTGGTCGAAGATGTTGTAGACACCAGCTTGAACGCGCAAGCCCGGCAGCTGTTCCGGCGTCCACCAGCCGGTCAAATCGACGATGGCATAACCGGGCGCATCAAAGGTCGTATCGGGGGTCGTACCGACGGTATTGAGGTGGTCGGTCAGCATACCGGCCGAAAGCGTCGAGGAAAGATCGAAGCCGAAGGTCTCATTGCTCCAGCCGCCGCCGACAATTGCCTTGAATGGCGCCACTGAGCGCAGCCGCTGCGTGGTTTCTTCATTCCTGCCATAGGCATAGGCAAGCGAAGCATGCAGATTGATGCCATTGTTGAAAGTCTTGACGGCGCTGGCTTCAATGCCCGAGATCGTCGCCGCTGCCACGTTCGTGTAATTGAACTCAGTAAAGCCGGTTGCGTCCGTGGTTGTCACCGTCTCGATGAAGTTTTGGTAGCGCGTGTGGAAAGCCGCGACCCTGCCGGTAAAATCGCCGGTGTCGAAATTGGCGCCGATTTCGATGCCGCGGCCGATTTCCGGTTCCAGATCAGGATTGCCGAGCTGGGCGTAGCGGCTAGTGGGGTTGTAGAAGCGGCTGTAGAGTTCGTCGACGGTTGGCGCGCGGAAGCCGACCGCCAGCTGCATATAGAGCTCTACATCAGGCGTCAGGTCGTAGGTCGCAAGGATCTTCGGCGATATGGCGGCCTCCGTCCGGTCGCGAAGATCGCCGAAACGGGTAAGGCCGGTATTGTTGGAAAAACCGCCGCCGGTCGAGGGATTGTAGTTGAACCAGTCGAAGCGGAAGCCGGGCGTCAGCGTGAAGCCGGTATTGCCGATCTCGATCTTGTCTTCGACAACTAGCCCAAGGTTCTGGCTGTCGACGTCAGGCACTTCCGCCTGATTGTTCAGTGCCGGGCATGTTGTCGATGTGGGGCAAAGCGCCCAGCTATATTGGCTCCAGCTGGAGACGCCGACGTCAAGGCCGACGCGAACGGAGTGGCTGAGACCGGAATATTCGAAATCCTTCGTCGCGGTGCCGCTGAAGCCCCAGGTTTCGTTTTCGACCTCGTTGTTGCGGCCATAGGCAACATTGGCGGTCGTACGCCCCCCGCTGCCCGCTTCCTTCTTCAAATCCTGCCAATAAAGCGTGGCGCGCGCACTGCTGAAGAACGCGTCGGACGACTGCGCTTCATAATCATAGTCGAGCGATACGCGATCGCGGTCACGCTGTTCGCGACCGTCATAATTGTCGATCATGAAGTTGCGAGGGCTGGTTCCGCCCTGAAGGTGGCGCAGGTCGGTTTCCAGGTCGCGGCGGAAGCGTTCCGCCGTCAAGCCGATGCGATGACCGCCTTCCAGCTCCTGGCGCAGTTTGAAGAGCAGGTTGTTTTGGTCGAAATCAGCCGGGTTCGCCTCGGTGCGAAGAGCACCGTAAACGTCATTGTTGCCCATGTTCGCCCGCTCATGGCCTTTGCGGTAGCCGCCCTGGAACAGGATCGAGATGCCGCCGATCTTCTTGGCAGCGGCAGCCGAGCCGGAAAAGCTCCTGTCTTCGCTGTCATAGGTCGACTTGACGATCGCACCCCAGTCACGGCCTTCAGGAATGAGATCCTCCGGCTCCAGCGTGTTGAGAACAATGGCGCCGCCGAGCACGCCGGTGCCGCCCTTGCTCGAATCCGCGCCGCGCACGATATCGAGCGAAGACAGCGAATCGAAATCGAAAGTGTCGCCGCCGCCATTGGCGTTGGCAGGCGCAAAAGCGCCCTGGCGTGAACTGTTCGAGATGTAAGGGATCGGAATGCCGTCGATCGTCGTCAGGATGCGGGCACCGGAAAGGCCGCGCAGGTTGAAGCCCGCATCGGCGCGCGAATAGTTCACGCCCGCATCGACGCTGCGGCCGATATCGTCGTAATTGGTGACCTGCTTCTCTTCCAGCTGCTTCTGGGTGACCTCGGTCGCCAGCGGCGTATCGGCGACGCTGCCCGGCGCCACGCGTTTGCCTTTGACGACGATCTTCTGCAGCACGGTGCTGTCATCCGCCGCCGCTTCCGGCGTGGTGGCCGGAGCGCTCTGCGCGAAAGACTGCGAAACAGGAAGAACAGCTGCAACTGCCGTGCAGACCAATAGAACCGAGCGCCAATGCCGGACGATCATAACCTACCCTCTCATGATGATTACCGGGCTGGCTGGTCGTGGCGCGTCGAACGCTCGATGGGCTGGCTGGGCTATTGCGGATAAGACGGAGCAGAAATCCGCCTTCTTTTTGCCGCATAAAAAACATGAGAAACATTGTCAACATAATCGACCAATTTATGTTGAATATTATTTTCAAGTTTTAATGATCTTCCACGACGTTGCGCAATTGCAACGAAACCCGCCATAATGCGTTATCCCTTCCGCTATCGACACCAGGGAATCGGATGCGTTGAGAAAACTTTCGATACTGGCGATCCTTCTCGCCGCTACCGCCTTTCTTGCTGGCGCCCGCCTGCCCCTGCATGGTCCTTTACCCCAACCTCGACCCGACACCGGGGCTGCAGCCAGTCCTACTCCGCTTCCCGACAAGACTGAACCACCCGCGCCGGCGGATGTGCCGGCACCGCAGCCGAAGCCCGATGTGAAGCCGGAGACGCCGGCGCCGGACCAGCCAGCGGCACCCCAAACCGAACCAGGAAAGTCCGAACCGGCAAAGCCCGAACAGGCAAAGCCGGAGCCGGCAGAACCGATGCAAGGCCCGCCGTTGCCGCCGGGCGGGCTAAAAGGCCCGCAGACGCCGGCGGAAGAGACCAAGCCGCTTGCCGAGCAGACGCTCGAAGAGCAGCATCTGACGATCGAACCCGAAAGCGACTCCGAACACGCAGAATGCACCGCCGCACTCCGAGCCTTGGGCGTCGTCTTCAAGGACACGCCGCGCATCGACGACGGCAACGGCTGTGGCATCGACAAACCGATCATCGTCTCCGAAGCCCTGCCCGGCATTGCGCTCAAGCCGGAGGCGACGATCCGCTGTCCGGCGGCGCTCGCCCTCGCCCGCTGGCTGAAAGACAGCGTCATCCCGGCCGCCTCCGCTGCCCTGCCGGAACAGGGGCGCCTCACGACCGTCAACCAGGCAACGTCCTATATGTGCCGTCTGCGCAACGGCGCTGAAACCGGCAAGATCTCCGAGCATGCCCGCGGCAATGCGATCGACATTGCAAGCTTCCATTTCGAGAAAGGCGAAGACGTCGCCGTCCGCTCCCGCCGCGAGGACCCGACGCTGACCGGCGCCTTCCAGCGCACCGTCAGCGCCGCCGGATGCCTCTATTTCACCACCGTGCTGGACCCCGAAAGCGACGCCGCCCACGAGACCCATTTCCATCTCGATGTGATGGAAAGGAAGGGCGGCTATCGCTACTGCCATTGATCAGTGAGTGGCTGAGCCTCGCTTGAATCAAGTTGACCAGGAAATAGAGCGCTGCAGTTCGCCAACCTCTCTTTTCGTCATGCTCGGGCTTGTCCCGAGCATCAGCCTTCGTTCGATAGGCAGCAGATCCTCGGCACAAGGCCGAGGATGACGCCAAACAAAGGGGATTGCCACTTGAAGACCCAGGGAGTGCCTATCATGATGTTGTTGAGCTTCCAGATAAACGATTCAATGGCTTCCCGTCTGGATCGCCTTGCCGAAAAGCGAAAGCTTTCACTAGCAGAGACAGCGACCTTGGCGATCGAGGAATTCATCGAACGGGATGAATGGCAACTCGCAGAGATCGAAGCCGCCGTTTGCGAAGCCGATCAGGGCGACTTCGCCTCCGATGAGGAGGTCACCGCCGTTCTATCGAAGTACGCCGGCAATCTGTCAACCGATCAGAACAACCCCTCGATATAACCCTGGTCGTTCAGGAAAATCCGCTCCGCCGATGGTGATTTCGGCAGGCCGGGCATCGTCATGATCTCGCCGGTGATGGCGACGACGAAACCGGCGCCGGCCGAAAGCCGCACCTCGCGCACGGGAACGATATGTCCTTCCGGCGCGCCGCGCAGGTTTGGATCGGTGGAGAAGGAATATTGCGTCTTCGCCATGCAGACCGGCAGCTTGCCGTAACCCTGCTCCTCCCATGTCTGCAGCTGATCGCGCACCGCCTTGTCGGCCGTCACCTCGCCGGCATGGTAGATCTTCGAGGCGACGATCTCGATCTTCTCGAACAGCGAAATATCGTCACCATAGAGCGGCTGGAATTTCGCCTGGCCCGATTCGGCCAGTTCCACCACCTTGTGCGCCAGTTCCTCGATGCCGGCCGAACCCTTCGCCCAGTGCTGGCAAAGGATCGCCTCGGCGCCGAGCCGCGAGACGAATTCCTTCAGCGCCGCGATCTCGGCGTCGGTGTCCGAGACGAAATGGTTGATCGCGACGACCACCGGCACGCCGAAACGGCGCACATTGGCGACGTGCCGACCGAGATTGGCGCAGCCCTTCTTCAGCGCCGCGACATTCTCCGTGCCGAGCTCCTCTTTTTTCACCCCGCCATTCATCTTCAGCGCCCTGACGGTCGCGACGATGACCGCCGCATCCGGTCTCAGCCCGGCTTTGCGGCATTTGATGTCGAAGAATTTCTCGGCGCCGAGATCCGCCCCGAAACCTGCTTCCGTCACCACGTAGTCGCCAAGCTTCAGCGCCGTCTTCGTCGCCGTCACCGAATTGCAGCCATGAGCAATGTTGGCGAAGGGACCGCCATGCACGAAGGCGGGATTGTTCTCCAGCGTCTGCACGAGGTTCGGCTGCATCGCATCCTTGAGCAGCACCGCCATTGCGCCGTCGGCCTTCAGGTCGCGCGCATGCACCGGCGTCCTGTCGAAGCGATAGCCGATGATGATATCGCCGAGCCGCCGCTCCAGATCTTTCAGGTCGGTGGCGAGACAGAGGATCGCCATCACCTCGGAGGCGACGGTGATGTCGAACCCGCCTTGGCGCGGGAAGCCGTTGGCGACGCCGCCGAGCGAGGAGACCATGCTCCTGAGCGCCCTGTCGTTCATGTCCATGACCCGCCGCCAGGCGATGCGGCGGATGTCGATATTCTCTTCGTTGCCCCAATAGATGTGGTTGTCGATCATCGCCGCCAGCAGATTATGCGCCGAGGTGATCGCATGGAAATCGCCGGTGAAATGCAGATTGATGTCTTCCATCGGCACGACCTGCGCATAACCGCCGCCTGCCGCTCCGCCCTTGACGCCGAAGCAGGGACCGAGAGAAGCCTCGCGTATGCAGATGATGGCCTTCTTGCCGATCCGGTTCAGCCCGTCGCCGAGCCCGACGGTCGTGGTCGTCTTGCCCTCGCCCGCCGGCGTCGGGTTGATCGCCGTGACGAGGATCAGCTTGCCATCTTTCTTGCCCGCCTGCGCTGCGATGAACTCGGCGCTGACCTTGGCCTTGTCGTGGCCGTAAGGAGCGAGCTGATCGGCCGGTATGCCGAGTTTCGCTCCGATCTCGAAGATCGGTTTCTTGGCCGCCGCGCGCGCGATTTCGATGTCGGATTTGATTGACGGCATAGACGCTCCCCTCCCGAGCTCCGCGGCAGCGGAGCCGACATTTCCTCTTCATCGGGATAGCGAAATATCGGCAGGGTGTGAATAGCGCCGCGCCTTGCGGCTGCCACGCTCGGTGTTTATCTGGCGCATCACGATTGCCGCTACAGCGTGCCTTCACACCCCGATGTCAATTTACCGTGGCTGTGACAGGGCCTGCTTCTGCCTCCGGCTTTCTGGGGCACCGGAGACTTTCCTTCGCCTCCGGCCCGCAGACATGCAATCCAGGCTCTTCATCATAGGGAATGATACCATCGATGATGCCAAGCTCGAGGGCCTGAGAAGGAAGTATGATCCTTCCTCGCTCAGTTGATATGGCAGGCATTACCGTCTCGTATGTCTCGGCACTGACGCCCATCTCGTCGAAATAGGCGCGGAATTTCGTATATTCAGCCGTCGTGGGTCTAACGAGGCCGATAGACGAATAGCCGACAATCCGCGGCGTCCCGCTCATCAGGACAAGAGTACAGGTCGAAAGGCAATAGGCACGGGCGGCAAAGACCTCGCCTTTGGTCGGTCCGTTTTTGGCGATACTGGCGTTGCAACGCGGATCCAGCTCTGGACAATTCGGCAACTGCGTTCTGCCAATGGAGGTCTCCAGACCTGCAGCACGGATCATCCGCCCCATCGCGAAAGCCCCACCCATGTCCCCGCCATTGGACTGAAGGACCACCGGCAGCTTTCTTCCGCCGAGCGTCTTCAGGATCGCTTCCAGCCGAGCCGGCGTATCCGGCGTGATGTCTCCATCCGCAGAAATCCACTGCATGCACTCTTCCTGACAATTGCCACTGTACATCAGGAGAAAGTCCATCGGCCGGGTTTTCGGCAGGCTCTCGCCCGTGGTTGCGGCCGCATCCTGCACAGGCATCTTGGCTACGGGCGTTTCGACCGGGGGATGGCCATGGCAGACAGCCCCGGCCGCCGCATCCGGCCCGCAGGCAGGCATGCCGGGCCATTCTTTGTAGGCCAGCATATCGGTCATGAGGCCCATACGGAGTGAATCTGCGGTCGGTACGATCTTGATGCTGTCAGGCGTGGCGCTCATCATCAGGCCGATCAAATCGGCGCTGACGCCCATTTCCTTCAGGTAACCCGTCAGGGCCGCGGCGGCCTTCTTGCCGAGCTTGGTGGAACTGCTCTGCCCTGCTGACTTGCGTCCAACTTCCTTGCGGGAGATTTCCTTCTTCTTGCCGTTCACGATCTTGTATTCGATGCGGTAGGAGACCCGCACCTTGTTATAGATTGTCGTGATCTGGTGGACGCCGATCAACGCCCATTGCGAGGCGACCCGCTCCGTACCGCCGGCGAATGCCAGCGGACAGGCGGAAAAACAATAAGCACCGGCCGAATAGGTGTTGCCAAGCGCGGTCCCATCCTTTGCGATGGCGGCATTGCAGCGCAGATCGTCAGCCGGGCAATCCTTCAGCCGCGTGCCGCCTACCGCCGTTTCCAGACCGGCTTTGCGGATCATCCGGCCGATCGCATAAGCGGCTTCGACATCACCGCCCTCGGACCGGAAGACGATCGGCAATTTCCGACCGCCGATCTTTTTCAGAATTTTTCGAAATTGGGCTGGCGTATCGGAGGTTATGCGTCCCTCTGCCGATATCCATCCCGGACAGTTTTCCACGCAGAGGGGATGGTGAACGAGGATGAAGCGCATCGGCGGCTGCCCTGCCGGCTGCTTCTGTCCGGCAGCCTGCGAGGTCGCAGCACCGAACGGCAAGCTCAAAAGAAGAAAAACAAGTAATACCGGAAAAAGCAGATACTTCAGATGCAATTTGCTTGCAAAGCGCACGATTAAATCGCCTCAGTTATACATGCGAATACGCTTAGCAATTGCATCGGGCGGCAGCAAGCCGGATTTCGGCACCTCGCGCCGCCCCCGCCTCTTCCGGCATGATTCTCTTCCTGCCCGGCTTGGGCGAAATCCACAGCTGCCCCGCCGCAGGAGAAGTCAAAGATACCACAACGCTACTTGCACCGGCGACAACTCAACCGAGACGCGCGCGACTGTGACTATTTCTTCACGATTCGGAATAATCGGCGCGAGATAAGGCAATTGGGACTAGCATCCGCCGCTGTTTCTGTATTTGATAGCGTTAACATCGGGGCTGCCGGAGGCGTACAAATGTCTTACATGACCACCTCTGAAAGACAGTCGTTGCTTTCGGCGGAGCTTGCAGTCGCAGGAACGCGCGGCCTGTTTGCGCAGGCTCTCGGCAGAGTATCCGCGGCCTTCGGATTGTCTCATGCGACGCTGATGCACGCCCCTTCCCCGGAAGACATCCTGCTGAAGCCGCTGTTGATCGAAAGCTCGCTTCCCGCCGCCTATGTCCGCGACTTCGACCGCGCCAACATGATGCGTGGTTGTCCTTTCGGCCTGCGGTTGAGGGAGTCGGCCGTGCCGCTAGCGTGGCACCTCAACGATGCCGTCAATGGTCAGGCCTTTCCAGCCGAACTGCGCGCCCTGATGCTGCACCATGCGATACCGGCGGGGGTCGCCATGCCGACCATTGCAGTCGACGGCCGCCGCCTGGTCTTCTGGTTTTGCGGCGAACGTGCCGCGCTCGGCCAGAGCGAGGTCAACGAGCTGGCGATCATCATCCTCCACGCCCTCGACGCATATAATACCGTCAGACGTAACGAGGAAAGCGTCCACAATGCGCTGTCGGCGCGCGAACTCGAAGTCGTGCGCTGGACCGCACAGGGCAAGACCTCGATCGAAATCGGCCAGATCCTGACGCTGTCGGACCATACAGTGAATGCCTACATGACGAACGCGATCAAAAAACTCGATTGCGTCAACCGCACCCAATTAGTAGCAAAAGCAATTCGATTGAAGCTGATCAACTGAGCAATCAGACGAGAGTCAGAACGTCATCCCGTAAATTGGGGGAAACGTGTCTCTTCGCTTTGAACAGCCCGTCATTGACAAGACAGAGCAATCCCGCACCCACATCGGCATCACCGATGCCGAAATCGTCCAGATGCTCGCTGCCTATCGCCTTTTCGGCTTCTGGCGTATCGACATCGAGACCGGACATTTCTTTGCAAGCGAGGATGTGCACGCAATCTTCGCCCTCCCCTACAGCGACGGCCCCGTCAATCTAACCGAACTGATGTCGCGCATCCATGAGGAGGATCGCAGCCTGATCGCCCAGACCTTCAAAGAGGCGAGCCGTCACGGCGGCGGCTTCCATTTCGTCTACCGCGTCGACAACGGGCTTGGTGGCTACAAACTGGTGCGCGGCGTCGGCCGCTTCCGTGACGATGAAAGCGGCGGTGGCATCGTCGGCGTCACCTACGAATTCGTCGAGAAACTGCGCGTCGTCTGCGTCGAGGACGGCACGATATCTGGCTGACCGCCCTCAGCGCATAGCACCTACAGCGCCGCGCGTCTTTTCAGACACGCTAGAGCAATTCCAGGCAAAGCGCGAAGCGCTTTTGCCGGGAATTGCGTAAAACAAAAGGATAGACCGGTTCTGCATTTCCATGAAAAGCTGAACCGCTCTAAGAACGCTGCAACATCTTGAATTGCTGCATAATTTTCTCCTTGAATCGATTCCGACTTAAGGAATTATGCCCGCTGCTTGCACCAGCGCAGGCAGGGCATGATAAACGAAGAATCCTGCAGCGAGCGCTCCGGCATTGGCCAAGAGGAAGCGTATGCTGAAGGCGCTCGTGCCGAATGCCATAGCATAGCCGCTTTTCGCTACGGTGTTGGAGATCACTGCAACGCCGAGAGCGGCCGCTGCAAGCTCAGTGCCGATGCTGTCAAGCATGCCGGCAACGGTGACGGCAATGGCGTCGACATCGGCGATACCCGAGAGCATCGAAACGGTCAGCAGGCCTGCTTCGCCAAACCAAGCCGCCGATGCCCGCGCCAGAAAGGCCACGGCGACGAGCAGGAGCGCCATTTTCAACACTGCCCGAAGTTCGAAGGGATTTCGCGAACTGCGGGATATCTGTTCCCCCGTACTGCGGCGGGCGATCAAAAGGGAAATGCCGCCCATGACGAGGGCGGCGGTGACAAGCGCCGGGCCGATCCGCCACGCGATCGGCGCGGCGATGAGGGCCGAAAATAGCGCGACCTTGAGGCAGGAGACAGCATTGGCAGCAAGCGCTCCGGCGACCAACACCTGTGGCGGATGACCGGCGGCACTGAGCTGGGCGTTGTTGATGGCGGTAGCTGTGGAGGAGACCAGGCCGCTGACGGCTCCGGCCAGCAATTCGCCGCGCGTTTGTCCGAGCACCTTCACCGCCACATAGCCGATGAAGGAAATGCCGGCGAGCAGAATGACCAGCATCCAGGTTTCAGCTGGCGAGACGCCGCCGAAGGGACCGATAGGCGTTGTGGGAAGGGCCGGCAATACGATGAAGGCCATGGCGAGAAATATAATCGCCGAACGCAGTTCATTCCAGGTCAGCGTTTTCATGAAGCCGTGCAGCACCTCGCGGCTGGCCAATATCGCCACCAACGCTACACCGCCCGCGGCTGCAAGGGTCAGGTTCCCGAGCACAGCCAATGCCCCGAGCGAAAAAGTGGCCATCCCGGCGATGACAGACGTAACGCTATAGCTGCCGGATGCCTCCGATTCCCGGTACTGATAGAGCGCGAAGACGGCCGAAAAGATAATCAGGATGCCGGTAACGACGAGCCCGTAGGGCGTTGATGGGGCGGAAACGGCCTGCTCGATAAAGCCGGCAAGCCCACCCAACATACCGACAAGCGTGAAAGTGCGCAGCCCAGCGGTGCGTTTTCCTTCCTCCTCATCGCGTTCACGCCAGTGGCGTTCCACGCCGACGATGGCGCCGATGGCGATCGCCAGCCCGAAACGTTCGAAAAGTTCGAGATTCTCCATGCCGGTCCCCTGCATCGAATCCTGAGCCACATTGCCGCCAGTGATGAGACCTGTCCATAGCAGCCTGTCCCCAACGCGAAGACGGCCGGGTGAGATTGACATTGACGCGGAACCAGTCCCGCCGCCGATAGGGTACCGACATCTTCAGCACAGCGGGTGTGAATGCGCTGAAATCTGATTTGCTTGCTCTTGGGAATCCAAGACGTTAAATCGTCACCACGCTCTACCGGTCGAGCACCGAACGGATTTCCACAAGGTTCGAGCGCACCCTCAAAATGTAGAAGCCCATGGTGGCGAGATGGCTCGGCATGATCCAGCCGTCCTCGCGGCCGTTCGAGATGATCGCCGGCTGAATGCGCAGTGCCGCCTGGAACTGCCGCGTCGTGCCGCCCCAGATGGCCCCGAGATTGCGTTCCTGCACGACCTGGGAGAAGTCTGCCTGCGCTGCGGTCAGGATGGCGTAATAGGCATAGAGCTGGCCATAGGCGAACCAGAACCGGTCGTCGGCACGGGTGTCGAACCAGCCGCGATTGTGGTGTTCCGACCGCTCGGCCAGGATGTCGGAGGTGCTGCCGAGATCGTTGGCGATGCGGTCGATGAATTGCATGAGGTTGTCGGCGCGACCGTCGAAAATCGCGTTGCAGGCAGCAAGATCGGTGTTGAACTTGCGCAGGTCGCTGATCGCCGTGCGGTAGAAGGAAGGCGTCGGCGTCTTCGGTCCGAAGGGATGAAGCCCGAAATACCAGCTGTACTCGTCGAACTGTAGCTGGCCGCGTGCGCGCTGCAGGTCGTTGTTGACGCCCGATGTGCCGCGCACGCGCCCGAGCGAATCGACGAGCTCTGCCGAAGTCCGACGAACCGCCTGGTTGATGCCGCGCTGGAACGATGCCTTGTTATCGAGGAAGGGCGTGTGATCCCAGTCGATACCGAAGAAGCCCATCTTGTAGAGCAGCATGGAGGATATCCATGCGTTCTGGTTGACGTTGAAATCGGTCAGGTCGGCCGTGACGTCGACGATGGCCGAGCGCTGGCAGGTCTTGGCGGCGGCAGCGCCGCTCGCCTCGGCGACAGGCAGTTCCTGCCCAGCGGGAACCTTGCGTTCGGAAAGCCGGTATTGGTCGACGAAAGCGGTGTTGAAATTCGTCCAGACCTGCGTCTGCCAGAAGAAATAGCCGTAGAGCACGACGAAGAGCGCTACGAATGCGATGACCGGCAAGCGGACCATCCAGCTCCGGCGCTGATACCACCCATGCGCGGCGAGAAAGGGCCAGAAGGCCCAGGCGAAAAACAGGCGGGCCCAGCGGCCGATCGTCTGGCCGATCAGCCTGAAGAAACCGGCTATCCGGTCAAGCATCGTCGTCTCCTGTCAGGCGAGGCGAACACTACAGCGCCGCGCGTCTTTTCAGACGCGCTAAGGACGCTGTAGCACTTTGAGTTGCTGCATAATTCCTTAAATCGATTCCGACTTAAGGAATTATGCGGCGGACATCGCGCCCCCGTTGCATCCACATATGCGCTCGATGGGCCGAGCACAACACGAGCCTCTCGATTTTTACGAATGAAAGCAGCGCGGCCGCGCCTCGGGCTCAGGAACGCAGAAAAGGCAGGCTGAAGCGGAAAGGCCTGCGGGCCGTATCGATGAGCGGCGCTCCCGGTGCTTCGGAAGATGGTTCGGCATAGGCAGGAAGCCGTCTCGCGACTTCGAGATCGGCGCGGCCCTTGCGCCGCTCCAGATCCTGGGCGACCAGCATGCCCTTCTCGAACAAACTGATCGGCGCGGCGATATTGGGAAAGAACTCCGGCTTGATCCTGACCTTCATGCCTGGCCTGTCGGTATCGACCTGGGCCTGATAGATGATCAGCCGCTCCTCGACATCGATCATCAGCTTGTACAAAAGCACGTTGCAGGCGGCGATCTGGCCGTTCATCGCATCGACGAAGGCCTGAAACAGGCTGATGAAGCGCTCGCGCCGCTGGCTGTCGTCGCGCATCTCGTGCTCCTCGGCGGAGATGCGCTCGGCCTCTGCCTTCAGCGCCCGCCGCTCCGCCTCCATCTGCTCCCAATGCGCCCTGTTGCCGTAGACGCCGATGCGACCCTGCGTCGTCAGCGCCTTGGCGTTGAGCTCCTTCATCCTGAGACGGGCGATATCGATGGAATCGACCAGCCGGCGGCGGTGCTCGACAATGCTGACGAGATTGTGTTCCGCCGCCTTGTGGCGTTCGATGAGCGCAGCGCGCTGTGTGGTGATCAGCCCCGCAAGCGCGTCCGATTTCACCAAGAGGTCGAGCAACCGCTCGATAACGGGCGCCTCGCGCACACGCTCGGTATACATCCGCCACATCCGCTGGCGCGACGTCCAGCCGGCCATTTTCTCGCGCATCGTCAATCCCCGGAAACTGTCGAGGTCTGCCGACACTTCCGCCGTCAGCCGGTCGAGGGAGAGGACGAGCTCGGCGAGCAGCGCGTCCAGCGCGGCGCCATCTGCGATATGGTCTTGAAAGCGCACATTCTGTTCGAGGAAGACCTCATCGGCCGAATGTTTTTCGTCGCTGTCAAAGGCACGGATGCAGGCTGCGCAATAGGCTCCATCGGCCGCGATCTTTTCGGCGAAGCCGCCGGCGGCTTCATAACGGCTGTCGAATGGCGGGGCTTTGCGCACCTGATTTCTCCAGGGAATCTCCTGCCCGCAGGCTAGTCGCTTATGGCGCCAAAGAAAACAGGGCTCCTCCTTCAGACCGGCTCTGCGATCCAGGCCCCGTTCATTTCGTCGTCCCAGTGCCTGCGGCAGAGCGAGACATATTTTTCGTTGCCGCCGACATCGATCTGCGCGCCCTCGTGCAGCACCTTGCCTTCGGCGTCGAGCCGCACCACCATCGTCGCCTTGCGGCCGCAATGGCAGATCGTGCGCACTTCACGCATCTCGTCGGCAATCGCCAACAACTCCTGCGAGGCCGGAAACAGTTTGCCCTGGAAGTCGGTCCGGAGCCCATAGACCATAACAGGGATGCCGAGCCGATCGACGACACGGGCAAGCTGCCAGACATGGACGGCCGTCATGAAATGCGCCTCGTCGACGAAGACGCAGGAAATGGGTGCCCCCTCGCCGCGCAACCCGGCGATGAGCTGGAACAGATCTTCGTGCGGCTCGAAGGGGATGGCGCTCGCTTCCAGCCCGATCCTCGAGCCGATGACGCCCCGGCCGGCGCGCTCGTCGAAGGCGGCGATCAGCTGCACCGTACGCATGCCGCGCTCCTGATAATTGTAGGAGGCCTGCAGCAGCAGCGTCGACTTGCCGGCGTTCATCGTCGAATAGTTGAAATAGAGTTTTGCCATCCGATGTCTCCTTGCTCGGCTTATTGAAAGCTCACAACCGCAAAGAAAAGCCCCGCGCCCGCGATAATCACAAGAATCAGCACCTAAAGACCGGCGAAAGCCGCGAAAACGAGACACTGCGAAAAAATCGGCGACGTCGCAATCGCACCCGTCGATACGACGCAAACGCACTGAGGTCGCTTGTCAAACTGGGCTATTGGTGATTGGCTTGGGGACCTAAAGACTGGGAGTCTAAAATGAAAACAACAAGCACATTCAAACTTGTCACCGCAACCGCCGTCGCCGCCCTCTCCGTTGCGACCGCCGCCTTCGCCGCAGACCCTGAAAGCTGCTCCAGCGTGCGCTTCTCGGACGTCGGCTGGACCGACATCACCGCCACCACCGCCACCGCATCCGTCGTTCTGAAGAGCATCGGCTATCAGACGGACGTCAAGGTTCTCTCGGTGCCGGTTACCTATACCTCGCTGAAGAACAAGGACATCGACGTCTTCCTCGGCAACTGGATGGAAACCCAGGAAAAGGACGTCCGTCCCTATCTCGACGACAAGTCGGTCGAATCCTTCGGCCCGAACCTCGTCGGCGCCAAGTACACGCTCGCCACCAACGCCAAGGGCGCGGAACTCGGCATCAAGGACTTCAAGGACATCGCGGCCCATAAGGACGATCTCGACGGCAAGATCTACGGCATCGAGCCCGGCAATGACGGCAACCGCCTGATCATGGACATGATCGAAAAGGACACCTTCGGCATGAAGGGTATGGAGGTCGTCGAATCCTCCGAACAGGGCATGCTCGCCCAGGTCGCCCGCGCCGACAAGGCAGGCAAGCCGGTGGTCTTTCTCGGCTGGGAACCCCATCCGATGAACACCAACTTCAAGCTGACCTATCTGAGCGGCGGCGATGCCGTCTTCGGTCCCGACTTCGGCGGCGCCAAGGTCTTCACCAACGTTCGCGCCGGCTATCTCGAAGAATGCCCCAATGTCGGCACCATGCTGAAGAACCTGAAGTTCTCCCTCGACATGGAGAACCAGATCATGAGCAAGATCCTCAACGACGGCGAAGAGCCTGAAGCAGCCGCTTCCGCATGGCTGAAGGCCAACCCCTCGGCCCTCGAGCCCTGGCTCGCCGGCGTCAAGACCCGCGACGGCCAAGGCGAAGCGCTCGCAGCCGCCAAGACCGGCCTCGGCCTTTGATGATATGAATGGGGCGGCTTGCCGCCCCGTTTCATTTTTGTCCGATTGTTGATTTTTTTTGGATAGGCGCGCACCTTGAATTGGATCACCGACTTTAAGATTCCCATCGGCCCGGGGGCCAAATCCTTCGTGGACTGGCTGACCTCGAATGGAGAGTGGTTCTTCAACCAGCTGGCATTCCTGCTGTCGAGCGCCATAGACGGCCTGCTCTTCGTGCTGCAGAAGCCTCATCCACTGATCGTCATCGCGGCCATCACCGGCATCGCCTTCTGGCTGCGCCGGTCGATCGCGGTCGCCCTCTTCACCTGTCTTGGGCTGCTGCTCATCGTGAACCAGGACTATTGGAAGGAGACGACGGAGACGCTCGCTCTCGTGCTCGCCGCCACCTTCGTCTGTATGGTGATCGGCATTCCGCTCGGCATTGCCGCCGCCCGCCGCCCCTGGGTCTATGCCGCGATGCGCCCGGTGCTCGATCTCATGCAGACGATCCCGACATTCGTCTATCTGATCCCGGCGCTGATCCTGTTCGGCCTCGGCATGGTGCCGGGCCTGATCGCAACCGTCATTTTCGCAATTCCGGCCCCCATCCGGCTGACGCGCCTCGGCATCATCTCGACGCCGCCGTCCCTCGTTGAAGCCGCTGTCGCCTTCGGCGCGCGGCCGATGCAGGTGCTGCGCAAGGTCGAGCTGCCCTTCGCCGCGCCGCAGATCATGGCGGGTCTCACCCAGACCATCATGCTGTCGCTGTCGATGGTGGTTATCGCCGCGCTTGTCGGCGCTCCCGGACTTGGCGTGCCTGTCGTACGCGCGCTGAACACCGTCAATATCGCGAAAGGCTTCGACGCCGGTTTCTGCATCGTCATCCTGGCGATCATTCTCGACCGCATATTCCGCGCAGGGGACGAAGGAGACGGCGCATGACAGCGATAGACTTTAAGAATGTCAGCATCATCTTCGGCGACCGGCCGGAAACGGCGCTTGCCATGGTCGATCAGGGCAAAACGCGTGACGAAATCGGCGCCGCAACCGGCCTCGTGCTCGGCGTCGCCAATGCCTCGCTGACCATCGAGGAAGGCGAGATCCTCGTGCTGATGGGCCTTTCCGGCTCCGGCAAGTCGACGCTGCTGCGCGCCGTCAACGGGCTTGCCCCCGTGGTGCGCGGCGACGTTTCGGTCTCGACCTCCACCGGCCCCGTCAACCCTTACCGATGCAATGCCAAGGCGCTGCGCGGCCTGCGCACCCACACCGTCTCCATGGTCTTCCAGCAGTTCGCGCTGCTGCCCTGGCGCACAGTCGCGGAAAATGTCGGCTTCGGCCTAGAACTTGCCGGCATGCCGGAGGCCGAACGCAAGCAGCGCGTCGGCGAGCAGCTCGAACTCGTCAACCTGACGAAATGGGCCGACCGCAAGGTCAACGAGCTTTCCGGCGGCATGCAGCAGCGTGTCGGCCTTGCCCGCGCCTTTGCCACCGGCGCGCCGATCCTGCTGATGGACGAGCCGTTCTCGGCGCTCGACCCGCTGATCCGCACCCGCCTGCAGGATGAACTCCTGGAGTTCCAGCGGCGGCTGAAGAAAACCATACTTTTCGTCAGCCACGATCTCGACGAGGCCTTCCGCATCGGCAACCGCATCGCCATCATGGAGGGCGGCCGCATTATTCAGTGCGGAACCCCGCATGATATCGTCAAGAACCCTGCCGATCAGTATGTCGCCGATTTCGTGCAGAACCTCAATCCGATCAACATGCTGACCGCCGCCGATGTCATGCAGCCCGGCCTCGGCCAGACGGCCGCCGGCATGAGCGTCAGCGCCACGGCCCGCGCCGCCACCCCGCTTGTCGATATCCTCGACGTGCTCGCCCGCCAGCCGGGCAGCATCGGCATCGTGGAAAACGGCACGGTCATCGGCACCATCACGGCCCAGGATATCGTCGCCGGCCTTACACGCCATCGCCGCAAGGAGGACGCTTGATGTTTTCAAGCCGCTTTGTCACAAAGCGGTTATGAAAGATCAGCCATCGCCTATACGCGAAACCGATGATGAGGCCCGCAAACTCGCCCGCGTGCTGCTGCGCTCCGCCCGGCACGCGGCGATCGCCGTTCTCGATCCCGAGACCGGTTTTCCTTTCGCCAGCCGCGTTCTTCTCGCCACCGATATCGACGGCACGCCCGTCATCCTCGTTTCGAGGCTTTCGGCTCACACCAAGGCACTGGCAAGGGATCCACGCGCGTCACTGCTCACCGGCGAGCCGGGCAAGGGCGATCCCCTCGCCCATGGCCGGCTGACGACCCAATGTGTGGCGGAGCCGGTCGAGCTTGGTCATCGCTTCCACGAGCGCATCCGCACGCGTTTTCTCGATCGCCATCCCAAGGCAAAACTTTATATCGATTTTCCCGACTTCCTCTTCTTCCGTCTCAAGCCGGAGCGGGCGAGCCTCAACGGCGGCTTCGGCCGCGCTTACCATCTCGACGGAAGTGACCTCGTCATCCAATCGCCGGCAAACGAGGCGATCGCCGCCAAAGCGGCCGAAACAGTGCGAGATTTAGTAGAGCGCCATCCCGACGTGGCGGCAACCCTTGCGGTGCGCTTAAATGCCCCGGAATCACCTTCTTGGCGCATCTGCGGCGTCGATCCGGCGGGTTTTGAGATCATTTCCGGGGACTTTTTGGTGCGATACGAATTCGAAACTCTCGCTGCCGATTCCGATCACATTTGTTCAAACATATCTAAAATAGCATACTCGATACCTTAAATTTAGGTATATACAATCTTCGAGCCGAGTTGCTAGTTTTGGCCGCCGCTCCGGTACGGCCTGCCCCATACAGATGATGTACGTTTCGCATTAGGAAGATAACAATATGGAAACCCCTGATTTGGCTGACCACACGAATGTGGCGGCAGCACTATTGTCAGCCATGGCCAACCCCAAAAGATTGCTGATCCTGTGCAGCCTGGTGAAGGGCGAAGTCGCCGTCGGCGTCCTTGCCACGCAAGTCGGCCTCAGCCAGTCGGCTCTTTCGCAGCACCTGTCGAAATTGCGCGCGCAGAAGCTGGTCAAGACCCGCCGCGACGCCCAAACCATCTATTACTCAAGCACGTCCGAGCCGGTCATGAAGATCCTGGCAACGCTCGAAGACATCTACCTCGTTCCGAGCAGAAGCAGATCTGCAGCCTGATGATAGCGCTGACATGACCGTCAGCCGTGCCGGTGGCGCTCGGGAATCCTCCCGGAAGCCTCGGCAACGATATTTCAGCACGTGAACCTTAACGGCACGACCGGCAAATCTGGCGATTTGCCGGTCGTGTCTTTTGGCGCGTTCTTCCGGGCGGAAGCATGTCGGGACTTTTCTCGTTGACGCGTTGAGAGGCCCTGATAATTTGACCGGGCAGTAAAAATTCGGGCGACAAGCCCTCGGGAACGGGCCGTCGACGGCCAGGAGAACAGCATGTCCAACCGCCTCAATACGCCGAACGATCTTCGCGCCTTCTGGATGCCGTTTACGGCAAATCGCCAGTTCAAGAAGGAGCCGCGGTTGTTCGTCGGCGCCAAGGACATGTACTATACCACCCATGACGGCCGTCAGGTATTGGACGGCACGGCCGGCCTCTGGTGCGTCAACGCCGGCCACTGCCGTCCGAAGATCACCGAGGCGATCCGCGAGCAGGCGGGCGAGCTCGATTACGCCCCGGCCTTCCAGCTCGGCCACCCCAAGGCCTTCGAACTGGCGAACCGTCTGGTCGACATCGCCCCGGAAGGCATGAACCACGTCCTCTACACCAATTCCGGCTCCGAATCCGTCGAGACCGCGCTCAAGGTGGCGCTTGCCTATCACCGCGTGAAGGGCAATGGTTCACGCTTCCGCCTGATCGGCCGCGAGCGCGGTTACCACGGCGTCAATTTCGGCGGCATTTCCGTCGGCGGCATCGTCGCCAACCGCAAGATGTTCGGCACGCTGCTCACCGGTGTCGATCACATGCCGCACACCCACCAGCCCGGCAAGAATAACTTCACCCGCGGCGAGCCTGAGCATGGCGGCGACATCGCCGGCGAACTTGAGCGCATCGTCACGCTGCATGACGCCTCCACCATCGCTGCTGTCATCGTCGAGCCAGTCGCCGGTTCGACCGGCGTCCTCATCCCGCCGAAGGGTTACCTGCAGAAGCTGCGCGAAATCTGCACCAAGCACGGCATCCTGCTGATCTTCGACGAAGTCATCACCGGTTTCGGCCGCCTCGGCGCCCCGTTCGCCGCGCAATATTACGACGTCAAGCCCGACATGATCACCACCGCCAAGGGACTGACCAACGGCGTCATCCCGATGGGCGCCGTGTTCGTCACCTCCGAGATTCATGACGCCTTCATGAACGGCCCCGAGCACATGATCGAGTTCTTCCACGGCTACACCTATTCCGGCAACCCGATCGCGTCCGCTGCAGCCCTCGCCACGCTCGACACCTACAAGGAAGAGGGCCTGCTCACCCGCGCTGCCGAACTTTCCGACTATTGGGCCGACGCGCTGCATTCGCTCAAGGACTGCCCCAACGTCATCGATATCAGGAACACCGGCCTGATCGGCGCAATTGAACTCGACCCGATCGCCGGCGAACCCACCAAGCGCGCCTTCACGGCTTTCCTGAAGGCCTATGAGAGCGGACTTCTGATCCGCACCACCGGCGACATCATCGCGCTCTCCCCGCCGCTGATCATCGAAAAGCACCATATCGACGAACTTTTCGGCAAGCTCAGGACCATCCTTCAGAACAACATCTGAGAGGCGATCGAAGATCCTCAAGACCCGCGATGGACAATGCTGTCGCGGGTCTTTCCGTCTGAAGATACAAGAAACTCAGCTCACAGAAGCGACGGAAAGGCAGAGGGCGAATTTTTTCAAGAGCTGGCGATCGAAATGCCCTTCAGCGCCGAGCATCCATTTCAGTGCCTCGCTGGCGCTCCATGGCGCCTTATACGGCCGCACTGAAGTGATAGCGTCGTAAACATCGCAGATCGTCGCAATCCGCGAGTGAAGGCTCACCTCGCTGCCGGACAAGCTGCGCGGATAGCCTTTGCCGTCGATGCGCTCGTGATGATTGAGGCAAACGTCGAGGACGATCTCCGGCATGCCCTCCTGCCGCGACAGGATCGCATGCCCCTTCTCCGGATGGCCCCGGAGCAAGCTGATCTCATCCCTTTCCAGGGGCCCTGCCTTGTTGAGGACTTCAAGCGGAATTTCAAGCTTGCCGACGTCGTGCAGCAGACCCGCGGTGCCGAGCATCTGGATCGTATGCTCATCGAGTGCAAGATGGCGGCTGAAAAGGATCATCAGCGCGCTCACCGAAATGGAATGCAGGAAGGTCACTTCGTCTTTTGATTTCAGGCGTGTGACGCTGAGGAAAACCGACGGATTCTCATCCATCGATTTGGAGACGGAAGAAATGACTGGCGTCAGGTGATCAACGCTGATTCCGTCGCCATTGCGCAGCCGCCCGAAAGCCTCCTCCAGCAACTGCACGGATTTCTGGACGGTTTCGCGCGCCGCCTGGATGTCGACCTCGATGTCACGGCCCGGCAGGCCGTTGATGTCGAGCCCCTTGCTGGTATTGATGACGACGCTGGCCGTGCCGGATTTACGAATTTTTGCCGCATCGACCTCGCGCCGCAGGGAAAATCTGCGCTTGGACAAAAGCGGATCCTGCCACAGGCCCTCGACAGCCTCCACAAACATTCCGATCCGCACCTGACCGGCATCGATACGCTTGAGCATCCAGATCTCTGTTTCCCGATATGTTTACGTAATTCTTTATGTCGTCTCTTTTTCAATGCTGCCGTATTTGGGTATGGTGGGATCGTAATGTCATTGGCCAAACTAACGGTTAATGGGAAAGATAAAGACAACCGTATGGAGGTGGTTTCGTCCGGCGGCGGCCCTGGCCTTTGGCGACCTCGCCCCCTGAAAAATCCCTGAAAAACGTAGAAAATGATCCGCTCAAGCGCATTTTCGGTCGGATCGACCGTATTTTCCGTCCATTTTGTTATGAACTTGCGCAATCTCATCAAAATTCCTAGAAATCTCGCATGAGCTTCCTCGAGTCAAACATGGCCGGCGGGCTCGCTGATCGCGCCGATACCGATCGTCCTTGGCACGGCCCCGAAAAGGCTGTTGAATGATCGGGGAAGGCCGGCGCGGCACCTCATCGCGGGTCGAAGACCCCATCCAAGGAGACAGACAATGACCCTCAAGACATTGACGGCGACCCTCGTCGCGTCACTCGCCTTTGCACCGCTTGCCCATGCCGATATCACGATCGGCCTGATCGCGCCGCTGACCGGCCCGGTCGCCGCCTATGGCGATCAGGTGAAGAACGGTGCTCAGACCGCCGTCGACGAGATCAACAAGAAGGGCGGAATTCTCGGCGAAAAGGTCGTCCTCGAACTGGCCGACGATGCCGGCGAACCGAAGCAGGGCGTTTCCGCCGCCAACAAGGTCGTCGGCGACGGCATCCGCTTCGTCGTCGGCCCGGTGACATCGGGTGTCGCGATCCCCGTTTCGGACGTGCTGGCTGAAAACGGCGTGCTGATGGTCACCCCGACGGCGACCGCCCCCGACCTGACCAAGCGCGGCCTCGCTAATGTGCTGCGCACTTGCGGTCGCGACGACCAGCAGGCGGAAGTCGCCGCCAAATACGTGCTGCAGAACTTCAAGGACAAGCGCATCGCCATCGTCAACGACAAGGGCGCCTATGGCAAAGGCCTCGCCGATGCCTTCAAGGCGACGTTGAACGCCGGCGGCGTTACCGAGGTCGTCAATGACGCGATCACGCCCGGCGACAAGGATTTCAGCGCGCTCACCACCCGCATCAAGTCCGAGAAGGTCGATATCGTCTATTTCGGCGGCTATCACCCGGAAGGCGGCCTGCTCGCCCGGCAACTGCATGATCTCTCCGCCAACGCAATGATCATCGGCGGCGATGGCCTCTCCAACACCGAATTCTGGGCGATCGGCACGGATGCGGCGGGAGGCACGCTGTTCACCAACGCCTCCGACGCCACCAAGAATCCGGACTCCAAGACGGCCGCCGACGCGCTCGCCGCCAAGAACATTCCGGCCGAGGCCTTCACGCTGAACGCCTATGCCGCCGTCGAAGTGCTGAAGGCCGGCATCGAGAAGGCCGGCAGCGCCGAGGATGCCGAAGCCGTCGCCGCCGCTCTGAAAGACGGCAAGGAGATCCCGACCGCCATCGGCAAGGTCACCTACGGCGAAGCCGGCGACCTGACCTCGCAGAGCTTCTCGCTCTACAAGTGGGAAGGCGGTAAGATCGTCGCTGCTGAGTGATCGACGAGGTCTGCGGAAAACAGGATCGGGCGCCCGCGGCGTCCGATCGGTATTTTAAGAGATGGGCTGCCTGTCAATCCCGCTTCCCGTCACGCAGATAGCTTTCCACTGTCGGGTGTTTGTTAAGCACCATCGGTTGACGATAAGTCCAGCTAGGTTTTGGATTTGAAATCCGTGCGTAGAAACTGGCGACCACGACGCGCTTAAGGTCTTCATCGGAAGCGACGCTTCCAGTCGACTTCGCGAGAATGATCCGACTGACCTTTCCATGTTTATCGGTCGTGAGTACAGCTGAGTTGTTCACACAGCCGCTTAACAGTAGGACAGCCATGCAGGCTGCCGAAATAATTGCTTTCATATCATCACCTTGAGTTGAAAACCGACATCTGTATTCTTGCGTCACTAGCACTGCAAATGTCGCAGCGAAAGTCACCGGATGGCACAACCTCCGGATTTCGATAACGCTCCGGATCATCGGCAGACAACGGTCGAAGAGGTAGCAATCCATGACCACCAAACTCGAACGTCTTATCGACCAGGGTGTCGGCCGCGTGCCGGCCGATATCGTGCTAAAGGGCGGCAGCTTCTTCGATCTCGTCACCGGCGAGCTCGTCCAATCAGACATCGCCATCGGCGCCGATCGCATCGTCGGCATTTCGGGCAGCTATGAGGGCGAGACCGAAATCGATATATCGAGCAGAATAGTCGTTCCGGGATTCATCGACGCGCATCTGCACATCGAATCCTCGCTCGTCACGCCGCATGAATTCGACCGCTGCGTCCTGCCCTATGGCGTTACCACCGCGATCTGCGATCCGCACGAGATCGCCAATGTGCTCGGCACCGCTGGCATCGAATTCTTTCTGGAATCGGCGCTGGAAACGATCATGGACATTCGCGTCCAGCTTTCCTCCTGCGTGCCGGCGACCCATCTCGAAACCGCAGGCGCCGACCTGCCGATCGAACGTCTCCTGCCCTTCCGCCATCACCCGAAGGTCATCGGCCTCGCCGAGTTCATGAATTTCCCCGGCGTGATCCACAAGGATCCCGTCTGCATGGCCAAGCTCGACGCCTTCCAGGGCGGCCATATCGACGGTCATGCGCCGCTTTTATCAGGCAACGACCTCAACGGTTATCTCGCAGCCGGCATCCGCACCGAGCACGAATGCACGACCGCCACTGAGGCGCTGGAGAAGATCCGCAAGGGCATGCATATCCTCGTGCGCGAGGGCTCCGTGTCGAAGGATCTCGCCGCACTGATCCCCATCATTACCGAGCGGCTTTCACCATATCTCGCGCTCTGCACCGACGACCGCAATCCGCTCGACATCGCCGAACAGGGCCATCTCGATCACATGATCCGCACCGCGATCGCCAGCGGCGTCGAGCCCTTGGCGATCTACCGCGCCGCCTCGATCTCGGCGGCCCGCGCCTTCGGCCTCAGCGATCGCGGTCTCGTGGCGCCGGGCTGGCGGGCTGATCTCGTGGTTCTCGACAGTCTGGAAAACTGCCGCGCCGAAATGGTCTTCTCCGCCGGCCGGCGCGTCACCGATGCGCTCTTTTCCACGCGCAAGCCGGTCGCTCCGATCGGCCTCGACAGCGTCAAGGCCCGGCCGATCAACGCCGCCCATTTCGGCGTGCCGGCCAGGGAGGGCGAGACATCGGTCATCGGCGTCATGCCGGGCAAGATCATCACCGAACATCGCCGCTACCGGCTGCCCGTCAAAGGCAACGAGACGGCAGTCGACCTTGCCAACGACATCATCAAGGTCGCCGTCATCGAGCGCCACGGCAAGAACGGCAACCACGCCAACGGCTTCGTCCAGGGCTTCGGCCTGAAAAAGGGCGCAATCGCCTCCACCGTCGGCCATGACAGCCACAATATCTGCGTCGTCGGCGTCAGCGAGGATGACATGGCGCGCGCCGCAAACCGCCTCGGCGAGATCCAGGGCGGCTTTGTCGTCGTGGAGGATGGCAAGGTCACCGGCGAAATCGCCCTACCCATTGCCGGCCTGATGAGCCTTGAGCCCTACGAAAAGGTCCGCGATACGCTGCACCATCTGCGCAAGGCCGCCTTCGCGCTCGGCGCGACGCTGGAAGAACCCTTCCTCCAGCTCGCCTTCCTGCCGCTGCCAGTCATTCCGCACCTGAAAATATCCGACCGCGGCATGGTCGACGTGGACAAGTTCGCGCTGATCGGGTGAGAGTATTGTTGGCAAATTCCACGGCAGCGCCTATTTTGCAATATCGCTGGAGCAAATCATGACCAAGCTGGAACAGATTGAAAAATCCGTGACCGAACTCGACAAGCATGAGTTCGAAGCCTTTTCCGCTTGGTTTGAAGCCCTTCAGGCCGAACGCTGGGATCGGCAGATGGAAACAGACGCCGCGAGCGGCAAGCTCGATCATTTCGCGGAGAAGGCCTTGGCCGATTTTCGTGCCGGAAAGACAAGGCCACTTTGAAACACCATGCAACTCCCTCCTTCTGGGAGGCCTATGACGGCTTGCCTGAGCAGATACGGAAGCTGGCCGACGAAAATTTCGATCTGCTCAAACAAGACCCCAGACATCCATCCCTGCATTTCAAGCGCGTCGGGCGCTTCTGGTCGGCACGTGTTGGCACATCCTGGAGAGCTTTAGCCGTCAGGGATAGCGACAACGTCATCTGGTTTTGGATCGGCTCTCATGCCGATTACGACAAGCTTCTAAAGTAACCCCTCAAACCCGCGCACAAAACCCATCCAGCGCCGCAAGTTTCACCGTTCCACCATCGTTCACAGCCTCGTAGCCCGGCATGGCCAACGGCTCCCTGAGCACGATACCGTCAGGCAGGCGGAAATCCGCCGGCTTGCGCGTCAGGTTGAAAACGAACAGCAGTTTTTCCCCGCCCTTTTCGCGGGTGAAGGCGAGCAGGTCCTGATTGGTGTCGACAAAGGTCATTTCGCCGTCGATCAGCGCCGGGTGGCTCTTCCGGAAGGCGAGCGTCCTGCGGTAGTGGTGCAGCACCGAGTAGTCGCTGTCCTCCTGCGTATCCACCGAAAGGGCCGCCTGCTCGTAAGGCACCGGCAGCCAGCTCTTTTCGGCGGAGGTGAAGCCGGCATGTGCCTTGCCGGCTTCCCAGGGCATCGGCGTGCGGCATCCGTCGCGGCCCTTGAACGCCGGCCAGAAGCGGATGCCGTAGGGGTCGCGCAGATCCTCGAAAGCAAGCTCCGCCTCCGGCAGGCCGAGCTCCTCACCCTGGTAGAGGCAGATCGAACCGCGCAGCGCCGCAAGCACCGAGATCGCCAGCTTGGCGATGACAGGGCGCTCATCCGCCGTCAGCGCAAAACGGCTGACATGACGCATGACATCGTGGTTGGAAAAAGCCCAGCAGACCCAGCCGTCGGTCACGACCTTCTGGAAGTCCTCGACGCAACCGCGAATATGCTCGGCGGTGAACTCCAGTCCGAGCAGGTCGAATGTGTAGCACATGTGCAGCTTGTCGCCGCCGCTCGTATAGGCGCCAACCGTCTTTAGCGAACGCGCCCCATCGCCGACCTCGCCGACAGTCGTGCGATCCTCGTACTGATCGAGCAGCGCCCGGAAGCGCTTGAGGAAACCGACATTTTCCGGCTGCGTCTTGTCGTAGAGGTGGTTCTGCATGCCGTACGGATTGCTGTCTGGCGCATCGAGGCCGGCGTCATCCTCGTCGGGCTCATGCGGCGGATTGCTTCTCAGCTGCTTGTCGCAGAAATAATAGTTCACCGTATCCAGCCGGAAGCCGTCGACGCCGCGGTCGAGCCAGAACTTCACCGTCTCCAGCACCGCATCCTGCACTTCTTCGCAATGGAAATTGAGGTCCGGCTGCGAGGTCAGGAAGTTATGCTGGTAATATTGCCTGCGCACGCCGTCCCACTCCCAGCCCGGCCCGCCGAAGATCGATAGCCAGTTGTTCGGCGCCGTCCCATCCGGCTTCGGATCGGCCCAGACATACCAGTCCGCCTTCGAATTGCTCCGGCTCGCCCGGCTCTCGACGAACCAGGGATGCCGGTCCGATGTGTGCGAGATCACCTGGTCGATGACCACCTTGATGCCGAGCCTGTGCGCCTCGGCCATCATCTCGTCGAAATCGGCGAGCGTGCCGAAGATCGGGTCGACATCGCAATAGTCGGAGACGTCATAGCCCATGTCGGCCATCGGCGACTTGAAGAAGGGCGAGAGCCAGATCGCATCGACGCCGAGGCTGGCAATATGCGGCAGCCGGCGGGTGATCCCCTTGAGGTCGCCGAGGCCATCACTGTTGGTGTCTTGAAACGAGCGCGGATAGACCTGATAGATTACCGCGCCGCGCCACCAATCCGCATTCCCGCCTGCCTGCAATGCCATCGGCTACATCTCCTGCTTCGTTTGCGCTCGCCACACTAAAGCGGACGAAACAAAAGACAACTGGATGAGGTCGTTGTGAAGGTGCCGGACACCCCGCGTGACGTCGTCGTGATCCGACAAGGGGGAGACGTATATAGGCTTGTCCACAACCCGTTTCCAGCCTCCGGATTTGGGGTTGCAACGCGATTCCTTTGCGATAAGGTGCGCACTGACCTGCACGTAAGAGGTCAAATACCGGGAACAGATGTCTAATAAAGGCGCAAAGCCTAGAAAGGTGGACCCACGATGAACCAGTTCACGAAAAAATTTCTCGCCTCCGCAATGCTTGGCACATTGCTGGCGTTTTCGGCGCATGCGGCCACGCTCAACATCCACAATGGTGGCGATCCGCAGTCGCTCGACCCGCAGAAGCTTTCCGGCGACTGGGAGAACCGTATTGCCGGCGACATTTTCGAAGGCCTCGTCACGGAGGACGCCAAGGACAATCCGATTCCCGCCCAGGCCGAAAGCTGGACCATTTCGCCGGACGGCAAGGTCTACACCTTCAAGCTTCGCGACGGCATCAAGTGGTCCGATGGCCAGCCGGTAACGGCAGGAGACTTCGTCTTCGCCTTCCAGCGCCTCGTCGACCCGAAGAACGCTGCCGAGTATGCCTATCTGCAGTTCACCATCAAGAACGCCGAAAAGATCAACAAGGGCGAAATCACCGATCTCAACCAGCTCGGCGTCAAGGCGATCGACGACAAGACGCTTGAAATCACGCTCGAAAACTCGACGCCTTATTTCCTCAACGCCCTGATGCACTACACGGCCTATCCGCTGCCCAAGCATGTCGTCGAGGCCAAGGGTCAGGACTGGGTCAAGATCGGCAACATCGTCACCAACGGTCCCTATAAGCCGACCGAATGGGTTCCGGGCTCGCATGTGACGACTGTTAAGAACGATCAGTGGTACGGCACCAAGGACCTGAAGATCGACGGCGCCAAGTTCTTCGTGCTGGAGGACCAGGAAGCCGCACTGAAACGTTACCGTGCCGGCGAATTCGACATTATGACCGACTTCCCGACCGACCAGTATGAATGGATGAAGAAAAACCTGCCGGGCCAGGCACACGTCGCCCCCTTCTCCGGCCTCTATTATTATGTCGTCAACTCGCAGAAGCCGCCCTTCAGCGACAAGCGCGTCCGCCAGGCGCTGTCGATGGCGATCAACCGTGAAGTGATCGGTCCGCAGATCCTCGGCACCGGCGAATTGCCGGCCTATTCCTGGGTTCCGCCGGGCACCGCCAATTACGGCGAGCCGGCCTATGTCAGCTGGAAGGACCTGCCTTATAAGGACAAGGTCGCCGAAGCCAAGAAGCTGCTCACTGAGGCCGGCTTCGGTCCGGACAAGCCGCTCCATGCCGTCCTCAGCTACAACACCAACGACAACCACAAGCGCATCGCGGTGGCGATCGCCTCCATGTGGAAGCCGCTCGGCGTCAATGTCGAGCTCGTCAATGCCGAAACCAAGGTGCATTACGACCAGATGCAGCGTGGCCAGGTCGAAATCGGCCGTGCCGGCTGGCTCGCCGATTACAACGATCCGGACAACTTCCTGAACCTCTTGGTGACGGGCGTGCAGATGAATTACGGCCGCTGGTCCAATCCCGATTACGACAAGATGATCAAAGAGGGCAACGCGGAGACCGATCTGAAGAAGCGCGCCGAAATCTTCAAGAAGGCCGAGCAGCTGGCGCTTGATGAATCCGCCGCCCTGCCGATCTACTATTATGTCTCGAAGAATGTCGTTTCGCCGAAGATCGAAGGCTTCGTCGACAACATCCAGGACATCCACCGCACGCGCTGGCTGTCGATGAAAGAGTAAGGGAAAACGGTCCTTCCCGCCCCGCGCGGGAAGGACCGGCCCACGACCATGATCAAATACGCCCTCCGTCGCCTGCTATCGACGATCCCCGTCCTGTGGATCGCCGTCACAGCCTGCTTTTTTGTTTTGCGCCTTGCTCCCGGCGGCCCCTTCGATGGCGAAAGGCCATTGCCGCCGGTGATCCTGAAGAACCTTGCCATTCACTACAACCTCGATAAGCCGCTGATCCAGCAATACCTGATCTATGTCGGCGACCTGCTGCGAGGCGATCTCGGCCCCTCCTTCGCCAGCGAGGATTTCACCGTCGCCCAGCAGATCATGATCGGTCTGCCCTATACCTTCACCATCGGCACGGCTGCCTTTCTGATCGCCATCATCGTCGGCGTGGCCGTCGGCTGTCTTGGGGCGCTCTACCAGAACAAGGCGCCGGATTACATTCTCGGCGCGCTGATCCTGGTTGGCGTCGTATTGCCCAACTTCCTGATCGCGCCGATCCTGCAATTGATCTTCGGCATTCACCTCGCCTGGTTTCCGGTCGGCGGCTGGGGTGACGGCTCGATCAAATATCTGATCCTGCCGATCGTCGTTCTGGCTTTGCCGCATGCAGGCCGCATCTCACGCATCACCCGCGGCTCGATGATCGAGGTGATGAACCAGAACTTCATCCGCACCGCCAAGGCCAAGGGCATCGGCCCGCGCCTGACGGTGATGCGCCATGCGCTGAAACCCGCCATGATGCCCGTCGTTTCCTATCTGGGTCCGGCGGCAAGCTACCTTCTCACCGGCTCGCTGGTCGTCGAAAGCATCTTCGGATTGCCCGGCATCGGCCGCTATTTCGTCAACGCAGCCCTCAACCGCGACTACGGCATGGTTCTCGGCACGGTCATCTTCTACATGGTGCTGATCGTGTTCCTGAACCTTCTCGTCGACGTCGCCTATGCCTGGCTCGATCCGAAAGTGAGAAACCGATGATCCTCAACCCCGCGAAACGCGAGCTGCTCGCCCAGGAGCTTCTCGAGGCGGAAGGCCTGGCGCCCGAAGGCCGCTCGCTCACCAGGGACGCCCTGCGCCGGCTCGGACGCAACAAGGCGGCCGTCCTGTCGATCGCCGTCCTGGCGCTGCTGATCGTCGCAGCCTTCCTCGGTCCCTGGTTCATTCCGTTCAACTATGAGGATCCGGACTGGGCCGCCTTCCGCATTCCGCCGTCGATCGAGACCGGCCACTATTTCGGCACCGACCCGAACGGCCGCGACCTTCTTGCCCGCGTCCTCTACGGCACCCGCGTCTCGCTTGCGGTCGCACTGACGGCAACCGTCGTGTCGGTCGTCATCGGCGTGCTTTACGGCGCGATCTCGGGCTATATCGGCGGCAGGCTGGATGCCATCATGATGCGCTTCGTCGATATCATGTATGCGCTTCCCTACATCCTCTTCGTCATCCTGCTGATGGTGATCTTCGGCCGCAACGTCTATCTGCTCTTTGCCGCAATCGGTGCGCTGGAATGGCTGACAATGGCCCGCATCGTGCGCGGCCAGACGCTGTCGATCAAGCATCGCGAGTTCATCGAGGCGGCGCGCGCCTCCGGGCAGCGGCCGTTCAAGATCATCGTCAAGCACATCATTCCGAACCTCGTCGGCCCGGTGGTCATTTTCGCGGCGCTGACCGTGCCCGAAATCATCGCCACCGAAAGCTTCCTGTCCTATCTCGGCTTCGGCGTGCAGGAACCACTGACCTCGCTCGGGACGCTGATCGCCGAGGGAACCGACGCCATGGAAAGCATGCCCTGGCTGCTGATCTTCCCGGCCGGCTTCCTCGTGGCCCTGCTGCTCAGCCTGCTGTTCATCGGCGACGGCCTGCGCGACGCGTTCGACCCGAAGGATCGCTAAGAATGCCCCAAGAAACGCAAAAAGACGTCCTGCTCGAACTCAACGACTACTCGATCACCTTCGCGACGCCTGACGGCGAGGTGAAGGCGGTCTCGAATATGAACCTCACCGTCCGGCGCGGCGAGCGCGTCGCCATCGTCGGCGAATCCGGCTCCGGCAAGAGCCAGACCTTCCTCGGCATCATGGGCCTGCTGGCCAAGAACGGCGCCACGACGGGCCAGGCGCTGCTCGAAGGCAAGGACGTGCTGTCGCTGAAACCGCGCGAGCTCGATCAGATTCGCGGCAAGGACATGGCCATGGTCTTCCAGGATCCGATGACCGCCTTGAACCCGTCGCTCAGGATTTCCCGGCAGCTGACCGAACAGCTCGAGGTTCATCGCGGCCTGACGGCCCGCGCGGCATCGGACGCTGCCCTCGATATGCTGAAACGCGTCGGCATTCCCGATCCGACCCGGCGGTTCCACCTCTACCCGCACGAGCTCTCCGGCGGCATGCGCCAGCGCATCGTCATTGCCATGGCGCTGCTGACCAAGCCGAAGCTTCTGATCGCCGACGAACCGACAACGGCGCTCGACGTCACGATTCAGGCGCAGATCCTCGACCTCTTCAACGACCTGACGGCGGAGATGAACACGGCGCTGGTGATGATCACCCACGATCTCGGGGTGGTCGCAGGCCTCGCCGACCGCGTCGCCGTCATGTATGCCGGCCGCATCGTCGAGGAGGCCCCCGTCGACGAACTCTTCGACAATCCGGCCCATCCCTATACGGCGGCGTTGCATGCCTCCATCCCGCGGCCGGACCAGGATGTCGACGACCTCGTCGTCATTCCCGGCCGTCCGCCGAACCTGCAGCACCTACCGAAGGGCTGCAATTTCTCGCCGCGCTGTTCGCAGGTCCAGAACGATTGCATCGACCATCCGCCGCCGCTCGAGACGCTGGCGCCGCGCCACTGCGCCGCCTGTTACCACCCGTTCCCGCGTCGTGAGGAGTTGCTGAACCATGGCTGAGCGATCGCTGCTGAGGGTCGAAAACCTGACGACCCAATTCGAACTGCCGGCAAAAGGCCTCTTCAAGCCGCCGGTCTTCCTCACCGCCGTCAACAATGTCAGCTTCGATCTCGCCGAAGGCCGCACGCTCGGTATCGTCGGCGAATCCGGCTGCGGCAAGTCGACGCTCGGCCGCTCCATCCTGCGGTTGTTGAAATCGCAGAAGGGCCGCATTCTCTGGCAGGGCCGCAATCTGCTCGACCTCAGTGAAGAGGAGATGCGCGCCGCGCGCCGCGACATGCAGATCATCTTCCAGGATCCGATCGCCTCGCTCGACCCGCGCATGACCGTCGGCGACATCATCGCCGAGCCGCTCACCGTCTTCGAGCCGAAGCTTTCGAAGGCCGAGCGCACCGACCGGGTCCGCCAGATCATGAGTGCCGTTGGTCTTGTCCCGGAGATGATCAATCGCTATCCGCATGAATTTTCCGGCGGCCAGGCGCAGCGCATCGGCATTGCGCGCGCCGTCATCACCAAACCGAAGCTCATCGTCTGCGACGAGCCGGTTTCGGCCCTCGACGTCTCGATCCAGGGTCAGGTGATCACGCTTCTACGCAAGCTGCGCAGGGAGTTCGGCCTGACGCTGATCTTCATCAGCCACGACCTCTCCGTCGTGCGGCTGATCTCCGACGATGTGCTGGTGCTCTATCTCGGCAGGGTGGTGGAATCGGGCGACTGTGCCACCGTCTTCGACCATCCGGCCCATCCTTATACACAGGCGCTCTTTTCGGCCGCACCGATCCCGGATCCGAAGCTCGCGCGCCTGCGCACCCGCATCCGCCTGCAGGGCGATCCGCCCTCGCCGCTCAACCCGCCGAAAGGCTGCGTCTTCTCGCCGCGTTGCTGGAAGGCGACCGACATCTGCCGCACCGAAATGCCGCCGACCGAGGAGGTTCGTCCCGGCCAGAAGGCGGCCTGCTACCACATGGACAGGCCGTGAATGGAACGATCTTTTCAGAACATCAGCGTCCCTCCATCTTTGGGGGGAAGTGTTCCGAAAACGGACTTACTTCGGAATCTATAGTCTCCGATAACAAAGATTTAGCTGCGGATATGCTATCCCTTTCTCCGCCCAATCATGGGCGAGGGGAACGCATATATGAAATCGAAAGTCTCTGGATTGATCGCGGTTGCCGCCGCGATCATCGCCGCCTCAGCCGTGCCATCGCGTGCCGAAGATCTGAAGTTCCAGCTCACCAACGGGACCAATTCCGTCCTGACGCGCTTCTACAGCTCGCCGACCGGCGTCAATAGCTGGGAAGAAGACGTCTTCGGCGAGAAGGTCCTCAATCCGGGCGAGACCGTGAACATCACCATCGCCGACGGCCGCACCGTCTGCAAATACGACATGCGCTTCGAATTCGACGAAAACTCGGACCTCGACACGACCGAAGATACGCAGGACCTTTGCGAGCTCGGCAGCTACACCATCCACGAATAATCAACCCGCGCCGGTAACCGCCTTCGCCTCGTCCGCGAAGGCGGGTTTTTCATTTCCTGCGATACCGGCGCTTACGATATCAATGCTTGTCACTCCGCACGGCTCCGCGTATCAGCGGATGAAGCGTCAATTCAAAGCGATAGAGCGGCCTGTTGGATCAGCGGCGCTCATGCCGGGAGGACAAGGTGAGCGGAAGACGGTTTCTATCGATCGGTGAATGCATGGTGGAGCTCTCGCAGGCCGGTGACGGCCTGCTGCGCAAAGGCTTTGCCGGCGATACCTTCAACACCGCCTGGTATGCCCGCGCCTGCCTTGGCCCCGACTGGTCGGTCGATTATTTCACCGCCCTCGGCGACGACGCCATGTCGGACGAGATGGTCGCCTTCATCGACAAGGCAGGCATCGGCACGAGCCTGATCCGGCGCATCAGGGGCAGGACGCCCGGCCTCTATATGATCAGTCTGAAGAACGGCGAGCGCTCCTTCAGCTACTGGCGCGACAGCTCGGCCGCCCGCAGCCTTGCCGCCGATCCCGACCGCCTGCGCGAAGCGGTAGAAAGCGCCGACCTCGTCTATTTCTCCGGCATCACCCTGGCCATTCTGCCGCAAGAGGATGCCACGACACTGCTCGCCGAAATCCGCCGCGCCAAGGCGGCCGGCAAGCTCGTGGTCTTCGACCCGAACATCCGTCCCCGCCTCTGGTCGAGTTACGACGTGATGCACACAACGATCAGCGAAGGCGCCCGCTCTTCCGTGCTCGTCATGCCGAGCTTCGATGACGAAGCCGCGCATTTCGGCGACGATTCCATCGAGGCGACGATTCAACGCTATCGCGCCCTTGGCGCTGCCAATGTCGTCGTCAAGAACGGCGCGGACGGCGTTCGCTTGAATTTCGCCGGCGACGAGACCTTCGTTCCGGCCGAGACGGTGGAGACAGTGGTCGATACCACCAGCGCCGGCGACAGTTTCAACGGCGCCTTTCTCGCGCGCTATCTCGAGACCCAGGACGCGCCGGCCGCCGCCCGATTCGCCGCGAGCGTCGCAGCCCGCGTCGTCAGTGAGCATGGCGCCTTGGTCGCCAAGGAAAAGCTCGGATTGAGCGGGCGTTAAGCCCGCGCATGGCGACCAACATACGAACGCCATGCGCGGGCGCTCCCCGCCGTATCGGCGTTACCTGCCGTGGGAATCAAGCAATCAGGACTTCGTCGGCCGATCGGACTCGCGAACCGCCTCGTCATGATACCAGCAGCTGTCGAGCGCCGCGTCGCAGACCTCGGCTGCCTCGCGCTCCATCAGTCGGGCGCGTTCGAACCGGCTGGGGGTCCGCGCCGGCTTGACGGGAAACTGGTAGATCGTTGCGGATTCACGATGGAAACCGGTGGGCATAAGATCGCCTCCATTCCGTTCGGCGCATCAACATTCGACGTCGCGACCTTAGCACAATGCACATAGTTTATGCAAATTGCACAAAATATATGCACGCATATATTGTGATTGATCGATATGCTGTCTTCGCGGCGAGCGTCCGCCTATTTGTTCAACACTTCATCACCTCGGGCTAACGCCGAAATTTTCATCCGGTTCCAAAGCCGAAAATCCGTTTTCGCGCAGAAAGCGGGCATTTCGGTCACAGAGAATGCGTGTCGGGCGGCTGATGTGCATATTTTCTTGTCGAGGCGGCCGAACTGGCACGCTACGTGCTTTTAAAGGTGCATCCCCTGGCGGTTGGATGCGCTTACGCGCGGAGATCGTCTCCGGATTTGCTCACCTTCGTAGCATTGAGAGAGTCACGATGACAAAATATAAGCTCGAGTATATTTGGCTCGATGGGTACACTCCGGTACCGAACCTGCGTGGCAAGACGCAGATCAAGGAATTCGACGTATTCCCGACGCTGGAACAGCTTCCGCTCTGGGGCTTCGACGGTTCGTCGACCATGCAGGCCGAAGGCCGCAGCTCCGATTGCGTGCTGAAGCCCGTCGCCATTTATCCCGATCCGGCCCGCACCAACGGCGCGCTCGTCATGTGCGAAGTCATGATGCCCGACGGCGTCACGCCGCACCCGAGCAACGCCCGCGCGACCATCCTTGACGATGAAGATGCCTGGTTCGGCTTCGAGCAGGAATATTTCTTCTACCAGAACGGCCGTCCGCTCGGCTTCCCCGAGCAGGGCTATCCGGCTCCGCAGGGCCCCTACTACACCGGCGTCGGCTATTCGAACGTCGGCGATGTCGCCCGCGAAATCGTCGAAGAACATCTCGACCTTTGCCTGGCTGCCGGCATCAACCACGAAGGCATCAATGCCGAAGTGGCCAAGGGCCAGTGGGAATTCCAGATTTTCGGCAAGGGCTCCAAGAAGGCCGCCGACCAGATCTGGATGGCACGCTACCTGCTGCAGCGCCTGACCGAAAAATACGGCATCGACATCGAGTATCACTGCAAGCCGCTCGGCGACACCGACTGGAACGGTTCGGGCATGCATTGCAACTTCTCGACCAAGTATATGCGCGAAGTCGGCGGCAAGGCCTATTTCGAAGCGCTGATGGCGCAGTTCGAAAAGAACCTGATGGATCACATCAACGTCTACGGCCCGGACAATGACAAGCGCCTGACCGGCAAGCACGAAACCGCGCCGTGGAACAAGTTCTCCTACGGCGTCGCCGACCGCGGCGCTTCGATCCGCGTGCCGCACTCCTTCGTCAAGAACGACTACAAGGGCTATCTGGAAGATCGCCGCCCGAACTCGCAGGGCTGCCCCTACCAGATCGCGTCGCAGGTTCTGAAGACGATCTCGGAAGTTCCGACTGCAGGTTCGGCCTCCGCTGCCGCTTAACCTCCCAAACGGCGCCGGTCCATGACCGGCGCCGTCATTCCTTCCGCATGAAATTCGCGATCGGCCGCTGACATATTCGCCGGGATCGGGCCGCCAAAAGCCCTGCAAATGCTGGCATGCGGCTGTAATATTTCCATCATGGTCATGCCTCAAAATAGGCAGGCGGGAATCGCCGTTCCGGAACCCCGCTATGGGGCTGAGCGTTGGCATATCACTGCAACGCGGATGGAAATCACGACATGCTGCAACGTCCGGCAAACACTTATAGCGGCGAGAGCTGGGCCAATGCTGCGGCCGCCGGAAATCTGCCGGAACGGCTGGTGATCGTCACCGACGCCTGGCACCCGCAGGTCAACGGCGTCGTGCGCTCGATCGAGAACACCAATCGCGAATTGGCGAAGATGGGCGTTGAGGTTTCGATGGTGACGCCGGAGCGCTTCAACAGCATCCCCTGCCCGACCTACCCGGAGATCCGCCTGTCGATCGCCGGTTACCGCCGCGTCGCGCGCGAGATCGAAAAGCATAATCCCACCTATGTGCACATCGCCACCGAAGGTCCGCTGGGGCTGACCGCCCGCCGCTGGTGTCTGCGCAAGGGCATGCCCTTCTCCACCAGCTATCACACCCGCTTTCCCGAATATGTTTCGGCCCGCCTGCCGATCCCGCAGAGCTGGCTCTATGCTTTCATACGCTGGTTCCACAATGGCGGCGCCGGCTGCATGGTCGCGACACCGAGCCTGGCCCGCGAGCTGTCAGCCCGCGGCATCAAGAATTTGATGCCCTGGACGCGGGGTATCGACGCCACGCAATTTCATCCCATGCCACTCGAAAAGGAGCCTTTCGGCCTGCCGCGTCCGATCTTCATGACGGTTGGCCGCGTCGCGCTGGAAAAGAACCTGCCGGCCTTTCTCGATCTCGACCTGCCCGGCTCGAAGGTTGTCGTTGGCGATGGCCCGGCGCGCGCCGAACTGGAGCAGCGCTATCCCGATGTGCACTTTACCGGCGTGAAATTCGGCGAGGATCTGGCGAAGGCCTATGCTCAAGCCGACGTCTTCGTCTTCCCGTCGCTCACCGACACCTTTGGCAACACCATCCTCGAAGCGCTGGCATCGGGCGTGCCGGTTGCCGCCTACCCCGTCACCGGGCCGCTCGATATTATCGGCGAGGATAGCGAGGTCGGGGCGCTGGATGCGGACCTGCGCACCGCCTGCCTTGCCGCCCTTTCCGCTTCGCGCGAGAAGGCGCGCGCGCTGGCCATGCAATATTCCTGGGAAGCGGCGACGACGCAGTTCATCAACAATATCCGCGCCGCCAATGGCGTGATCACGCCGAAATGGAAGAAGGCCTGGCAATTTGCCAAGTCGCTTCCAAGAAGCAGAAAGCCCGGCGAAACCGCCGGGCCTTTGCCGTCTGCAGACTAAAGCCATTCCCGCAAAAGGGTGAAGCGGTTTTGCCGGGAAAAGCGCGAAGCGACTTTCCTAGGGAATTGCGTGGAAACAAGAGTTCCGATCGAGCTTACTTGTGCAACGCGCTGCGCAGCGTGTCGTTCGCGACCTTGATCGCGCTGCGGACCGCCGGCGTTTCGGCAATCGCATTCAGCAGCACGAAGTCGTGGATCGTACCGTTGTAGCGGATCGAGGTGACCTTGACGCCGGCCTGGCTGAGCTTGCGGCCATAGGCTTCGCCTTCGTCGCGCAGCACGTCGTTTTCATCGGTGATGATAAGGGCCGGCGGCAGGCCGTTGAGCTGTTCGAGCGATGCCTGCAGCGGCGAAGCCGTCGGCTCCTTGCGCTTGGCCTCATCAGGCAGGTAGGCGTTCCAGAACCACTTCATCGCTTCCTTGGTCAGCCAGGGGCCATTGGCGAACTCATTATAGGAACCATTGTCGAAGTTGGCGTCGGTGACCGGGTAGAACAGCACCTGCTGGTCGATGGCGGGGCCGCCGCGCTCCTTGGCAAGCAGCGTCACCACCGCCGCCATGTTGCCGCCGACGCTGTCGCCCGCGACCGCGAGCCTGCCGGCGTCGACGTTGAATTCCTTGGCATGCTGGGCGACATATTTGGTCGCGGCATAGGCCTGCTCGATGGCCACGGGGTATCGGGCCTCCGGCGAGCGTTCATAGTCGACGAAGACGACGGCGGCATTGGCGCCATTGGCGATTTCGCGCACCAGCCGGTCATGCGTATCCGCATCGCCGAGCACCCAGCCGCCGCCGTGGAAGTAGAGAACGGCCGGCAGCGTGCCCTTGGCATGCTCCGGGCGGACGATGCGCAGCTTGATGCTGCCGGTCGGGCCTGTTTTGATGACCTTATCCTCTTCCTTTGCGGCGAGCTTTTTGACCTCGCCCTTCTGCGCGCCGGACAGAACGTTACGGGCATCGGCCGGCGACAGCGTGTAGATCGGCTTGCCGCCGGCAAGACCGTCGATGAACGTCTGCGTTGTCGGCTCGAGGACCGGATCGGCAAGCGCGCCGACGGCGGAGGTTGCCAGGAGTACTGCTGCGGAAACTGCGGTCTTGATGGTCGACATTGTCTTGTCCTCTCGGTTTCGTTGTTCGTCTCGAACACGTATTTATATCGCGCACGATTATTTATTGGACAATTTAAATTTCCGCATATCAGCCATGCATAAAAATCGCTTCCGATTATTTATCGCGCGATATAAATTCGCTCGGTTTTGGAGATGCCCCCATGCAGGATCAGCTGAAGCTCGACGATTTCATCTGCTTTGCCATCTACACGGCAAGCCACGCGCTGAACCGCGTCTACAAGCCGCTACTCGACACGCTCGGCCTCACCTACCCGCAATATCTTGCCTTGGTGGCGCTATGGGAACAGGACGGCCAGACGGTCGGCGACCTCGGCGAGAAACTCTTCCTGGAATCGAGCACATTGACACCACTGCTGAAACGCCTGGAAAGCGCCGGCTATATCAGCCGCGAGCGCAGCAGCACGGACGAACGCGTCGTCGTCATCCGCTTAAGCGAAGCAGGCATTCGCCTGAAGGAAAAGGCGATCGGCATTCCCGGCTGCATCGCGGAAGCGAGCGGCCTTGACGCTGGGGATCTTACTCGGCTCCAGGCCGAGATCGTGGCGCTGCGTGAAGCGCTGACTAAGAGCATAGCTTAGATTCACCACAACCGAGATAGGTCGTGCCTGAGGCACCCCCCTCTGCCCTGCCGGGCATCTCCCCCACAAGGAGGGAGATCGACTCGCGGATGGAATCCCACCAGACAATTGATGTTGGAACGAGCGGGTCCGCCCATCCGATCTCCCCACCTGTGGGGGAGATGCCCGGCAGGGCAGAGGGGGTATCCCGCGCCACAACGCGACCGGATATTCCCGCAAGCACCAACTGGCGCCCAGCCTCTACGTCCGCTTCTTCTTCGATTCGTACGGATTATCAGGCGAACGGAAATGGATGCGGATCGGCACGCTCGGCATGTCGAAATCGGCACGCAACCCGTTGATCAGATAGCGCGTATAGGATTCCGGCAGCGCGTCGGAGCGGGTGCAGGAGATCATGAAGGCCGGCGGGCGTGCCTTGACCTGGGTCATGTATTTCAGCTTGATGCGCCGGCCGGAGACGGCCGGTGGCGGATGCTGGATCTGCTGCGTTTCCAGCCAGCGGTTGAGCCGTGCCGTCGAGATACGCTTGTTCCAGACCCTGTCGGTATCGATGATCGACTGCATCAGCTTGTCCAGCCCCCAGCCGGTCTGGCCGGAGATCGGCACGGCGCGGATGCCGCGCGCCTGCGGCAGCAGCCGGTCGGTCTTTTCGCGCAGGTCGGCAAGCACCGCCTGCCGGTCCTCGATCATGTCCCATTTGTTGAAGGCGAGAACGGCGGCGCGCCCCTCGCGCAGCACGAGATCGACGATCTGCAGGTCCTGCTTCTCGAAGGGGATCGTCGCGTCGAAAACGATGACGACCGTCTCGGCGAAGCGGATGGCGCGCAGCGCATCGGCGACCGAAAGTTTTTCCAGCTTCTCGGTTACCCGCGCCTTGCGGCGCATGCCTGCGGTGTCGAACATCTTGATGGTGCGGCCGCGCCAATCCCATTCGACCGAGATGGAGTCCCGGGTGATGCCGGCCTCCGGCCCGGTCAACAGCCGGTCCTCGCCGAGGAAACGGTTGATCAGCGTCGACTTGCCCGCATTCGGCCGGCCGACGATCGCCACCCTGAGCGGCTTGGTGTCGTCATAGATCGGCTCTTCGTCCTCGCCGTCGGCCTCGTTTTCGTCCGGCGGAATGTCGACATCGGTAACCGCGACATCGTCCTTGGCATAGGCACGGTCCTTGCCGATCGCCTCGACGATCGCGTCGCGCAGGTCGAGCATGCCCTGCCCGTGCTCGGCCGAAATCGGCGTCGGCTCGCCAAGACCCAGCGTATAGGCGTCGTAGAAGCCGCTGTCGGAGCCGCGCGCTTCGGATTTATTGGCGACGAGCACCACCGGCTTGCCGCGTCGGCGCAGCATTTCGGCAAGAGCGGTATCGACCGGCGTCAGCCCGTTCTTGGCATCGACGACGAAAAGCGAAAGATCGGCCTCGTCGATCGCCGCTTCCGTCTGGGCGCGCATCCGGCCCTGCAGACTTTCCTCGTCCGCCTCTTCCAGACCGGCCGTGTCGATAATCGTAAAGGTCAGGCCCATCAGCCGCGCATCACCCGGCCGGCGGTCACGCGTCACGCCGGGCGTATCGTCGACGAGCGCAAGCTTCTTGCCCACCAGGCGGTTGAAAAGCGTCGACTTGCCGACATTCGGACGACCGACGATGGCGACCGTGAAACTCATTCTTTTTCCTTAAAACTCAGCCCTGCGCGGCGGGCGCCTTGCCGGATGCGGTAATGAGATCAAGCATCATCTGGCCGCGATTGGCAACAGGACGCGGGCTTTCGGCGTCATCGACAATCGACTGGAACCATTGCCGCGCCTGCGCCATGTTGCCGGCCTTGTAGGCGGCCAGACCGAGTGCCTCGCGCGCCGAATGGCGGAAGGCGTTGCCGGGCACGGCCATTTCCTCGATCGCGGCCGAAACCTGTTCATAGGAGCCGTTCTCGATCAGCAGCCAGCCCGCACGCATTCTGGCGGCATCGCGCACGGCAGCGGGAATGCCGTTGTCTTTGCCGATCTCGTTGAAGGCGGTGATCGCCGCGGCGGCGTCGCCCTTTTGGGCCTGGACGGTCGCAGCCCGCATGCGCGCCAGCACCGGATAGGCGCCATGCCCTTCCTTCTCCAGCTTGTCGAGCGCGGCCAGCGCCTCATCGTTCTTGTTCTCGTCGGCAAGCTTCATCGCCGCCAGGAACTGGTCGCCGGCGCCCGAGGAACGGCTATCGTCCCAGTAGTCGTAGAGAACCTTGCCGGCGGTGCCGACGACGATCAGGATGGCAGCGACGATGATATAGCGGCCGAACCGGCGCCAGGCGCCCTTCATCTGGTCGGACCGCAATTCCTCATTGACTTCACGGATGAAGCTGTCGTCGTTGAATGCCATTCTCGTCTCCGGCCGCGGCAATACCCATAGGCTGTGCGCTACGCACATTGCCGGGCCTTCTACCGCATTTTGCCGCGGTTGTAAGGGGGATATGAAAGATTCGTTACACGACCAGCGGTGAAACGCCGATCAACCATTCGTGCAGCTTCCAGATGATCAGCGCCCAGGCAACGATGCCGATGACGACGGCATAGAGATCGTATTTCGCCGAGACGAAGGGGCGCAGCGTGATCTCGCCCGCCCGCTGCCGCCGTTTCAGCGAGATGCGCAGGATGACACCCCAGGCGAGGAAAGCGGCAAACAGCAGCACCGAAGACGTCTCGCCGTTGGCGAGCAGATGCGCCAGCGCCCAGATCTTCACCGACAATACCATCGGATGTTTCGTCTTGGTGGCGATGTGTCCGGCCGGCAGCAGCGAGGCGACCAGACAGATCATCGCGATCAGCATCAGCGTGATCGAGATATGCGCCATCCAGACCGGCGGATTGTAGAGCACACCGGTCACCGCGCGCGCCTGTCCGAAGCCGTAGATCAAGAGGATCAGCGTGGCGAGACTCGCGATCGAATAGGCGGCCCGCCAGCCCTTCTCGCCGAGGCTTGCGATCATCGACTGGCGAAAGCCGGGAGCGACCACCCGCACCAGATGCACGCCGAGGAAAAGTATGATGCCGATGATAAGCAAAGTCATTGCGGGTCCCTTCCGTGCCGTTTGTCATGGCTTAGAGCCTGGCGTGAAAAAATGCCAGCCGGACCGTAGCTTCGCCGCAATTCTATTAGAGGGAAACCGCGAACAAATTGTCGCGGTGCCCATGTCTCGTCCTTTCCTCTCCGCCTGTTTGGCTGCCTCGTTCCTTCTTCCTGTCACGGCAGAGGGGGCCGACCGGCCGAAGCAGCTGGTCATCATTTCCTTCGACGGCGCCCATGATAACGCGCTCTGGCTGAAAAGCCGCGAGATGGCCGCCAAGAACGGCGCCCACTTCACCTATTTCCTCTCCTGCACCTTCCTGATGAACGAGGCGGCGAAGAAGGCCTACCAGGCGCCGCATCAGAAACGCGGAAAATCCAATGTCGGCTTCGCCCAGAGCGACGACGAAATCCGCGAACGCCTCGGCAATATCTGGCATGCCCATCTCGAAGGCCACGACATCTCGAGCCATGCCTGCGGTCATTTCGACGGCCGCCTCTGGAGCGAGGCCGACTGGTCAGCCGAATACGCCACCTTCCACGCGACGCTGAAGAATGCCTGGAAGAGCGTCGGCCTCGACGAGCCGGCCGGCTGGCAGGACCTTGTCGATCATGGCATCAAGGGCTTTCGCGCCCCCTATCTCTCGGCAACCGCGGGCGCCGATATGATCGCCGCCGAAAAGAAGGCGGGCTTCACTTACGATGCAAGCCTCGTCACCAAAGGCCCGGCCATGCCGGTCGAAGAAGACGGCATCATCCGCTTCGGCCTGCCGCTGATCCCCGAAGGCCCGAGCGAAAAGCCGATCATCGGCATGGACTACAATCTCTTCGTCCGCCACTCGAGGGGCGAGGAAGATTCCGCAGACAGCGTCGCCTTCGAGCAGCGCGCCTATTCAGCCTTCTCCCAGGCCTTCGATCGCCAGTACAACGGCAGCCGCATCCCCCTCCAGCTCGGCTTCCATTTCGTCGAAATGAACGGCGGCGCCTACTGGCGGGCGCTGGACCGCCTGGTCAGCGACGTCTGCCATCGGGCCGATGTCGCCTGCGTCAGTTATTCCGAAGCGATCCCGATGATCGAAGCCCGCGGCAAGCTGCAGCAGACGTCGGGGTTGTGACGCGTTTATATTACCGGGACGGTGTACCGTGCGGCCCCCTCATCCGACCCTTCGGGCCACCTTCTCCAAGAGGAAGCAGTGGCGAGGTCGCGGTTCCCCCTTCTCCCCGGCGGGGAGAAGGTGCCCGTCAGGGCGGATGAGGGGGCCGCACGGCACAGCGGGCCTTAAAGCCACGACCCCACCCGTCCAGCCTCACCCATCAGCCATCAACATGAACAACGCCAGCTTCGCGCTCCAGATAATGCTGGTCGATCGCCGGCAGCGGCTCGTCGTCGATAGCAGCCTCGAAGGCCTTGAGGCGCTTGTGGATGGAGAGCAGTTCGATGATCGTCGTCCAGGAGTTGACCAGATACTGGAACGAGTTGCTGACCTGGCCGAAGGCGGTCGAGATCTGCTGGAAGATACCATAGGTGATCGTGCCTGCAACGATCGTCGGGACCAGCATGAAGACCACGAAGAGCGCGTCTGCCTGAATGTAGAAATAGCGGGCGACGTTAAAATACATGTAGTGGAAATACATGCGGAAATAGTTCCGCCGAACGTTGTTGAAGAGCTCCCTGACCGTCAACGGCTGAGCCCGCTCGGCATGATCCTCGCCATAGACGAGTTCCTTGCGATAGGCGGCTTCGACGCGCTGATTGCGGAAGTTCAGGCCCGGCAGCTTGATACCGGCGACCGCCAGAAGCAGCGTGCCGAATGCCGACCAGAAGAGCGCCAGCCAGAAGAGTGAATTCGCCAGCGGCCCGATGACCGGCAGTTCAGTCACGTAATGCGAGAGCGTCAGAAGGATCGGAAGGAAGACTACGAGGGTCATCACCGAGTTGATCAGGCTAATGCCGAGACCTTCGAGGGTGCTCGAAAAACGCATCGTGTCTTCCTGAACGCGCTGCGAGGCGCCCTCGATGTGACGCAGCTTTTCCCACTTCGACATGTAGAAGTCGTTCATCGCAGCGCGCCAGCGGAAGATGTAGTGGCTCGTAAAGAAGTCGGTCATGATCGACACGAACATGCTGAGGAATGCGATCTGACAGAAGACCCACATCAGGCTGTAAAAATTGTCGACGGAAATGCCCGGCTGCTTCGACAAGGCGTTCTGGAGAAGATCGCCGAAGGGCCGGCGCCAGTTGTTGATCACGACCGTGATCTGGACGCCGAAATAGGTGACGAAAATGATAAGCGCCGAACCCCAGATCGACCATAGCTTCCAGGGATGGTGCAGCGCCCTCAGATGCCATGCGCCGCAGAAGATCACCGCCGAGAGAAAGAAGTAGCTGTAGAACCAGATATTTTCGGGCAGCAGGAAGAAAGAAAGATCGATCGGCTGCTGCTCTTCCGGAACCGGCACAAAGCCGAGCGACGCGCCGAGGCCCTCAGCGACAAAATACCAGCCGAATATTGAAATCAGTGTCCACACGACAAGCGAAATGAAGAAAGGTTTCGGCTGGGGAAAAAACGAATGAAACACGGGGGGCTTTGCTTTCCTGAACTGGGAGTCTCGGGAGTGTCTTGGAACACTGATTGTGCCGGAAACTAAGGCAGTTCGAAGGAAGCAGCAATGGGTTCGGCCGATTGTTACGGAGATGTAACCGGTTAGGCGACTTTCTTGATCACGGGCATCACCAGGGCGGCGCAGACCAGGAGTGCGCCGGCTGCGATCACCGTCGGCACGGTGAAACTGCCTGAGCGTTCAGCGATCCAGCCGGCAACAACAGGCCCGACGATCTGGCCGAGACCGAAGGCGGCCGTCATCATCGCCAGAATTCGCCTCGGGCTCTCGGGTGAAAGCTTGCGGCCGATCTGCAGCCCATAAGCCGTGATCGCGAGGAACGTCGCGCCGAACAGTGCGCCGCCGATCAGCGGTGCGACCGAGGGCGGCAGCGCCACGGTCGCCAGCACGCCGGCCGCCTCGACCAGAAGCGCCGCGATATAGACACCGCCGAGCCCGAGGGACCTCACCAGCGGCCTCCAGGCAAACAGCGCCACGGCCGCCGTCAGACCGGCGATGAACCAGCAGAGGAATTCAACGAAAGCTCCCGTTGCCGACAGGCGGGCGATGGTGACGAGGAAGGTCGCGGTGATGACATAGCCGAAGCCGAACAGGCCGTAGGACAGGGTTACCAGCACCATCGGCCGGCTCCAGTTGAGCGCCGGCTCCTTGCCCGCCTCAGCCGTTTGCGCCGGCGCCGACGGCAGCAGAAGGTAGACGACGACCAAGCTTATCGCACAATAGATTGCCCCGCCGATCCAATCGGCGCGCCAGCCGCCCGGCCCGTCGTGAAAGCCGAGGCCAATCAACAGCACCATCACCGAGGACAGCGCGATCCCCGCCCCGGGCCCACCGAAATGCGCCGCCTGCACATGGTCGTTGCCGGCCGCCGCCCCGTGGCTGAGCACGATCGACGAGGTGAAGACCATCGCAAAGGCGCTGGCGAGGCCGGCCAGGAAGCGGATGACGGCGAAGACCGCGACGGAATCGGTGGCGGCCATGGCCGCGAGCAGGATTACGGTGGCAAGCAGCGCCGAGAGTGCCACGAGCCGCTCGCGCCCCGCCGCCCAGCCATAGGCCGCAAGCACGGCGCCGACGAGATAACCGACGAAATTGGCCGAAGCGATGAAGCCGGCATCCGCTGCCGAAAGCGGCACGCTGCTCATCATCCCGGGCAGGATCGGCGTATAGGAGAAGCGCCCGAAGCCCATGGCCGCCGCCATGGCAACGGCGCCGGCAGCGGCGGTGGCAACGAGGTTCGGCTGGGAGCAAGGCGGGCGGGAAAGCATGCAGTGCTTATCGCGCCGCAACACCGGCATCGCAAACGACTATTTCTGATCGGTCGATCAATTTCCGGAAAGGTCGAAAAAATCCCGGCTCGACTTGAAAACGAGTATCTTACGATATATGTTTTACGACATAGCCAACGATACATCTAGCGAAAGGAAAAGCCATGAGAGGTTTTAAAGGCGGCATGTTCGGTGAAGCGTTTCGCATGGGGCGCAAATTCGCGGCGGGCGATCTGCAGCTCGTCATCCTGGCCCTGCTCGCCGAGCAGCCGCGCCACGGTTACGAATTGATCAAGCTGCTGGAGGAGCGTTCCGGCGGCTTCTATGTGCCGAGCCCCGGCGTCATCTATCCCGCACTCACCTATCTCGAGGAAACCGGTCTTGCCGAAGTGGAGAACGAGGGCACCAAGAAGCTCTACCGCATCACCGAGGCCGGCCGCCGCCGCGTCGAGGAAAACCGCGACATGATCCTCCACACGCTCGCCAAGCTCGAACGCATCGGCGAGAAGATGGCCTATGTGAAGCGTGTTTTCGAAACCGATCGCCACGGCGCCGACAGCGATGACGGCGACTTCATGCAGGACGGCGGCGATATCCGCGCCGCCCGCATGCTGCTGCGCTCGGCCCTCAGGATGCGTTATCCCTGGTCGAAAACCGAGGCCGCCCGCATCGCCGGGATATTGGAACGCGCTGCGACGGAGATCCTGCAGGGCGGCAGGCCGGAAACGCGGGGGTGAGCGCGAAGATTGGCCGCCAAGCTGGGTGAGTTGATGGATGAGCCAACCTCCCCTCCTCATCCCTGTGCTCGTCACAGGGATCCAGTGCGCCCAGGTCCCTGGGCGCGGGAGACTCTCCTCGATATCCTATGGAGTCATTCACCGCGCAGACGCGCGGTGGCTGGATTCCTGTGACGAGCACAGGAATGAGGGAGAGCGTTGAGCCGTCGCCCTATGCCCGCCCGTCCGGCAAAGTCAAAATCACCGGTCCGTTCCGCGTCGCAACCACCGTGTGTTCATATTGCACGGTCGGCGCCTTCGGATCGGCATAGAGCGTCCAGGCATCGTCGCCGCCCTCGGCCCAGGTCGCGCCGAGCGAAAGGAACGGCTCGACCGTAAAGACGAGACCGTCCGTCATGACACGCTTTTCCGAAGGATCGGGCCAGGTGGAGAGCTCGGCTGGTTCCTCGTGCAGCGAACGGCCGACGCCGTGGCTCGCCAGATTGGCAACCAGCGTATAGCGGTTCTTCTGGGCGAAAGCGCCGACGGCGGTGCCGATCTTTGCCAGCGGCTCACCCGATTTCACTTGGTTGAGCCCGACCCAGAGCGCCCGCCTGCCGTCGCGGCAGAGCCGTTCGATCTTCGGCTTGACCGGCGGCACTGCGAAGGAAGCACCGGTATCGGCGAAGAAGCCGTCCTTCTCAGCCGAGACGTCGATATTGATCAGATCGCCGGCCTGGATGACACGTGGCCCGGGAATGCCGTGGGCGATTTCCTCATTGACGCTGATGCAGGTGGCACCCGGAAACTGGTAGCAGAACTCCGGCGCCGAGCGCGCGCCGGAATCCTCAAGCACCTTGCGGCCGATCCGATCGAGCTCCAGCGTCGTCATGCCCGGTTCCATCGCTGCCGCCATCACCTGGATGGCGTTGGCGCAGATCCGGCCGATCTCCTTGAGCTTTGTCAGTTCATCGTCGTTTGCGATAACCATTCGTCTCTTCCGGCCTTGCGCGGGCGCGGCGCGGCCGCCTCAAGCCGTGGCTTTCGCCCCTTCGCCCCTTTCAGTCAATGCCTTTCTGACGATCGGGGCGACTTTCGTCCCGTAGAGCTCGATGCCGCGCATGATCTCAGCATGCGGCATCAGGCCGATCGCCATCTGCAGCAGGAAGCGGTCGTTCCTGAAAAGCGCGTGATGGGCGACGATCTTGTCCGCGACGACCTCCGGATCGCCGACGAAGAGCGCGCCGTTCGGCCCACGCGACAGATCGAAATGCGCCCGGCTGGTCGGTCCCCAGCCGCGCTCGCGACCGATGCGGTTCATCACTTCCGCCTGCGGCCCGTAAAACTGCTCGGCGGCGGCCTCGGTCGTATCGGCGATGAAGCCGTGAACATTGATGCTGGTCTTCAGCTTGGCCTGATCCTGCCCTGCGCGCCGCGCCGCCTCGCGGTAAAGATCGAAAAGCGGCGCGAAACGGCGCGGCTCGCCGCCGATGATGGCGAGCGCAACCGGCAGTCCGAGCGCGCCGGCGCGCGCCACCGACTGCGGCGTGCCACCGACCGCGACCCACAACGGCAGCGGATCCTGCAGCGGCCTCGGGTAGACGCCGCGCCCGCGGATCGGCGCGCGAAGCTCGCCCTCCCATTCCACCGTCTCGCTGTCGCGCAGCGCCAGGAGCAGATCGAGCTTCTCCTCGAAAAGCTGGTCGTAATCCTCGAGATTGTAGCCGAACAGCGGGAAGGACTCGATGAAAGAGCCACGCCCTGCCATGATTTCGGCCCGGCCGTTGGAAATGAGATCAAGCGTCGCAAACTGCTGGAAGACTCGCACGGGATCATCCGAGGAAAGCACGGTGACGGCGCTGGTCAGCCGGATATTCCTGGTCTTGACGGCCGCCGCAGCCAGCGCGACGGCCGGAGCCGACGCCGCATAATCCGGCCGGTGATGCTCGCCGAGTCCGAAGACGTCGAGCCCGACCTGATCGGCAAGCTCGATCTCCTCGATCAGATGCTTCAGCCGCTCGGCCCCCTCCGCTCCCTTGCTGCGCGAGGGATTGGGATTGACATCCGCAAAGGTATAAAGGCCGAGTTCCATCGTCTGCATCCCGTTATGTTCTGCCTGGAGATAAGGATCGTGGAGAGCAAGCGCAAATACAAACTCTTGAAGGGAATGTTCGAGAATTTCGATAGTGGTGCGGGGCTTATGGCAGCGTGATAAAGAGTCCTTGCGCCGTAGACACGGCGCTGCTGGATTCCTGTGACAGGCACAGGAATGAGGGAGCATGAGGGAACGCTTTTACTCAAACTCCTCGACAGCAGGGAGCAGCAACGATTGTTGGCTCGCCTGAAAAAGCACAATGGTCGGCTCTAGGAAAAAGCGGTTGGTGAGCGCAGGCGCCTCCTCACACACCTCATTCCTGTGCCTGTCACAGGAATCCAGCAGTCGCGCGTCCGCGCGACGGGAGACTCATCTCTTCACAGACCCAGCAGATGAAACGAAATATCCTCCCATTCAGGATTCTCCCGCTCGATCAAATTGAGCTTCCACTGCCGCGGCCATTTCTTGATCGTCTTCTCCCGCGTAATCGCAGTCGTCAGCAAATCATGCTCCTCGAACCACACCAATGTCTTTACGCCAAACTTCGACGTAAAGCCTGGCGTCAGTTCGTTCTGATGCTCATATAGCCGACCTGCAAGGTCACGCGTCACGCCGGTATAGAGCGTGCCACTGCGCGCGGATGCGAGGATGTAGACCTAACCCTTCATGCCGGTAGATTGGCACAGGTAACACCCCGCGTCGACAGCAACACCTGGCCACCCGAATCCCAATTCCAAGCTAAAATTCAACGACTTCCAAGCCTCAGTGGAATCATCTTCCAAGCCACCTCACGCCGCACGTGAAGCATGAGGACGGCGCGGGCCTCCACCGCGCCGCCCTCAACGCTTCACATCTTCGCCAGCAGTTCCGCCAGCTGATCGGCAGCCTTGCCCCATCCCTCGTGGAATCCCATCTTCTCGTGCTCTTCCTTGTCCTCGGCGCGCCAGTGCAGCGCCTTGGCCGTATACTTCGTGCGGCCATTGCCGAGATCTTCGAGCAGGATGACGCCGGTGAAGAAAGGTTTTTCGGCAGGCACCCAGGCGCTGGTATAGGCGTCGGTGAAGACGATCTTCTCGTTCTCGACGATCTCGAGATAAACGCCGCGGTTCGGATACTGATTGCCCCCGGGATCCTGCATGACGATGACATTGGAACCGCCGGGGCGAACGTCGAGCGTCGCTTCCGCGACACCCCAGGGGCGCGGTACGAACCACTGCTTCAGCAGGTCGAGATCGGTCCATGCCTTGTAGATCTTCTCGCGCGGGGCGTCGAATTCGCGAACCAGGGTGAGTTCATGTTGCGTGCTTGCGGTCATTTCGACATCTCTCCATTTGAGTGAAACCTGTTTCCTGTCAGGTTGTTACAAGGACGTATCAAACTTCGCCGTCCCGACAGCGCGCCAATCTTGATTTAATTTGCGATCGGCTGCGTGGGCTCTTCCTGCATCTTGTCGATCTGCCGGCGGATATGGGCCGCTTCCGCCGCCGAATGGGCAAGCGCGATGGCATGGTCGAAGGCCTCGCGCGCCTGGCAGGTCAAGCCAAGCTGCTTCAGCAGCCCGCCCCGCAGACCGTGATAGTAGAAATAGCCGCCGAGCTTCTCGCCGAGCGGATCGATGAGATCGAGCGCCTGCTGCGGCCCGTGCAGCTTGGAAACGACGACGGCGCGGTTAAGGGTCACGACAGGCGAAGGCTGCACACGCTCCAGCGCGCGGTAAAGGAGATCGATCTCGACCCAGTCGGTATCCTCGGCACGTTTCGCGCGGGAATGGATGGCGGCAATGGCCGCCTGAAGCTGATACGGCCCGGGCCGGCGGTGCCGCAGCGCCTTGTCGAGCAGCGCCAGGGCTTCGTTGATGAAGGGTTGGCTCCAAAGCGAGCGGTCCTGATCTTCAAGCAGCACGATTTCGCCCTCGGCGCTGAAGCGCGCCGGCCGGCGCGAGATTTGCAGGAGCATAAGCGCAAGCAGCCCCATCAGCTCCGGTTCCGCCGGGAAAATATGCAGCATCAGCCGCGCCAGCCGGATCGCCTCGTCGCTGAAGGCGGCCGCCTCATGCTTGGGGTCGGCCTGGCTGTAGCCCTCGTTGAAGATGAGATAGATCATCGTGCTGACGATCGAGAGACGTTCAGCCCTCTCCTCGGGGCTCGGCGTTTCGAAAGGCACGCCTGCCTTGGCGACACGCGCCTTCGCCCGGGTGATGCGCTGCTCCATGGCGCTTTCCGATACCAGGAAAGCGCGCGCGATCTGCGTCACCGAAAGGCCGGACACGATGCGCAGCGCCAGCGCGATCTGCTGGGTGGCCGGCAGATCCGGATGGCAGCAGATGAAGAGAAGCCGCAGAATGTCGTCGCGATAATTGGACTCGTCCAGCCGATCGGCGATATCGCTTTCGGCATCCTCGGTATCGGAAATGACCTCCTCGTCCGGCAGGGCCTGGAGTTTCGTCCGCTTGCGCACCGCATCGATACCGCTGTTGCGGCCGACGAAGATAAGCCAGGCTGTCGGATCGCGCGGCGGTCCTTTCTCCGGCCATGTCCGGATCGCCCTCAGACATGCCTCCTGAAACGCCTCTTCCGCCGTGTCGAGATCGCGGAAATAGCGCAGCAGCGCGCCAAGCGCCTTCGGGCGGGCCGAGGCAAGAGCAAGGTCGATCCAGGCAATATCGGTCATGATGCAGCATCTCCCGGCCTGAAGACGTAGAAAGGCCGAATTTCGTAAGAGGTGGAACCCGGATTGACGGATGAAAGCTGCTTCGAGAAGGCGACCGCCTCGTCGAGGGTTTCGAAGTCAACCACATAGAAGCCGAGAAGCGCCTCTTTCGTTTCCGCAAAGGGCCCGTCGATGACCAAGGGCTCGTCCTTGCCTTTGCGCACGGTGGTCGCAGCCGTCGTCGGCATCAGCCGCCCGACGGGGCCGAGCTTACCGGCTTTCGCCAGCGGCTCCTGCACGGCGTAAAGCTTCTCCATGACGGCAGCCTCTTCCTCCTGGGTCCAGGCGAAGACGGTTTCCTCGTGAGCGTAACAAAGGATTGCATAAAGCATCGGGTCACTCCTCTTTCCGAATGACGAAGGAGTAACCGCTTAGCCGACAGGCCGCATCAAAAAATTATCAAGAAAAAGTCGCTGAAAGCCAGGCCCCACTCGCCGAAACAGGCAACGCTATGGTGCGGTTCCGATCGCGCTTCACCCCTCGCTCAGCGTCCGCCGGACCGCGCTCTTCCAGCCCTTGAGCTTGGCCGCCCGCACCTTGTCATCCATGTCGGGCTCGAAGCGCCGGTCGCGTTTCCACCTTGCCGAAAAGCCATCCCGGTCCGGCCAGACCCCTGCCCGGCTGCCGGCGAGCCAGGCCGCACCGAGTGCGGTCGTTTCGAGAATGACCGGGCGGTCGACCGGGGCATCGAGCAGATCGGCGAGCCGTTGCATCGTCCAGTCGGAGGCCACCATGCCGCCATCGACGCGCAGCACCGTGTCGTCGCCGGCATTCTTCCAGTCCTTCTTCATGGCATCGAGGAGATCGCGAGTCTGGTAGCAGACAGCTTCAAGGGCCGCTCTCGAAAGTTCCGCCGGACCGCTGTTGCGTGTCAGTCCGAAGATCGCACCCCGCGCCTTGGCATCCCAGTGCGGTGCGCCCAAGCCGGTGAAGGCGGGCACGAGATAGATGTCCTGCGTCGGATCGGCCTTCTCGGCAAGCGCATTGGTCTCGGCGGCGCTGCCGATGATCCCGAGCCCGTCCCGCAGCCATTGCACCGCCGCCCCGGCGATGAAGATCGAACCCTCGAGCGCATAGGTCGTCTCGCCGTCCAGACGATAGGCGATGGTGGTCAGCAGCCGGTTTTTCGAGCGCACCATATCGGCGCCGGTGTTGAGCAGCGCGAAACAGCCGGTGCCGTAGGTCGATTTCATCATGCCCGCTGCAAAGCAGGCCTGGCCGATGGTGGCCGCCTGCTGGTCGCCGGCAACACCGAGGATCGGGATCGCTGCGCCGAAGATCTCAGGATCGACCGTGCCGAAATCGGCGGAGCAATCCTTGACGTCAGGCAGCATGGCGGCCGGCACTCTGAGAATCTCGAGCAAATCTTCGTCCCAGGCGTTTTCGCCGATATTGTACATCAACGTGCGGGAGGCATTGGTGGCGTCGGTGACGAAGCTCTTGCCGCCGGTCAGCCGCCAGATCAGGAAAGTGTCGATCGTACCGAAGCAGAGATCGCCCCTGGCGGCACGTGCACGCGCGCCCTTCACGTTGGCGAGCATCCAGGAAAGCTTCGTGCCGGAAAAATAGGGGTCGAGGAGCAGGCCGGTCTTCCTGGTGAACAGCCGCTCGAGATCCTGCCGTTTCAGATTATCGCAATAGCTCGCGGTGCGCCGGTCCTGCCAGACGATGGCATTCTGGATCGGCCGGCCGGTCTCGCGCTCCCAGACGACGACCGTCTCGCGCTGATTGGTGATGCCGAGCGCAGCAACATCCCTCGCCGTAATCCCGGCGTCGCGCAACGCCATGTTGACGGTGGAGACGACCGAGTCCCAGATCTCCTCGGGATCGTGCTCGACCCAGCCGGAGCGCGGATAGATCTGGGTGAATTCCTTCTGGCCCTTGCCGGCGACATGCATGTCGCCATCGAAGACGATCGCCCGTGTCGACGTCGTTCCCTGATCGATCGCCAGAACATATCCGCTCATTAAATCCTCCCGAGGCATGTCGATTGTCGAGGCAAATCAATAGGACACGGATGCGGGCGAGAAAAGCGAATAAAGCGGAATTGCCAGCCTGCCGGCTTTGGGCATAACCTCGCCATAACGTTGCAACGCAGCATCGCGATGTCAGGAGAAAACAGCATGAGCAGATCAGTCATCGTCACCGGCTCCACCAGCGGCATCGGCCTGGCGATCGCCACCGCCTTTGCCGAAACCGGCGACAATGTCGTCATCAATGGTTTCGGAAATGCCGATGAAATCAAGGCGATCGTCGAACGGCTTGAATCGGTGTCGAAGGGACGGGCGATCTATCATCCGGCCGACATGACCAAGCCCGCCGAGATCGCCGACCTGATCGAAACGGCGGCGAAGAGCTTCGGCAGCGTCGATGTCCTGGTCAACAATGCCGGCATCCAGCATGTCGAGAAGATCGAGGATTTCCCAATCGAGAAGTGGGATCAGATTATCGCCATCAATCTGTCGAGCTCCTTTCACACCATGCGCGCCGCCATCCCGCTGATGAAGGCGAGAAAGCATGGCCGCATCATCAATATCGCCTCGGCCCACGGGCTCGTCGCCTCCCCCTTCAAATCCGCCTATGTCGCGGCAAAACATGGTATATTAGGCCTGACGAAGACGGCCGCCCTGGAGCTTGCCGAATTCGGCGTGACGGTGAACGCCATCTGCCCCGGCTATGTGCTGACGCCGCTGGTCGAAAAGCAGATACCGGATACCGCCAGGGCCCGCGGCATGACCGAGGAGCAGGTGAAGAGCGAGGTCATCCTCAAGGCGCAGCCGACCCGTGAATTCGTCAAGGCCGAAGAGATCGGCGCCCTGTCGCTCTACCTCGCCAGCGACGCCGCCCGGCAGGTGACCGGAACGCATATCTCGATTGACGGTGGCTGGACGGCGGCTTAACCATTTGGAAAAAACAACCGGGAACATCATGAACGACAGCATCCGCTTCATCCTGAACGGCGAAGATATCGCGCTCGCCAATGTCGGGCCGACAGAGACACTTCTCGATTTTCTCAGGATGAAGCGGCGGCTGACGGGCACCAAGGAAGGATGCGCCGAAGGTGACTGCGGCGCCTGCACCGTGCTCGTCGGGCGGCTGGCCGACGGCAAGCTCGCTTACGAATCGGTCAATGCCTGCATCCGTTTCATGGGCTCACTGCATGCCACGCACGTGGTGACGGTCGAGCATCTGGCCGGCCGGGACGGCGCCCTGCATCCGGTGCAGCAGGCGCTGGTCGACTGTCATGGCTCGCAGTGCGGCTTCTGCACCCCGGGCTTCGTCATGTCGCTCTACGGGCTGTGGCTGACGAAGGAAAAACCCGGCCGCCGCGAGATCGAAAAGGCGCTGCAAGGCAATCTCTGTCGCTGCACCGGCTACGAGCCGATCGTCAAAGCCGCCGAGCAGGTCAGCCTGCAGCGGCCGAGCGCGCTCTTCGACCCACTGCAGCGGACACGCTCGGAGATCGTCGCGCGGCTCTGGGCCATGCAGGCGAGCGGCACCATCCGGATTGCCAGCGGCGAAGACCGGCTGATCGTTCCGGCTTCGCTCCAGGCGCTGGCGGAAGTCCTCTCTGAGGAACCCGACGCGACCGTCATTGCCGGCGCGACCGATGTCGGTCTCTGGGTGACGAAGCAGATGCGCCGGCTGAGCCCGGTCGTTTTCATCAATCATCTGAGCGAATTGCAGTCGGTGACGGAAAGCGATGATGGCGTCACCATCGGCGCCGGCGTCAGCTACAGCAGGGCCTTCGAGGCGATTTCCAGCAAGATCCCAGCGCTCGGGCGGCTGATAGACCGCATCGGCGGCGAGCAGGTGCGCAACATGGGCACGATCGGCGGCAATATCGCCAACGGTTCGCCGATCGGCGACAGTCCCCCGCCGCTGATCGCCCTCGGCGCGACTCTGACCCTGCGTTCCCTGCAAGGGCAGCGCCGAATGCCGCTCGAGGATTTCTTCATCGCCTATGGCAAACAGGATCGCAGACCCGGCGAATTCGTCGAAAGCGTCTTCGTGCCCTATCCCAAGGCCGCCAGCCGCTTTGCCGCCTACAAGATCACCAAGCGCCGTGACGAGGACATCACCGCCGTGCTTGGCGCCTTTCTACTGACGCTCGACGAGGCCGAGACCATCACCGACATCCGCATCGCCTTCGGCGGCATGGCGGCGACGCCGAAACGCGCGCCGTCAGTCGAGGCCGCGCTGATCGGCAAGCCGTGGACGGAAGCCTCGATCGACGCCGCCCGCCCCGCCTTCGACGCCGACTACCAGCCGCTGACCGACTGGCGCGCCACGGCGGAGTATCGCCAGCTGACGGCGAAGAACCTGCTGACACGGTTCTACCTTGAGACCGTCGGCGCGCCGGCGGAGCTGAAGCGGTTCGAGGAGGTGGCGTGATGGAGACGGCTCACGTTTGCGCAAGCCAACCCCCTCATCCGGCTGCCGCCACCTTCTCCCCGCGGGGGAGAAGAGACTTGCGGCAAAGTCTCGACTCCCTCTTCTCCCCAGCGGGGAGAAGGTGCCCGATAGGGCGGATGAGGGGGGCGAGCGGCGCTGAGCCGCGAGCGCCCGGAGCATCTGCGACGGGCATTTTTTCGACAGGGAGACGCTAATGGACAAGTCCACCTTCGAAGACCGCAAAGTCGTCATCTCCGGCCCCATGCACGGCTCGCTGCGCCATGACTCAGCGCATAAGCATGTCACCGGAACCGCCGATTATATCGATGACATTCCCGAACCCGCCGGCCTCCTGCACGGCGCGCTCGGTCTCTCCGACCGGGCGCATGCCGAGATCCTCAGCGTCGACCTTTCCCAGGTCGCCGCCTATCCGGGGGTGGTCTGGGTTTTCACCGGCAAGGACGTGCCCGGCGTCAACGACACCAGTTCCAACGGCAGCCATGACGAGCCGCTGCTCGCTGAAACCTTGGTTCAGTTCCACGGCCAGCCGATCTTTGCCGTCATCGCCGAAACACGCGACGCGGCCCGCCGCGCCGCGCGGCTGGCGAAGATCGATTATCGCGACCTCACGCACTGGCACGATATCGACGGTGCGCTCGCCAATGGCGGCCCGCTGGTCATCACCCCGATGACGCTCCAGCGCGGCGAGCCGGAAACGGAAATGCCGAATGCCGCCATGCGGCTGAAGGGGCAGATGCGCATCGGCGGCCAGGAGCATTTCTATCTCGAAGGCCATATCGCCGTGGCCATTCCCGGCGAGGACGACGAGGTCACCGTCTGGTCCTCGACGCAGCATCCGAGCGAAATCCAGCATATTGTCGGCCACGTGCTCGATATCCCGTCGAACGCGGTCACCGTCAACGTGCGCCGCATGGGCGGCGGCTTCGGCGGCAAGGAGACGCAGGGCAGTCAGTTCGCAGCCCTTGCGGCGATCGCCGCCAAGAAGCTCGGCCGTGCCGTCAAATTCCGCCCGGACCGCGACGAGGATATGAGCGCCACCGGCAAGCGCCATGATTTCCTGGTCGATTACGAAGTGGGCTTCGATGCCGAAGGCCGCATTCACGCGGTCGACGCCACTTACGCGGCGCGCTGCGGCTTCTCCTCCGACCTCTCCGGACCGGTGACCGACCGCGCGCTGTTCCATGCCGATTCCAGCTATTTCTATCCGCATGTGCATCTGCAATCGAAGCCGCTGAAGACACACACCGTCTCCAACACCGCCTTCCGCGGCTTTGGCGGGCCGCAGGGCATGCTCGGCGCCGAGCGCATCATCGAGGAGATCGCCTATGCCCTCGGCAAGGACCCGCTCGATATCCGCAAGCTGAATTTCTACGGCCAGCCGGGCTCCGGGCGCACGCTGACGCCCTACCATCAGGAGGTCGAGGACAATATCATCGCCCGCGTCGTCGACGAACTGGAGGATACGTCAGACTACCGGGCGCGGCGCAATGCCATCATCGGCTTCAACCGCGACAGCCGCTATATCAAGAAGGGCATTGCCCTGACGCCGGTGAAATTCGGCATCTCCTTCACCATGACCGCCTTCAATCAGGCCGGCGCGCTCGTCCATATCTATCAGGACGGCTCGATCCACCTCAATCATGGCGGCACCGAAATGGGTCAGGGCCTCTATACCAAGGTGGCGCAGGTGCTGGCCGACAGCTTCCAGGTCGATATCTCTAGGGTCAAGATCACCGCGACGACGACCGCCAAGGTGCCGAACACCTCGGCGACCGCCGCCTCCTCCGGCTCGGACCTCAACGGCATGGCAGCGCACGACGCCGCCCGCCAGATCAAGGAACGGCTGGTGGCCTTTGCCGCCGAGAAATGGGAGGTGGCGCCATCCGACATCGTCTTCCTGGCGAACCGCGTGCGGGTCGGCGAGAGCGAGATCCCCTTCCCCGACTTCATCAAGCAGGCCTATTTCGCCCGCGTCCAGCTGTCCGCCGCCGGCTTCTACAAGACGCCGAAGATCCATTGGGACCGCAAGGCCGGCCGCGGCACGCCCTTCTATTATTTCGCCTATGGCGCCGCCTGCACAGAGGTCTCGATCGATACGCTGACCGGCGAATATCTGATCGACCGCACCGACATTGTCCACGATGTCGGCCGCTCGCTGAACCCGGCGATTGACCTCGGCCAGGTCGAGGGCGCCTTCGTCCAGGGCCTGGGCTGGCTGACGACGGAAGAACTCTGGTGGGACGACAAGGGGCGGCTGCGCACCCATGCGCCATCCACCTACAAGATCCCGCTCGCCTCCGACCGGCCGAAGATCTTCAATGTGCGCCTCGCCGAATGGTCGGAGAACGCCGAGGCCACCATCGGCCGCTCCAAGGCCGTCGGCGAACCACCTTTCATGCTGGCGATCTCGGTGCTGGAAGCGCTGTCGATGGCGGTCGCGAGCGTCGCGGATTACAAGGTCTGCCCCAGGCTCGACGCCCCGGCGACGCCGGAACGGGTGCTGATGGCGGTGGAGCGGATGAAGCGGGTGTAGGATGGTAAGACGTCCGGCTGGCTTGTTGTTCGAGCGGAACAGGCAGAGTGGGCACCCCCCTCTGTCCTGCCGGACATCTCCCCCACAAGGGGGGAGATCGGCAAGACGACGGCCCTTCGCCCATATTGCCCTGACAGCGGATTATCAAGATCCAGTTTTAGGCCGTCGTTTCCCCGTCTTGGGAAGCCCGCGCCTCATGCCGATCTCCCCCCTTGTGGGGGAGATGTCCGGTAGGACAGAGGGGGGTAACACAGCCACTTACCCCTCGGCCATCCTCCCATGACCGACCTCCCCACCTTCCTCGCCGCCCACCCCGACAGCATCCTCGTCGACATCACCGAGACACAGGGCTCCACCCCGCGCGAGGCTGGGGCCTTCATGCTCGTCTCGCCAACCGCGCTGTGGGGCACGATCGGCGGCGGACAGTTCGAATTCCTGGCGATCCACAATGCGCGGGAGATGCTGGCGGGAACCGGCGGCGCAACCACCATGGATATCCCGCTCGGCCCCGAAATCGGCCAGTGCTGCGGTGGGCGTACACAGTTGCGGTTCCGCCAACTGACGCCGACGTTGAAAGCCGAGGTCGAAGCCACACGTGCCGGCGAAATCGAGCGTCTGCCCGAGGTGCTTCTCTTCGGCGCCGGCCATGTCGGCCGTGCGCTGGCAGCTGCCCTTGCGCCGCTGCCGCTGTCGGTCACAGTGGTCGAAACCCGCCAGGAAGAGCTCGCCAATCTGCCGGCGGCGACGAAGACCCGCCTCGTGCCGATGCCGGAAGCGCTGGTGAAGGATATTGCCGCCGGCGGCGCGGTCGTCATCCTGACGCACGACCATTCGCTGGACTTTCTCATCGCCCGTGAAGCGCTGGCAAGGGAGGATCTCGCCTATACCGGCATGATCGGTTCGGCGACCAAACGCGCCACCTTGACAAGCTGGCTTTCCCGCGGAGGCGGCGAACGCGCCTGGATGGAGCGATTGACGCTGCCGATCGGCGGCACGGCGGTCAGGGACAAACGCCCCGAGGTGATCGCCGCAATGACCGCCGCCGAAATCCTGGCGGCGCTGGCGGCCTATCGCTTGCAGGCGTCCTCGTAAAACGGATCGCGTCCATCGAGGAAACCAAGATCGCGCTTGACGCGGTCAGGCGCAGCATCGAGATCGAGGCGGGGCAGCCGGCAGAAACGGCCGACCAGCCGTCCGGCAAGACGCTTGAACACACCCATGCTCGGCTGCGAGCGCTTCTCTTCGATAGCAAAGCAATCCATGACATCACCTCGTCAGTTTGATGGTATGAGTTGCAGTTTGCCGCGGAAAATACTGCAATTCCAATCGAACGACCGTCTGCCTGCATCAAGAGAACTTATCCATGAAACTCTCGAAACAATTCCCGCTGAATGCGCTGCGCGTCTTCGAGGCCGCGGCCCGGCTCGGCAGTTTCACCAAGGCCGGCGACGAACTCGGCATGACGCAGACGGCCGTCAGCTACCAGATCAAGCTGTTGGAGGAGAATGTCGGCGAGCCGCTCTTCCTGCGCCGTCCCCGCCAGATCGCGCTGACGGAGACCGGCGAGCGGCTGGCGCCGAAAGTGACCGAAGCCTTCGCCATGCTGCACGACGCGATGGCGACGGCGCGCGACAGCGTCGAAGGCACGCTCGCCATCAGCTCGACCCACACCTTCGCCTCGAAATGGCTGGCGCCGCGCCTCGGCTCTTTCCATTTGAAGCATCCGGCGATCGCGGTGCGCTTTCAGGCGACCTCCGATATCATCGACTTTTCCCGCGAGCAGATCGATGTCGGCATCCGCTGGGGCGACGGCAACTGGCCGGGGCTGGCGCTGCACCGGCTGATGGGGCTGGAGTTCACCCCGATGCTGAGCCCGAAGCTGGCGGAATCGGCCGGCGGCATCAAGGAGCCGCGTGATCTCCTGAAGTTCGATCTCTTCGACGCCGGCGACATCTGGTGGAAGCAATGGTTCGAGGCAGCCGGCGTCACCGACACGGATCTCGACCGCCGCCCGCGCAACCAGCTCGGCTCCCAGGCGGTGGAAGCCGATGCGGCGATGTCAGGACATGGCGTCGCCATCCTCAACCCGGCCTTCTATGCGGCCGAGATCGCGCTCGGCCGCCTCTATCAGCCCTTCGAACTGACCCGCAGCGACGGCAAGGCCTACTGGCTCGCCTATCCCGAAAACCGCCGCAACGTTCCGAAGATCAAAGCCTTCCGCAACTGGATCCTCGAAGAGATGAAGGCGGCCGGGGATTAGAAGCAGGCATCGCGGTAGCCTCAGAATCCCATCTCCGGCGCATAGAAGCAGCGCGGCGTATCCTCATTCGGAAAAAGACAGAGATGGTAGTCCTCGTCGCCGGATTGCATCGCCTTGGTCATCGGCAGCAGGAAGACATGCGCATGCGTGACCAGCCGGTGGTCGCCCGGCAGCAACGTTACGCGATATCCGCCCGGCGTCACCGCCACGCTTTTCGAAGGGATCATCTGGCAGTCGCCAGTATGACTGTCGCCGTTGCAACAATAGGGGTCATAACTCCACCCCGAGGGTGCGTCATGAGCCGTCGCCAGCGACGCATATGCAATCATCACACACGTCAAAATGCTGCGCATGGCATCTTCTCCGTCGATGAATGCGCCGCCGCTGATCCACTGTTCTTATTTCATTCCGGCGGCCTTAAACATAACTGTAACCGAATCGTCATGGTTTCAAGACCCGCTGTATTAACGGACCGAGTATAAGCCGGAGATAATACACACCTTCTCGGCAGCTTTTAGGCACAGGACAGCAGATCGACGATGCGGCCGCGATCGGCAGCTTCGACAAAACCGTCGGAAATCATCAGCGGAGCGCCGAAGACTTCGACGAGCCCGTTGCCGAGGATCAGACCTTCGCCGTCCCTGCATGCGAGAATGCGATTTGCCGTCGTCTCGCTGTAGCGCAACAGCGAGGGGAGATAGCCGGGATCGTCGTTCACATGCGGAAAGAACTCGAAAGGCACCAGATCGAGAGCCGCACCATCCCGCACGGCATCCGGCGAACCGCCGGAAAACAGCGCGTCGGCGGCGATCGTCGGCGTCATCAAAATCGCCCCGGCGCTGGTTCCGACGAGAATGCCGTCATCCAGCGCCCATGCGCGCAGCCTCTCCAGCATGCCGCTTTGGCGCAGCCGTCTCAGAAAATCGCCGGTGTGGCCGCCGGTCAGATGAATGGCGTTGCAGGAAAATAGCCGGCCGATCTCGTCGTCGCCGGAAAGCGCGTCGAGATCGACGAAGAGATCGAGAGACAGCCCATATTGGAGATAGTACTGCCGTTTTTCATCGAAGAACTCGCGCTGCGGCTCTGGAGCGGAGGCGATATAGCCGATGCGGTTTCCGCGTGCGAGGATGAGCGCGGCAAGCCGCCGGTCCATCGGCGCATTTTCGGCGATGAGCTGATCGCTGTAGAGCGCGGTGATCATGCCATTCCTCCCCGGGGTTCACCGCCATTACCGAAATCGGCGTCCTGTGCGGTTCTTCAATCTCCTCTTCCCTCCCCGCCAAATTTTCCGCAATGTCACGAGTCGGAGGAAGTTAGGGGAATTCGATGTATGAATATGCCATAGCATGGGAATGGCTCGCCTTTGCGGCGCGCTGGTTCCATGTCGTCACCGCGATCGCCTGGATCGGATCGTCCTTCTATTTCATCGCGCTCGATCTCGGACTGGTGAAACGCCCGCATCTGCCGCCCGGCGCCTATGGCGAGGAATGGCAAGTTCATGGCGGCGGCTTCTATCATATCCAGAAATATCTGGTGGCGCCCGCGCAAATGCCGGAGCACCTGACCTGGTTCAAATATGAGAGCTATTTCACCTGGATATCCGGCTTCCTGATGCTCTGCATCGTCTATTACGGCGGCGCCGACCTCTTTCTCATCGATCGCCATGTGCTCGATATCAGCCCCCCGGTGGCGATCCTGATCTCGCTCGCGTCGCTCGCCTTCGGCTGGATCGTCTACGACCTGCTCTGCAAGTCGCCGCTCGGTCGCAACACCTGGGGACTGATGGCGGTGCTCTATGTCGTGCTCGTCTTCATGGCCTGGGGTTACACGCAGCTTTTCACCGGCCGCGCCGCCTTCCTGCATCTCGGCGCCTTCACCGCGACGATCATGTCGGCCAATGTCTTCATGATCATCATCCCCAACCAGAAGATCGTCGTCGCCGACCTCATCGCCGGCCGCACACCTGATCCGAAATACGGGCAGGTCGCCAAGCAGCGTTCGCTGCACAACAACTACCTGACGCTGCCCGTCATCTTCTTCATGCTGTCGAACCACTATCCGCTGGCCTTCGGCACGGCGTTCAACTGGGTGATCGCGGCTTTGGTCTTCCTGATGGGCGTCACCATTCGCCACTGGTTCAACACCACCCATGCGAGGAAAGGCCGGCCGACCTGGACCTGGATCGTCACCGTCATCCTTTTCATCCTGATCATGTGGCTTTCGACCGTGCCGAAGTTGCTGACCGGCGAAACGGACGCTGCGGCGGTGGCGCCCGCCTTCCAGCAATTCGCCGGCGATCCGCATTTTCCCGCCGTCAAGCAACTGGTCGCGACGCGCTGTTCCATGTGCCACGCCGCCGAGCCTGTCTATGAGGGCATCGTACGGCCGCCGAAGGAGGTGATGCTCGAAAACGACGCGGAAATTGCCGCCTATGCCCGGGAAATCTATATACAGGCGGGGCGCAGCCATGCCATGCCGCCCGGCAACGTGACCGATATGACGCCGGACGAACGCAAGCTGCTCGTCGCCTGGTTCCAAAGCGCAGTCGAAGGCAAGAAACAATGACGACAACACTCCTGCGCGGCCGCCTGCTGTCTTTTCATCGCGCGCCGCTCAGTCTGGCCGACAGCCAGAGCTATCTCTACGAGGAGGATGGCGGCCTGCTGATCGAAGATGGGCTGATCGCAGCGGCCGGCGCCTATGCCGACGTCAAGGCAAAGGCAGCCGCCGATCTGGTCGAGATCGACCACCGCCCGCATCTGATCCTGCCCGGCTTCATCGACATGCACCTGCATTTTCCGCAGATGCAGGTGATTGCCTCCTATGCCGCCAACCTGCTCGAATGGCTGAACACCTATACCTTTCCCGAGGAATGCCGTTTCGTCGAAAGCGCGCATGCGCAAAGGATCGCCACGCATTTCTACGACGAGCTGATCCGCCACGGCACGACGACGGCGGTCGCCTATTGCTCCGTGCACAAGGCGTCGGCCGACGCCTTCTTCGCCGAGGCGATGAAGCGCAACATGCGCATGGTCGGCGGCAAGGTGATGATGGACCGCAACGCGCCGCAGGGCCTGCTCGACACGCCCGAGATGGGTTATGACGAGACCCGCCAGGTGATCGCGGACTGGCACGGCAAGGGCCGCAACCACGTCGCCATCACGCCGCGTTTCGCCATCACCTCGACGCCGGCGCAGATGGAAGCGACAGCAGCCCTTGCCCGGGAATTTCCCGACCTGCATATCCAGACGCATCTGTCGGAAAACCACGACGAAATCAAATTCACCTGCGAGCTCTACCCCGAGGCGATCGACTATACCGACATCTACGCCCGCTACGGCCTGCTCGGGCCGAAAAGCCTCTTCGGCCACGCCATCCACCTCTCCGAGCGCGAAGCCGATGTCATGAGCGAGACGGGTTCGGTCGCCGTCCACTGCCCGACGTCGAACCTCTTCCTCGGCTCCGGCCTGTTCCCGCTGAAGGCGCTGGCGCGGCGCGAAAAGCCGGTGCGCATCGGTGTGGCAACCGATATCGGCGGCGGCTCCAGCTATTCGATGCTGAAAACCATGGACGAGGCCTACAAGATCCAGCAATTGCTCGGAGAACGGTTGAACCCGCTGGAAAGCTATTACCTGATGACGCGCGGCAATGCCGAGGCGCTGTCGCTGGCCGACCGGATCGGCACGCTGGACCCCGGCACCGAAGCCGATCTCATCGTCCTCGATGCGGCGGCGACCCCGGCCATGGCGCTGAAGCTGGAAGCGGTGAAGACCTTGCCCGAGGAACTCTTCCTCTTGCAGACGATGGGCGACGACCGGGCAGTCGCCGAAACCTATGTGGCGGGCGTGGCTATGAAAGCCGGACTTCGATGATGCCGCCATTGCTCCCAAAATGGGAGCGTGCTATGGTGCCACGATGAGAGTGATCGCCCGGCGCACCCTGACGCAATTTGTCGAAAGCCCGGATGGTCAAAAAAGCCAGGCCGCCTTGAAGGCTGCTCTCGATACGTGGTTTCACGAAGTCAGCAAGGCGGACTGGAAATCCATGTCCGATATGAAGAAGCGATATGCTCATGCAAGCGTCGTCAATGCCGAACGTATCGTCTTCAACATCAAGGGAAATGACTACAGGCTGATCGTTGCCGTCGATTTCGAACGGTCGATCGTCTGGATCAAATGGATCGGCACGCATCGCAACGATGACAGGATCGACGCAGCGACGGTGGAACATGAATGATCTGAAACCCATCCGCAATGACGATGATTACGAAGACGCGCTCCTGCTGCTGAAGCAGCTCTGGGGAGCGAAAGACGGTTCGCCCGAAGCCGACAAGCTCGACATTCTGGCGACGCTGATCGACGCCTATGAAGCAGGGCGATATCCGATAGATCTGCCTGATCCGATCGATGCGATCATCTTCCGGATGGAGCAGCAGGGACTGACGCGGAAGGATCTGGAACCAATTCTGGGCAGCCGCGGGCGTGTCGCGGAAATCCTCAACAGAAAGCGTGCACTTTCACTCGATATGATCCGGCGATTGCACGAACATCTCGACATTCCGTTGGATATTCTCATTCAACCGATCCGCGGCCAAAAGGCTGCCTGATACGGCAGATTTCCCGCAACGCCCTCCAAGATTTCATGTTACGCGAGATAGCCGCATTCAGATGTGAAGGTTCAATTCATGGCCACTCCGCTCACCATCGCCGATCTGAAACAGCTAGCCCAGCGCCGCGTGCCGAAGATGTTTTTCGACTACGCGGATTCCGGCGCCTGGACGGAATCCACATATCGGGCGAATGAGAGCGATTTCAGCGGTATCAAGCTGCGCCAGCGAGTGCTGGTCGACATGACCGACCGCACGCTGGAAACGACGATGATCGGTCAGAAGGTGTCGATGCCGGTGGCCCTGGCGCCGACCGGCCTGACCGGCATGCAGCATGCCGATGGCGAAATGCTGGCGGCGCGCGCGGCCGAGGAGTTCGGCGTTCCTTTCACGCTGTCGACGATGAGCATCTGCTCGATTGAGGACGTCGCATCGGTAACGACGCGCCCCTTCTGGTTCCAGCTCTACGTCATGCGGGACAAGGATTTTGTCCTCGGCCTGATCAACCGCGCCAAGGCCACCAAATGCTCGGCGCTGGTGCTGACGGCCGATCTGCAGATCCTCGGCCAGCGCCACAAGGACCTGCGTAACGGCCTGTCGGCGCCGCCGAGATTCACGCCGAAACATGTTTGGCAGATGGCGAGCAGGCCCTTCTGGTGCCTGGATATGCTGAAGACCAAGCGCCGCACCTTCGGCAATATCATCGGCCATGCCAAGAACGTTTCCAATATCACCTCGCTCGCCGCATGGACGCACGAGCAGTTCGATCCGCGGCTCTCCTGGGCCGACGTCGCCTGGATCAAGGAGCAATGGGGCGGCCCGCTGATCATCAAGGGCATCCTTGATCCGGAGGACGCCAGGGCAGCCGCCGATACCGGCGCCGATGCGATCGTCGTCTCCAATCACGGCGGCCGGCAGCTTGACGGCGCTCCCTCGTCGATCAGCATGTTGCCTTCGATCGTCGATGCCGTCGGCGACCGCATCGAAATCCATCTCGACGGCGGCATCCGCTCCGGCCAGGACGTGCTGAAGGCGATAGCACTCGGCGCGAAGGGCACCTATATCGGCCGGCCCTTCCTCTACGGCCTCGGCGCCATGGGCAAGGAGGGCGTCACGCTGGCGCTCGGCATCCTCCGCAAGGAGATGGACATCACCATGGCGCTCTGCGGCAAACGCGACATCAACGACGTGAACGCGTCGATCATATCGCGGCAAGGCTCAAACAAAGAAATCGGCACCGGCTGAACGCGCCGATGGCGGGGCAAGACCTGCCGGACACGCAACGGCATGCCAATCAGCCAGGCGGCTGGCCGCCGCTCGCATTGAGCTGAAGGATCGCGAAAATCACGAGATAGAGGACGAGCGCAAACCGCTGCTGCCAGACGATGCGGCGCGATCCGGCAATCCGCCTCTCGAGGCCAGGCGGTGCCCCGTCAGGCTTGCGAAGCTGCATCCGGGATAGCAGGTCGTCGACGGCGGCAAGGCCGGCGGCCTCTGTCTCATGGCTCGACGCGAGGCGAAACAACAGCGCATCGAAGAGAAGATGGATCGCCAGCGCAAGGACAATCCCGCAGAAAGCCAGCATCAGGAGCCAGCCGAGCGTTGGGGCGAAACCTCGATATCCCCCGGTGATCGGGCCGGCAATCAGTGGCAACAGTGCTATCAGCCCGCAGAACATTGAATTGCGGCCTAGATTTCGCGCCGTCGCGGAGGCCGCGGTTTTCCACTGCGTCATTGCACACCTTCCTTCGCAGCATGGATACTTTCCACAGGCAGATAAACACGCCGCCCCGCGCGTTCGATCAGCTGCAAGGCTTCGGTCGGATTTTCGCAACGTCGGCTGATGACCAGCCAACTTACGATGACGCAGGCGCTCCGCTGGAAACCGAGCGCGCAGCAGACGAGGACCGGTCCCTGGTGACGCGCAGCCTCGATGACATCAGCCGCGGCTCGCGCCTGGATCTTGTCGAGGCCTGTAAGATCGAGGGCGGGAAAACTGCACCAGCGCGCAAGCGTCCCGCTCGGGCGCTGAAGTTCGCCGGTCATGTCGATCACCGTGGCAAAACGGTCGGCCTCGCGGCGACGCGGAAAACGACCGAGATGGACGCCATCAGCGATCACCACGGATGCCGGCATTTTGCGTGTCCAGAGCCAGACGTTGATGGTCGCGCCGAGCCGGTAGGGTGCCAGCAGCCAGCGGCTGGCAAGCGCGGCCCGGCCATCGGCGCGTTTCAGGAATATCTGCGGGCCGGCGCCGAAATATCCGACGGCGACGATCGCCAGCGCAACAGCCGGCCAGAGCAACAGAAGTGCCGCGGGTGATAGAGGAGTGCAGAGCGCTGCAAGGCCGAGAAATGCGGCGGCACCACCGAGATAGCAGATGCCAAGACGGCGCGACTTTGGATCGCCGCTCACAATAAAACTCGCAAGAGGGGAAGCGGCATCGCGCGGAAAAAGCCAGACGGCAAACAGACCGAGCAGCATGCCGGTCGGTATGTCCATGACGTGATGCTGCCACGTCGTCAGCACGGAGGCGCCGATCAGGAAGCACCAGACGTGCCAGAGAAGCCGCGCCCTGCGCGGCAACCGGCCGCGCAGATGGTCCCAGATCACCACCAGCAGCGCGATATGCAGCGACGGCGCCTGGTTGAACGGTTTATCGAAACCACCGAGAACGGCGAACATGAAACCGGGCAGGCCGCTGGTGGCCGGCCGTACGAAGATTGCTTCGAGCGGAATGGCGATGAAGCAGGCGACCGCTATTATCTGGATCGTCAGATAACGCCTCGCAAGCACATCCACATCGCGCGGCGTCGTGTTGATGAACAGGCAGAGTGCGTAGAACAGGTTGATCGACCAGTACGGAATGATCGTCCACGCCAGGAACGGAATGGCGCTTTCCCATGCGAAGGCGATGTTCGGCACATGCGCGCGTTGCGATGCCAGCCAGTTGGCGCCGCCATAGGTCAGATAGAAGAACGGCGCCAGGAAGACGAGCCAGAGCGCCGCCCGCTTGAGGACCGGCGCTGATTGGGAAAGAGGAGAACGTGCCTGCCCCAACGGCTTTGCCCTCAAATTCTTTCCGCCAGCGAGACGGTGAAAATGCCCCACTGGTCGATGCGCTGTTCGATCTTGCGGAAACCGGCCGCGGCGACCAGTTGATCCATTTCTTCTTGCGTCCGCCGCCGCATCACCCACGCTTGGCCGCCGCGGTGGGAGGTCAGGGCGCGGGCGATCATCTCCAGTTGTGGATGCCATGGCTGGTTGGTGTAGACGAGCAGACCACCGGGCTGCATCGCGCGGGCGATCCCGTTGAGCGACGTAGAAATCATCCCGTTGTCGGAGAAAAGCTCGTAAAGGCCGGAGACGATTGCGAGATCCGGAGCCGGCGTGATTGCAGCCAGCCCCTCGCCGTCAAAGGCATCCTGCTGGCGAAAGCTCACGAAATCACTAAGGCCCCGCGCTGCAATGCTGTTGCGGCCGGCGTCGACGTTGATGGGGGAGTAATCCTGCAATCGCACACTATCGGGACGCACGGCAGCCGCCTCGATCGCATCGAGGACATAACGGCCGTGGCCAGCCGCTATGTCGAGCATATGGGTGCTGCGGCCGGCTGCTTTAAGGCGCTGCAGCCCGTCCTCGATCAGCTCCTGCAAATGCAGCTTGCGCTGCCTGATGCCGCGCCAGCCGATCGCCTCGAGGAACACCTTGTCGATCAACCGCCCGCCGGGACCGAGCCCCTGCGGCTTGTTCTCATAGACGTAATCGAGCGTCGAACCGGAATCGAAACCGGTCTTGACCCCGGTCTTTATGCCGTCCGATACCAATGCGCCGAGCCTGATGTTGAGACGGCTGAGCGCCCAGTAGATGCCGCGTGGAGACGTGGCGTCCAGAGGGCTGGCGAGGCGGTCGGCCTCATCCTTGGTATAGCCTTGGACATGGGCGGTGCGAAGGTCGGCAGGCGCCCGGGGCTCGGCGAACCGTGCATCGATAAAACGGCGGACCTCGGCGAGCGCAATCGCACGGTCCCTCTCACCCAGCGTGTCATGATAGAAGCCGGCAAGCACATGCCGCTCCTTGATGCGGCTGCCGAGATTTTCGTAGAACCGATGCTGCGGCGCGTGTCGCACCACCCAGTCACTGCCGGAGATCAGCAGCTGGGTCGGAACGGTGATGGCGCGGGCGTCATCGACGACACGGGCCGCGGCTTCGTAAAGCTGCAACAGAATATTGGAGGCAATCGGCCGGGTGATCAGTGGGTCGGCTTCAAAGGAGGCGATGCGCTCGGGATCGTGCGTCAGAAACTTCGCCTTGACATAGGAATTGACGAAGAATGTCCCCTTGAGCTTTTCCCAGAGCGCAATGCCTTCCCTCGCAAAAGGCACGTAGAGCTTGACGCTGAAGGCCGGTGAGGCCAGCACGAGCGCACGGATCTGCGGCGCATAGTCGTGCACCCAGGTGGTAGCGAGGACCGCGCCGACGCTCTGCGCAATGACGGCGATGTTTTCAACGGCAATCCCGGTTGTCTCGCTGACATGGCGGACGAAGCAATCGAGATCACGCACCGAGGCTGCGAAGGATGGCGAATAGCCGCGTTCTCCCGGTGAACGTCCATGGCCGCGTGCGTCCCAGGCGTACAAGGCAAAATCATCGAGACCGAGCTCGGCGGCAAGATGCGCGACCCGGCCGCTATGCTCGTGGCCGCGATGTAGAAGAATGATTGCGCCCTTCGGTGCAGCACCGGTCGCGGGCCACGTCCGATAAAACAGTCGCGTGCCATCATGCGACACGAATTCGGATTCACGCATCGGCCTGGCCGTCGAGGACGGTTGCCTGATATCGGCAGCTTGCAGCACGGTCTACTCCTATTCTGATCGGTTGATGGGTTGCAACCATTGGCGGAACAGTGGTTTGCATTCATTGCAAAAGTCTAGTCGCAAATGTAAGCCCTATACGAGAACCGATATGAAGTATCGGCTTCCCCATAAGCACGACGTCTTCACCGCCGGAGCTGGGATAGATTTTTCCGATGCCCCGAAACTCCACTGAGGTAGCATGTCTGTTTATCAATTGAAGTCCCGGTTTCAGAATATGCTTCGCCCTCTGGTGCGCGCGCTGGCGGCGCGAGGCATCACGGCTAATCAGGTGACGACTGTTGCCGCGGCCGTCTCGGTTGCACTTGGCCTTTTCCTGAGTGTCGTTCCGCTTCCGCAGTGGTTCCTGCTGGTGCCTGCATGGTTTCTCCTGCGCATGGGTCTCAATGCCATTGACGGCATGCTCGCGCGCGAACATGGGCAAAAGAGCATTTTGGGCGCCTATCTCAACGAGATCGGTGATGTCGTGTCGGATATCGCCCTGTATTTGCCGTTTGCGCTCCTGGATCCGAACGGCCTGATGCCGGCAATGGTTGTCATATTCCTGTCAGTGCTGACGGAATTTGCCGGTGTATTGGGTCAAACGGTCGGCGCCAGCCGGCGTTACGACGGTCCACTCGGCAAGAGCGACCGTGCGGTGCTTTTCGGTGCGCTCGGCCTCTTTGTCGCCGTTGGCGGCACGTTTGCAGCATGGACTGCGTGGCTTTGGGCAGTGGTGGCACTCCTTCTCGTATGGACGATCATCAACCGTATCAGCGCCGGTATTCGCGAGGGGCGCGCAGCCGCCCGGTAGGAAGCCGAGCCGATCCGCCGGCGGTTCGTCGATCGGCAATGTGATCCGGGGGCTGTCGAACGCTGTTTCTTGCGAATTGCATCTTCCAGTCCCTCCTTCTTCCGACGATAAGCCAAACAAAAGTTGTATATTTTGCGCACCTCCTCTTGAAAGCACAAAAGCGGTGCTTTATGTTTTTATCCATGGCACCGACGAGCAAGACATCGCATCCATCGCTATTGCGCTACATGCTGGCGCCTGACGACCAGGCCCGCCTAGCGCTGGACGACACCATTGCCGCCTATCGCAGGATGACCGACATCCTGACCGAGCTCATCGACGACAAAGCGGGCGCCAATCTGGTCGTTTTGCATGAGCTTGCCTATGAAACCGTCCGCGAGCAGACGGGCCTGCCGGCGCGGCTGGTGACGCTCGGCCTGCGCGATTTCGCCGCCAATCGGGGCATCATCCCCGATCCGCTGCAGCTGCCGCTTGATGACAAGCTCTTCGCCATCAAAGGCCCCTCGGACCTCACCATCGCCACGGTGCACGGACGCGTTGCCGTGCCCTTCGATGTCGCGGGCTATTCCAGGGGATGGGAGAGTATTTTTCCCGCATACCTTGTAGCGGACCACGATCGCTACGAGATTAACATCGGCGTCACGCCGAATTCCGCTCGGATGGAGGAAAACATGACGAATGAAGGCATTCTTTCACGCATGGGTCGCCTGATCGCGGGCATCGCCAATGCGGCGATCGACAAAGCGGAAGGCGTCAACAAGATCGCGGTCATCGAACAGGCGATCCGCGAAATCGATGCGGCCGCGGAGGAAGCCCGCGCCGATCTCGGCAAGGCGCGCGCCGAGGAATACCGCATCCAGAGCCGCAAGGATGAAATCGCCGAAGACATGAATGCGCTCGATGAGAAGATTCGCCTGGCGGTCTCCTCCGGGCGCGACGATCTCGCAAAGGCCGGCGTCGCCCGTCAGATCGATCTCGAATCCCAGATCGCAGCACTCGACAAGGCGCTGGCCGATGCGAGCGAGCAGGTGGATGAGGGCCAGAAAGCCCTGCAGGCCGTGCTCGCCACGCGCCGCGAGGCCGACGCCCGTCTTGCCGATTTCAAGCGCAGCATAGCCAGGCATCCCGAAGAGGCTCTCGCCGGCCACAACAGACCGACGCCGGGCGCGGACGCCGCCCGCGCCGCCGCGGCGGTCTCGCGGCTGACCGGCGTTCCATCAGGCGAACATGCCCACAGTTCCGAACTGGACGAACTCGACCGATTGCACCGCGAGCAGGCGATAGAAGCCCGCCTCGCGCGTTTCAAGGCGGATAACCGGTAACGCCGATGGGACTTTTTCTCGCTCCTGAATGCCTTCCCTTTGCGATCGCCGCCGCCGTGCTTGCCGGCCTGACCGTGATCGAGATGCTCGCGACGGTCATGGGTTTTTCGATCACGGAGCTTCTCGGAAAACCGGATCTCCACGGCCATGACGGCATTGCCGGCTACTTGTCGTGGCTCAATGTCGGCGGCGTTCCCCTGCTCATTCTCCTGATGATGGCGCTCGGCTTCTTCGCCATTGCGGGCTTTGCCGTACAGGCGGTCGCCGGCGCTTTCTGGGCCCCACTGCCCGCCGCTATCGCCGTCGTTCCCGCCTTGACGGTCACCTTCCCCATGGTCAGGGCATCGAGCCGGACGGTGGCGCGGATCGTCCCGCACGACGAGACCTATGCAGTCGATCTCGATACCCTTATCGGCCGGACCGGAGAAGTGTCGCTCGGCCCGCTCGATCAGGGACTGCCTGGTCGCGTCCGCGTCAAGGACCAGCACGGGAACTGGCATGTTCTGAGAGCCAAGGCTGCCAAGGGCCAGGACCCGCTGAAGATCGGCACGCAGGTTCTCCTCGTCGATCGCAAGGCAGATGTGTTTATCGCCATTCCAGCACTGGTGGATCCCATCGGTGCAAACAATCAATCTTTCAGGGAGCAGCCATGATGTACGACATTCTTCTACCGGCCGGCATTACGATCGTCCTGATCTTCGGCATCGGCTTTGTCCTCGCCTCTCTCTACACGCGCTCCAGCCGTGACGAGGCCTATGTCCGCACCGGACTCGGCGGCCAGAAAGTCGTGCTCGACGGCGGCTCCGTCGTCCTGCCGATCTTCCACTCGATCGCCAGGGTGAACCTGAAGACGCTGCGCCTCGAAGTCCGCCGCGGCGAAGGCGATGCGCTGATCACCAAGGACCGCATGCGCGTCGATATCGGCGCCGAATTCTACGTACGCGTAAAGCCCGACGGCTCCTCGATCGCGCTGGCCGCCCAGACGCTCGGCAGCCGCACCAACGATGCCGAGGCGCTCCGCATCCTGATCGAGGCGAAATTCGTCGACGGCCTTCGCTCGGTGGCGGCGACGATGAATCTCGACGCGCTGCAGGAGCAGCGCATGGACTTCGTCAAGGCCGTGCAGGAAGCCGTCGGCGCCGATCTCCAGTCGAACGGTCTCGAGCTCGAATCCGTATCCCTGACGCGCCTCGACCAGACCGATATCAAGCATTTCAACGCCAACAACTTCTTCGATGCACAGGGTCTGGCGGCGCTGACGCGCATCACCGAGGGCCGCAAGAAGGAGCGCAACGAGATCGTCCGCGATACCGAAGTCGCCATTGCGCAGAAGGATCTGGAGGCCCGCCAGCAGTCGCTCGCCATCGAGCGGACGAAGCGGGAGGCCGAGCTCAGCCAGGAACGCGACATCGCCAATAAATCCGCCGCGACGCGCGCCGAAACCGCCCAGCAGGAGCAGGCGGCAAAACGTGCCGAAGAGGAAGCCCGCATCGCCTCCGAGCAGGCGATCGCCGAACGCGAGGCGGCCGCCAAGCAGGCTCGCGAAAGCGCAAACATCGATGCCGCCCGCGCCGTCCAGCAGCGCGATACCGAAGCCAAGCGCGACCTTCAGATCGTCGCCCAGGAGAGCGCCATCGCCGTTGCCAACAAGAGCCGTGAAGAATCCGAGGCGAAGGCGACTGCCGAAACGGCCCGCGCTCGGGCAATAGCGGCAGAGGAAAAAGTCGGCACGGCCAAGGCGATCGAAATTGCCGAGCGCGAAAAGCAGATCGCCGTGATCGACGCGCGCAAGAAAGCCGAAACCGAAGCGACTGCCGTGACCGTCGGCGCCGAGGCCGAGAAGCAGGCCGCGATCGATCAGGCGGAAGCCATCAAGACGCTCGCGACCGCCGAAGCCGATGCGGCCATCATCAAGGCCAAGGGCGTTCTCGAAACCGGCAAGGCCGCCGCGGAAAGCGAGGCCTTGCTCAATGAAGCCCGCAACAAGCTCAGCCAGACCATCATCGAGTTCGAGATCACCCGCGAGCGCATCCGCATCATTCCCGAAGCACTCGCCGAGGCGGTCAAGCCGATCGAAAAGATCTCCGACATCAGGATTTTCGACACCGGCGGCATGCTCGGCCGCGGTGGCGCGAACGGCGACAACGGCATCGGCATGGGCGACGGACTGGCCGGCCAGCTGCTTGCCTACCAGGCCAATAAACCGATCCTCGACAAGCTGTTGAAGGAAGCCGGCTTCGAAGGCGACAATGCCATCTCATCCCTGCTTGGAAGTCTCGACAGCGCCAAGCCCGCGGCCCCACCAGTCGTACCGGCCGCACCCGCCGCACCGGCGCAGGCGGCTATCGCAGCTGCACCTCCGAAGGAGTAATCCGCTATCGCGCGCGAAGGGCCGGCTACCGCAGCCAGCCGGTCGCCAGCGCACTCGCCCAGTCGGGCCGGCGGTTTTCCGCCGCCAGCCTCGACATCGCGAGATTGTCATAGGCGACGCTGCGGAACTGCCACGTCCATCCCGCAGGCGACTTTTCCAGAATGGCATAACCGGCCAGCGGATGGCCGGCTTCGACCTTGTGGTAGCAGGGTAGATCGTCGTCATAGGCAGGGCAGCCGACGCTGCCGGGGTTGACGATCAGCCGGCCGTCGGAGAGACGGACGGCGCGGGGAATGTGCGTGTGCCCGCAAAGGATCAGCGGCAGGTCTATGCCCTCAGCCAACGCCTCGATCGCTTCGATGGGCTTCGGGAAAACGATGCCCTCCGGCGAGACGGACTCCAGCCAGTAGAGATTGTCGTCTTTCGGCGTTGCATGGCAGAGATAGGCCTCGCCGCGATAGACGGCATCGAATGGCAGGCTGCGCAGCCAGCCGAGCTGGGATGGCGACAATTGCCGATAGGCGGCGGCATCCGAGGCATGCATGGAAGCCGGATCCCGCTCAGTGAGATAGCGGTCGTGATTGCCGCGTACCGACGTCAGGCTGAGTGGTATCAGCAGATCCGCCGTCCGGCCGGCCTCCAGCGGCCCGCTGAAGACATCGCCGAGATTGACGATCTCCTCGACGCCTTCGGCGCGAATATCGGCCAGCACTGCCTCGAGCGCCAGATGGTTGCCATGGATATCGGCGATCGCGGCAAATCTCATCTAGCTACCTCGATAGGTGGAGTAACCATAGGGCGAAAGCAGCAACGGCACATGATAGTGCGCCGTGACATCGGCGATGCCGAAGCGGATCGGCACGAGATCGAGGAAAGCCGGATGCGGCAGCGGCGTGCCGCAGGCGCGCAGATAATCCCCGGCATGGAAGACCAGTTCATAGGTTCCGACGTGGAAATGTTCGCCGGCAAGGATCGGGCCGCCATCGATCCGGCCGTCGGCATTGGTCGCGACCGTCTTCAGATGCCTGCGGATCTCGCCCTCGAGCTGGAAAAGATCGATCCTGAGGCCCTTGGCCGGCTTGCCGAGGGTGGTGTCGAGAACATGCGTGGTCAGTCCGGTCATGGGGCTGGCTCTTTGATGACGAAGGGGGTTTCGAAGAAGAATTCTTCCAGATTGTTGCCTGGTCCGTCGCGATCGACGACCAGGAAATCGGAGGGCTGGCCAAGCGCCATCAGCGGATGATGCCAGACATTGCGGCGGTAATTCACCCCCTGATCCCCGCGCGCGAGAAACACCTGCGGCCGGCCGGGGCGCCCGTTCTCGTCCTCGGAGACGACGACGAGGAAGGGCCGGCCGGAAAGCGGCGAGAAGCTCTGGCTGCCGAAAGGATGGCGCTCCATCATATCGACATCATAGGGAAAGCTGCGCGGCTGGCCGCGAAACAGATTGATGATGACGCGCCCGCCCTCGCCCGCCGCCTCGGCTGCGGCCAGCGCATGAAAACGCTCGGTTGTGCCGCCATTGATCAGCCGCATCGAGGCTGGATCGGCTTCGATCACCTCGCCGAAAGGGGCGAAGGTCGATCTGGTCAATGGACGGATGTCGAGAAATTCAGGCAACGGCTTCACTCGCCTTCGGCATGCCAGTGACGAATGGCATCGATCTCGACAAGAAGTTCCGGCAGCGTGCGATAGGTTGCCTCCCAGATGTCGGAGGGATCGAGCGCGAAGACGTCTTCGAGGATACGGTTGCCGGTGCCGCAGATTTTCGTCCACGGCAAAGTGGGATGCTCGGTGGCAAATTCCGGATGGGTTACGAGCAGACGGGATGCAGCCGCGCCGATGGTGAAGTGGCAGAAGGCAACGGCCTTGAAAGTGAGATTGTCCTCGGCGAAGGCCGCCTCATCCATTCCGCCGACAAAATACAATGCCTCGGCGGCCGCCTTTTGCATTTCATTGAGATAGTCGATAGCACGCGGCTCGCTCATTCACCCTCCGGCAACATCGATGTCAGGCGCAGCAGTGCGATCCGTTCGACCTGCGCCGTTGCGGTCGCGAATTCTTCATCCCGGCCATTACCGATCCTTCTCTCAAAGGCCGAAAGGATGTCGTCCTTGCCGAGCCCTTTGACGGCGATGATGAAAGGAAAGCCGAATTTTTCGACATAGGCCGAATTGAGTTCACTGAAGCGGGCATGCTCGGCCGGGCTCAGCCGGTCGAGACCGGCTCCCGACTGCTCCTTGCGGCTGTCTTCGGTGAGTTCTCCTGCGATCGCCAGGCGCCCGGCGAGATCCGGATGGGCGCTGAGCACGCCGAGACGCTCCTCCCGGCTTGCCGCCCGGAAGACGGCGGCAAGCGCCGCATGCACGCCTGATGCCGTCAGCGGCTCTTTCACGCTGCCGTTGTCATAGGCGCGCTCGGCGATGAAAGGCGAATGTTCGAAGACGCCGCCGAAGCGGGAGACGAAATCCTCGCGCGATATCATCAGAGCGCGTCCGGCTGATGCTGCTGGTGCCAATGCTCGGCAATCTCGATGCGGCGCGGAATCCAGACCTTGTCGTGCTTCAGCACATATTCGATGAAGCGCTTCAGCGCCGCCGCCCGGCCGGGCCGTCCGACGAGGCGGCAATGCAGACCGACCGACATCATCTTCGGGCTGCCCGCCTTGCCCTCCTCATAGAGCGTGTCGAAAGCATCCTTCAGATAGCTGAAGAACTGATCGCCCGCGTTGAAGCCCTGCGCCGTGGCAAAACGCATGTCGTTGGTTTCAAGCGTATAGGGAATGATCAGGAAAGGTTTCCCGTCGACGCCCTTCACCCAGTAAGGCAGGTCGTCGGCATAGGAATCGGAGGAATAGAGGAAACCGCCCTCCTCCTGCACCAGCCGAAGCGTGTTGTCGGAAGGCTTGCCCTGATACATGCCGTAAGGCCGCTCGCCGGTCAGTTCGGTGTGCAGGCGCACGGCTTCGAGAATATGCTTGCGCTCGAGATCCTCAGGGAAATCCTTGTATTCCAGCCAGCGGTAGCCATGGCTGGCGATCTCCCAGCCGGCCTCCTTCATGGCGGCGACGGCCTCGGGGTTCCGCGCCATCGCCAGCGTCACGCCGTAGACGGTCGCCTGCACCTTGAGATCGGTGAACATCCGCCAGAGCCGCCAGAAGCCGGCGCGCGAGCCATATTCGTAGATCGATTCCATGTTGAGATTGCGTTGCCCCGGCCAGGCGGCTGCGCCGACGATCTCCGACAGCAGGTTTTCCGAGGCGGGATCGCCGTCGAGGATCGAGCTTTCGCCACCCTCCTCGTAGTTGATGACGAACTGCACGGCAACGCGTGCCTCGCCCGGCCATTTCGGATCGGGCGTCTGACGCCCGTAGCCGACGAGATTGCGCGGATAAGTCTCAGACACCATCAAATCACCTTCTGAAAAGACGGGGAACGGTATCATCCGCAGCCGGAATGTCGAGACGGAAACTGCGTGGCAGAATTTATCCTTTCGGCACAATCACTTAGCTTAACGCTACTCAGGCGATCCTGCGCGCGCTGACCTTGCCCATGGGATGCAGCGAATGGACGCGGAAGGGACCGCCGGAACCCTCTTCGATCATCAATGCCACGTTCGAAACCATCACCGGCTCCTTCAGGACGGGCTCGAAGATCGTTCGCAGCGCCGGTTCGATGCGGGGCATGTCGATCGCATTGATGGAGCCTGTCACCGGCATATGGAAGCGGAACTCGTCCATGACATAAGGATTGCCCCAACGATGCAGATTGGCGAACTGCGCAGCCGACAGTCCATCCGGATCGCTGCGCTCGATGTCGGCTTCGCTCAGCGGCGCGCGGTAGCGATCGAACTCCTGGACGATCGCCGAAGCCAGATACTGGATCTGCTCACAAGGAGCGCTCGGCATCAGGCTGTAGAAACTGCCGAGCCGGGCAATTTCGAGACGTGAAATCTGGAAGGGAGCGAATGTCCCGGCAAAACGCATGAGATCGCGCAGGAGTTGCGATTCGGACATATCGCCGGACAGATGGAACGGCGCCTTCAGAACGCCGTGGAAACCATAGCGCCGCGGCACGGCGGTATGGAAGGCGATCTCGTGAATGCCGAGGCCGCGGACGGCCGGAGGCCCCAGCATATCGCCGGAAAATACGTTTCGACCGAGCCAATTGGCGGCCACGAGCGACAACGGGTCGCTCGCCGGAGGCGTGAAGCAAATGGCATAGCGCATGCAATTTCCTCCATCAAGGAAGTGAGCGCCGCTGAAATTGGGCGCTGCCGATGCTCAAGCAGATAGGTGATTTGCATGACAGAATAACGAAACACAGCTGTACCTAATTCACGTTTAACGTGAAGCCACAGCGATATGGCTTGAAATCGCAAAGCTTTCCGGCAGGAAAAATTCGCAATCTGTATCGCCTGCGATACAAACTGCCGCCTCCGCCAGCCGGTGGGCGAGGCCGAAGCTGACCTTGAAACCGCCAGTCAATGCGATGAGCCGCGGGTGGTCGGGATGGCGGCCGATCATCGGATCGCGGTCGATGGCCTTCGGGCGAAGCCCCGCCCAGCGTTCGACGATCGGCGCGTCGCGAAGGATCGGAACGATGGCGCGCGCCGCCTCGATCAGCGCGTCGAGCTGGGCATCGGTGGAAACGGGATCGTCGAAGCGGTTCTCGCTGGTACTGCCGATCGCCGCATGCCCGCCCTCATGCGCGACGACATAGAGACCGTCGAGGAAGATCGTCGGCAGTGCCGGATCGATCGCCGCCTTCAATAGCGCCGCCTGCCCCTTGACCGGCTGGCCGAGCGGCTGTTTCAGCCCCGGCGTCAGATCCTGCAGCAGGGGAAAAGACCGATGGCCGGCGGCCAGGATGCAGCGGCCGAAGGTGACGGTTTTGCTGCCTATCGCGGCCGTGCCTCGGTCCGGATCGAGATCGGCAACATCGGCGTTTTCCATGATGCGCACATGTTTTGCTTGCTGCAGGAAGGCGACGAGCACTGAGATCAGCGAGCGGGGGGCGACGCGGCCGGCAAGCGTATCATGCACAAAGCCGCTCTCGCCGGCAGAGGCCTCGACCCAGCCGTCTACATCGGGCCTGTCGAGCACATGCCAGTGGAACCGGCGCTCGCCTGCCCGCCAGTGGCGCTCGGCGTCCTCGGAATGGCCGCGGGCTATACGGTTGAGATGCGGTTTCGGCAGCGGGATCAGCCGTCCGGACCTGTTATAGCCGGCGGAAAGCCCGGTTGCCGCTTCGAGCGCCGCGATTTCGGCTTCGAGTGAGACCAGCGCATCGAACTGGAACTGCTTCTTCTCAGACCAGCGGTCCGGCATATGCGGCATCAGCGCCCCGAGCAGGCCGCCGCTCGCACCTCTGCCCAGCCTGCCGGCATCGGCAAGAAGGGTGCTGATCCCGCGCCGCTCGGCATGGACGGCCGCCCAGAGGCCCATGATGCCGCCGCCAACGATCAGCAGGTCGCAAGAAGATTGACCGGACGCCGGCGCAGGACTATCGGCTTTTTCCATGACAGACGTGAACCCAGATCAGATTGGCGCGGGCGCGCCGCAGCCGCTGGAGTGGCGCGACGGCGATATGCCCTATTCCACGACCTTTGGCGATCATTTTTATTGCCAGACCGATGGCCGGCTGGAATGCGGCCACGTCTTCCTCGCCGGCAACGGCCTGCCGCAGCGCTGGAGCGGGCGGCAGACATTCGTGATCGGCGAACTCGGCTTCGGCACCGGCCTGAACTTCGCCGAGACCTGGCGGCAATGGAAGCAGCATCGCGCAGCCGGCCAGCATCTGCATTTCATCTCCTTCGAACTCCATCCGATGCGCGGCGAAGAGATCGGCCGGGCGCTCTCGCACTGGCCGGAGATCGATGCCGAGCGCGACGCGCTGACAACGGCCTGGCCGCAAACGCCTGATGGGACCGTCTCGCTCGACCTCGACGATCAGACGCGGCTCAGCGTCGTCTGCGGTTCCGCACTCGACGGCGTCATGACGGCGAAGCCGGGCTTCGACGCCTGGTATCTCGACGGCTTCGCCCCGTCGCGCAACGGCGACATGTGGTCGGAGGAACTGATGCGTGAGGTCTGCGAAAAGACCGTCGCCGGCGGCACCTTCGCCACCTATGCCGCGGCCGGCTTCGTGCGCCGCAATCTCATCGCCGCCGGCTTTGCCGTGGAACGCCGCAAAGGGTTCGCCGGCAAGCGGGAAATGCTCTGTGGCGTGAAGGCGCCTTCCAGCTAGAGCTTGTCGGCATTCGTCGGTTCGGGTCAGTAGCTCGTACGTCCCGGCTGCTGGTCGTCCTTGCCGAGCCATTGCCGGATCTTTTCTTCCAGCAGCTCCGGGCTGATCGGCTTCGACACGTAGTCGTCCATGCCGGCGTCGAGGCAAGCCTCCCGGTCGCTTTCCAGCGCATGGGCGGTGACGCCGATGATCGGCACTCGCTGGCCCTGCCCCTTTTCCCTTTCGCGGATCGTCCGGGTCGCCTCATGGCCGTTCATGACGGGCATCGAGACATCCATCATGATGATGCGCGGCGTGTGGCTCTCCCAGGCCGCGACTGCCTCCTGCCCGTTATTGACAACAAGGAAGGAGAGCCCCGTTCCCTGCAGGATCTGGGTGAAGACGATCTGGTTGACCTCGTTGTCTTCGGCGACGAGCACGTCGACGAATTCAGCCGCCCGCTTCTGCAGCGCAGGCACCGGTGCCGACACGGCCGTTTCGGCCTGCAACCGGGTGATTTCGGCCTGCGAAGCCTGCTTCACGCGCCGGGCGCGAACCACCTCGACGACGGTGTTACGCAGCACGTTGGCGCGCGCCGGCTTCATCAGATGCGCCTGGCCGTTCAGCGCCGCGAACTCCTTTTCGGTGCCTGAGATATCCATCGACGTCAGGAAAATGATCGGCAGCTCGACAAAGCGGGGATCGGCGCGCAGCCGGCGGGCGACATTGGCGCCGTTCATGTCGGGCATGTGATAGTCGAGTATGACGGCATCGACGGTAACACCGAGATCGGCCGCCGCCTCCAGGATCGCAAGGCCGGTGCCGCCGCCTTCGGCAGCGACGCCGTCGAAGCCCCAGAGCGACAGCTGCTCGGTGAGGATGCGCCGGTTGACCTCATTGTCGTCGATGACGAGGATGCGCGCACCCTGCACGTTGATCGGCAGCGGCTTCGGCTCGAGGTGGGCGGCCGCCACCGCAAAGGGCAGTTTGACGGTGAAGACCGAGCCCTTGCCCCAATGGCTCTCGACCTTGATATATCCGCCGAAGAGGTCGACGAGCCCGGCCGTGATCGCAAGTCCGAGCCCTGTTCCCTCATGCCGCCGGGTCGAGGAGGCGTCGACCTGCGAGAACTTGTCGAACACCGATTCCAGCTTTTCCTGAGGAATACCGATACCCGTATCCTCGATCCGGATATTCGCCATGATCTCGCCGCCGGCGACGGTCTCGAAGCCGACATCGACGAAGACATGGCCACGCTCGGTGAACTTAACGGCATTGCCGACGAGATTGGTGACGATCTGGCGGAAGCGGCCGGCATCGCCGATCACGGCGGCGGGCAGATCGGGTGCGGCCCGCACCAGCAGCTCGATGTTCTTCTCGGCGGCATGCGAGGAGAGAAGCGTCGCCACATCCTCCACCGCTTCGGTGATATCGAAAGCCGCCTTGCGCAGCGTCATCTGTCCGGCATCGATCTTCGAGAAATCGAGAATGTCGTTGATGATCGTCAGCAGCGCATTGCCCGACTTGACGATGATGTCGATGAAGGTTTTCTGGCGCGTATCGAGATTGGTCTTGGCCAGCAGCTCCGCCATGCCGAGCACGCCGTTCATCGGCGTGCGGATCTCATGGCTCATATTGGCGAGGAATTCGGACTTGGCGCGGTCGGCGGCTTCGGCGCGCGACAGCAGCTCACGCAATTCCTCCTCACGGCTCTTGAGCTCGGTGACATCGGTAAACAGCGCCACCCAATGCTGCCCCGTGCTGACCGTCGCATCCATATTCACCCAACGCTCGCCGGCGACATGGAAGACGGTGGAGATCGGTTGCCTTGCCGCGATATTGGCGCGCCAGCCCTCCAGGATTTCGGCCGCCGCATCGTGAAAATCGCCGCGCGCCGCGCAGAATTCGAACATGCCGAGCCAGCCCTGGCCGGCCGCGATATAATGGGGCGGGATTTGCAGGATATCGGCCATCGCCTCGTTGGACATCTTGATGATGCCGTCCTGGACGATGGCAAGCCCTTGCGACATGGCGTGCGTGGCATCGCGCATCATCTCGCCGACCCGCTCGAGCGCGGCGCGGGTCTCGTGAATTTCCTTTTCCCGCTCGCGCACCGCCGAAATATCGGCATAGGTCAGCAGGATGCGGTCGTTGGAGATGCGCCGGCTGTCGAAGATGACGGATTTGCCGCCCGCCCAGCCGACCTCGATCGGCTCCGGCTCCTCGGCTTCGAACAAGTGCTTGCGAAAGGCATAGAGCTCTTCCGGCGTTCGCGTCCCGTCGTAGCGCCCGAGTTCGTAGTTCCGGCGAATGACATCGATGAAGGGGCGCCCGTCGAAACGGTCCTCGCGCGGCAGCTCCCAGATGCTGTAGAATTCGTCGTTGACGTAGAGAATCCGGTGGTCGTTATCGAGGATCAGCACGCCGATCGGCAGCGAACGCAGGATGCTCTCGATATCCCGATGCAGCACTTCTTCCTGCTTGCGCGAGGCGATCAGCGCCTTCTCGCGCTCCTTGAGCGGCGAGATGTCGGAAAAGGAGCCGACGACATAGGTTCGCCCATCCGCCGTGATGACGCGGTTGACGCGCGAGATGACGGGATAGACGTGGCCGCCCTTGCTCGGCATCTCGCTCTCGAGCTCCACCGAAATGCCATCCCTGAGCGCAAGCAGGTTTTCCTGGTAGATCGGCTCAGCACCTTCCGGCCCGAACATCTCGTGTTCGGTCATTCCGAGATATTCGGAGCGGGCGCGGCCGCTGAAGGTCTCGTAATATTTGTTGGCATAGATCAGACGATGCTTGTCGTCGCGTACGAAGACGGCAACCGGCAGATCTTCCAGCACGGTGCGCAGCGCGTCGAGTTCGCTGACGCTGTCACCCCAGGCCGAATCGCCGGCGGGCGCAGGACGTGCGCCCTTGCGATGGGCGGCGTTGACAACCAGCGGGCGGCCGTCCGCGGCGAAGATGCCGATCGGATGATCGAGCTTTTCCAGTGCCTCACGCACCTGGGCAAGATCGGCGGCTGAGCCAGGGTCGCTTGCGATCCCGTTATCGTTTACAGTCTGAGGGCTGCCGCCGATCCCCTTGTTGCCGACGGCGCGGCGCTCGCGGGCTTCGAAGATGCCGAGCACGTAGATCCGCTCCGGCGACGGCGAGAAACTTTCGATCTGAATGCGCTCATGGTTGAGGCTCGCCGCGTCGAAGCAGATGGCGTTTTCCTCGGTGCCGAACACCAGCGCGCGACGTTCCTTGTCCTCACGCTCCTCCTCTTCGGGACGGTCGAAGAGTTCGCGGCTGCGCCTGCCGATGAAATCGGAGATCTCGCAGCCGAGAAAACGGGCATAGGCCTCGTTGACGGCGACATAGCGCAGCTCGCTGTTCTTGACATAGGCCGGGGTATCCAGATCAGCGATCCGGCGGCAAGCCAACTCCAATATGTCCCCGGCTGATTTCAAGAAATTGTCGCTCCCGCAATAAATGAAATATCAACGACAAAGACTATAACGCCAAGGCTTTTAACAAGGTTTTAACCATATATTTCAGCAGCGGATTTTTAGGGCCGCTTCACCGAGCCAAACATCCCCGGATTGCCCCCCGGGCGGCACGAGACTGAAAGGACCGGGGCGCAGTCGGCAATCTGCCGCCTTGAACAACGGGCTGCCATGTCACGGGCCGTTGAAATCATGACGAAAATTTAATGCGGCAAGCGCTTGCGCAGCCATCGCGCCGCCGCGATCGGGGCGGAGTCTGAACACGGCTTTATAGAAGCCAGTCTAGATAAGGAAGTTAACATGTCCGTTCTTCATAAGACCATGGCGACGGGCCTGATCGCGCTGACCCTTGCCGGCGCCTCGCTCGCCACCGCCACCACCGCCGATGCCCGTCCACGCGATGCCTTCTGGGGTGGCCTTGCCGCCGGCGTCGTCGGCGGCGCGCTGCTGTCCGAGGCCGCCCGCCCCGCCTACCCCGTTTATCCGGCCTATCCCGTCTATCGCCCTTACCCCGTCTACCGGAGTTATTACCGGCCGTCCTATTGCCATATCGAATGGCGGCATGATCGCTGGGGCGAACCCTATCGCGTCAAGGTCTGCCCGGAATAGGGCAAGCCGCATCCGGCGCCGCTTGACCTCCCGGCGGCGCCGGGCCAATCCTCAGATCGAGGGAGGATCAGCATGCCGGAACCGCTCAAGAATCTGCTGCATGAGGCGCTGGTCGCCGACATGGCCGATTGCATCGCCGCCAATGCGCCCTCCTTCGACAGGGGCCGTTTCGTGGCGCTGGCGGCAGATGGCCTCGGGGCGCTGGAGCTGATGGAGCGCTCGACGCTGATCCGCGATGCGTTGTTCGCCACGCTTCCCGATGATTTTACGAAGGCCGCCGCCATCCTGAGGGCGAGCCTGCCTGCATCGGGCAGGCCCGGCCTCACCGGCTGGATGCTGCTGCCGGTCAACCAGTTCATCGCCGCACGCGGCCCCATCATTTCGAGCTCGGCCTCGATCTCCTCAAGGCCCTGACACCGTATTTTACCGCCGAATACGGTATCCGTCCCTTCATCCATCGCGACCAGCAGCGGGCGCTTGCCATCATTTCCGGCTGGGTCGGCGATCCCGACCAGCATGTGCGCCGGCTGGCGAGTGAGGGAACGCGGCCGCGCCTGCCCTGGGCCATGCGCCTGCCGCAGCTCGTCAAGAACCCGGCGCCGATCCTGCCGATCCTGACCGCGCTGATGGATGATCCGGAGGATTATGTCCGCCGCTCGGTCGCCAACAGTCTGAACGACATCGCCAAGGATCATCCGGATCTGGTTGCCGCCCTCATCGCCGGCCATATCGAGGGCGCCTCGTCCGAGCGCCGCCGGCTCTTGAAACACGCCTCGCGCTCGCTCCTGAAGAACGGCCATGTGCAGGCACTCGCCAATTTCGGCTTCGGCGCGGCGGCGTCGCTCGCATGCCAGCTGCGCCTTCTGAACGGCGAGGTGATGTTCGGCAAAGGGCTGGATTTCGAAATCCGTCTGACGAATACCGGCGACACCGCGCAATCGTTGATGATCGACTACGCCATCCATCACGTGAAAGCCGACGGTTCGCTCTCGCCCAAGGTCTTCAAGTGCAAGACGATCATGCTCGCGCCCGGGCAAAGCCACCTAATCGAGCGCCGCCACGCCATGCGGCCGATCACGACGCGGCGCTATTACCCTGGCGAACATCGCATCGCCGTCCTCGTCAACGGCACTGAGAGCGCATCCGAGAGCTTCGTCCTGCGAATGCCGCCTCTCGAGTCGGGCTGAGGCTTTTTGTGCACCGCACTTGACTTTCCGCGCGAACTAGCCCAAATGCGGCTCAGCTTTCACCCTTCCGGCCGCCGCGTGAGCGTGCCCCTGCTCAAAAATACGAAACGCAGGAAGAAGGGACAAAAGCGCATTTCGATAGAGCGCCGCACTCCCAAGAGCGGCCAGAAGCGCTGGAAAGCTTTTTCCAACTCACAAGTTCCCACTTCACGCGGGGTTCTTGACGCCAGAATGAAACCGGATCGCATGGTGCGTTCCGGCCATAGTCGTTGTGGCGCCCCGAAAGGTTATGCCTTGACTAATTTTGAATCGCTTGGTGTCTCCAAGCCGATCGTCGCCACCTTGTTCCAGCTCGGCATCGAAACGCCGACGCCGATCCAGGAACAGGCCATCCCCCTCCTCCTCCAGGGCCGAGACCTGATCGGTCTTGCCCAGACCGGCACCGGCAAGACCGCCGCCTTCGGCCTGCCGCTGATCGAAAAGCTGCTTGCCGACGAGCGTCGACCCGACAACCGCACGACGCGGACGCTGATCCTGGCGCCGACCCGCGAGCTGGTGAACCAGATCGCCGACAACCTGAAGAAGTTCATCCGCAAATCGCCGCTGCGCATCAATGTCGTCGTCGGCGGCGTCTCCATCAACAAGCAGCAGCTTCAGCTGGAAAAAGGCACCGATGTTCTGGTCGCAACGCCGGGCCGCCTGCTCGATCTCGTCAATCGTCGCGCCATCACCCTGACCACGGTGCGCTATCTCGTGCTTGATGAAGCCGACCAGATGCTCGACCTCGGCTTCGTGCACGATCTGCGCAAGATCGCCAAGCTGGTGCCGAAGAAGCGCCAGACCATGCTGTTTTCGGCCACCATGCCGAAGGCGATCGCCGATCTCGCCGGCGAATATCTCGTCGATCCCGTCAAGGTCGAGGTTACGCCTCCGGGCAAGGCTGCCGACAAGGTCGAGCAGTATGTCCATTTCGTCGCCGGCAAGAACGACAAGACCGAGCTGCTGCGCAAGTCGCTGACCGAAAATCCCGACGGCCGCGCCATCGTCTTCCTGCGCACCAAGCACGGTGCGGAGAAGCTGATGAAGCACCTCGACAATATCGGCTATTCCGTCGCCTCGATCCACGGCAACAAGAGCCAGGGCCAGCGCGAGCGGGCGCTGAAGGCCTTCCGTGACGGCAGCATCAAGACGTTGATCGCCACCGACGTTGCCGCCCGTGGCATCGACATTCCTGCCGTCAGCCACGTCTACAACTACGACCTGCCTGAGGTGCCCGACGCCTATGTCCATCGCATCGGCCGCACGGCGCGCGCCGGCCGCGACGGCATCGCGATTGCCTTCTGCGCCCCCGACGAAGCCAAGCTGCTGCGTGATATCGAGCGCCTGATGGGCATCGACATCGCAGTCGCAAGCGGCGAACCGCCGGCCAATATCAGCAATAGCGGCCCCCGCCGCGGCAACGGCAATGGCAACAACCGCAACCGCGGTGGCGGCCAGGGTCGCGAAGGTCAAGGTCGCGAAGGCCAGGGTCGCGGCGAAGGCCGTGGCGATCAGAACCGCTCGGAGCATCGCGGCAGCCGCCAGGAACGCCGCCCGCGTCCCGAACGCACAGGCCGCAACGAGGATTTCCGCGGCCAGCGCCGCGGCGAAGCGGCCCCGGACCTCGGCCCCGACAATGATCTGGCCTCGACCTCCGACTTCCGCCCCTCGGCAAAGCCGCAGCGTCCCGCCCATGGCGCCCATGCCAATGGCGAGCCGAGCGGTCATCACCGCGGCAATAACCGTCACACGCACGGTCGCCCGGCCCGAAAGCACGGCGAAGACCGCGGCCAGCACCAGGCCCAGGGCGGCGAACCGCGCCGCGAGGGCAATGGCGGCAACCGCCGCGGCGGCTCCGGCTCCCGCAATGGCGGCCAGCGCCGCGAACGCGCCTGATCATCGATCGATTGAAACGTGGAAAGGCCGGGGAAACCCGGCCTTTTGCTATTTATGCTTCCACCGGCCTGCGGCGTTCGACCGCCTTGCGGTTGGTCAGATAGACGCCGACGACCACGATCACTGTGCCGAGAATCAACGGCACGGTCAGCGGTTCCCCGAAGGCGATGAAGGCTTCGAACGCGACGGCTGGCGGCATCAGATAGATCAGCGAGGCGGCGCGGGAGACCTGCCCCCGGCGGATCAGATATAGCAGCAGCCCGACGCCACCCATCGACAGTCCGAAGACCGACCAGATCAGCGCGGCAAAGGCCTGCGCGGTGCCGTCGAATTGCTGATGCTCGAAGATCAGCGAAAGCGGCAGGGTGAGAATCAATGCCCCGACATATTGCAGCGTCGCGATCGACCTGAGATCGCCGGATTGCAGGTGCTTCTTCTGGTAGAGCGTGCCGTAGGTGACGGCCCCCATGGCGATAAGGTTGATCGCCAGCGGCAGGGCCGCATGCGTGAGATCGACGCTCGCCGGATCGAGGAGTTTCGGCGAAATGGCAATGGCAATGCCGATGAAGCCGAAGATAAGGCCGAGCTTCTGCGTCTGCTGCAACCGTTCGCCGACGAGAAACGGAGCCGCCATCGCCGTCAACAACGGCTGCAGCGCCGCGATGATGCCCGATATGCCGGCCGGCACGCCATTGGCAATCGCCCACCAGAGGCCGGCGAGATAAAACCCGTGCAGGAAGAAACCGGAATAAACGGCCCGCAGCGCCGTCGCCCGGCTTTTCGGCCATTGCGCCCCGGTCGCCAGGCAAAAGGCGAGGAACGCCAAGGCCGACAGCGCGTAACGTATCGAAAGGAAGGTGAAAGGCTCGGAATGCAGCGCCGCATATTTCGCCACCACCCACCCCGTGGACCAGAGCAGGACGAAAACGGCGGGGGCGAAGCGGTCGAGGGACATGGGGCTGCTCAGCGGAAAAGAGTTCGCCATGCTGATAGCTGCAGCCGACGGTCGCAGTCAAAGGCGAAGCGTTGATGCTTATTTGAAATTTGGCTGATGGTTGGAGTTAGCGTCTGCAATCCGACGCTATGCGACGGTCACGAAGGATCGCCGACGCACCCCATCCACCCTCATCCATATGCTCGTCACAGGGATCCAGCGCGCCCAAGTCCTTGGGCGCGGGAGACTCTCTTCAATCGAGACTCGAGTCATTCACGGCGCGGACGCGCGTCGGCTGGATTCCTGTGACGGGCACAGGAATGAGAAGTGTGTGGAAAGGCCGCGCCTCCACATACCGGCCGAGCGAAAAACCATCACCTGCTCACATTTTGAGCAGTCTTTACGGAATAACCATCCCCACCATTTGCGGCATCACCTCAAATGCCCGGAAATCCGCATCTTTCCCGCAACGCAAAATCTTTTCCCCGAACTGCGCATGGTTCTTGCATTGCAATTTGCGTTGTATTCAAATGAACAAAAAAGGGGAGCCGCACCTTTGGCATTTGATGAAATGATTACCGGGGACGAAAATCCTCGCCCGCCTTATGAAAAATATTTCGAGTGGTACAATAGCCAAGACCGGTCGCATCTGATTGCCAAGTCCCGCGATGCGGAAAACATCTTCCGGAAGACCGGCATCACCTTCGCGGTCTACGGCCATGCCGACAGTTCCGAAAAGCTCATCCCCTTCGATATCATTCCCCGCATCATCTCCGCCCGTGAATGGCGCAAGCTCGCCCAGGGCATCGAGCAGCGGGTGATCGCCCTCAACGCCTTCCTCGACGATATCTACCATAAGCAGGAAATCATTCGTGCCGGCCGCGTTCCGCGCGAGCTGATCGAGAACAATGTCGCCTTCCTGTCCGAGATGATCGGCTTCCGCCCGCCCGGCGGCGTCTACACCCATATCGTCGGCACCGATATCGTGCGCACCGGCGAGGACCAGTTCTACGTGCTGGAGGACAATGCCCGCACCCCTTCCGGCGTCAGCTACATGCTGGAAAACCGGGAAACCATGATGCAGATGTTCCCGGAACTCTTCCATGAGAACAAGGTGCAGCGTGTCGAAGACTATCCCTATCTGCTGCGCCAGAGCCTCGCCTCGCTCGCGCCTCCCGGCTGCACCGGCAAGCCGCGCGTCGCGGTGCTGACCCCGGGCATCTATAATTCGGCCTATTACGAGCATTCCTTCCTTGCCGACATGATGGGCGTCGAACTGGTCGAGGGCTCTGATCTGCGCGTCATCGACGGCAAGGTGAAAATGCGCACGACCCGCGGCTACGAGGCGATCGACGTGCTCTACCGCCGCGTCGACGACGACTTCCTCGATCCGCTGACCTTCCGAGCCGATTCCGCGCTCGGCATCCCCGGCATCATGGACGTCTACCGCTCCGGCAACATCACCATTGCCAACGCGCCCGGCACCGGCATTTGCGACGACAAGGCGATCTATTCCTACATGCCGGAGATCGTCGAATTCTACACCGGCAGCAAGGCGCTGCTCGAAAACGTGCCGACCTGGCGCTGCTCGGAAGCATCAAGCCTGAAATACGTGCTGGAGCACCTGGAAGAGCTGGTCGTCAAGGAAGTCCACGGCTCCGGTGGCTACGGCATGCTGGTCGGCCCGACGGCGTCGAAGAAAGAGCGTGCCGATTTCGCCGAAAAACTGAAGGCCAAGCCGAACAACTACATCGCCCAGCCGACGCTCTCGCTCTCCACCGTGCCGATCCTGGTCAACAAGGGGATCGCGCCGCGCCATGTCGATCTGCGCCCCTATGTGCTCGTCTCGGACAAGGTTCAGATCATTCCGGGCGGCCTCACCCGCGTGGCGCTGAAGCAGGGCTCTCTGGTGGTCAATTCCAGCCAGGGCGGCGGCACCAAAGACACCTGGGTATTGGAGGACTGATGCTCGGAAGAACCGCAAACGGCCTCTATTGGATGTTCCGTTACATCGAGCGCGCCGAAAATATCGCCCGCCTCGTCGATGCCGGGCTGCGCATGTCGCTGACCCGCAGCAGCGCCGGCGACGACAACTGGGATGGCGTGCTGCAAAGCGCCGGCGTGCGCGAGGCCTATGACGAGGGCCACGCCAAGCTGACCAACGCCGAAGCGATCGACTATCTCCTGCGCGATCGCGCCAATCCGTCGAGCGTCATGTCCTGCATCGAATCCGGCCGCAACAATGCCCGCATGGTGCGCACCGCGCTGACGCGCGAGACCTGGGAAGCGACCAACGAATGCTGGATCGAGCTGAAGGCGCTGCTTGAAAAGCGCGTGAAGGCCGCCGACCTGCCTGAGGTGATCGACGTCATCAAGCGCCGCGCCGGCCTCATCCGCGGCGCCTTCCATGGCTCGACGCTGCGCAACGAGCTTTATAATTTCGCCCGCATCGGCACCTTCATCGAGCGGGCCGATAATACCAGCCGCATTCTCGACGTGAAATATTACGTGCTGCTGCCTTCGGTCTCGGCCGTCGGCTCCTCGCTCGACAACGTGCAGTGGGAATCGATCCTGCGCTCGGTCTCCGCCCACCGCGCCTATAGCTGGGCCTATGACGGCGAATACCGGGCGATGAACATTGCCGACTTCCTGACGCTGAACGTCCAGATGCCGCGTTCGCTTGCCTATTGCTACGAAAAGATCGTCAGCAATCTCGGCTATCTCGCCCAGGATTACGAGGCGCGGCTGCCTGCCCACGACACCGCCGACGCGATTCGTACCACGCTGCAGACCCGGGCGATCCGCGACATCATGGATCAGGGCCTGCACGAATTCCTGGAGGATTTCGTCTCGCGCAACAACCAGCTCGGCGCGGAGATTTCCGACGGCTACCGGTTCTACGTTTAAGCGGATCAGACCATGAGACTGAAGATCAGCCACCTCACCGAATACCGCTACGACGAACCGGCGCAGTTCTCGCTGCAGCGCCTCAGACTGACGCCGCCGACAACCGCTGCTCAGAAGGTGCTCGGATGGTCGTTGAACGTCGAGGGCGCCACGCCCGAGGTGGAGTATGACGACCAGTACGGCAACCACGTCAATCTGGTCTCGCTGGAAGGCGCGCAGCACGTGACGCGCATCTTGGCCGAGGGCGAGGTCGAGACGGCGGACAATAACGGCGTCACCGGCCCGCACACCGGCTTCTGCCCGCTTTGGCTCTTCCTGCGCGAGACGCCGCTGACCAAGGGCGGCAAGCTCATCAAGGAACTCGTCAAGAGCGTCGACGGCGACAACGAGCTTGCCCGCATGCATGCGCTGATGGCGGTAATCCATGAGACTGTCGACTACAAGCCCGGCACCAGCAACGCCGCGACGACGGCCGAACAGGCGCTGGAGAAGAAGAGCGGCGTCTGCCAGGACCATGCGCATATCTTCGTTTCCGCCGCCCGCGCCCTGCAGGTGCCAGCCCGTTATGTCTCGGGCTATCTGATGATGGAAGAGAAGGTCGAACAGGCGGCGACCCATGCCTGGGCCGAGGCCCATATTCCCGGCCTTGGCTGGGTCGGCTTCGATCCCGCCAACGAGATCTGCCCGGATGCCCGTTACGTCAGGATCGCCTCCGGCCTCTGCTACCGCGACGCCGCGCCGATCTCCGGCATGCGCATCGGCACGCCGGGCGAAACCCTGTCGGTGACCGTCAAGGTCGAGAACGGGGGACAGATGCAAAGCCAAAGCCAGAGCTGAGGGCTCCGAAGGACAGAACGCGGCCTCTCGTTTCTCCCTTCTCCCCTCGGGGAAAAGGTGCCCGTAGGGCGGATGAGGGGGCCGCCGGCGCTGGTCTTTCAAGAACGCCTATACGTACTTCGACAGCACTGGTTAATCTACGTCTAGGGTAGGCATTGCCGTCGGCTTGGCGGAACGGCTTGTGGAAAAGGCACGCCGTGTAGCCCCCTCATCCGCCTGCCGGCACCTTCTCCCCGAGGGGAGAAGAGATTTGCCGCAGCCTCTCCGTCCTTCGCACGCTCTCGCAGCACGTACTCTCGCCCCCGCGAGCATGATGACGGAATAGCTTCGCGCTTCGCAATCAGCCAAAGGCGGGACTTTCACCCCGCCTTTTCAACGATCCAATTTCGGATGCGTCACTGCTCAGTGGCTGTCCTTGCCGACAGCATTTCCGCGACATCCCTTGAGGAAGTCTAGGTCGGCGCCGGTATCGGCGCCTTCGACATGCTGCTGATGCAGGAAGGCATAGCCCGATGTCGGCAGATCGTGGTTCGGCTGCCATTCGGCAAGCCGCCGCGCCAGCTCCTCATCGGAAATGTCGAGATGCAGGCGACGGTTCGGCACGTCGAGCTCGATCATGTCGCCGGTCTTGACGACCGCAAGCGGCCCGCCGACCGCCGCTTCCGGCGAGGTGTGCAGCACGACGGTGCCGTAGGCCGTGCCAGACATGCGGGCGTCGGAGATGCGCACCATGTCGAGGATGCCTTTCTTCAGCACCTTCGGCGGCAGCCCCATATTGCCGACTTCGGCCATGCCGGGATAGCCCTTCGGCCCGCAATTCTTCATGACCATGACGCAGGTCTCGTCGATGTCGAGATTGTCGTCGTTGATCTTGGCCTTGTAGTCGTCGATATCCTCGAAGACAACAGCCCTGCCCTTATGGACCAGGAGATGCGGCGAGGCGGCCGAAGGCTTCAACACGGCGCCCTTCGGCGCGAGATTGCCGCGCAGCACGACGATGCCGCCCGACGAGGTCAGCGCTTTTTCGGCCGGCAGGATGACGTCTTCGTTCCAGTTGACGACGTCCTTGACCTCGTCCCAGACGGTTTCGCCGGAGACCGTCAGCGCGTCCTTGTGCAGGAGGCCGGCTTCTCCGAGGCGCTTCAGCACGACAGGCAGGCCGCCGGCATAGAAGAACTCTTCCATCAGGTACTTGCCCGACGGCATCAGGTTGACGATGGTCGGAACGTCGCGGCCGCAACGGTCCCAATCATCAAGCGTCAGATCGATACCGACACGGCCGGCGATGGCGAGCAGGTGGATGACGGCGTTGGTCGATCCGCCGATCGCCGCATTGGTGCGGATGGCATTTTCGAAAGCCTGCTTCGTCATGATCTCGGAAGGCTTCAGATCGTCCTTGACCATCTGCACGATGCGGCGGCCGGTCAGCTGCGCCATCACCTTGCGGCGGGAATCGACGCCCGGGATCGCGGCATTGCCTGACAGTGCCATGCCGAGCGCCTCGGCCATGGAAGCCATGGTGGAAGCGGTGCCCATCGTGTTGCAGGTGCCCGAAGAGCGGCTCATCGAGGCTTCCGCCTCGAGGAACTCGGCCTGCGTCATCTCGCCGGCCTTCACCATTTCGGAAAACTTCCACAGATGCGTGCCGGAGCCGACGCGTTCACCGCGGAAATAGCCGTTCAGCATCGGCCCGCCGGTGACGACGATCGACGGCAGGTCGACGGAGGCCGCGCCCATCAGCAGCGAGGGCGTGGTCTTGTCGCAGCCGACGAGCAGCACGCAGCCATCCATCGGCTGGCCGCGGATCGCCTCTTCCACCGCGAGCGCGGCGAGGTTGCGGTACATCATCGCGGTCGGGCGGAAGGTGTTTTCCGAAGCCGAGAATACCGGCACCTCGAGCGGGAAACCGCCGGCCTCCCAGACGCCCGCCTTCACCTTCTCGGCGAGCTCCCTCAAATGACCGTTGCACGGGGTCATATCCGACCAGGTGTTGAGGATGCCGATCACCGGCCGGCCGTCGAACAGGTCGTGCGGGTATCCCTGGTTCTTAAGCCAGCCGCGGTGATAGATCACGTCGCGGCTCGTGCCGCCGTACCATTCCTGCGACCTCAGCCTGCGCGGCCATTCCGCTTTCTTTTTCATCGTCTCTGTCCTTCAGGTGAATTGCCGGGCCGCCTCGTACGGCCCGGGTCATCGGATATGTCTCAAGCCAGGGTGTAGGCCGTCTTGACCACGGTAAAGAATTCGCTCGCATACTTGCCCTGCTCGCGCGGACCGTAGGACGAACCCTTGCGGCCGCCGAACGGCACGTGGAAATCGACGCCTGCCGTCGGCAGGTTGACCATGACCATGCCGGCCTCGGCATTGCGCTTGAAATGCGTTGCATGTTTCAGGCTGGTCGTGGCGATGCCGGCCGAAAGCCCGAACGGCGTGTCGTTGGCCGTCGCCAGGGCCTCGTCATAGTCCTTGACCCGGATCACCGAAACGACAGGTCCGAAGATCTCCTCGCGCGAGATGCGCATCTGGTTGGTCGCTTCGGTAAACAGTGTCGGCTGCAGGTAGAAGCCGGGCGTTTCGCGGGAAATCACTTCGCCGCCGAAAGCGAGTTTGGCGCCTTCCTTTTTGCCGATCTCGATATAATCGGTGTCGGTCTTCAGCTGCCGCTCGTCGACGACGGGGCCGATATGCGTGCCGGCCTTCAGCGCGTTGTCGACGACCAGCGTCTTCAGCTTCTCGGTCAAGGCCGCGACGAACTTGTCGTGAATGCCTTCGGTGACGATCAGGCGCGACGAAGCGGTGCAGCGCTGGCCGGTCGAGAAGAAGCCGGAATTGGCGGCGGCTTCGACGGCGACGGAGAGATCGGCGTCGTCGAGCACGACCATCGGGTTCTTGCCGCCCATTTCCAGCTGGAACTTGCGGTTATGCTCGATGGAGGCGGCGGCAACGCGCCGGCCGGTGCCGGTGGAGCCGGTGAAGGTGATGCCGGCGACATCAGGGCTTTCCAGCATGGCCTGGCCGACGACCGAGCCCTTGCCCATGACGAGGTTCAGCACGCCCTTCGGCAGGCCGGCGCGGTTGAGGATGTCGACGATCGCCCAGGAACAGGCGGGCACCAATTCGGCCGGCTTGAAGACGATGGTGTTGCCGTAGCAGAGCGCCGGGGCGATCTTCCAGGCGGGGATGGCGATCGGGAAATTCCACGGCGTGATGATGCCGATGACGCCGAGCGCTTCGCGGGTGATCTCGACGCCGATGTTCGGACGCACCGACGGGATGACCTCGCCGGCGAGCCGCAGCGCTTCGCCTGCAAAGAATTCGAAAATCTGCGAGGCGCGGATGACTTCGCCGGTGGCTTCCGGCAGGGTCTTGCCTTCTTCGCGGGCGAGCAGCGCGCCGAGCTCGTCCTTGCGCGCCATGATCTCGTCGCCGGTCTTCTTCAGGATGACATGGCGTTCCCAGATGCCCGAGCGCGACCAGGCCGGAAAGGCGGCCTTGGCAGCGGCGATGGCATTCTTGGTGTCTTCGGCGCTGCCGTCGGCATAGAGACCGACGACTTCGTTGGTGTCGGACGGATTGATGTTCTTCGTCGCGTTCGTGCCGACCCATTCGCCGGCGATCAGGTTTTGATAAATGGTCATGGGCTCAACAAGCCTCCTTCACCGTTTACAAACAACGGCCGGCCGCGGACGCGGGCCTGGCCTCGAATATCAGAGCTGCTTGACGGAAATCTCTTCCTCGGCCGCTACCTTCAGCGGATTGCGCAGCGGCAGGCCGAATTCGGCGACTTCAATCTCGAAGAGGTCGCCCTCTTCCGTCTTGATGCCGTCAGCAAAGGAAAGTGTCGCCGTTCCGAACATATGGACATGGACGTCGCCCGGAACCCGGAAGAGGCCATATTTGAAATGGTGATATTCCAGATTGGCGAAGGTGTGCGACATGTTCGCCTCGCCTGACAGGAAGGGCTTTTCGAAGATCACCTTGTCGCCGCGCTTGATGCGCGAGGTGCCGCGAATATCCTCCGGTGCTGCGCCGATGCGGATCTCAGGGCCGAAGCTTGCCGGGCGCAGCTTCGAATGGGCAAGGAAGAGATAGTTGATCCGCTCGGTCACGTGATCGGAAAATTCGTTCGACAACGCAAAGCCGATGCGGAAGGGCGAGCCGTCTTTGGCGATGACGTAAATGCCGGCCATTTCAGGCTCTTCGCCACCGTCGAGCGCGAAGGAGGGCGAGACGAGCGGCGCACCGGGGGCGGCAGTGCCATGGCCGTTGCCCTTGTAGAACCATTCGGGCTGCACGCCCTTTTCGCCGGCTTTCGGCTTGCCGTTCTCGAGACCCATCTTGAACATCTTCATCGAGTCGGTCAGCGTTTCCTCGGCCGCCTCGGTGGTTTTCTTGTGCATCGAATCGCGGGTGGCGGCTGAACCGAGATGGGTAAGGCCGGTGCCGGTCAGATGCAGATGGGCGGCGTCCGGATGGGTGATCGGCGGCAGGAAGCGGCCTTCCGCATAGGCTTTCTCGAGATCGACGGCATCGCCGAAGCCATGCGCCTCGATGACCGCGGCCAGCGACTTGCCGCCGTCGGCGGCTTCCATCGCCAGCTGATAGACGCTGCCGGCATTGTTGACCGATCTCGCCGCGCCGCCCTGCTCGCGCACGGCGACGACGATCTCTCCGTTGGCACCCTTGATCTGGGAAATAAGCACGACTTTGATCCTTCTCGTTTCCGCGAAGACAGAAAAGCTCCGCCTGTCCGGCCCCATCAGGAGCCGGAATCCATCTTTCATACGACTGCGAATGCCGGGGCTGGCGCCTGTCGGCGCTCAGCCCTTGTTCTTGTTGTAGACGTCGAAGAACACGGCGGCGAGAAGCACCGCACCCTTGACCATCTGCTGGAAGTCGATGCCGAGGCCGACGATCGACATGCCGTTGTTCATGACGCCCATGATGAATGCACCGATGACTGCGCCGGTGATCTTGCCGACGCCGCCGGAAGCCGAGGCGCCGCCGATGAAGCAGGCCGCGATCACGTCAAGCTCGAAGCCGACGCCGGCCTTCGGCGTTGCCGAGTTCAGGCGAAGCGCGACGATCATGCCGGCAAGGCCCGCAAGCACGCCCATGTTGACGAAGGTGTAGAAGCTGAGGCGCTGCGTGTTGATGCCCGAAAGCTTGGTCGCCTTTTCATTGCCGCCCATGGCATAGATGCGGCGGCCGATCGTCGTGCGCTTGGTGACGAAGGCGTAGATCGCGATCAGCACCAGCATGACGACGAGAACGTTCGGCAGGCCCCTGTAGCTGGACAATTGATAGCCGAGCCACCAAATGGCGCCCGAAACGACCAGGTTCTGGCCAATGAAGAAGCCCAGCGGCTCGACATCGATGCCATGGCTTTCGTTCACCTTGCGGCGGCGCCAGGCGAGGTAGAAGAGGATGACCGGCAGGATGACGGTCAGGATCAGCGAGGTCGACTGGACGGGCGTGCCGAAGATGTCGATCATGTCGCCCGGCAGGAAGCCGGTGCTGATGACCTGGAATTCCTTCGGGAACGGGCCGATGTTCTTGCCGGCCAGCACCGTCAGCGTCAGGCCGCGGAAGACGAGCATGCCTGCGAGCGTCACGATGAAGGACGGGATGCGGTGATAGGCGATGAAATAGCCCTGCGCAGCGCCGATAATGCCGCCGACGATCAGACAAATCAGGCCGGCGACCCAGAAATTCATGCCCCATGTCACGGTGAAGATTGCCGCGAGCGCGCCGACGAAGGCGACGATCGAACCGACCGACAGGTCGATATGCCCAGCCACGATGACGAGCAGCATGCCGAGCGCCATGATGACGATGAACGAATTCTGCAGGACGAGGTTCGTCAGGTTGACCGGCTTGAAGAGAATACCGCCGGTGTAGAACTGGAAGAATACCATGATCGCGACGAGCGCGATGAGCATGCCGTATTCACGAATGTTGCCGCGGATGTAGTCGGCAACAGAAACGACGTTGCTTTCCTCGGTTGCTGGGTTGACCGGAGTCATTGTCTCTTCTCCCCTGAGCGCATGATAGCGCGCATGATGGTTTCCTGGCTTGCTTCTCCCTTCGGCAGTTCGGCGACGATGCGTCCTTCGTTCATCACGTAGATGCGGTCACAAGTGCCAAGCAGTTCGGGCATTTCCGATGAGATCATCAGAACGCCCTTTCCATCGGCGGCAAGCTGGTTGATGATAGTATAAATTTCGTACTTTGCGCCAACGTCGATGCCTCGGGTAGGCTCGTCGAGGATCAAAATCTCGGGATCGGAAAACAGCCACTTCGACAACACCACCTTTTGCTGGTTGCCGCCGGAAAGATTGACCGTTTCCTGGAAGATGCCGTGCGAGCGAATGCGCAGCTTCGACCGGTAATCGGTCGCAACCTTCATCTCCGTGATGTCGTCGATGACGCTGTTCTTCGAAATTCCGTCGAGATTGGCGAGCGTCGTATTGTGCAGGATCGTGTCGTTGAGCACGAGGCCGAGCTGTTTGCGGTCCTCGGTGACATAGGCAAGACCTGCATCGATCGCCTTCCGCACGGTACTGACATCGACGGCCTTGCCGTCGACGAAGACCTCGCCGCTGATCTTGTGCCCGTAGGACTTGCCGAAGACGCTCATGGCGAATTCGGTGCGGCCCGCGCCCATCAGGCCGGCAATGCCGACGACCTCGCCCTTGCGCACGTTGACGTTTATGTTGTGCAGCACCTGGCGGTCGCGGTGATGCTGGTGATAGGCGTTCCAGTTCTTCACCTCGAAGATCGTCTCGCCGATCGGCACGGAGCGCGGCGGATAACGGTCGGCAAGGTCGCGGCCCACCATGTTCTTGATGATGATGTCTTCGCTGATCTCGTCGGCGTGACAGTCGAGCGTCTTGACGGTCATGCCGTCGCGCAGGACCGTGATCTGGTCGGCGACCTTGCGAATCTCGTTCAGCTTGTGGGAAATGATGATCGAGGTGATGCCCTGATTGCGGAACTCGATCAGGAGATTGAGCAGCGCGTCGGAGTCCTTCTCGTTGAGCGAGGCTGTGGGCTCGTCGAGGATGAGCAGCTTCACGCTCTTGGACAGCGCCTTGGCGATCTCGACGAGCTGCTGCTTGCCGACGCCGATATCGGTTACCAGCGTATTCGGGGATTCGCGCAGGCCCACCTTCTGCAGCAGCTGCTTCGTGCGGTTATACGTCTCTTCCCAGCTGATGACGCCCTTCTTGGCGTTCTCGTTGCCGAGGAAGATGTTTTCGCCGATCGACAGCAATGGCACGAGCGCCAGTTCCTGGTGAATGATGACGATGCCGATTTCTTCGGAATCCTTCAGGACCTTGAAGTGACGCGTCTCGCCTTCATAGACGATGTCGCCTTCATAGCTTCCTGTCGGATAGACGCCCGATAGCACTTTCATCAGGGTCGATTTGCCGGCCCCGTTTTCGCCCACCAATGCGTGGATCTCACCCTGGCGAACCTTGAGGTTCACGTTCTCCAGCGCCTTGACGCCCGGGAACGTCTTGGTGATGCTCCGCATTTCGAGGATGGTATTGTCCATAGTCAAAGTTCCAGCGCCTTGAGCCGCCGAGCGGCTTGGCGATCATAAAATCGAAGGCCGGAACCCGCAAGCACGCGGGCTCCGGCCTCGTGTTTAACTTACTTCAGCTTGTCTTCGGTGTAGTAACCGCCGTCGACCAGGATCTGCTTGTAGTTGGTCTTGTCGACCGAAACCGGCTTCAGCAGATAGGACGGAACGATCTTGACGCCGTTGTCGTAGGTCTTCGTGTCGTTGACCTCGGGCTCCTTGCCGGACATGACGGCATCGACCATGGCAACAGTGACCTTGGCGAGTTCGCGGGTGTCCTTGAAGACCGTCGAGTGCTGTTCGCCAGCGATGATCGACTTGACCGACGGGACTTCGGCGTCCTGACCGGAAACGATCGGGAGCGGCTGGTCAGCCGAACCGTAGCCGACGCCCTTCAGCGAGGAGATGATGCCGATCGAGAGACCGTCATAGGGAGACAGGACGGCATCGACCTTGGCGTCGGTGTAGTTGGCCGAGAGCAGGTTGTCCATGCGGGCCTGGGCCGTAGCCGCATCCCAACGCAGGGTGCCGACCTTGTCCATGCCGGTCTGGCCGGACTTCACGACGAGCTTGCCGCTATCGATGTAGGGCTGCAGGACCGACATTGCGCCATCATAGAAGAAGAAGGCGTTGTTGTCGTCCGGCGAACCGCCGAAGAGTTCGATGTTGAACGGGCCCTTGCCATCCTTGAGGCCGAGGGCGTCAACGATGGAGGTCGCCTGCAGAACGCCGACCTGGAAGTTGTCGAAGGTGGCGTAGTAGTCGACGTTGGCCGAGTCGCGGATCAGGCGGTCATAAGCGATGACCTTGATGCCGGCGTCGTGAGCCTTCTGGAGAACGTCGGAAAGCGTCGTACCGTCGATCGAAGCGATGACGAGAACCTTGGCACCCTTGGTGACCATGTTTTCGATCTGCGACAGCTGGTTCGGAATATCGTCGTCAGCATACTGCAGGTCGGTCTTGTAGCCGGCGGCCTCGAGCTGCTTGACGATGTTGTTGCCGTCGTCGATCCAGCGAGCGGAGGACTTCGTCGGCATCGCGATGCCGACGAGCCCCTTGTCCTGCGCCATAGCAGGCATAACGAACGAAGCGACGCCGAAGGCAGCCGCAGCCATCAATGAGATAATGGATTTCATTTCTCTCTCCCTTGTTAATAGAGCAGCGGACGAAAAATCGCCCGCCCCGAAACTGTGGCAGGTTCCGTATTGGATAGTTACTTCAGATGGTGAGAAACGAAGTAGGTCTCCTCCACGATCTCACACGTGTTGAGTGCCAACCAGCACACGGCGGCAAACTGGTATGGATTCCTATAACTGTCAAATAGAATAAGTGGTAATGTGCATAACAATTTTGGTATATCGTTAAAAAGTATTACTTTTGATGGAGCGCAGTGGGAGGCTGCAACCATGACGATCGTTTCAGAGCCCATTTCGATGGATCACGTCGATATCCACAGCGACAGTTTCGGCGATGACAGCCTTTTACGGGCAGGACTTAAGCTGAATCACCTGCGCATGATCGTCGCAATCGAAGATAGCGGACAGATTTCCGCAGCTGCGGAAGTCCTCAACATTTCGCAGCCCGCCGCATCGCGCATGCTGTCCGAAATGGAATCAATCACCAAGACTCAGCTCTACGAGCGGGTGGCCCGCGGCGTGGTGCTGACGACCTTCGGCGCGGCCCTTGCGAGACGTGCCAGGAAGATCCTGCTGGAGCTGCGCGAAGCGAGCCGCGAGATCGGCGAATTGAAGAGCGGCAAGGGCGGCTCGGTCTTCATCGGCGCGGTGACGGCGCCGGCCATGAGCCTCGTCGTGCCGGCGATCAACAGGGTGCGCAAGGCCTATCCCGGCATCGAGATCAACATCCAGGTGGAGACCAGCAACGTGCTCGCCCGCGAGCTGCTCGCCGCCCGCCACGACTTCATCATCGGCCGCATTCCCGACGATCTCAATCCGCGCCTGTTCGAGGTCAAGGAGATCGGCATCGAACGCGCCTGCCTGATCGTGCGCAAGAGCCATCCGCTTTTAAAGCACAAGGTGAGCAGTCTTGCCGACGTCAGGGATTACGACTGGGTGTTTCAGCCGCCGGGCACGCTGTTGCGCCGCACGATCGAGGACATTTTCCTGGCGCGCGGCGTGGCGCTGCCGGAAAATATCGTCAACACCTCCTCGCTGCTGCTGACCTGCGCCATCGTCTGCGAAACCGATGCGATCGCCCCCGTCGCCGTCGATGTCGCCCATTTCCTCGCCAGCCAAGGCGCCAAGGCCTCCGACGTGCGCGTGCTGCCGATCGATTTCGACATCAACGTCAAGCCCTACAGCCTGATCGCGGCAAGCGAACGGGCGCTGCCACCGAGCGCACGACTGCTCTACGACATAATCCTCGAGGAAAGCTTGAAGCAGGCGGGATAGGTCCGCAAGCCCGGCGCCATCTTCGCCGGTCTTAATGTGCGCCGGAGCAATTTCGGCAAATGCGCAGCGGTTTTTTGCGTCCGGAAATTGCGTGAAAAAATAGAGCACGTCGGCCGATCGCAGACGCCGGAATGCTCTTCAAGGAAGCGGGATGCTGTTCGGACAGTCGGTATTTCAATCAGTGCTCGAGCGGCTGAAGGCGCAGGACGATACGGTGGAAGACGACGCCGAAGCGTCGGCCGCCCACCGTGTGGCGGGCCTCGGCACCGGCTTCGCCTTCGATGTCATGGAGGGTGTCTCGGCCGCCTCACAGCGGATCGGCGAAGCCTATTTCGACAATCTGGAACACGAAGCCGCAGCCGGGCCCGTGGAAAAACCGGGGCCTCTGCTTCCACCCGCGCCTGTGATGCCGGATCACCTTACCCGCACGGCCCCGCAAGAGGTTGCCGCCGAACTGGCGATCTCGGCGGTCGATACGCCGCTGACGCTCGGAGAGAAGCGCCGCGCCTTCGCACGCGCCAATCATCCCGACGGCGTCGCCCTGCCCTTCCGCGACAATGCGACGAAGCGGATGATGCTGGCCAATCTCCTGATCGACGAGGCGCTCAGGCGATTGCGCTGATTATTCCGCCTGCCCGTCCTTCGACGGCTTGTCCGCAGCTGGCGCCGCGGCCTTTTCGTCGTCGTCAGCGTCAGGCACGGCTGCGGGCTCCGCGACCTCGGGCTGCGGATTGAAGCTCCAGAACAGCATATAATACGCATAGGCGCCCGCCCCGGCCGAGATGACGGCCCAGAAGGGATCCCCGCCGATGATCTCGACCGCAGCCCAGCCGAAGCAGACGGCCACGATGGCAATCCGCACCCAGAGGCGCCGGTATGCCGGATGGTTCGGATCGATCAGTTGCATCTGTGCCCCACAGTCCAATATGTCACACATGCCCCCGGCATGTGTCGCACCCATTGTGGTCAGGTGTCGCGCTTGTCTTTAGTTTGAATCTTGCAAATGTGAAAGAGCCGCGGGCTTGACGCGACGCAGAGAAGATGGAATGAAAATTCCAGATTTTGGGTAATTCGGTTTATTTGTTCCGAATTCAAGGGAGGTTCCTATGACAGTGAGATTTGGTCTTCTCGGCGCCGGCCGCATCGGCAAGGTTCACGCCAAGGCCGTCAGCGGCGACGCCAATGCGACTCTGGTCGCGGTCGCGGACGCCTTTCCGCAAGCGGCCGAAGCCATCGCCTCGGCCTATGGCTGCGAGGTCCGCACCATCGAGGCGATCGAGGCCGCCAAAGATATTGACGCCGTCGTCATCTGCACGCCGACGGACACCCATGCCGACCTGATCGAGCGCTTCGCACGCGCCGGCAAGGCGATCTTCTGCGAAAAGCCGATCGACCTCGATGTCGCCCGCGTCAAGGCCTGCATCAAGGTGGTGGAAGAAACCGGCGCCAAGCTGATGGTCGGCTTCAACCGCCGCTTCGATCCGCATTTCATGGCGGTGCGCAAGGTGATCGACGACGGCAAGATCGGCGATGTCGAGATGGTCACGATCACCTCGCGCGATCCCGGCGCCCCGCCGGTCGACTATATCAAGCGCTCGGGCGGCATCTTCCGCGACATGACGATCCACGATTTCGACATGGCCCGCTTCCTGCTCGGCGAAGAGCCGGTCTCGGTGCTGGCGACCGCCGCCGTGTTGGTCGACAAGGCGATCGGCGAAGCCGGCGACTATGACAGCGTCTCGGTGATCCTGCAGACCGCCTCCGGCAAGCAGGCCGTCATCTCCAACTCCCGCCGCGCCACCTATGGCTACGACCAGCGCATCGAAGTGCACGGCGCCAAGGGCATGGCCGCGGCCGAAAACCAGCGCCCGGTCTCGATCGAAGTCGCCAACGGCGACGGCTACACCCGCCCGCCGCTGCATGACTTCTTCATGACCCGCTACACCGAAGCCTACGCCAACGAAATCGCCGCCTTCATCGCCGCAATCGAAAAGGGCACGAAGATCTCGCCCTCCGGCGCCGACGGTCTCGCAGCGCTGGCGCTTGCCGACGCCGCGGTGCAGTCGGTCAAGGAAGGCAAACTGATCAAGGTTGGCTGACGGCCCTCTCCCGACCGCCAGTCATGCATGAGATGGCCGGGCACACGCCCGGCCGTTTTGCGTTTGATTGGGCTAAGCTCAAAAAGGCCCCTCCTCACCGGGAAAAGGGTGAGTGAGACGGTGCCTGTCCCCTTCGCCCCTGCGGGGAGAAGGTGGCCCGAAGGGTCGGATGAGGGGGCCGCGGACACAAGGCTGGCCGGTCCAAGCTACCAGCTGCTCCAAGGCCTAAAACAGTATTATGACAGAGACTTAAAGAAATCTCTGTCGGCGGTTGTGGCCCCCTCATCCGCCCTTCGGGCACCTTCTCCCCGCTGGGGCGAAGGGGGAACCACTACTCCCCGCCCTGCACGCCTGAGACTACAATATCCTGGTCGATCACCGACAGCGCCCGGTTGAGGTGGCCTTCGAAGACCAGGATGGGTTCTTCGGGGACGATGCGGATTTCCGGCATGCCTTCCATGCGCACGATATGCGACTGGCCGAGGCCCTCTTCGATGCCCTGGCGCAGCAGGTCGTAATAGCGCGTGCCGGGGCCGGTGATGGCGATGGGCATGCGTTCGGTGAGGCTGAGCATGCGCGACAGGCCGTTACCGAGGGCAAGCCCCGCCTGGCGGAAGGCGAAGGCGGAGGTGCGGTGGCCCTGGCGGGCCTTGGCGGCGATCTTGTCGAGTTCGGCGACGGGCACGAATTTGGCGGGGATCGTATCGAGCGGCACTTCAAAGGCGCTGCGCAGGATGGCGTAGAATCCGGCATAGGCTTCGATACAGCCGCGGGTGCCGCAGCGACAGAGGCCGCCACCCGCCATATGCAGCATGTGGCCGAAATTCGGCGCCGAGACCTCCTGCCCGGTCTGCCCTCCCCGCCGGACGATGCCGAGGCCGATGCTGTGGCCGAGGGAAAGGGCGGCGAGCGAGCGGAAATCGGCGCCCTTGACGATCTCCTCGCGCGCGCCGAGTGCGGCGGCGACCAGCAGCGTCTCGTTATCGAGGATGACCTTGGCCTGCCAATCCGGCCGCAGCGCCGATTCGAAATCGATCTGGTCGCTGCCGAAGATCGGCGACCAGACGAGCACCGGCTCGGTGGAATCGACCAGGCCCTTGCTGCTGATCGAGATCAGCAGCACTTTTTCCTGGGTAATCCGGGAGCGATCGAGGATGCGCAAAAGGCCGGCGCGCACGCCCTCCACGAAGCGGCCAGCCCCTGAGGGATCATGCGAGCGCTCTTCGCTGAAGCGGTCGATCAGCTTGCCGGCATAATCCACCAGCGAATATTGCACCGCATCCGAGGAGATGATGACGACGATGAGATAGCCGCAATCGCGCCGCTGCCGGAGCAGCACGCGCGGCCGGCCGCGGCCGCTTGCCGCCTGCTGCTCGGATTTTTCGATGATCTGGGCGCGTTCCAGATCGGCTGTGATCGCCGAGATGGTGGCCGAGGACAGCCCGGTGAAATCGGAAATTTCGGTATGGGCGAGCGCGCCGTGACGGCGCAGCACGGACAGCACGAGCACGCTGTTTCTCTGCCGGACCAGCTCCGTGCTCGACTTGGTCAGCATGAATGCCGCCCTCTCCTCCTGCTTGCTCCACCCGTGGTTTCCACTGCATGTCCGACCGCCGTTGCGCAAGCGAATTAAGCCGGTAGTGCAGTGTTGACAGTTGAAAAAATCTCTGACATCAAATTTCTCGACTGTCGAGAAAATAATCCGAACTTTCCTCGACAGGTGTATCGCGGTGGCCGGAGGAAGCATGGGCTGGGCCGGTCGCAACTCACTCGGGAGGACATTATGAAGTCTATTTTGAAATTGATGGCGGGCGCTGCCATTCTCGTTTCCGTGCACACCGCCGCCATGGCTGCCGATCTCGTCGTCGGCGTTTCCTGGTCGAATTTCCAGGAAGAGCGCTGGAAGACGGACGAAGCCGCGATCAAGAAGGCTCTCGAAGCCAAGGGCGCCAAGTATATTTCCGCTGACGCGCAGTCTTCTGCCGCCAAGCAGCTGACCGACGTCGAATCGCTGATTTCGCAGGGCGCCAACGCGCTGATCATTCTCGCCCAGGATTCCGACGCCATCGGCCCGGCGATCGAAAAGGCCGCCGCCGAAGGCATTCCGGTTGTCGGCTACGACCGCCTGATCGAAAACCCGGCCGCCTTCTACATCACCTTCGACAACAAGGAAGTCGGCCGCCTGCAGGCCGAAGGCGTCTTCAAGGCGAAGCCGGAAGGCAACTATGTCTTCATCAAGGGCTCGTCCTCCGACCCGAATGCCGACTTCCTGTTCTCGGGCCAGCAGGAAGTGCTGAAGGCAGCGATCGATGCCGGCAAGATCAAGAATGTCGGCGAGGCCTATACGGACGGCTGGCTGCCGGAGAACGCCCAGCGCAACATGGAGCAGTTCCTGACCGCCAACAACAACAAGGTTGACGCCGTCGTCGCCTCCAACGACGGCACGGCCGGCGGCGCGATCGCAGCGCTCGACGCCCAGGGCCTCGCCGGCTCCGTTCCGGTTTCCGGCCAGGACGGTGACAAGGCGGCGCTGAACCGCATCGCTCTCGGCACGCAGACGGTTTCCGTCTGGAAGGACAGCCGCGAACTCGGCAAGCGCGCAGCCGAAATCGCTCTCGACCTCGCCGGCGGCAAGGACATGAGCAAGATCGACGGCGCACAGGCCTTCAAGGGCGGGCCGAAGGGCGTGGAAATGCAGTCGGTTTTCCTGAAGCCGCTCGCCATCACCAAGGACAATCTGAACGTCGTCATCGACGCCGGCTGGATCTCCAAGGCTGAAGCCTGCCAGGGCGTGAAGTCCGACACGGTCGCCGCCTGCAAGTAAGAAAGCTCGAGATTGAACTGCCGGCGCCGCAGCGGAAAGACCGTTGCGGCGCCGGATGCGGATGCGAACTCCAAGGATGCAGTTCCTCCGCCCCGCCGCGCCATCGCGGACTTGCATTCCCTGCCGGAAGGGTGTCGCGACGCCACGCCACGGTTTCCGGAAGCATCACGATGGTCAGTTGAAGAACGGACGATGACGCCGCCGACCGTTTCGGGCACGCCGGCGCACCCGTCCAAACACAATGGGGGAACGGCAAACCCATGGCCGAAATGGTAAAATCCACCACATCAAGCGGGCCGCGAACGGCGGAAGCCAATCCGGTGACCCGCTTCTTCCGCGCCACCGAAATCGACACACGCCTGCTCGGCATGATCGGCGCACTCGTCATCATCTGGATCGGTTTCCACATCATCACCGGTGGCCTGTTCCTGACGCCGCGCAATCTCTGGAACCTCTCGGTCCAGACGACCGACATCGCGATCATGACGACGGGCATGGTGCTGATCATCGTCACCCGCAACATCGACCTTTCGGTCGGCTCCGTGCTCGGCCTCTGCGGCATGATCATGGGCGTGACCCAGGCGAAGATCCTGCCTGAGTATATCGGCTTCGACAGCCCCTTCACCTGGGTGATCACCCTGATCGTCGGCCTGATCGCCGGCGGCCTGATCGGCACCTTCCAGGGCATGATCATCGCCTTCCTGAACGTTCCCTCCTTCATCGTCACCCTCGGTGGCCTGCTGGTCTGGCGCGGCGCGACCTGGCTCGTCACCAGCGGCCAGACGGTTGCCCCCATGGACCAGACTTTCCGCATCATGGGCGGCGGCGCGGAGGGCTCGATCGGCGCCACCTGGAGCTGGATCGTCGGCATCGCCGCCTGCCTCTTCGTCATCGCCAGCATCATCGGCTCACGCCGTCAGCGCCGCCGCTTCGGCTTTCCGCGCCGGCCGATCTGGGCGGAATATTTCCTCGCCACCTTGAGCTGCGTGCTGATCCTCGGCGCCGTCTCGATCGCCAACAGCTATTACTGGCCGATCAACATCGCCAAGAAATATGCCGAGACCAACAATATCCCCTGGCCGGAAACCGGCCTGGATATTCCCTACGGCATCGCCGTGCCGGTGCTGATCGCCATCATCGTCGGCATCATCATGACCTTCATCGCCACCCGCCTGCGCTTCGGCCGCTATGTCTTCGCGATCGGCGGCAACCCCGAGGCGGCCGAGCTCGCCGGCATCAAGACCCGCTGGGTGACGGTGCGCATCTTCGCGCTGATGGGCGTCCTCGCGGCCATTGCAGCGGCGATTTCCACCGCCCGCCTCAATGCGGCGACGAACTCGCAGGGCACGCTCGACGAGCTCTACACCATCGCCGCCGCCGTGATCGGCGGAACGTCGCTGGCGGGCGGCACCGGCACGATCGCCGGCGCCATGCTCGGCGCGCTGGTCATGCAGTCGCTGCAATCGGGCATGGTGCTCGCGCATGTCGACACCCCGCTGCAGAGCGTCGTCGTCGGCACCGTCCTTGTCGTGGCGGTCTGGCTCGACACCGTCTATCGCGCCCGTGCCAAGTGAGAGGAGCCCCAGACATGGCTGATCAACGCACTCCCCTCGTGGAACTGAAAAACATCTCGATCTCCTTCGGCGGCATCCACGCCGTGGACAATGCCTCGGTCGATCTCTACCCCGGCGAAGTGGTCGCCCTTCTCGGCCATAACGGCGCCGGCAAATCAACGCTGATCAAGATCCTCTCCGGCGCCTACAAGCGCGACTCGGGCGAGATCCTGATCAACGGCGAGCCGGCCGACATCCGCAATCCGCGCGATGCCAAGAAATACGGGATCGAGACGATCTACCAGACGCTTGCCGTGGCCGACAATGTCGACGCCGCCGCCAACCTCTATCTCGGCCGCGAGCTGAAGACCCGCTGGGGCACGCTCGACGACGTGGCGATGGAGGCCTCGGCGCGCGAAGTGATGGGGCGGCTCAACCCCAACTTCAAGCGCTTCAAGGAGCCGGTGAAGGCGCTTTCGGGCGGCCAGCGGCAATCGGTGGCGATCGCCCGCGCGATCCTCTTCAACGCCCGCATCCTGATCATGGACGAGCCGACGGCAGCGCTCGGCCCCCAGGAGACGGCGCAGGTGGGCGAGCTGATCAAGCAGCTGAAGAAGGAAGGTATTGGCATCTTCCTCATCAGCCACGACATCCACGACGTCTTCGACCTCGCCGACCGCGTCTCGGTGATGAAGAACGGCCAGGTGGTGGGCCACGCCCGCACCGAGGATGTGACCAAGGACGAGGTGCTGGGCATGATCATCCTCGGCAAGGTGCCGCCGAAAGCCATCCCCGGCCCCGGCGCCATGCAGATCTGAGCGCTTTAAGCTCATCGCCCAACAACCGCTCCGCCGCCCGCAAGGCCGGCGGAGTTTTTATGTCAGCCCCCACAGCTGACGAATAAAAACACCCTGCAAAACCGCAAGCATCGGTATTTCTGGGAATTTCGCGATTGAAGCCGGCCGCAAGCTAGGCTAAGAACCACCCATCGGCAGGCGATTCAAACCGCCTCAGGCATGCACCCGTAGCTCAGCTGGATAGAGTGTTGGATTCCGATTCCAAAGGTCACAGGTTCGAATCCTGTCGGGTGCGCCACTTCTTCTCACGCTTGCCATGATAGCGAAATGGCTTGGCATATGTGCCACCAAGCTTTCAGGATCGAGCTGCGCTGACAGCGCTGTTGATCCCGACCAGATCGCGGAAGAGCACGCTGAGACGCAGCTTCGGGCGTGGTTTCGGAAGCGGCTGAAGCAGGAGGCTGTTCGGCCAGGCGTGACTGCGCAAGTCAATTGATAGCAGCTAGAATAATCTTCCGGTGGCCAAGCGAGACACCGAGCTCCTGGGGGTCGGATTCCGCGATATGAGGGAGCGCTCGAAGATCAACGTCATTCTTGACGAAGGCCTCAGCATACTGGCAGAGACCGAGTTGACGGAGTCAATCCTCAATCGTCTCATCGACGTTCATTCCGCTTGCGCCTCCGGAACTCATCAGCGACATCGGCGGCTCAATCGTGTCTTGCCCGCGAAGACCGTGGTACACCGCCGTGTCGACGCCTAGCCCACCTTTGATCGCCTGAAGGGGCAGTTTCGTCGGATCGCCGGATGCGTGCGCCATCGACGATGAAGCCGTTGGCAGCCCTGGCCGAACTGGGGGCCCGAGGCGGCAAGGCGCTGTAACAAGCCTGCAGCGTCGCGCCTTCCTCCGCCGGCGCGACACTACGAATCTTGAGGCAGACGTGGCACTGGTTGGCTGGACACGGCTGACTTTGCCTATATCTTAGAACGCAGCCGACCTAGTGTTGTCTAGATATCTCATTTGTTGCCCGGCCCACTCGAACCGCAGTCGTTGCAGTTGGTGTTGTCGGGATTGCCCTTATTCGTTGAGGTATCCTTGGTGCCACCGCTGCTTCCAGCGTTGTCGTTCGGCGGCGGCTTACCGCTTTCACCCATGGTTGTGGTTTCGTCCCGTGAGTTGCTGCTAGCTGCTAACGTCGGCACAAGCCCAGCGAATAGAAGCGCTAGCGCGGTGAGAACCGGAAGTATAAGTCTGGACATGGTCATACTCCTTGATGAGAGTCATTGACTCAGGAACGCCAGAGGGTGCCTTTTCGGCTGTGCTGGCTCCCTCTCTGGCGTAGGTCGCCAACCGCTGCAAATCCTCGATGCCGTCTCCGGCGGACGCTAAAAGGGATGTCTCGATTCTGATCAGAGGAGGCAGGCTACCGCTCCCACGGCTAGCTATGCCTCGCAATCTCCCATTGGAGAGCCGCTCCCCATAGCGAACCGCTTTGCGACCGCAGCTTGGAACAGGAGACGGACTATATTTTTCGGATTTTGAATACTAAAATACATGCAACAATCAATCAATTAGCTCTTAAGTAATATGACTAGATAGTCCGGATTATACAGTTGAGTTGGCGGATCTTTCGGACCGACTAGGCCTGCTCGCCGCGATCGTCCGGAAAGTACCCGAACATGTCTGCCTGCTAAGGACCGCTCGCCTGTCGTTCGAAGTCAGGCGACGGGCCTCACCACCACTCCAGAACAAAACTGGGCACCGCAGCGATAGCGGCTTTGCGCCGCATGGCAGTCATTCCTGCAGCCCCGTCCATTCGCCAAAAGCGGACATTGCTATTGCAGAGGCCGCGGGCAGCGTTGCGGTAGGCAGCTTTGCGCCAATTTCCGGACTTTCGGTGTGTTCGCGAGCCGCGCGGCGCCGCGCGGCAAATTCACGACCATGGGAACGACCGAGCGGCTCGCGGCTCGCTCACACCTGTTTATGCTGATGCGCCGCGGGGTCTCGATACTCGCGATCTCGTCGGTGCAAAAGAAATGCTCGACCAACTGCGAGAGGTACTATTTGCAAACGGTCGAGATCGTATCCTGCCTGCTTCCTCCGCTAGTCCGCCCCGTCCGTTTTTGCCCGCTCGATGAATTTCGCCGCCACCGCTTTGCCAAGTGCGGCACCCGCCTGGTTGTCCATTTCATAGTGGATACCAGCCCAGACGCGGGAATCGCCCGCCTCTTTGCCAACCGCGCGGACGAACTCCGCATGGCCGGGAAACAGGTACGCCAGGACCTCGCATCGGGCAGTTGAAAGCGTGGAGTGGTTCGACGGATAACTGGGATGGGCTGGCACCGCGAACAGGGGAGTGATGCTCGCGTCAAGCATGTTGGGCCGCAGATACCAATAGGCGTACTTCCCGTCGTTGCTTGCAATGTAGGCGTCGTAATAGACCGTTGCGAGCATCGCGTAAGCCCGCGCGGCGCGCGGCGGGTTCGTATCCGTCTTGTCCTCGAACATCCACTTGCTGGCATAGTCATACCAGTCGGTGAACAGGCCGGATGGGCTTTGCCAGTAGAACGCTTTATAGTTATTAGGGAATTTTCGTTCAAACTGTCGGATTGCATCCGTCTCGGCCTTTACAGCTGGGGACTGGCAGTCGGGTGGCGCCGGCGGCCTGAATTCATCGGCTGCTGCCAGCACGATCGGCTTCCAGTTTGGCATGGTTACATTGGCGGGTTTGCTCCCGACCCACATGCACGGCCCGGTCGGAACAGTGCCGGTCCACGCTGCATCGGAGCCATCGGCCTTTGCCCGCGCAATCACCTGCTCTGCGACCCTCCGCCCCAACTCCAGACCGGCGGAAGAATCGCTTGGGAACTGCACACCGGCAAGCACACGCGACTGTGCCGCTTCTTCTGCCATTGCCTTGAACGACGATGTCTCTTCGGGAAAGAAATAAGAAAGAACGGTCGCGGCGGCTCCGGCGGCTGCTGCGTGTTCAGATGGATAGGAGGGACTGCGGGGCGTAGGCAGCGCAGTCGGCAGTGTCGCATCCGCCTCGCTCGGGCGCGGCCGATTGTAGAAGTACTTCGCGTCCCACGCAGCGATAGTGGCGTCGTACATCGCCATCGTCAAATAGGTGTAGACGCGGTGCGCATTTGGAATCTGCTGGTTTTCGAGAAGGCGATTGTTGACCAGATCGATCCATCGGTACCCAGGCGAGCCGGCGTCCCAAAAGGTGATTTTGTCGGCGGCAGCCGGATCCTTTTGCGCCAAGAGATCCCGCATCTGTGCCAGTTCGGCTGCTGCGGCGGAGGCGTCGGGCGGCGGTGGGACTCGGAAGTCCTCGCCAGACGTGATTACCCACGTCTTCCACGTTCCAGCCTCTGGTTCTATCAAATCCGATTGGGCGAAAGCACAGTTCCCTGAAAAAAGGATTACCGCGCAGGCCTTGCCAAAACCGCTAAGCATGTGAGCCTCCCATACGTTGCCCCGCTGCCCTTCTATGTTCATTTTAGCAAAGTCTAATTATACAGCGAGGCGCTGTTCAATAAAAGGATCAAGTTAGAGCACGGCAGCGTTGTGATATTCTAAGCCGAATGGCTGTTATGCGCCGCATCTCGGTCGAAGAGGCAAATTTCGGTCGATCGCTATTTCGGAAGTACTTTATAGTCTTATTCGCCGCGGTCATTTTTCGAGGCTGCCAGTGGCATCAGCGACGCCTGGTTGAGCTACGGTCAACCGGGAATGGTCGACCGCGGACAGTGTGAAACAGCATCGGCTCGGTGTTGTACGAGCGATGCACTGAGTGCCAACCTTTTACATTGAACGTCAAATGCGGGTCCTATTGGCGCTAAGGTGCCAACTTTCATCCTCTCCGGCGCGCCAATCGGGATGTACATTCCAAAATCGTGTAGCGCGACGTCCGGTTTTGACCCATTCCAGACCTTCCGGTGCATGCACAGCAAAGGGCCTTGCGGCAATACAATGCCTCCGACTTCTGCTACGGTGCATTCCTCGGGCATAAGTGGTCTTAAAGAACGCCGTCGGGAATCGCAAGCTTGCTGCCGTTCTTGCTGCCGATGTGGTGGGCTACTCCGCGCTGATGGAGCGTGACGGCCAAGCAGGCGGCCGACGCGCGCATGTGGGCCGGCGTCCATTTTCGCTCCGATGTGGTTGCGGGCCAAAAGATCGGTGAGGGTGTGGCCGAGCAGGTCATAGCGTTCGCGGTCCACCGCCCCAGCGGTGGGCGAGACGCTCGCCTTCGATTGGGGGCACCTTGGGGCTTAGCCCAGAGCTATCGGAAACAGGTGGCCGAAGCGCACGGGGGAGAGTTGGATTGTCAACCGAGCATGTAGAGCGGCGACTTACGGCCATTCTAGCGGCCGACATCTCCGGCTACAGCCGGCTGATGGGCAACGACGAGGAAGGTACGCTCGCCCAACTGAAGGCGCATCGGCGTGCTCTGGTCGACCGAAAGATCAACGAACACCGCGGGCGGATTGTCAAGACCACCGGCGATGGGATGCTGGTCGAGTTCGCGAGTGTGGTCGAGGCCGTTCGCTGCGCCGTCGAGATCCAGCGCGGCATGGCGGAACGCAATGTCGCGGTGCCGGCAGGACAACGGATCGAGTTCCGCGTCGGCATCAATGTCGGCGACATCATCATCGAGGGTGACGACATTTTCGGGGATGGCGTCAACGTGGCGGCTCGCTTGGAGGGGCTCGCGGAGCCCGGCGGCATCTGCGTCTCGGGCCGCGTGCAGGAAGACGCGCAAGGCAAGCTCGACATTGCCTTTGAGGATATCGGCGAACAGAAACTCAAGAACATCGCTCGGCCGGTGCGCACCTTTCGTGTGCGGCTCGACGCCACGGCCGCTCCGGCGCTCGCCGGCTGGCGCCGGGGATTGTTCGCCGCTCTAGCTCTGATGAGTTTGCTTATTGTAGGCGCGCTGTGGACCGGTCTTGGCCCTGAGTGGAAATTTCTCAGCATTCTGCGCTCTGGCGATCAATTCACAAAAAGTGCTGAAGTCGGCACGAAACCCGCGATCGCCATTCTCCCGTTCCTGAACAACAGCGACGAGTCGGCTCGTGAGCATTTCGCGGATGGATTGACGCAGGATATCATCAACGCACTCGGTCGGTTCTCCGCGCTGACCGTGATGTCGTGGAACGCTGTCCTCCCCTACAAGGGAACGCCCGCAAGCCCGGAGGAGATCGGCCGCGGTCTCGCCGTCAGCTATCTGGTCGAAGGCAGCGTCCGCCAGACTGGCGACCGTGTGCGGGTCATCGCGCAACTCGTCGACACAAGGCAGGGACGAGTGCTTTGGTCTGCGCGCTTCGACGAGGCGCTGGCGGACGTGTTTGCGCTGCAGGACAACATTGTCACTCACATTGTCAGAGTCCTCGCGATTCGCTTGACGCAGATCGAACAAAATCGGGTGTTCGCAAAGCCAACCGAAAATCTCGCAGCCTATGATTACGTGCTGCGCGCCAGGCCGGCATTGCAGCGCCCGACGCACGCAAACAATGTGGAGGCGCGCGCCATGCTCAGACGCGCCATCGAGCTTGACCCGAACTACGCTGCCGCCTATGCGGCACTTGCCGAAACCTATCACATCGCAAGCTCGATGGGCTGGGCGGAATCGCCAACCGCCTTCCTGAGCCGTGCCGAGGAACTGGCAATCAAGGCGCTGAGACTTGATGATTCCGAAGTGCGCGCGCGTATCATTCTCGGCCACATCCACCTCTTTCATCAGAGATACAACCAGGCAGAGGCGGAGCTCGAGCGCGCCATTACGATCAATCCGAACGATGCCCACGGCCTTGCCGGGCGCGGCACCATCCTGTTGTGGCTGGGACGGACGGATGGGGCGATCGAGGCCTTGGAGCAGGCGCAGCGTATCGACCCCGATCTCAATGCGATCGATCGCTTTGCGCTGAGCCTGGCCTACTATCTGAAACGGCGTTACGACGCGGCGATCGAACAGGCGGAACTTAATCTTCGAACAACCGCAGGCGCGAACTTCAGCCGTATTCTACTGGCGGCCGCCTATGCACAACACAACCGAGCGGAGGACGCTGCGCGTGTCGTGACGATGATACGCCGCATCGACCCAACCTTCGACCCGCAGGAGTTCGGAACCAAGTTTCTAAACTCTGGCGATCTCGAACATCTGCGCGACGGATTCCGCAAGGCCCGCCTCTACCCCGTCACAGCTGACCTGCCACCGGCCGAGAGAATGAACCGCTAATGTCCTTGAAGTAGCGCGCGGTGCTGGTTGGCCTTCGCGATGTTCGCAGCAAGATCCTCCCGGAAGAGCGCGGGTCCCATCGGGGCCGGCTTGCCGAAAATATATAGCCTGCCGTCGCTGATCAGCCAGTTCTCCGGGTTGGCTTCGTCGAGCTCGCCCATGGCCAGCGCCATCGCACAAAAATTTCCGAACTGCGGCGCGTAGCGAACAGGATCGGCCTTGAAAAGCTCGCGATGCTCGGCGCTCGCGAAGAGGTAGCGGTGCTCGTCCCATTCGTACTCGATCTCCGGCAGCCCGCGCGTGGGGCTTCCGATGGTGAAATAGGCGACCGGGTCATAACCCTTGATCGCCAGCGGAACCGCTTCCGTGGCAAAAGAGGGCATCGAGGTCGCAAACAGGGCGGCTGCGATCGCCAGTACGAGGTGAATTGCATTTCGCCGAGAGACATTGTGCATGGCGAATTCCCTGATTTGCCCTTCCCGGGCCGCGAACAGCCCCGCAGCAAACGAAGCCGTCTGCGTCATTCCGTTCGGGCACTAATTATGGCTCATGTAGCGCTCGGCCGCAACACGCTTAGCACGGCCCCTTTATCGCGTGGGCAAGTCAAATGAGCCGTATAACGCTAGAAGAATGGCGTGAAGAGTCCGAGCAGCATGAAACTGAGACGTTGGCTTTGGCTGTCGAACTTGGTCAAAAAATCCGCAGCCGCAAGGGTCGATCTACTTTTCGAAAATTGGCTCAAAGTTGGTCAACAATCCGGTGTCGAAGCAAAATACAACAGGATTGTTCGGTCCTAAAGCGACGGTGTAGCTTAATGGATAGAGCCCTTACTTTCGACGGCAGGATAGCAGCCACCTGCCATGACTGTCATAACCGCAACTGGCGCATAGTTGCCACGCACATCATCGAGTCGGGATTTACGCCGCAGACCACCCGCATCGCAACTCACCGACCTTCGCATCCGCTCATTAGCAATTTGTTGACCATAAGCTGGCTTACTGAGCGTGATGGATGCGGAGTTCCCGCCCGTCGTCGCGTGTTTGGTTTAGGACGGGTTGTTGGCGTTGAAGTATTCATTGCAAGGATTGTCAGGCGGAATTGCCACGCTCCTGTCGCGTGCAAAACGCATCGCAGCGCAGACCATTCTGCCGGCTCTGTTTGCGCTCCCCGCGCTTGTCGGTTCCGCATCATTGGCCTCGGCTGAGGATCGCGCCCTGAAGCTGTTCTTTACCCATACGGGCGAGAAGGCGACGATCACCTATAAGCGGGATGGAAAGTTCGATCCCAAAGGCCTTGCCCAGATCAATCGGTTTCTGCGCGACTGGCGAAGGAACGAGCCGACCCGGATGGATCCGCGGCTGCTCGACCTGGTCTGGGAGGTGTACAAGCGCAGCGGCGGCAAGGACTATATCCACGTCGTTTCGGCCTATCGCTCCCCTACCACCAACAACATGCTCCGCAACCGTTCGCGCAGCACTGGTGTCGCCAAGAAGAGCCAGCACATGCTGGGCAAGGCGATGGACTTCTATGTTCCCGGCGTGAAGCTTACGACCTTGCGCGCGATTGCCATGCAGATGCAGGTCGGCGGTGTCGGATATTATCCGACCTCGGGATCGCCCTTCGTCCATCTCGATGTCGGCAATGTCAGGGCCTGGCCCCGCATGTCGCGGCAGGAACTTGCCCGGATCTTCCCGAATGGGAAGACGATGCATCTTCCGGCCGATGGCCGGCCGCTGCCGGGATATAATCAGGCGGTTGCGAACTACCGGAAGCGCGTCAGTTCCACCTCGATAGAGATCGCCAGCACCGCTGGCGACGACGAAGACGCGGGAGCATCGACCCCGCCGGGCGGCGACGCCACCAACGGCAAGCTCGTAACGGCGCTTCTGCCGACGCCGAAAAGCCGGGCGTTGAATGCGCTCGCGCTGCAGACCGGCGCGGGCGAGCGGGATGACGAAGACGCCGCTCCGGATGTTTCATCCTTGCCGATTCCGATACCGGCGATGCGCCCGCCTGCGCTTGCGCATGACGCGGGCGCGGACCACGAACTCAAGACCGCCTCGATCGGCCCGATTGCCGCACTTCCGGGGAGACCGGCCACGGCATTGCCGGCCCACGCCCGCTTCCATCCCCGCCTTGCTGCAGCGGAGACCGCCAGGCCGGGCGCTGCTATGATCGCCTCTCTGCCCATGACCGCGTCGTGGGAAGAAGCGAATTTCCTCGGATCGACGTCCGACGCGGCGCTGATGAAATGGGCGCTGCATTCTCCCGGCGAAGCGATGGGATTGAGCACGCCTCGTGTCTCGCCCCGCACGGTTCATCGTGAGGCGAGTGTTACGACGTCAGCTGAGGATGTTACCCCGGTCGCAGGCAGAGGCCCGTTCGATGCCGGCCGGTTTACATCGCCCCCGGAGGGTTGACCGCATTCGTCAGGTTAATGCGCTGCGCCCGCGACAAAAAACGTTCGAATGTCACCTCGCCAGCCGGCAGGCAGATGGCTTCGAGAAGATGGCGGCGGGCGGCCAGTTTTGTTCGGGTGAGGTCGTGGCCGTCGATGCCCCTCGCTTCGTCTGATAGCGTACCGGAACCTGGCGGATCGCTCATCGTTATAGCCGTGGGATCGCAAAGGTGGCCCCATTTTGGGTCCGTCCGCTCTTCCTTCCTGCGCGATCCCGTCCTTTCCCCTGATTGCCCCGTTTCGGCGGGGCTTTCTTTTGCCTCGTCCAGCCGGCGTGCGGTCAGTCGCAGACAATGCCGTAGATTTCGCGATATTGGTCCAACTGTTCTTTCGGACCGGCCAACAGCAGCGGGCAGGCAGTATAGTTGCCCTTGATTTTCCCATTCTCGACATAGAGCCAGTCGAAAATATCAGACTTCTCGAACGCGACGCGGTCCCCTTGCTTGATGTTGTGGATGTATTCCGGCCTATCGCCCAGAAGAGCGGTGAAATGGTCACCTGACGCCTCGATCTGGTAGACCCACATGAATTCCACATCCGGCGCCATCTGGTCCGTGGTCAGGACCACGCTCTTGTCCTTGTCCTTGAAACCAAGCTTGAGGCTGTAATTTTCGGTTCCCGCCGGTGGGTTGCGGAGTTTCTCGAGAAAGCCGTCCAACTCCCCTATCGATTTCTCATGGGCCTTGGCCATGGCCGGATCGCCGGGCGCAATCAGCTGGACGTTTGGATTGTCTTGGGCCAGCGCGTGTTCGGCGGGAATGACCGGAATGGAGAGCACAAGCATTGAGAGGAGTGAAATGACACTGCGCAACATTCGATAGGCCTTAAATTGTTGTGACTATACGACGCAACATAGCTATCTCAGGTTGATCTTCAATATTTGGTTTGGAATTGGATGCTGGTTTCGCCGAATGTGGCATCGGCCAGTCGATCTGGGTTGGGATCGGTTCTTGAAGGTGATCCATTGCAAGCGACCACCGTGGGCATCGCTTCTTCGACAATCGCACGTCTCCGATTTTTGCCTTACGCCGTGGGCGTTCATTCATCCGGCTTCGGTTTCCTTCAGCCGTCGGATGAGCCATTGCCCGGCCGGACCGGGAGGGGCGCTCATGCGGTAGGCTGCGAACATCGGCATTACGAATGGCGTTATCGGATAATCTTCGATCTCGAGCGCAACGAGCCGTCCGCGCTCCACATCGTCCTGAGCCAGATGCCGAGGAAGGCTTCCCCAGCCGAGCCCCTCCCGGATGAAGGCGTGTTTGGCACCCAGATCGGCGAGCCTCCATGTCTTGGCCGCGACGACACCGAACTCCCGTCCGCTCGAAAGTTCGGAACGATCGGTCAACACCAGCTGGAGATGTGCTTGAAGCAGAGTCTTGGGAATAAGGCTTTGCCTCGACGCCAGCGGGTGGCTGGGCGCGACGTAGATCTGCATGGGTACGCCGAGCAGCCGCTCGGCTGCCAGCCCTGCGGGAAGCGCCGGAAACGTTCCGACGATCCCCATCGCGGACGTTCCAGCGAGTATCGGAGCGACGACCGCTCCCAGGGCTTCGACGCCGAGCCGCAGGGATACGCTTGGAAATTCTCGGCTAAAGCAGGCGATAGCGTCTGTCAGAAGCGACTGAGGAAACATCACGTCGACCACGACGGATAGTTCCGCCTCAAGCCCTTCGGAAAGATCCCTCGCCCGCGCCTTCAGGGAGTCAATCTTCTCCGCAATCAACCGAGCGTCCGACAGCAGGACGTTCCCCTGAAGCGTCAATTTGGGCTTGCGCGTTGAGCGGTCGAACAGAACGATACCCAACTGCCCTTCGAGGTTTGCCAACGTCTGGCTCACGACCGATTGTGAGCGGCCTAATTCCTTCGCCGCGGCAGAAAAGCTGCCGGCATCCGCCGCGGCGATGAAGGTGCGGATCTGGTCGAGCGACAGATTGTCTATCATTAGAATTTCCGATTGTTTCTATCTTAAAATATAGGCTTTTCCGATAATTCGGAAGGATTTAATTTGGCACATCTTTCAAAGGAGAAGCCAATGCCGGCCCAAGTCGCATCTCGGATGATACCGAAACCTTCCAAAACCCGATCAGGCCTGTCCTGGACGCTACGGATCGCTGCCGCGGCAGCATTCGCCGCCGCCGCCGCTGCGAAGCTATCCGGCGCCCAAATGAGTATCGACATGTTCGAGCAGATTGGCCTGGGCCAAGGCTTCCGCTATGTCACCGCGACGGTGGAACTCATCGGATGCGTGGGGCTGCTCGCGCCCGGGCTGACGGCCTTCGGTGCGCTGCTGCTTTCCCTGACAATGGTCTGCGCGACAGTGGCGCATCTCTTTGTCCTGCACAATAATCCTGGCGGAGCGGTCCTGCTTCTTATTGTGACCGCGACCATCACCGTATTGCACCGCGATCAGTTCACGCGCCTCACCTCCCTGGGGAAGCGATCCTGATGCCCTCCGGATTGCGATCCATAACAAGGCGTCGTCTGGTGTCCGGGGGCGCGGGCGTGATTGTCACCGCCGCAGCCGCATCCACATCATCAGGCGCCTCAGAGGTTCATCGACATCGCGTTGTGTTCCAGGTCGACAGTGCAGACGAAGCCGTGATGCGCCACGCGATCAGCGGTTCTCTGAACGTGTCACGGTCCTACTCCGAGAAGAACGAGCCTTTTGCCATAGAGATCCTGGCGAACGCCTCGGGCATCGCGCTATTCCGGCAGGACAAGTCTCCCCTGCTGGATGCTTTGACGATGTTGCGGCAGGCCGTACCCGAAATATCTCTGACCATCTGCGGCTCCTCCAAGAGCATCGCCGAGCAGCGGGAGGGGCATGAACTGCAACTCGTCGAGGGTACGACCGTCGTGCCGTACGGAGTTGTCCGCCTGATAGAACTGCAGGAAGCTGGATGGTGTTATATCCATGCCTGACACTGTGACGCGACGATCGATGTTGCGGTTGGGCATGGGTCTGCTGACGGCGATCGGACATGCGCCGTCAGCATTGTCACGGACGTTCGACGCGCCTCCCGTCTTCGAGACCGCCCGCAGTCAGTTCACCATGATCGAGCCAGCCCGCAAGCTCAGCCCCGTTCGTCTTAGGAAGGCCGATGGCGCGGTAGGGGTTCTGGAACCCCGCTCAGATGCGGTCACGCTGATAAGCATATGGGCGACGTGGTGTGCAAATTGCCGCGAGGATTTGCGCAGCCTCGCCGCGTTGCACCGCCGATCCGGAAAGACCGTGAGGATCCTGACTATCAGCACCGACAAACTTGACCGCGAAATCGTAGCTCAGTTTATGCGCGAACTCGGTGTCGACGATCTGCCGACGTTTCTGGATCCGTTGGGAGAGGTTGCGGGGCCCGCCCCCATACACGGGAACCTGTCATCGGCCCTCGGCATGCCGACAACCTATCTGGTGCGGCCCGACGCGACGATCGCCGGCTACATCACCGGGAGCGCCGATTGGACAAGCGAGGCAGCAATCCGGCTGCTTCGATATTATCAATAGTCGGCAGGCGGCCGCGCTCACTGGACGATGTCTCAGGCGCGGCGCGCACAACCATGCTGCCAATCACCGAAGTGATATCGAAGCGAGCGCATATTGTGGCGGCTTGCAAGGAGAGCCCAATACGCCCATCGAGTGACTGGCATTCCTCTCGGCTTGAGCGTTTACTGTATCGCTCTGGCGGAGGAGGCAAACCATGGCCATGTATCTCACGCGTTTCAGCTACACGCCCGAGACCTGGGCGCGCATGATCGAAAAGCCCGAGGATCGCCGGGAGGCGGCACGGAGCTACATTGAATCCGTGGGCGGAAAGCTGCACGGGTTCTGGTACGCTTTCGGCGAGCATGACGGGTGGAATTTGTGGGAGGCGCCCGACAATGTGTCGATGGCGGCTGTCACGCTTGCGATCGGCGCGGGAGGCGCGCTCAGATCGATTGAGACCACTGTCCTCCTCGACGTCGAGGACACGATCCGAGCCTTGGAAAAGGCGAAGTCGATCCGGTATCGCCCGCCGGGAGCGTAGGCGCAGCACAATACCAGGCTGAGAGTTCATCGACCCGGCAAGGCTTGGGAGTTGGGGCAATCCTATGCCTCGAGCGGCTTTCTCATTCTTATGAGAGGCACATTTGCACCGCCGCGGCTGTCTTCCACTCGCTCGATGGCTTGATAACCGCAAACAAGATAGAGCGGTTCACCTGATAGGGTGGCCATCAATTCGATATTACGAAAGCCTTCATTGCGCGCCGCCTCCTCGCAGAGAGCCATGATCCGCCGCCCCACGCCGCGCCGAGTAAAGTTCGGGTGCGTGTACATCGCCCTTATGCGCGCCGCGTCGTGAGCAGGATCGAGCAGAGCAGCATCGCGGCCGGGAGTGCGATCTCCGCCATACAGCGTTGCTCGTCGGCTCCACCCGCCACAGCCCGCCAAGACGCCGCCGATCTCGACAACAAAATAGGTGCCGTCCTCGATCAACTGGCTATCGAGTCCCATGAAGGCTCGGCTCGACGAAATCTGTTCGGGCGTCAGAAAGGGTTTCTGGTTCTCTGAGATTGCCGCATCCATCAACAATTTGAGGTCGGCCAGATCACTATGGCTGGCCAGTCGATGCGTGAGTAGCTCTTGTTCCATTTTCGCCGGCCTTGACTTGGCAGCCCGGTTGGCCAGTCTGCGGCACGTCTTGCATCTATGGGGGCAGCCGCGCCTTTGGTCATTATAACAAGCGGGAGGTTTGAATTGAAGTGCGATCCTGCGGCCGGGGCCGCGCAAAAAGCTCAGACGCACGCTACCTTAAACATGGCCCATGCTTTCAAGCGCCCGGTCGCTTCCAGGCATCATAATAGTTGTTGATCACGCCATCAAACTGCAGCTTCAAGGGCTCTCGTGCATAAAACTCCCTGAATTCCCCCACGGTGCCAGCCTGAAGTAGAAATTTGCAAATCGACTGCCGAAATTTCCAGCTTTTGGCTTTCTTTGGCAGCCGCGACAGCCAATGTTTGTTGGGACGGCCCAGCAAGTTGCCGGGAACGAGCGCCCAACCCGAAGGCAGCGGATTTTGGGACATGACGGCAAGGAACTGATCCAGTTCCAACGGAGTGGCAAAGATCAAATCGACGCCATCAAAATGAACCGCCAGCAGACACCATAGCTTTCGTTGGGACGCAAAAGAATGCACGATACGTCGCGGGCGCTTAATCTGCCCACTACGTGTCGTTTCCGGTATCCATCCGTTTAGTCGCGCTCCGGCCCACCAGCTCATTGGTGTTTCCGGAAATTCACGACTGTAAAATAGCTCTGCCGATTTCATCGCCGCACTATGAAACGACAAGGAAAAATGCGCAACCGCGGTTCATCTGGTCCGTCAGCGACGGTCGTGGCAACCTCATGGCTCGCTTGACAGAAGCCGAGCGCCGCTGCCGTTTCGCGCAAGCCTACTCGCTCTGCCTCAAATTCCGGATCCGATCAAACAGCACCGCCAGCACGATCGCGCCGCCGATAAATGTCCCCTGCCAGAAGGCGTTGATGCCAAGCAGGCCGAGGCTGTTGCGGATCACCTCGATCAGCGCCGCCCCGACCAGTGCGCCGAAGGCGGTGCCGATGCCGCCGGCCAGATTGGCGCCGCCGATGACGGCGGCGGCAATGACCTGGAGTTCCATGCCGGCGCCGATATTGGTGGTGACGGCGCCGAGCCAGCCGGTCTGGACGATGCCGGCAATGCCGGCCGAGAGCGCCGAGATCATATAGACGGCGACCTTGATGCTGCGTACGGGAACGCCGGTCAGCGTGGCGGCATGTTCATTGCCGCCGATCGCGAAGATATAGCGGCCGAAGCGCGTCCAGCGCAGCACGAAGCCGGTCAAGAGCGCCAGGATGACCATGTAGAGAACAGGATTGGCGATGCCGAGAAACCAGGCGCCGCCGCCGAGCGCCAACAGCTTGTCGTGATCGGGGCCGAACTGGAAGACGACGGTGTTGTTGGAGGCGACCATCGCGAGGCTGCGCGCCACCGACAGCATGCCGAGGGTAACGACGAAAGGCGGAAAATCGAGATAGGCGATCATCACGCCGTTGAAGGCGCCGACCACGAGCGCCGTGCCGATGGCCGCCGCGATACCGATCTCGATGCCGTAGCCGGCATGCATGGTGACCGCCAGCACCATGCTGCAGAGGCAGAGCACCGAGCCGACCGACAGATCGATGCCGCCGGTGATGATGACGAGCGTCATGCCGAGCGCGATGATGGCGACGAAGGTGACGTTGCGGGTGATGTTGTAGAGGTTCTTCGCCGTGGCGAAGGAATCGGTGGCGACGGAGAGGAAGAGGCAGGCGAGAATGACGGCGATGAGCACCCAGAAGGTCTGGCTGCCGACGAACTCCGACAGCCGGCTTCGCTGTTTCTGTGCAATCGTCTGGTCGAGGGTAACTGCCATCGTTGACCTTCTTTTCTGTCGCGTTAACCGAGCTCTGCCGATCAGACCTGCTCGATGGCGCCGGTTATCAGACCCGTCACTTCCTCCGGCGAACTTGCGGCGATCGTTTTGTCGGCGACCTTCCGGCCGCGGCGCATGACGATGACCCGGTCGGCGACGGTAAAAACGTCGGGCATGCGGTGGCTGATCAGGACGACCGCAATGCCGCGGTCGCGCAGCTCACGGATCAGGTTGAGGACCTCGGCCACCTGGCGCACCGAAATGGCCGCGGTCGGCTCGTCCATCAGCACGATCTTCGCCTCCGACAGCATGGTGCGGGCGATCGCCACCGCCTGCCGCTGGCCGCCCGACATCTGCTTGACGAGATCGCGCGGGCGGGTTTCCGATTTCAGCTCCTTGAAGATCTCGCCGGCGCGGCGGTACATCGTCTTGTAATCGAGGACCTTCAGGGGGCCGATGCCGCGCCGGAGCTCGCGGCCGAGGAAGACATTGGCGGCCGCCGTCAGATTGTTGCAGAGCGCCAGATCCTGATGGACGATCTCGATGCCGTGCTGGCGCGCCTCGACCGGGCGGTGCATGACGATCTCCTTGCCCTCGAGGCGCATCGTGCCTTCGCTCGGGCGGAAATTGCCGGCGATCATCTTGACCAGCGTGCTCTTGCCCGCGCCGTTATCGCCCATCAGGCCGACGACCTGGCCGGCTTCGAGCGTAAACGACACGTCGTTGACCGCCTGGATGGCGCCGAAATGCTTTGAGATATTGGTGAGTTCGAGAACCGCTGCCAGCCGACCACCCTCCCCGCAAGCTGCAGGCCTGCCTTCGCCGCCGGCTGCCGATACCCGGCTGCCAGTGAGACGCCTGCGATCTCGCTCGACCGATCTCCTCCCGGAAAAGCGATTATGTTCATTAATGCAAAAGCACCAGGAATCGTCAATCAAATGTCCGCTAAAACGGCCCCTCATCACAAAAATCTATTTTGTACGATAAATACAGATTGACGCCGGAAACGGGCGGATATTAGCTGTTGCTGGGAGAGAGAGCATGCTGATCCTTGTCACCGGGGCTACGGGCAAGGTCGGGCGGCGCTTCATAACTGGGCTGCTTGACGAGCCGAGATTTTCCAATGCACAGATCCGCGCGCTTTGTCACAATCGCGCGCTCGATGAGACCGACCGTTTGAGTGTGGTCAGGGGTTCGATCGCCGATCGCGCTGTCGCGGCGGCGGCGATGCAGGGCGTCACCCATGTGCTGCACCTCGCCACCTGCAAGGAAACCTCCGCCGACGTCATGGATGTGACGGTCAAGGGGCTGTTCTGGCTGCTCGAAGCCTTCCGCACCAGCTCGACGGCTGAGCAGTTCATCCTGAGCGGCGGCGATGCCGGCATCGGCCATTTCTTCTACCGCCATGACGGGCCGGTGACCGAAAAGGCGCCGCATCGCGCCTATCCCGGCTGCTACGCGCTCTCCAAGGTGCTGGAAGAGGTGATGCTCGAGCAGTTCGCCATCCAATACGGCATCAATACCTGCTGCTTGCGCGCACCCTGGATCATGGAGAAGGACGATTTCAAATATTCGCTGTCCTTCGGCGACGATGTCTTCGGCGGGCCGAACTGGAAGACGCTTGTTCCGCCGCCCGAGGCCGAGCGCTACGCCCGCGAGGGCACGGTGCCGCTGCTGCGCGATGCCGACGGGCGACCGCTGAAGCGCAATTTCGTGCATGTCGACGATCTCGTTTCAGCGATCCTGGCGGCGATCGACAATCCGCGCGCCAAGGGAGAACTCTTCAATATCGCGATGGATCGTCCCGTCGATTATGGGGAAGTCGCCGCTTACCTCGCCCGCACGCGCGGGCTCGGCTGCGTCGACATCGCAAGCCAGTTTCATTCCAACTGGATGGACAACAGCAAGGCGAAATACCTGCTGGACTGGCGCCCGGTCTACGATCTCGAAAAGCTTATCAATTCGGCCTGGGAATACCAGCGGTCAAGGGAGGAGCCTCGCATCGTCTGGTATCCCGGCTGATCAAGCGGCGGGCAATCATGTCCGCCTTTCAAAGGGAGGAAGCTATGAGGAAGGCATTATTGCTTGCAGCTGCGGCCGTGTTGGCGCTGACGGCCGGACAGGCCCTGGCCGCCAAGAAGCAGCTGGTCATCGTCGTCAAGGGCCTCGACAACCCGTTCTTCGAGGCGATCAACCAGGGTTGCCAGAAGTGGAACAAGGAAAACGCCTCGGCCGAATATGAATGCTTCTATACCGGCCCGGCATCGACCTCCGACGAGGCCGGCGAAGCGCAGATCGTCCAGGATATGCTGGGTAAGGCCGATACGGCCGCCATCGCGATTTCGCCGTCGAACGCCAAGCTGATCGCCCAGACGCTGAAGACGGCCAATCCGAGCGTTCCCGTCATGACGCTCGATGCCGATCTGGCGGCCGAGGATTCCGCTCTGCGCAAGACCTATCTCGGCACCGACAACTATCTGATGGGCGCCAAGATCGGCGAATATATCAAGAAGGCCAAGCCGGACGGCGGCAAGATCTGCACCATCGAAGGCAATCCCGGCGCCGACAACATCCTGCGCCGCGCCCAGGGCATGCGCGATACGCTGAGCGGCCAGAAGGGGCTTGCGGCGCTGAAGGGTGAAGGCGGCTGGACGGAGGTGGCCGGCTGCCCGGTCTTTACCAATGACGACGGCGCCAAGGGCGTGCAGGCGATGACCGACATCCTCGCCGCCAATCCCGATCTCGACGCCTTCGGCATCATGGGCGGCTGGCCGCTGTTCGGCGCCCCGCAGCCCTATCGCGACCTGTTCAAGCCGATGGCCGACAAGATCGCCAAGAACGAGTTCGTCATCGGCGCCGCCGACACGATCGGCGACGAAGTGGCGATCGCCAAGGAAGGGCTGGTGACCGCCCTGGTCGGCCAGCGGCCGTTCGAAATGGGCTACAAGGCACCGACCGTGATGATGGACCTGATCGCGGGAAAGAAGGTCGACGATCCTGTCTTCACCGGGCTTGACGAGTGCACCAAGGATACGGTGGATACCTGCATTCAGAAGTGATGCGGCTGGGAGCGTCCGCCCGAGCGGACGCTCCCGACATCACGCTTGCGCAAAGAGCCAATCGGAAAAGGCGTGCATGGCCGGGGTGACCGGCCGTGACTGCAGGCGCGTCAGCCAGTAGCTGCCGAGCGATATGGTGGTGGCGAAGGGCTGGACGATCGCGCCTGACGAGAGGTGCCTGGAGAACATCGAGGGCGGCGCCAGCGCCACGCCGAGCCCCTGGAGGGCGGCCTCCATCATGGCGACGGAGGAATCGAAGACGATGCCGGCATTTACTTGGTCGGCCGGCGGAACGCCGGCGGCCGCAAACCAGGTGCTCCATTCATCCGTGCGGTAGCTGCGCAGCAGCGTTACGCCGGCGAGATCAGCCGGCGACCGCAGATCCTCCGCCAGTTTGGGAATGCAAAGCGCCGAGAGCGGCGCTTCGGACAGGCGCTGCGCCTCCGTCCCGTGCCATGAGCCGCTGCCGAAGCGGATGGCAAAGTCGAGCCCCTCGGCGGCGGGATCGACGCGGTTGTTGTTGGTGGAAACCCGGACGTCGATGAAGGGATGCCGGCGCTGGAAATCCGCAAGGCGCGGCAGGAGCCAGCCGACGGCGAAAGTGCCGACAACGCCGAGGAACAGCAATTCGCGCACCTGCCCGGCTTCGATCCGGTCGAGCGTCGTCGCCATCTGGTCGAAGGAGGCGGACACCGTCGGCAGCAGCGCCTCGCCTTCCGCGGTGATTTTCAGGCCGCGGGGCAGACGCTGGAACAGTGCGACCCCCAGCCGCTTTTCCAGCCCCTTGACCTGCTGGCTGACGGCTGCCTGGGTGACGCAGAGCTCGATTGCGGCGCGGGTAAAGCTCAGATGCCGTGCCGAGGCTTCGAAGGCTCTGAGGCCGTTCAGGGGGAGGAATTGGCGAACCATCTAAGCCCTAGAATTTCTTGCAGCTGTTGCGAGATATCATCGTTTGTCCTTAGAAAACAGGGCCGCTAAACGCCTCCTCGGGCGCATTTTGCGCTTATGGCGACCGCCCTGGCGATTTGGAGGATGATTGTGAAAAACCTTGGCATAAAATTTTTATCGGCCGTGTTGCTCACGGCATGCGCTTGCGCAAGCGCCTCTGCCGCCGACGAGGCTGAAGTGAGAGCGATCGCGGATGCGGCGATCAAGCCGATCATGGAAAAATACGCCATTCCGGGGGTGGCCGTCGGCATCACCGTCGACGGCCGGGATCACATCTTCACCTATGGCGTCGAATCGAAGGAGACCGGCAGACCGGTGGCGCCGGCCACACTCTTCGAACTGGGCTCGATCAGCAAAACCTTCACCGCGACGCTCGCCTCCTACGCCGAAGCGACAGGAGACCTCTCTTTGTCCGACCCGGTGGCCAAACATCTTCCCGCGATGAAGGGACGGCCGTTCGGCGATGTCGCGCTGATCGATCTCGCCACCCATACGGCCGGCGGTTTTCCGCTGCAGGTGCCCGACGAGATCAAAAGCGAAGGCCAGCTGATGGAATATCTTGCGGCCTGGCACCCCTCCTACGCCGCCGGAACCCAACGCAGCTATGCCAATCCGAGCATCGGCATGCTCGGCTTCATCACGGCGAAAGCCATGCGCGGCGATTTCGCGGAATTGATGGAAGGCAGGCTGTTTCCCGGGCTCGGATTGAGCAGCACTTTCATCAACGTGCCGAAGTCGCGGCAGGGCGATTACGCCCAGGGCTATAAGCGCAGCGGCGAGCCGGCACGGCTGACGCCGGGTCTGCTTTCCGCCGAGGCCTATGGCGTCAGATCCACCGCCGGCGACATGATCCGCTTCGTCGGCGCAAATATGGGCCTGGCGAAGCTCGACGGAAAACTGCAGCAGGCGATCGACAAGACCCACACCGGATATTTCGGCGTCGGGGCGATGATCCAGGACCTGATCTGGGAGCAATATGCCTATCCCGTCACCCTGCAGAGTCTGCTCGAGGGCAATTCGGCGGCGATGCTGAAGACCATCCCGGTCGCTGCGCTGCAGCCGCCGATGAAGCCGCGTCACGATGTCTGGATCAACAAGACCGGCTCGACCAACGGCTTCGGCGCCTATGTCGCCTTCATTCCCACCGAGCGCGTCGGCATCGTCATCCTGGCCAACAAAAACTACCCCAACGAGGATCGGGTTGCCGCGGCCTACCGGGTATTGACGGCGCTTGCGGCCGATTGATCGAAAACATCGTCACGGACGCGGGAGAGGCTGACTGCCGGATCCTGCGTCCGAACCGATGCGCTGTCCGATTAAGAGTCGGACTTTAGCCCGATGCGCGCCTTCGTCCGTGTGATAGAGAATTTGCCGGTGACGAACATGCTGCGACGCAACAGGGCCACAATCTTGCGAAATACACTGCGAAAATCGAGGGGCGCGGCAGCACGTACAAACCCTGGGTCGCCGCCCTGTCCCCGAATAGGATTAATACTACTCAGGGTAATGCGGATTAACAATTAAGATTAATAGGCGAGTATTTTTCAGAATTCTTCGAGGTAATTGCCAGTTCTTACAGGTGATGCTAATGAATAATCACCTTCCTTCAAGTCAAGAGGGCGCAATCCAGTGAAAAGCGTATTGATATCTGGCGGAGCAGGGTTCATCGGTTCGCATCTATGCGATCGGCTTTTGCTTAGGAATGACGTTCAGAAGCTCGTCGTTGTTGATAATCTCTGGACAGGACTTTTCGAGAATATTTCGCACATCAGGGATCCGCGTTTTCACTTCGTGAAATCGGACGTCGAGACCCTGCAGACATCGGAAAAATTCGACGAGATCTACCATCTCGCCTCGCCGGCATCACCGCCCTGGTACATGAAGGAACCGAAGAGGACGATCTCGGCCAACCTGCTCGGCGCCTTCCGGCTTCTCGACCTGTTGAAGAAGGGCGGGCGTTTCGGTTACACCTCCTCCTCGGAAATCTACGGAGACCCGCTGGTGTCGCCGCAGCCGGAATCCTACAAGGGCCAGGTCGACTGTACCGGGCCGCGCTCGTCCTATGACGAGAGCAAGAGATGCACCGAAGCGCTGTTGTTCGAGATGCAGCGCACCAAGGGGCTGAACGTCAAAGTCATCCGCCCCTTCAATATTTATGGTCCCCGCACCCGGCCCGACGACGGCCGCGCCGTCTCCAACTTCGTCACCCAGGCGCTTGCGGGCCGCCCGATCACCGTGTTCGGCGACGGCAAGCAGTCGCGCAGCTGGGGCTATGTCGATGACATCGTCGACGGTTTCGCGCGCTATTTCTGGATCAACGAGACCGACTACAAGGGGCCTCTGAATATCGGCAACGACCGCGAGATCACCGTTCTCGAAGTCGCGAAATATGTTTCCAAGCTGGTCGGCGGCGTGCCGATCGTCTTCGAGCCATCGCCGCCGCAGGATCCCACCAACAGGCGGCCGGACCTGACGAGAGCCTACGCCGTCATGCCCGAGTGGTCGTGCAAGGTCAGCTACGAACAGGGCGTGGCGATGACGCTCGACTGGTTCAGAGAAAAGATAAAGGTGGGCGCGGCGTAATAGCCGCGCGGGTTTCAAGGCCCTTCCCGCATTCCGGGCCCGGCTTTGTGCCTGCCTGTGCTCGTTGTGCGTTGAGAGAGTAACGATGCAGGAAATCATTCCGTCCGATCTGGCGACTGTCAATTTTCCCGTACCGATTCACTATCTCGATCTCGCCTCGCATCAGCCGGATGCCGGCGCGGCGCCGATATCGCCCGGGCTCGTGATTTTTCTCGCCGACGGCCTGCCCGTCGGACAGGCCTATGTCGATGGGGCCGAGGCCGCGGCCGAGCTTGCCGGACGTGTCGTGCGGCCGGAGACGCTCGCGCATGCGCGCCAGGTGGCGCAGACAGCGCTGCAAAATCGCGACGTCAGCATTCTGATCTGCACCAAGGACCGGCCGGAAGAGCTGCGCCGGTGCCTGGCCTCGATCCCCGAACAGTCGCTGAAGCCGGCCGAGATCATCGTGGTCGACAATGCGTCTTCAGGCGATGCAACCCGCCGCGTCGTCGAAGACGCGGGCGCCACCTATGTCCGCGAAGACCGGGTCGGGCTGGATTTTGCCCGCAATGCCGCCATCGGCGCGGCGAAAACCGAATTCGTCGCCTTTACCGATGACGACGTCGTTCTCCACCAGCAATGGCTGGAGAACCTGATGAAGGCGTTCGACCGGCCGGAGATCGGCTGCGTCACCGGGCTGATCCTGCCCGGAGAACTCGCAACGCCGGCGCAGTTCATCTTCGAAAAGCACTGGGGTTTCGGCCGCGGTTACATCAGGCAGGATTTCGGCCGGGATTTCTACGACAGCCACAAGCGCTACGGCGCGCCGGTCTGGACGATCGGCGCCGGCGCAAGCCAGGCCTTCCGCCGCAAGGTGTTCGACGAGATCGGCCTGTTCGACGTCCGCCTCGATATGGGCGCGGCCGGCTGCTCGGGCGACTCCGAATATTGGAACCGGCTGCTGCATCACGGCCATGTCTGCCGCTACGAGCCGACCGCGGTTTCCTGGCACTTTCATCGCAAGGATATGCAGGGGCTCGCCAGGCAGATCCAGCAATATATGAGCGGCCATATCGCCGCCCTGCTGGTGCAGTATCAGAACACCGGCAACGGCGGCAACCTCCGGCGCATCCTCATCTCTTTCCCGAAATATTTTGCCGGCAGGCTGCGCAAACGCCTGCGCAAGGGCGCCACCTCGCACGATTTCTTCCTGAAGCAAGAGATGCTCGGCAGCGTCAACGGCGCGCTCTACGTTCTGCGCCGCTGGAAGATGCGCGCATGGTGACAGCTGTGGCGCCGGACATTTCCTTCCTCATTCCTGCTTATAACGCCGAGGACACGCTTGCCGAAGCGCTTGCCAGCCTGCAGCGGCAGACGAAATCGAACTGGCAGGCGGTGGTGGTCGACGACGGTTCGAGCGATCGCACCTGGGAGCTGCTTGAGGCGATTGCCGCAGCCGACAGCCGCATCGTCACCGCCCGCCAGGCCAATGCCGGCGCTGCGGCGGCCAGAAACCATGCCGCCCGGCTCGCCGCCGCCCCCCTGCTTTGCATGCTCGATGCCGACGACTGGCTGGACCCGACCTTCATCGAAACCATGCTGCCGATGGCCGAAGATAGCTCGCCGCCCGCCATTGCCTATTGCTCCTACCGCCGGGTCGCCCCGGACGGCCGGCCGATGCCGGTGGAACAGGCGCCCCTGCTCGCCGGCGATGCCGCCAGGCGCGAATTCTCGTCCTTCTGTGCGCTCGCCATTCATACAGTGGTCTTTCCCAAAAGCCTTTTCGAGCGGGTCGTCGGCATGGATGAGAGCCTGCAGACCTGCGAGGAGTGGGATCTCTGGCTGCGCATGGCCTTTGCAGGCGCAGAATTTCGCCGTGTCGACGCCTGCCTGGCCTTCTATCGCATGAAGCCGGGCTCGCTTTCCGGTGATCCGACGAAATTGGTGCGTGACGCCATTTGCGTGACGACGAAGGCCGAGGCGCTGCGCCGGCAGCACGGCTTGCCGGCCGAGGGTCCGGAGACCGGCTGGATCACGCCCGCCGTCAGTCGGCTGCGCATGCTCGTCTGGGTCATCGCGGCCAAACACGATCCGAGCCTGGATATAGCGACCCTCGCCGCCCTGCTGCCGGACATGCCGGATGCCGCAGGCTATGAGAGCTTCTTCGCCGGCGTGATCCTGCATGGCCTGCAGACCGGCCTCCTGCCCGACCGGGCCGACGATCTCATCGATGCGCCGGAACAATGGTGGCCGACTTTCCGTCTGCTCGTCCAGCTGATCCAGCGGCATTCCCTGCCCGGCACCGGCCGCAAGATCCTCGAAGCCGCCGCCTGGCAGCTCTCCGCCGGCAACCTTCGGCGATCCTTCACCCTCGGCACGATCCAGGTGGTGAGCGTCGAGCTCGGCACCCTTTCCAGGATCGCCCGGGCCGAGCAGGCCGATACGCTGATCATGCACGGCTTTTCCGGCGACGAGCATGTCGGCACCTTCGTCGGGCCGCTCTGGGGTGATCTGTCGATCCGGGCGCAGATCCGGCTGATCCTGCAGGAGATGCAGGCGGGAGAACATCTCGAGCGGCAGCCCACCCTCGCCTATGCGGCTGCCTGGACAAGGGAGGCACTGCGCGGCTACCGCACCTTCGGCGGCCTCATCCTCCGCAGCGGACGGCGGCGCGGACGGCTCGACAGGCTTCTGGCGCGGACCGGCCACAATGCCGTCCTTGCCCGGGCGCCAGGCGACAGGCAGGATAATGACGCCCGCCTGTCCGACATCCTGCGCGATCTCGAAGGCGGCCGGCCGCCGGCACGACGTGCAGCCGCCGCGGCGCCACAGAAGGAAAAGCGGGCTCCCCAAGCTCAGTCGGCAGAAGACTATTGGGAGCAGATTTTCGAACGCCCGGATCCGTGGAATTACCTCTCGGTCTACGAGCAGGTCAAATATGCGCAGACATTGAGCCTGATCCCGCAAGGGACCGAAACGGTCCTGGAACTTGCCTGCGCCGAGGGGATCTTCACCGAGAAGCTGGCGCGAGAGGTCCGCCGGGTGACGGCCACCGATATTTCGCAGCGGGCGATCGACCGGGCGGCCAAACGCTGCCGCGACTTCTCCAATGTCGAGCTCCGGGTTCTCGACTTCGTCAGACAAGAGCTTCCCCCCGATCAGGATCTCATCCTCTGCTCGGAAGTGCTTTATTACCTGAAGGACGAGGAGACGCTTGCGGGCGTCTGCAGCAAGATGGCGGCGGCGCTGAAGCCGGGGGGCTGTCTGATCACCGCCCATGCGCATCTGCGCCAGGACGAGCCCGGCCGAACCGGTTTCGATTGGGGCCATCCTTTCGGGGTCGGGACGATCAGACGGGTTCTGGCCGAACAGGCCGGGCTTGCCCTCGAAGAGACGATCGACACCGCGCTTTACGCCATCCACCGCTTCCGCAAAGCGGCCGTGGCCGATCCCGTCCTGCGGGTCGAGACGCATGGAACGCCGATGGACGTCGATGTGGCAAAGCACATCATCTCAGGACCGGCGGGCGTCGCGCGCGAGGCGGCATGGGCAACCGAGGTGACGACCTCGGTCCCCATCCTGATGTATCACCGGATCGCCGAGGATGGCCCCGCCGCGCTGCGGCGCTTCCGCACGCCGCCGGAGATGTTCCGCAAGCAGATGCAATTCCTGCGCCGGCATGGCTATTACGCCGTCACGGCGCCAACCCTCGCCAATCTTTTGCGCAGCGGCAAGCCGATCCAGGGCCGGCCCGTCATGCTGACCTTCGACGACGCCTATCTGGATTTCCGTGCCAACGCCTTCCCGATCCTGGCCGAGAATGATTTCAGCGCCGACGTCTTCGTCGTCACCGACAAGGTCGGCGGCCGCTCGGACTGGGATTGTGCCCATGGCGAGCCGGCGGCGCTGATGGCGTGGCCGGATATTCTGGAACTGCAGCAGAAAGGCATCAGCTTCGGCTCCCATCTCGCCTCTCACACACCGGCGAGCGCGATGGAAAATGATGCCTTGCTCGCCGAAGCCCTGGGGTCGCGCCATGCGCTGGAAAGCCGGCTCGGCGGCTCCGTGGTCTCGATCGCGCTGCCCTACGGCGCCACCGACTTCAGGGTGCCGGACATTCTTTCCCTTGCCGGCTATACGATCGGCTTCACCACACGCGCCGCGACAGCCGCCTTTTCCGACAATGTCTTCGGCCTGCCGCGCCTCGAAGTCCGCGGCGACCGGCCGCTTGAAGCCTTCCCCGCATTGATGGGCCTGCCCGGAGCCTTTATCGGATGACAATCATCACCACCGCAGCGACCCCTCTGATCACCGTCGTCATCCCGGCCTACAACGCCGAAAAGACGCTTCTCGAAACGCTGCAAAGCGTCTCGAACCAATCCTACGACAAGCTCGAAATCCTTGTGGTCGACGACGGATCGCGGGACGGCACCTTCGCGCTTGCGGGCGACTATAGCCTTATCGATCGGCGTGTCCGGATCCTCCGGCAGGCCAATGGCGGCGTTGCCCGCGCCCGCAACCACGGCATCGGCGAGGCGCGGGGCGCCTATGTGGCGCCTATCGATGCCGACGACATATGGCATCCCGAGAAGATCGAGCGCCAGCTGCAGTCGCTGCGAAAATTTCCCGGCGGCCATGGCATCGCCTACAACTGGTATGCGGCGATCGACGAAAACGGCGTCATTTTCGGCCATTCACGCCCGGTCCTGCATGAAGGCAACATCTTCGAACCGCTGCTGCGGGAAAACTTCATCGGCAATGGCAGCACGCCGCTGATGCCGCGCGCCGAGGTTCTGCGCTGCGGCGGTTACGACGCCGGGCTGCGCGACAGCGGCGCCGAGGGCTGCGAGGATCTAAAGCTCTATCTGGCCTTGGCCGAGAGCCTGCCCTTTGCGCTGGTTCCCGATTTCCTCACCGGTTATCGCTTTACCCGGGGAAACATGTCGAGCAACGCGCATCGGATGCTGAAATCCCACGCCCTGGTGATGGCACCGATGATCGACCGCTACCCGCATCTGCGGCGTGATATCGAGACCGCCAAATTCAACACGACGCACTGGTATTTCAACAAGGCCCTTGCAAACCGCGATTACGCCCAGCTCAGGAAGCTGGCGCCGATGATGGCGGGACAATATGGCCCGCAGTTGATCGTCCATAGCCTGCGGCAGAGCTTTCGCCTGGCAAAACGCCATGGCGTGCGCATTGCAAAACAGCTCCTGCGAAAGCCTTCGGCCCGATCGAAGACCGGCTTTGCCGGTGCGGCCGTTCCGCAGGCGGGCACGCTGTTCAGCGATCGTTTCATACCGCTCGGCGGCGTGCTCAGCCCGACATCGTCGCGGATGGCCGACAATGAATAGATTTCGCACATCCGCCTCCCGGCCGGCCGGCGCCTACAACATGGTCATCGCGGCCCGCTACCGCGAGCTTCTGCAGCTCGTGCCGGCGTTGCGGCTGAAGATGACGGTGATGATCATCCTCGGCATTCTCACCGGATTTTCGGAGATGGTCGGCATCACTTTTCTGGTGAGCCTGGTCTTTATTCTCGGCCAGCAGGGCACAGGTTCCGGCTCCGCCGTTGCCGGGCTTCCGGCGATTTTCGGCGGCGTCGACCTCAGTCTTTCCAAACCGGTGCTGATCGGTATCCTCATCGCCTCCATCCTGCTGCGCATTCTTCTCGGATTCATCAACTCGCTGATCACCAGCGCGATCAACCACAAGATCAGCGATCGCATGCGCGACCGTCTCTACGCCAAGATCCTGACCATCCCGTTCCAGCGCTTTCAGCACTATGAGCGCAGCGATCTGATCAATGTGATCGCCACCGAAGCCTATGCGGTATCCTCGGCCCATGCGAGCCTGGTGCGTCTCGGAGTCAATTTCGGCACGATCGTCATCTTCGGCATCGGCATGCTTGTCATGGCCTGGCCGATCGCCTTGCTCGGGCTTGTCTTCGGCTTCGTCCATAACTTCGCCTTGGGGTTCTTTGCCGGCGCCTATCGGCGTCTCGGCGCTTCGGCGCTGGCCGCCGTCGAAGCCTTGACGCAGCTGAGCTGGACCACGCTGCAGACGTTGAAGGCGGTCAAAAGCTTCGGCCTCGAGCAGCGCCACCAGCAGCTCTTCGCGACACTATCCAGCGAAGTCGGCCGGACCTGGCGCCACTCGGACTGGATGGGGGCGGCGACCTCGCTGTTGAGCGAAATCCTGACCTTCGGGGTCATCCTGACGATCATCCTGTCCTCGGAATTCCTGCCGGTGGATTTCAAGGCAGCGCTTTCGGCCACCATCCTTCTTTACAGACTCCAGCCGCACATCAAGGGATTCGACTCCCAGATCCTGCGCCTTTACGAGATGGAAGCGTCGCTGCAGAACGTCCTGGCGCTGCTTTCCGAAAAGGACGACGCCAAGCAGGCGGCGCAAGGCGTGCCGGTCCCCCGCCTGGCGGAAGCCATCGTCTTCCACGACGTCTCCTTCACCTATGAGCAGGCGAATGCCCCGGCCGTTCAAAACCTCAACTTTTCGATCAAGGCAGGCGAAACGACGGCTCTGACCGGACCAAGCGGCTCCGGCAAAACGACAATCCTGAACATGATCCTCGATCTCACCCGGCCGACGCGAGGCCGGATCACGATCGACGGCAGGGACCTCGCCGATGTCGACCGCGCGAGCTGGCTGCACCTGCTCTCGGTCTCGGGCCAGGATGTCGAACTGATGGAGGGCACGGTTTTCGACAACATCCGCTTCCGTCGCGATATCTCCGATGAGGACGTCAGGTGGGCCGCCGATGTCGTCTGCGCCACGGAATTCATCGAAAATCTGCCGGAAGGTTTCGACGAATGGCTGGGCGACGAGGCGGTGCGGCTTTCAGGCGGACAGCGCCAGCGCATCGGCCTGGCGCGCGCGCTGGCCGGCCGGCCGCAGATCCTGCTCCTGGACGAAGCCACGAGCGCGCTCGACGAAAATACCGAAATGCGGGTGTTTTCGGCAATCAAGGAGGATGCCGGTCGAACGCTGATCGTCGTCAGCCATCGCCCTGCGGTCGCCAGGATGATGAAGAACCAGATCGATCTACGCCCGCCAACACTCGCATCCAAACTCGGGTGACGGCGATGGAGATGTCGACCACGTCGGAAATTTTGGTGGCAGTCGTGATCCCCGCCTACAATGCCAGAGACTATATCGCCGAGACGCTTCAGTCCGTCATCGATCAGACCCACAAGGCGCTGGAGATCATTGTCGTCGACGACGGCTCGACCGACGAGACGGCCTCCATCTGCCGCCGCTTCGCCGCCGCCGATCCGAGGATCCGGCTTCTGTCGACGGAAAACCGCGGCGTCGCCGCGGCGCGCAATACCGGGATCGCAGCATCGAGGGCCGGTTATCTCGCCTTCCTGGATGCGGACGACCTCTGGCATCCGACATATGTCGAAAGAATGCTGTCGGCGCTCCATCCCCTGCCCGAGGCCTGGGGTGCGGTCTATGCCCTTCACCGTATGGTCGATTCCGAGGGATATTGCACGCGGTCCGGCTCGTCGCTCAGCGCCCGGGAGTCCATTCTCATCCGCCATCTCGTCTTCCGCTTCGTCGGCAATGGCAGCGGCTTCATGGTGCGCCGTGCCGTCATAGACAAGATCGGCGGCTACGATCCGAGCTATGCCAATCAGGGAATCGGAGGATGCGAAGACTTCGATTTCGAACTCCGTACGGCCGAGCATTTCAAGATCGAGGCGGTGCCACTCGGCCTGGTGGGCTATCGCGTTCATGCCGCGGCCATGTCTGCCGACAGATCCCGAATGGCGCGATCGCTTCTGGCCGTCTATGAGCGATGCGTCGCCCGCAATCCGCAGCTTCCCGCTTTCGTCGTCAGCTGCGCCCGCGCCTCGGCCCACCTCTATGCATTCTCAAAATTTGCGGCTTTGAAAGATTGGTACAGCGCCGCAGCCTCGCTCAAGCACGTCTATCGTCATAGTCCATTGCTTGCTGCCAGCGTCATCATCAAGCTGATCTTTTCAAAAGCCGCCAGAGCCGCAAACAGGGCGTTGTCGAAAGCCCGGCCGCTCTGGCGGCACAAGCAGAAGAAATTCAAAAAATTCGAGGAAATAGACCCTGTTATCCCCCTGGTTGGCGGATGGTCACGTTTCCGAACGAAGGCCTTGTTCCGGCGCTTGTCGGAGATCGACCGTTGCGACGGAGATTGCGCTGCGACCTCGAAGAGATAGAGCATTTCCGGTTCTGAAGGCCGGCACCTCCGCTCCGTTGTCAACTATTTCTTAATTATTCAGTACAAATCGAACACGGCGCAGAATATTTATCGTCGCGAAAATGACAAAGCTGTGGTAAACTATAATCTTCCGATAATAAGCTGTGACAATATCAAGCTTAAGCGCAATCATAGCTACGCACTGTGCAAGAAATCCTACCAGAGGACCCGTCAACCACCCCGGCGGGTCCTCAACTTTTCGAGGAACAGGTTGCCGCGGGGCAGCCGTTATGATCGCTGCATCGGATAAAGAAGCGCTGCGCCGACAGCGATATTCCCTGTTGCGATGGCCTTGCTCAAAAATCTGTATATCCACAAGCAATGACCCGGCTCGCGCTCAACGCCAAGTGCTTCGGCTTGGCGACGAAATTACCGGATAGCAAATTCGCCCCATAGAGATAATGTCATTATTATAAAGTGATAGACGAGCTCATCTTTATTATTGAAATAAGCACATCTTGCCGATATTAACCATAAACAGTTCAGTCATCACAAAATCAACCCTTAAATACAACCATTATCTGAAATATATATTTTTACCTTTTGATAAAATTTTAATTTTATCTTATTTATTATCCAAAGTTATTGCACATGCCGCTCAACGGCGCCGCCTTACATTCTTGTCGAAAAAACATAAGACATCCTCACATTCTTTCCCTCCTTCCTTCGTGGCAAAGGCGCGGCCAGGCAACACTTGGGAAGGAGCAGCTAGGACCAAATCCGACAATCCCGGCATGAGCCGGCATCGACAATGCGCAACACAATTCAACTTCGGAGAATGACGATCGTGAAGGCGAACGGAGGTTTAACATCTTGACAAATCAAAGGATTATGGCAGGTCATCCCGCTGCGGATAGACCGGCATTGGCAATGCCTTCGACCGGTCACTTCAAATCCGCCAGGCGGCCCGAGACCAAAGAGCCGCAGGCTCAGAGGCACCCACTGTCGTCGAGCGACTCCCGGCATGAACGGTCAATCCGCCTGCGCGAAAGACTTCACTCAATTCAACACACCGAAATGGCTTTTGACTGACCAAATCTGTGTCGAAATGGTCGCACCGCGTCATTGAATTAACCGTTCATAAAGCATTTGCTTGCTCAACTTATAATTTGTGTCATGGTCACTGCAAGTAGTGAGGAGCCGACCTGATGAGTGATATAGCATCGCAGATTCCGGAATTTGGTTACGATGAACGCGTGATGATCTGCCGGAAGCAGATCGAGAAGGCGGTTTATCAGTTCATTGCAAACACGAAGGTCGAGGGGTGCGATCCGGCGGAAGTCGCAATGGCCATCGCGGACATTGCCGACGATTACATTTTACTGCTGGCCCAGAAGCGCAATTTGACCCATTGAGATCAGGGATCGGCCGGCCCGGCCGATCATCAGACGACCACTGAGACCAAACTCGCCGCCGTCTCCCCGCCCGGAGACAACGTCAACGAAACCGTTTACCGTACGTTTTGAGTGTCTATTGTGCCCGGGTATCGAATACAGCCCGAACAAGCGGCAGCCCAAGCCCCACTCCTTCTCCCAAGCTACAATCAAATCGATTTCCGAACAGATCGCTTGCGCTGCTCCTATCCCGGCAGCACTCATCCATTGTCGCAGAGACACCAGTGGCCGGCCTCAACCCTCCGAAGCCCCTCCAGGGCGCCTAAGGATGTGGGCGGAGAGTAGGGGCGATTTTTCGCCAACGGTGTTGTCGTCCCATCAATCGGCCGGGTCCAGCGCGCAATGCAGACCATCGACGGGAATCGCGGGCAGTCTTTCGCGCTTGATATCGACCCTCCAGGCTTTGACGACGTTCTCCGATCGATGGGAGCCATCCGGCTGCTCCACCATCCTGCCGAGCGCGAAGACGAAGTCCTGAGGAAACCGGCTCGACGAGCAATAGACCGGTTGCAGAAGTTCGTGGCGGGGGCTGGGCTTGACAATCGTCACCTGATCGACCGTGCTCCAGACGGGAAGGTTTCCATCCCTGCCGGTCTGGCGCTGCAGCACCAGCAAGAGCCTTGCGCCGCATTTGAGCTCGGCTGCCGAATAGGCTGGGCCTCCGGTCATTCCGCTCAAGGCCGTTCCACTGACTTCCACACAGCCCTTCGCAGCAGGAGGCGTCGATTTTCCCCGCGCCTCGCTGGCATGGCCGGCGGCCGGGATCAGAGCGAGAAGAGCGGCGATCGCAGGAAGAGATCGTGGCATGTTTTTCCCGCCTCGCACAAAGCAGCTGAATTTCACGCGGCACCCTCTCCCCCGGAAGAGAAGACCGTAGCCTTGCTCGGAGATGAGTCAATCCCCTGCGATTTGCGCAACTTCGGTCGCGGTGGGTTGGCGGCCGACCTAGAGCCTTTCCTGATTAGATTGAATCATTCTGTTGGCTCAAACGGAGTCGGATGGTCGACCGGCCGGCGCGCGTCGTAGCCCAGCTCTACGGCCAAGCCGGCCGGTCGAGCAGCCGGCCCGTTTCAGCCAACCCTCCCGCAGATTTGCCAGGCAAATCTGCAAGACTGAAAATCGCCGGACGCACTGATCGCTTCGCCATAGCGAAGCGGTGCGGCCGGTGGGCCGGGCATCTCTAGCCAGGATCAGAGGCGATCGGCTCGGACGTACCATGAGGTATGCCCTTCGCCAATCGCCTCTGCCCTGACGAAAACCTGCTCCGGCAGAATGCTTCAATTTGACCAGGAAAGGCTCTAGCCCTTCGAGAGCTCCGAAAGCCAGACTAATGCCTCTGTACGCTCACTTGCGGGACCGGGGAGCTCAATTCAGCCAGATCCCTGGTCAGCCCCTCCCCGACTTCCTGCTTCACCGCCTCGAGAGCAAGATCGAGGCAATTCGTCGCGAAGGGCAGTTTGACATCCTGAGCGACCTGTCGCGCATAGGCGATCATTCGCGCCAGTGCGACCAGTTCGTCCAGAGCCTCTTCCGCCCTGAGGTCAGCATCTATCTTAGCAGCCGATGTCACGCCCATGCCCATTTCTCCAACGAATTGAAGGAACAATACGCGGGCTGGCGTGGCCAAGCCCGTGAAAAAAGCGTGACACAACTCCCGGTGACGATTGCTGCATTCGATTCACAATGCAGGCCGTGTAGGAAATGCGGCCTCGTGCAGTTTCCAGGACAAATCGGCATTCACGCGGATATCTGCGGCTGCCTGCACGGCTTTCAATAACTCCAGCGCATCGATGCGTTTTTGATCGACGGAATGCGCGACAAGGGCCGAAAATAGTTTCGGACGGTCCCGCGCGGCTATGCCCGCGCATTGCTCGATGATCGCCCGCCACGTCCGCCTCTTGAAAAAGATCGCGCTGGCGGCATTTTCAAGCTCCCGGCGCACGCCTCCTGGAAGCAATTCATTCCGTTCCATGGCATCGAGCGTGGCGCTGACATTGACCAGCGGCACCGTCAACGGTTTGCTGCCGAGCGCGCTCGGCGCGTGCACGAGCGCGACGGCGGCATCATCGACCAGCCGGCCCGACCGGTAGTCTTCGAAAATGCGGCCGATCCCGATCATGCCGAACGGATGGCATTCTGCAGCCCGCAGCGCGCCCATGCTTGCCGCCCCCAGCACCGTCACGCCAAGCGAGAGCGCGCGGAGAATTTCCTTATGCCAGACCGGCGCGGCATATTCGAAGCCACCGTCGATCAGGCCGATGACATTGGCACCCTGTTCCGCCACAGCCAGAACATCCCCCTGCGTCGCAGGCGGCAGGACACGTATCGCCTCGCCGGCAAGCGCGGCTGCGTCGGGAAGACTGGGACCTGCGAAAATGATCTTCAAAAGCCGATCGCCCTCGCCAGCGCCCGTGTTCCCAACCGCCGGGCACGCTCCCCTTCCGGATTTTCGAGCGCGGGAATAACGACCTTGACGACGCTGAAGGGAAGCGTGTCCTCGCTGAGGCGCACGGCGATGACCGAGCCGATCCCTTTTGTCCGCAAAGCCTCCAGAACATGCTGCAGCATCTGCGTGAGATTCCGTGGCCGATGTTGCGGCGCTGGGCCCGGCGATCCGGGAACCGCGTCGAAGGCTCGCCGCATCAGCGGCGGCAAGGATCTTGTAAACGTGGCCGGAGAAATGTCGTCCCTGGCTCCGCTGATATAGGTGAGCCGCGATTGCACGGCTTCCGTTACCGCCCGAATGGCCGCGCGCACGGGAGACGGATGGGCCCCCGTGCCGCCTGTCACCTCGACAAGGCGGATGTCCCTGCCGCCGCGGCGATGCCGCGGATCCGGAACGCAGTCCCCAGGGCCCAGCATGGCGGTGAAGCAGGGAATGGCGAGGTCGCTGGTGATATCGAAGAGCCTGAGCGTCAATCGCGACGCTTCGATCTTGTCGATCAACCGGCCCAAGGCGCCATCCTGGAAACCGCGGGGATCGACGCAGCCGGCATAACGATCCGCTTCCGCGCTGACTTGCCACAGCACATGCGCGTCCCGCTCGATCCGCTCGAGCACACCGTGAAAAATCGCCTCCTCGAGGTTGTTTCCCGAGGCCAGGCCGTCTGATGACATCCAGTATCGGGCATCGCGCGTACGGTCGAGCACCACCGCTTCAAAGGGGATATAAATCTTCCTGCCGGTGAGAATATCGATGCCGGCCACCCAATCCGTCTCCTCGTCCGGCCCGAGGTCGGGTTTATGGATGGCGATCAGGCAGTCCAGCGTGTCGATCTTGTGCCCCATCGCCCGCAGGCCGGACGCGCTGCTGCGGAGCCGATCGACGAACGGTTCGCCGGCAACGGCCCGTTCCAGGGCTTCCATGACCGTGGACACTTTGGCATCGACATCGGTCAGGCCTTTCCCCTGAGCAATCACGATTGATCGCGAATTCGGGGTATATGCACACCAGACGGGGACCCCGATGTCGTCGAGCCCGGTATGTCGCGCCACCCTGGTAACCCCGAATCTGGCCAACAAGGGCTCGACGCGGGAAAGGGTTTCCCGCGGCGAAATGATCCTATCGGAATATATGGACTGGTCCGTCAGAATGCCGGCTCAGCCGTCGACGTGACCGGAAAGAGCGACCTGCGCCGACGAAACGGCGACAGCCAAATCGACGCCCTTCACGAATGTACCACCGGCTTTGCGAAGGCTGCTCGCAGTCGCCAAATCCCCCGTCGGATTGAGCGGCGTAACCGTGCCCGCGTTGAGATCGGCGAGCCAAAGACCAGCCTCGCCCGGTATTCCTATAATGACAACTTTCGCCATGTAAATGCCCCTAAGTTATTGTTAAAAACCGGCCTTCAACAGGCCCTCCCGATACAGCTCTTTTTGCCAATGCTCCTTGAACGGAACGATGGCGAGCCACTTCTCGACGTCGAAAACCGGGTTGATGCTTTCAGCACGCTGACGATGGAAGAGCGCCCGTTTTCGATCGCCGATCATTGCGCAACTGGCCGCGGCGATGCGATGGGCCGGCGCTTTGTCTTTCATCGCCTCGACATAGGCGATGGCCTCCTCATACTGTTCCAGAAAGAAGCTCGCTCCCGCGGCACACCAGAGATAGGCGTCAGGCGCGATCGGATTGAGCGAAATCGCTTTTCTGATCTTGGCGAGCGCATCGCTGGGGCGGGATGCATGCACGAGCGTGTCGGCATGGCTGTAGATGACGTCGGCAAAATGCGGGCTGAGCTCCTCCGCCAGATGAAGTGAGGCGACACTGGCATCGACATCGCCGAGATAGAGTTTGGTGACGCCAAGCTCGCGATGGCCCGCCGCCGACGCCGGATCCCGCTCGATCGCCCGAAGCGCATTCTGCTCTGCCAGATGCAGCAGCTCGTTGTTTCCCTGCGCCGTCACGAGCCATTCACTGGTGAAGGTTCTCGCCAGTCCGGTAAATGAGGCGGAGAAATCCGCCTTATGCGACAGCGACTGCTTGAACGCCTTCCGTGCCCGGCGGATATGCGGCAAGGTCAGCTTGCTCATCAAGCTCGAGCCGACGAGGTAAGCGTGATAGGCCCCAGGATTGGCTTCGAAACGTAACCGCTCCTCCTCGTTTTCAGCCAGCTCGCGGGCCACCGACTCGGTCAACTGCTGGGCGATCACCCGCCTGTGGCGCGGCAATGTAGCGCGCGTCATCGCAAAGCGGTTGGCCCAGATGATCTCATCCGTAGGAAAGTAGATCAGCTGCGCGAACAACCCCTCTTCCGAGAGTCGAGTGTCCAGAAGATAGGCGATCGAGTGCCGTGCGACTACCGCCGCCTTCTCGGAGTCGCGGCGGATCTGGCCGGCCGTATGCGGCGCGACGATGGAAATGTTTCGAAGTGCGCACAGTTCTATGGTGACGTCTTCGATCAGGGCGGTGGCAAGGGCAAGTCCGGCATCGGCATGCTTGGCTGTCGGGGGAAGCAACACCAGACGAGGCAGGATCAGCGGCGGCGCCGATATGCTTTCGATGTCGGCCGGCTGGCCGCCAGGCTCGGAGCGCTTCAACTCCACTCTTGGATGGCCGTCGCCATTTGCCAATCTCTCGGAAAGCGACGAGCCGCGGGATATCTGGTGCAGCAGCGCCCTCACCTGCTCGTCATTCGGATCCCGCTCGAGGATTTGCAGGGCGGCGCTCGAAATGATGCGCGCCGCGCCGGGCTTCTGCACCTCGGGCAGCGCCTCCAGCAATGCCTGGCGTAATTGCAGCGCCTGGGCGTCCCGCTGCGCCCTGATCCACGCATCTATCGGCTTTGTCGCCGGCTTGATATTTCCGATGAAACCGCGCTGGGCCAATTCCGCGATCGCCTGCAGCCGATCCAGCGGTGCACCGCCTGCCCGAAAGACATCCAGATCGCTGGAAACCGCCTGCATGTTGAGCCGAACCGTCGTGGCCGTGAAATCGAAGGCTATCTCGGCGCGCCCGCTGTCCATCTCGCGGATGCGGGACAGCATTTTGCGCAGGTTGAGCCGCGCCAATTCCGGCTCGACGTCGCTCCATAGAAACTGTGCCAGTTCATAGCGGCTGAGCTCAGGGCTCGCCCCGGCATAGATATGGGCCATCATCAACAGACCTTTGATCGGATAGCGAACCAGCTCGCCATTCGTCTCGGTCAACCGCAGATCGCCAAATGTCTGCAGATGAAGCACGATCCATCCTCAGTTGTGCACGACCGGGTCCTGCAGCTCGCTGTCGATGTCGGGCAAGCCCGAAACCGCCAGGCTTCTGGCCAGCGCCACCAGTTTTTGCCTGATATTCGGATCCTCAATGGCGATAAACGCCTTGTTGAGCGCCAGTCCTTCCTTCGACGACAGGAATTTGTTCAACTCGCTCGTCTCACCTTCGATCGGTCCGGAACCGCCGTTCTCGAAGAAAAAGCCGACAGGCACGCGAAGAATCTCGGAAATGCGCTGAAGACGGCTGGCGCCGATGCGATTCGTACCTTTTTCGTATTTCTGAATCTGTTGAAAGGTAATGCCCAGAAGTTCAGCCAAACCATGCTGGGTCATCCCGAGCGTCTTTCGCCGAACTCTCACGCGGTTGCCAACATAGACGTCGATGGAATTCGGCGATTTGGCCTTCATGTGAATAAGTCTCCCGCTTTATCAGCACGCCCGCTGTATAATGGAGAATTTGAGCAAAAATGCAACTAAAAGTAAATATTTTGTAAGGATTTTTTTCAGCGCCGCGCACAGTGGAAACAACCTGTGGATTACCGCAGGCGCGTACCATGACACATATATATAAGGAGTTCCTTATCAAGAAAGTCAGAGCGGGGACGGATTGTCGAAATCGGCCCCGCAGCCCTGTCTCCCTAAAGAGGCTTTTCAGCCACGGCGATCATCGACTTGGCAAGAGCAGGTATCCTTCCGACATATTCGAAACGAATACTGCGGAAACCGGCATCGAGCAGCAGCGTGCTCAGGGTGTTTCTCGACCAGAACTTGATATGTCCATGATCCCTCAGCGGCATGAAGTGATCATCCATCTTCCCAAGCGCCGCCAGGGCGACATTCTTCAGATAGCCGTGATAGGGCGTCGATACCACGGCGATGCCGCCAGGCTTGACCAGATCATACATCGTCGAGGTGAATGCCTTGGGATCATAGACATGCTCGACCACCTCCAGGCTGATCACAGCGTCGAAGGTGCCGTATTCCCCGGAAAGCTCGTCATAGGCCGAACCGACACTCAGCGGCAGCCCGGGGTAATTGACATTGGCCTTGGCGATGCCATCGCTTGAAGGATCGACGCCGACGACGCGATATCCCTTTTTCGCAAGAGCTGCGGCCGCCCCGCCCGTGCCGCAGCCCAGATCGAAGACATCGGCCTTCGCCGTACCGGCAAAATGGCCCTCCAGCACTCCAAGTACAGCTGGCAGGATGTAGGAATGCGCGGTTGTCGGTTTGGCGTGGATATAGGTGGTCGCGTCCAGTTCGACGGACATATCCTTCTCCTTCTGCAAGTGCGCGGCAGACCCTATAGAAAAATACGTCGAAAATTGGGTAAAACCCGGCAAAACAGGATGTAGACCAAGAATATAACCTGTAGTTTTGTAATAAGAAATTTAACCTTTGCGCGAAGATAAGACAAAGATGGCAGCATCAACAGATGACTGTACGCACTGAAATTGAATCGGATCCGGCGATTCTAAAATGCCGCCAACAACAGCAAGAAGAACCCGCAGAGGCTGAGGAGCAAACCAGACTGCGGCGACCCGCTTGCCAGTCACGGCCATGGATCATCCGCGATCTTCGCCGTTGCCGCAGGGTCGGCGCATAGGAGAGTATCAAGTCCAGGGAGCTCAAAACGCTTCTGCCAAAATAGGAAGCGCGCGCTTCCTGCCGATGACACGCCCAACGGGTCAGAATGCCGAACGCAAGCCAAAGATATTTAACGGATGGATGTATACTGCTGGATCAAGACTACCCGATCGAAACCCTTCTCGCGTATCGGAGAAGATGAGCTTGCCCGAGAATTCGTCGCCCGCATATGTGAAACGGCCAGTGGGAAAACCGCGGATTCCCGTGGTCTTCTGGTTGCTGCTGACGGTTTCCCTCTCGCTCATCATGGGAACTGTGCTTCTTTCCAACGACATGAAGCACTTGAGAACGATCGATCGCTATTTCGGCTTCGGTCTCTTTTCATATGAGGTCAAGCCGCCGCCGCCAAAGGCGCTTCCCCGCCCGGCGCCCCCGGTCTCCGTCACGCTGCCCTTGCATGCCACCGAACCGCCTGTGGCGCAGACCGCATCAACCTTTCTCCGGACGTGGCGCGTTTCAGGAGCCGCAATGTGCGCGGCCCTGCGCAACGCCGGCATTGAAACCAGCGAATGGGCGGCAGCGAGCTTCAACGCCAATACCTTCGAATGCTTTTTCGAACACAGCGGCAAACGTGAAAAGGATCAGCTTCCCAGTTCCATCTTCGTCATTGTTCGCGGCGACGCTGCCGGCACGATCAACAACATGCGCGTGAAGATCGTCAATCCCGAGACTGACCAATATGGCCAGCTCGACCCGAACATCCTGCGGATTTTCGAGGTCATGCTGAGCCAACCGCAATGGCTGGACTTTCATGAGGCGTTGAACGCAATCAAGAATCTGCGGGACATCAAGGAAGACGGCTTCGGCGCCAGCATCACCTTCAGCCGCGAGGTGCTTAATCCGGATCGTTACAATTTTACGCTCTCGCTGGATGCGGCCTCGGGACCCCAGAAGAGAACGAGAAACTACTTTTCCGACAGAACCTGGCTTCCATCGCCGGAGCCGATGATCGGGACCGACCCCGCGCAACCGGCGCCGGCATCAAGGCAATAAAATCGGGAATGAGCAGCCGCGGACGCGGCACGCCATGAACCGGCCTATCAGGCCATGCGGCTTGCATCGTCGTGATGCCGGGCCAGAATTTTGTATAGCTCTTTCAAACTGTCCCCGCTCGGTCGTTCGCTGCCGTCACCGCCGGCCAGGCGCCACACACGCTCGACATGCAGATCCTGCGTGACCTGGGCAAGGTCGTTGTTCAGCAGGCGAATGGCATCCGCCGATCGACCCAGCCGCCGGGACATCCCCACGAGCGCTGCCAGGAGGATGACGAACACGCCGAAGACCCCGGAAACGACGGCTGCGAACCACAGGTCATCGAGAACAGCGAGAGCGTTTCGAAGGGTCGCCATAAAAAAAACGGCATTTTGAAATGCCATATGGAAAACGCTCATCACGTAGCTGAACCAATCTTCCATCACGAGCGTCCTCCGGGAAGATCTATATCTTGGCACAGGCTGAAAAGTCTAGCGGATACTCACAGTATTCGCTCCTGGGAAAGTATATTTGAGGTTGCATTACTCCACCAAAGCAAACGCAACTCGGGACGGAACCGCCGCAAGCCGACCCGGCAGCCGCAAGTTCGGTCGCGGACATGAGAAAAGCCCACAGCGAGGGATCGAATGAACAGAAGAGGGTTCCTCGCTTCGCTTCCGCTCGCGCTGTCTTGTGTCCAGGCGGGCGCGGTCCTGGCCAGGGTGCCGGCGGAAGCCGGGCTGCGCGCGCTTGCCGACAGCAAATCGTTCCGGTTCGGATCGGCAATCGACCTGAAAAATATCGGCGATCCGGGCGCCCGCGAACTCTATGTCGAGAACGTCAATTCGATAACGCCGCGCAACGAATTGAAGTGGAAAGCGACGGAAAAGAGCCCCGGCATCTTCTCCTTCGCGGGCGCCGACAAGATGGTTGCATTCGCGCAAAAAAACAACATGAGGGTTTATGGGCATACGCTGATTTGGTATCGCGTCCCGGACTGGGTATCTGAGATCACCGACGCGCAAGCGCTTCGGACGGTCATGAACCGTCATATAAAACAGGTTGTCGCTCGCTATAAGGGGTCGATCGATGCCTGGGATGTGGTGAACGAGCCGTTGGAATATGATGCGCCCGACCTGCGGAATTGTGTTTTCCGACGCCTTCTCGGCGACGATTATATTCGCATGAGCTTCGATATGGCGCATGAGGCCGATCCGGGTGCGACGCTGGTTCTCAACGAAACGCATCTTGAGAAAAAATCCGCCATCTTCGAACAGAAGCGCGTGCACATTCTCAAAATCGTCGAGGATCTCGTCGCCAGGAAGACGCCGATCAACGCGGTGGGGCTGCAGGCGCATATCCGCCCGGGCCTCGACCGGATAGATCCGGAGGGAATGGGGCGATTCTGCGCGGCTCTGAAGGAGATGGGTATTGGTGTCTATATCACCGAACTCGATGCGTCCTGCCACTTCCTGAAGCACGACCAAGGCTTCACGCAGGCCGCGTACGCCGATATTTTCCGCGACGTGATCACCGTGGCGGCCGAACGCGGCGACTTGCAAGGCGTCACCGTATGGGGCATGTCGGAAAAATACGGCGAGCCCGATGAAACGGGGACCGATGCCGATGGAGCCTGCACGAAGCGCATTAATCTTTACGATGAAAACAACGCGCCGCGCAGTTCAGCTGATGGCATCAGGCAGGCAATAGAGGCGATGTGATGCACAAGACAACGGAGACATCGACAGATTCATGAAAAAGGCAGTTATTTATGTGGAAAAATTTCTGCCTGCCAGCCAGGCATTTGTTCTCAATCAGGCGATAGCGTTTCGTTCGTTCGAGGCTGAAATTCTTGCCGGCACGCGAATTTCCTCGGCCCACACCAAAAAATCCACTGTTCCGGTTCACGACATCCGCCGGTCGCCGATCGCGCGGGCCGGTGAACTTCTGTTGAAAATTCCGCAGATCGGCCTGCCTTTCCTCTTTCCCGCGATCGGCCAGGCCGACCTCGTTCACGCGCATTTCGGCAAGAACGGCTATGTCATCGGGCCCTTAGCGCGGGCCGCCGGCAAGCCGCTCGTGACGACGTTTCACGGATTCGACGCCACCTATCGCGGCGATCCGAAAAAACCGGGCGGCTTCAATCAGGTGCGCTTCTTCGCCAAGGGCCGCAGCGAAATGGCCGGCTGGAACAGCTGGAACATCGCCGTTTCCGATTTCATTCGCGACCGGCTGCTGGCGCTCGGCTTCCGTGCCGACCGCGTCTATCGCCACCACATCGGCATCGATCTCGATCTCTTCAAAATGGAGCCCCGCCCCCGAAAAAAGGGACTGGTGGTTTCCATCGCCCGTTTCGTCGACTATAAGGGCCACCGCTTCATGATCGACGCGCTGTCGCGCGTGGCGGCGACCGGCACACCGGTCGAATTCGTCATGGTGGGTCAGGGACCGCTGAAAGAGGAAATCGAGGCGCTGGCGCGTCGTTCCTTGCCAAGCGTCACGATCCATGAAAATCTGTCGCAGACTGAGATAAGGGATCTGCTGGCCAGTGCAGAGCTTTATCTCCACGGCAGCGTGACCCTCGACAATGGTCACGCAGAAGCGTTCGGCCTCGCCAATCTCGAGGCCGAGGCCGTCGGCACTCCGGTCGTCGCATTCCGCTCGGGAGGCGTAGGCGAAGCGATCGAGGAGGGGAAAACTGGCTATCTCGTGGAGGAGCGGGATGTCGCGGGAATGGCGGAAGCGGTCGGAAGGCTGCTCAACGATCAGGCCCTGTGGACAGCCTTCAGCGCGCGGGCACCGCTTCTGGTGGCCGAGCGCTTCGACATACGTCGCCAAACGGGGATGCTCGAGGACTATTACAGTTCCGTGCTAGACGAATTTTCCAGCCGGGGTCGGACTTGATGGTGCAGACAGGAAAGAAGCCGAAGTGGGGACTGAACGTATTTCGGCCGCTGCGGAACGGAATCGTCAGGGCCAAGTGGCTCTATTATACGAAATTCTGGGGAATGGACATCGATCCGACGGCAAGCTTTTCGCTCAGCGTGCGGTTCGATAAGACCAACCCGAAAGGATTGCATATCGGCGCGGAAACCTATGTCGCCTTCGAAGCCGCGATCCTGACCCACGATCTGACGCGGGGTCTCTATCTGCACACGAGGATCGGCAAACGCTGCTTCATCGGCGCCCGCAGCATCATCCTGCCCGGCGTCGAGATCGGCGATGAATGCGTCATCGGCTCCGGCTCGGTGGTGACCAAGAGCGTGCCGCCGCGCTCGCTCGTCGCCGGCAACCCGGCCAAGATAATCCGCAGCGACATCAAAATCATTTCGCGTTACGGACGCATGGAGCGCGAAGACGAGACGGTTTCGCAGATCGTCACGCACTTGCCGACTGGAGAAGCACGATGAAGATGTTTGCCTACCGCGGGAAACACGAGAATTTTGGCGACGAACTGAACCATTGGCTCTGGGAGCGTCTGCTGCCCGGATTCTTCGACGACGACGAAGGCCAGCTCTTTCTCGGGATCGGTTCGATCCTCTACGACAATTTCGATCCGAACATGCAGAAGATCGTCTTCGGTTCGGGCTATGGCGGCTATACCAACCCGCCGAAAGTCGACGGCAACTGGACGTTCTATTTCGTGCGCGGAAAGAAGACCGCCGAGGTCCTCGGCATCGATCCGAGCTATGCCATGGGCGATTCAGGCATTCTGACGCGCAGCTGCTGGGATGCGAAAAGCATCGAGAAGCGCTATCCGGTCTCCTTCATGCCGCATTACGAAAGCGCTATGTATGGCAGCTGGGACAAGGTCTGCGATCTTGCGGGCATCCATTATATCGATCCGCGCTGGTCTGTGGAAAAGGTTCTGACCGAAATCAGTGCCTCGCATAAAGTCGTCTCCGAGGCGATGCATGGCTGCATCATATCCGATGCGTTGCGCGTTCCCTGGCGGGCGATCCGGCCGATCGCACCGGGCAATCGCGCCAAATGGTATGACTGGGCGAGTGCGCTCGACCTGGAGATCGACTTCGATCCGATCGGCCCGTCGAACCTCGTCGAAGCAGGCGCGTCGCTGGTCCGGAAGAACACATCTCTGTTGAAGAACATCACGTTCCGTCATCGCCGCATCCGGCAGCTGACCGGCAACTATGTCTTCGGCTCGACCGTCAAGACGCTGCAGCGGGTAGCAGAAAAGCCGGGGCAGCTCAGCTCCGATGAGGCGATCGTAAGAGCGCACGAGAAAATGCTGGTCGAGCTGGACCGGCTGAAGCACGATTTTTCGAAGAAAACGGCAAGCGCCCTATGATGTCGCAAACCCGGTTCCTGACGAGGCAAGAAGGCATGATGCTTTCCGACACCATCAACACCCTCTGCTCCCGCAAGGGAGAGCAGCACTCCGGATGGGCGTGCAGTCCGCTTAGATGGTCAATATCCCAGACCTCAGGAGCCGTTCGCCCATGAGCAGCGTTACCGACCGATTGATTCAAGGCAGCATGTGGCTCAGTCTGTCCCGCGCCATCGTCAACGGGCTTTCGGCACTCAGCACCTTCGTGCTCGCCTGGTATCTCGTGCCGGCAGATTTTGGTCTCGTCGCCATCGCCACGACGATCCAGGTCATCTTGAGTTCGGTCACCGAACTCTCGCTCAACCAGGCGCTTATCCGCCACGAGTCACCGAGCGAAACGCACTTCAGCGCGGTCTGGACGTTGAGCGTGACGAGAAGCGCGATTCTCGCGCTGTTGTTTGCCGCCTCGTCCTACCCGATCGCCGAGTTTTATAACGAACCGCGCCTGACGAGCGTCATGCTTGCCCTGAGCTTCAGCCTGCTCTTGAGCGGTCTTGCTAATCCGCGCCGCGTCATGCTCCAGCGCGATCTGATCTTCTGGCAGGAATTCGTCCTCAACGTCTCGCAAAAGCTGGTCGGCTTCGTCGTGACGGTGGCGATTGCCGCCATCTATCAGAGCTATTGGGCTCTCGTGATCGGCACCCTCGCCTATCAGGTGACCAACATCATCGTATCCTATACGGTCCTGCCCTTCTGGCCGCGCATAACCTTCCGGCATGCACGGGAATTGTTCTCCTTCTCGGTGTGGCTGACGGCCGGACAGATCGTCAACACGCTGAACTGGCGGATCGAATATCTGCTGATCGGCAAGATGCTCGGCGCCACACAGCTCGGCCATTACACGGTCGGCAACACGCTTTCGACGCTGCCGACGCGCGAGGCGACGGCGCCGCTGAACCAGACGATCTATCCGGGCTTTTCCAAGGTCCGCAACGATCCGGTCCGGCTTGTCGCGGCCTATCAGCGTGCGCAGGCGCTGTTGGCGGCCGTGGCGCTTCCAGCCGGTATCGGCATGGCTGTCGTCGCCGATCCGATGATGCGGCTTGCCCTCGGAGAGAAGTGGGTGCCCGCGATCTTCATCGTTCAGGCGCTCGCATCCGTCTTCGCCTTGCAGACCCTCGGTTCGCTCGTCCAGCCGCTCGGAATGGCCAAGGGCCATACCAAGATGCTGTTCATCCGCGACACGCAGATGCTGGTGGTTCGCGTTCCCATCATCATCGCCGGTCTCATGATTGGCGGACTTACAGGCGTGGTTTATGCGCGCGTGCTGACGGGCCTGATTTCCACCGTGGTCAACATGCTTCTCGTCAAGCGCCTGATCAACCTGCCGTTCTTCCAGCAACTGGGGGCTAATTTCCGCGCGCTTGCCAGCGTCGCCTTGATGGCCGCGGGCGTCTGGGGATTGTCGCATATATTCAGCATGCCCACCGAGAAGCTGCACTTGGCCCTATATCTCGCCATCCTCGTCATCACGGGCGGCATCATCTATATCGGTTCCAGCTTTGTCCTTTGGCTCGCGATGAAGAAGCCAAATGGCCCGGAAACCGAAGTTCAGCGTATCGTCGTCAAGTTCCTGTCAAAAGCCAAACGTATTGCCGTTCCCAAGTCGGCTTAAAGCTAAAACGAACCTTAACAAGTGAGGCAGAATGACCAGCCTATCCAGATCTGAGCTGATCGCAAAACTCAATGGCATGATCCATGATTGCCTGAAGGACTATGTCTCGCGCGACGAGCCGCTCGCGATTCTCGACTTCCCCGACATCCGCAATTGTGGCGACTCGGCGATCTGGCTGGGTGAGATGGCCTATCTCAAAAATCGCTTCGGCAAGCGCCCGGACTATGTTTCCAGGCTGTACGACTTCTCCGCCGACGAACTGAAAAGGCGCGTGCCCACGGGCCCGATCTTCATACACGGCGGCGGCAATTTCGGCGATATCTGGGTTGCCCATCAGGATTTCCGTGAAGCGATTATGGAGCGCTTCCCCGATCGGCAGATCGTCCAGTTCCCGCAGTCGATCCACTACAGCTCGCCTGAGCGTATCGAACAGTCCAAACGGGCAATCGGGCGCCACAAGAATTTCGTACTGCTCGTGCGCGACGAAGAATCGAAGGAATTTTCCGAGAAACATTTCGACTGCACGGTGCGGCTATGCCCCGATATGGCTTTCGCCATCGGCGCGCTTCCGGAAAGGGCGACGCAAATTCCCGTCCTCGCCATGCTGAGGGAAGATGCGGAACGGGTTGGCGGCACCGATCGCAAGATACCTTCCGATATTCCTGTGGAAGACTGGATCACGGAGTCCAAGCGGAAGGTGAATATCTCCAAGAAGCTTGGCGTAGCTTCCGCCTATCTCGCATTGAAGCCCAGCGAAGTTGCATTGCGCAGGCTGGACGCGGCTGCCCACAACCGATTCGAACGCGGCATCAGTCAGATTTCGCGTGCCCGCGCAATCGTCACCGACCGTCTGCACGTCCATATCTGCTCGCTGCTGCTCGGCCGCCCGCATGCGGTGCTGGACAATAGTTATGGAAAGATTCGCCGCTTTATGAATGCTTTCTCCGGCGGAACGGATCTTTCATACAAGGCAACCTCGCTCGAAGACGGGATCGAGTGGGCGCGTCAACAGGCGGCCAAGGGGCGTGTCGACGAAAAAGAAGCTGTGAGCTTGCGGGCTTAAGGGGGTTATTCGATGCCACTCGTTACCTTCATCATCCCGGTCCGACATCAGGACAATTCCCGCGATTGGAGCAAGCTGAAGGCCAATCTCAGCCAGACCGTGGCCTCCATCTCCAACCAGACCAATGGAGACTGGCGCGGCATCATCGTCGCAAACGAGGGGGCCGACCTGCCTGATCTGCCGGAGAAATTCTCCGCCGTCCGCGTGACGTTTCCGCCAAACGACATGCACGAACTCGGAAAGGGCAGCAAGGAGGACTTCCTCGATGCCTTCCGTGCCGACAAGGGTCGGCGCGTGCTGAGCGGTATGCTGAATGCCGCAGACAGCCGCTTTTTCATGATTGTCGATGACGACGATTTCGTCAGTTCCCGGATCGTTCAATACGTATCGGAAAACCGGAACGCCAACGGATGGACAATCGACAACGGCTACATCTGGGATGACGGCGGCAATTTTCTGCTCGGCCATGACGATTTCAGCCATCTCTGCGGCACCTCCCTGATCATTCGCGCCGATCTCTATGAACTGCCGCAGCGGTTTGAAGACGCGTCGCTCGACTGGATCAAGGCGATGCTGGGCAGCCATGTCCGCATTGCGGATATTCTTGCCCAACGCGGCGCGCCGCTGACCAAGCTTCCTTTCCGGGGCGCGGTCTACCGTGTCGCCCATGGCGGATCGCATAGCCGGGCGCCGAGCCTGATGCGGCAATATTTCCTCAATCGCGGCGTACTCCTTAAGCCGCGCCGGTTGTTGCGCAATTTTCGCAAGCTGAGGGTTCTCGGCAACGGTTATCGACGCGAATTCTTCGGCCGGACGCGGTCGAATCCCGCATAGAGACCGATCCGTCCAATATCGCATAGGCAGCCAAAACATGATGCTTTTCTCTTTCGACTTCACCAAAAGGGTTGGCAAATGATGTCGGATCTCTTCGTCAGCGTGCTCTTTTCATCCTACAATGGCGCCAGCCGCCGTCTGCGCCACACTTTGGATTCCTTGGTGTGCCAAGAGCTGCCCCGTGATCGGTGGGAATTGATTGCCGTCGACAACAACAGCAATGACGGCACGTTTGATCTTTTGAAATCCTATAGCGACAAGCTTCCCATCACCATCCTGCAGCAGCGCAAGCCGGGAAAGTCGGGCGCGCTGAACTTGGCTTTGGATCGGGTGAAGGGAGATCTCGTCGTCTTTACGGATGACGATGTTCGCGCCGAACCCAACTGGCTGAAAGCGATCGTCGATTGCGCCGCTGCCCATCCGGGTTATGGCGTCTTCGGCGGCAGAATCGTCCCCGATTGGGAAAAGGAGCCAAAAGACCCTTTTATCGAGTGGATTCCCATGGGTTCCACCTTTGCGATCGTCGATGAAACGCAAAGCGGGCCGTGCGACCCGACAAAAGTCTGGGGCCCGAATACGATCATTCGGCGAGAACTGCTTGGAACAAGCGTGCGCTATCGCGAAGATATCGGTCCTCTTCCCGGAAAAATATTCGCCATGGGTGAAGATGCGGAAATCATCATTCGCCTGGCGGCAAATGGCGCCAAATCCTATCGATGCGCCGAGGCCGTGGTTCACCATTGGATTCCGGCATCGAGCGTCACGGAGGATTGGGTCCAGAAGAGAGGCGAGCGGCTTGGCTACGGCATGCCGGCGCTCTTTCCCGATGAGGTTCCTGGAGGGGTAAGGTTAAGCGGAGTTCCGCTTCCGACCTGGATCGAAAGCGCGCAATGGGCCTTCCGGGCCGCGATGCTTTATCTCCTGCCGCAATCGAAGAAACGTTTCTGGGCAATCTGGAAATATTACTACATGCGTGGCTATCGCGCCGGAATTCGTCGATATGCGCCTCAGACGCTGGCAAGATGATCGATTAGCCTACTGCATAATTCCTTAAATCGGAACCGATTGGGAATAAAACTGTGCAGCAACTCAAAGTGTTACGGCACCTTTTGCGCATCTGAAAAGACGCGCGGCGCTGTAGGAGACGGTAGTTTGAAACTCTCGGTGCTCATCAACAATTTCAATTATGGTCAGTTCCTGTGCGCATGCATCGACAGCGTTCTGTCGCAGGCCTATCCCGATTTCGAGGTAATTGTGGTCGACGATGGTTCCACCGATGATTCCAGAGAGATTCTCAGCTCCTATGGCGAGCGAATCCTGACCGTCTTGAAGGAAAACGGCGGCCAGGCTTCGAGCTTCAACGCGGGTTTTGCGGCCGCAAGTGGTGATATCCTCTTTCTCCTCGATGCCGATGATGCGTTTCTGCCCGGCAAACTTTCGCGCATCGCCGAGATCTATGACCGCAACGAGATCGATTGGTGCTTCGACCGCGTGACGACCACTGAAGGCGATCCGCCTCCCGCCCAACTGCGAGTGACGCTGTTCGACAAGCGAGAAACGTTGCGCAAAGGCGGCTTTCCATCGCTTCCCGTCCCGACATCAGGCTTGAGCTTCCGCCGCAACCTGTTGTCCCAGATCCTGCCAATGTCTGTCGCGAAAGATGTCGTCCTCAGCGACAATTATATCAAGTTTGCCGCCGCCTATCTCGGCCGCGGCGCCATCGTCGAAACACCGCTGACCTTTCAGCGCATCCATGCGTCGAACCGCTATACGGGAACGAGCAGGGCAAAAACACTGCGCCCGCGGATCATGATCGCGACCGGATTGGAACTGGCGCGCCGCTATGACGGGCTGCATGCGCTCGGCAAGAGCCTCGTAGCCGGTGGCATTGCCGAAGCGACATCGCTCTTGAAACTGAGGAGCGAAGCTCGCAACATCCTGGCCGGCGGTCCGTTCGGCGATGATGCCGCAACCGAAGTGGCTTTGATGGCAGCGCGCAAGCGTTTGGGAAATATGCTGCGCAGAGGACAGTCATGAACCAGCAAAACATTTCTCAGCATTCATCTGCCGGCGCCGATCAACCGAACGCGTCGCCGTTGCGCATTGCCGTCGGCGTACTGACCTATCGGCGTCTGGACGGGATTGCCAAACTGCTCGACGTGATGACACGCCAGACAAAGCATCCGGCTCGCCCCTATCATCTCACCATGGTGATCGTCGACAATGATGCCGCCGGCAGTGCAAGAACAATGGTCGAGGGCTTCGGCGGGACAGACGCCTACGATCTGATTTATGTCGTCGAACCGAACCAGGGCATACCCTTCGCGCGCAACCGTGCCTTGGATTCAGCCCCTGCCGGCACCGAGCTCTTCTGCTTTCTCGACGATGACGAATGGCCGATCGATGGTTGGCTGGACGCGATGCTGGAGACACGGGAGAGAAACGGCGCTGATTGTGTCTACGGTCCCGTCCAGCCGGTCTATCCCGACAGTCCGCCGGAATATTTCATCAAAGCTAGGGTTTTCGAGCGCAAGAAGAACAAGGATGGCCAGCGTATTTCTTATGCGGCCTCGAACAATGTCATGTTCGATTATCAACTCATCCGCTCATGGAACCTGCGCTTCGAAGAGAAGATGCGCTTCACCGGCGGCACGGACTATCTCTTCTTCAATCAGGCTATTCGCCGCGGCATGAAGGTTTTCTGGGCTGACAAGGCACTCGTCTATGATATCGTTCCGGCCAGCCGCATGACCTGGAAGTGGGTGCTGCAGCGGCAATACCGGCTCGGCAATACCTTCGCTGTCAGCGAAGTCCTGCATGGCAACCTCAAGCGCCGGCTCTATCGCGCGGCCTATGGTGCGACGAGAGTGATACTCGGACTGGCCATGCTGCCGGCAATCCTGGTTTCACCCTATTGGGGCATGCGCGCGCTCACCCATGTTCTGCGCGGCGCCGGCATGGTCAACGGGATCCTAGGACATGCATACCAGGAATACAGGCCCGATGCCGCCCTCTGATACTGCTTGCGGGAGTGCCCTCCGATGAGTTTCGGCCATTCTTACGTTTCGGACAAGGATATCAGCGTTCGGCCAGCCGTCCGCCCGCGGCCACGTCGCGGCATCAGAAAAGAAACGCTCGTCCGCGTGCTCCTCACGGGAATGTTCTATCTGACACTCTTGCGGACAACCGGAATGTGGTACGGCTATCCCACAAACTTCAATGAAGATGCAGCCGTTGATCCGTTTCCGCAGAAAATGATGCTGTACAGCCTCATTCCGCTGATCGGTCTTTACTTCGTGCTGGAGCCAAATCGTTTCCTTTCTTATTTTCGCAGGGTACCGATTCTGGTTGTCGCCGTTGCTGTAATTTCATTTCTTTCTCTTGCGGTCTCGATTAGCTTTGGCGCATCCATACGCGGCATTGCCGCTGTGGCCGTTCTGACAATCCCGCCATTGCTTTACAGACATCGATACGGCAGCGTTGAAACCTTCCGGCTTCTGGCGACTTTTGGCATTTTCGCCGCCTTTGCGAACGTTCTGTATACCATTGCCCTTCCAAGATATGCTGTCATGGCAGGATCCTACGCCGGCATGGTAAAGGGCCTGTTCTACCACAAGAACGGCCTCGGTCAGTTTTGTGCCGTCAGTTTCATAACCATGCTCTCGGTAGGAATGCCGAAGGGACCACTGCGCTATAGCCAACTCCTGCGCTGGGCGGCGTTGCTGTTTACCCTCCTCCTCATCGTTGTTTCCAAATCTTCGACGGCAGTGGTTATGGTTGCCATCGGCGTGGCCACGTTGATGGGCTCGCGTATGATGCAAACCGTGAGAAACTCGCTGGCGCGCTCTTTCATTGTTTTCTTCTTCTGCCTCTTCATTGGGGCTGCAGCATCATTTGCCTATCTTGGCGTTGCCCAGATGATTGCAGACGCGTTCGGAAAAGATCTTACCTTTTCCGGGCGCACCAATATTTGGGAACAGCTGATGCCGCTGGTATATGACCGCCCTCTTCTTGGGTACGGTTTCGCTGTTTTCCGTCAACCGGAAGTTATGGAGCAATATGTCGAGTTGACCTTCGATGCGCGCTCCACCCATAACACATACTTGGAACTTGCCCTCAACATCGGGGTTCCGGGAATGATTGCCTGGACAGCTTTTGTTCTTCAGCGTCTGGTTGGCCGTCTCGTGACGATTCAACGTTCCACGGAACTTCGCGCCACGCACTCCAAAGAAGTTGCAATCATTCTTCTGATCGTGGTTGGCTCAATGACGGAGGCGGGAATGATGCTGGCACCGGTTATTCTTTGGCCTTACCTCGTTGTCTCCCTTCCGATAAGCAGATTGAAGAGCGGTGGTTCATCGACGAACGCACCCAGCGGATAGAAGTCTAGAACGAATGATAGACGAGGCAGCCTAAAATCATTCTGTTTCAAATTAAAGTTAGAGCTCTCTGATTTACCTGTCCGTCGAAAAGCCTGTGGGGCGCCACCTGAAATCGACCAGGCTCAAAGCTAAGGTTGTTGCTGCTTAAAGCGCGCCGCGATCTTTCGGAGTCGCCCGTCGTGCACACTCTTCGGCATCATGCTCTCGCGCACCATAAGCTCGCTGTTCTTCGACCTTCAATCCATGGCCTCCAATTTTTCGGAGGTCATCGATGACAGGGACACCTATCGAATCGCCCCTGGAAGGATCCGTTGCGGGATGTGACGACGTGAGTGCCGCCCATTGTTCATGCGGGAAGCGTAGGCGAACTCAGCGGCCCAAATTCCGGAAAAATGGGTACATTCAAACGCGCGATCGGCATTATTCCGCTCAACGCACCGGCGTATCAGTGTCTTTCACAACACCAGTCAGCCGAGACTGCTTATCGGAAAAAGACGTCGTCCTCATCTTCTCCTCATCCTCCACCGGAAGGACCGCCCGGGCAGCAACTTCCGAACCGAGAGTCGATAGATGCTGATTGTCTATGAACAACGGCGCTCCGTCGACAGTGGAAAAACTGCATCGAGCTCGCGGGCAAAGCGCGTCGAAAGGGTCGATCAGGACGACGCCAGGCGGTGATTTCTCCGCGACGCGGGTGATGATATCCCTGACTGGATCCTTGAAATTTGCGACGGCATTCATCGGGGCATCGTACGGTGTCAAATCGCGATCACCGTCGAGCCATCCTCCAAACGCCGACCTGAAGGGTATCGCACGCTGCAGCACCGCACGAACAGGGTTAAAGTTGAACAATGGAACGTCTTGCAGAAGGACGACATCCTTATTCATTGCCCGCAATTGCGCGACCTGCGACGCAAGTGCCGACTCTAAGGTCGGCCCATTTTTATTTTCGGCCTGCTCCGCGCCATCGGCGCCTGGCAGAATGTAGCGGGAGCCGCTCTCTGCTTCACGCATCGGAGCAGACCAGTATCCGGCCAGGATAACTTTCTTGATCGCGTCGTTTTCACGCAGCAAATCCATCACCTTGGCATTATAGGTCGAGCATTCCGCCGCATGGCGCGGGTGGTTGGGCATATAGCGCGTGGCGTCGGTCAATGGCGGGCAGGATGATTTGGTAAAGACGTAAAGCTGGTAGCCCCGCTCTTGCGCGACGGCTCTCAATCCGGGCGCAAGTGCGGCCGCATGGCTGTCGCCAATCAAGGCTATCGCAGGCTCGCCGTTGCCTGAACGTTCGCAGTTGCGACCCATGAGTGGGGAGGTTGCGCCATAGGATACCAGGCACGCTTCACGATCGCCGGCGATCTCTTCAATCTTCGCGACCTGGGGGTTAAATCTCTGCGGGATACCGGCCAGCAGCGCGCTCAGCGCGAAAGGAAGAGCGAAAACTGCCAGGGCGGTTGCATAGCGCCAAAGTGTCCGGTCATCGGAAACACCCGGGCGTCGAAACGGCTTCTCCACGAGATAATACGTCAGAACCGCCAGGATAAATGAGATCCCAACGATGACTAAAGCATTCGATTGCTGCAACGGCCAGACAGACGCGACGCTAGCGAAGCTCAAAAGCGGCCAATGCCAAAGATACCAGGAGTATGAGACAAGGCCGATAAAAACGAGTGGCCGCGAACCGAGCGCAAAAGCAACGATCGAGCTTGGGGTCGCAATCAGCAGCGCCGACCCGAGAACCGGCAAAAGCGCCGCAGCACCGGGAAAAGGTGTGGAATCGTTGTAGACGCAGATCGGCACGACAATCAACATCGCGCCGATCAAAGCAATGGCATTGACGACCGCGCTTCTCCCTCGATCGAGACGCATCCCCTTTGTCTCCATGACAGCGAGGATGCCACCAATTCCCAGTTCCCATGCGCGGGTCGGAAGCAGGTAGAAGGTGAAAGCCGGATTGATCTTTAGAGCTACGACAGAAAATATGAAGGAAAGTACGACAAGCGTTGCGATTGCCGGAAGGATGACCCGCTTGACGTAGCGGTTCAGGAACAAAATGATCCACGGAAAAACCATGTAAAACTGTTCTTCCACGCCGAGGCTCCAGGTCATCAGCATCGGCAGCTGATCGGATGCCGGCGAGAAGTAATTGCTGGAAAGCCAATAATAGATGTTGGAGGCGCCCAACATGGCCGCAATGGCACTGTGCGAAAATTTCCTGAATTCGCCAGGAGACAGAAGCAAAAAACCGATCAAAAAAGAGACGCCCAATACGAAGAACAAGGCCGGCAATATCCGCCGGGCTCGTCGGGCGTAGAATCTTGTGAATTTGAATTCCGATTTTAGAATGTCGCCATAAATATGCCCTGTAATGAGATATCCCGAAATGACGAAGAAAATATCGACGCCAACGAATCCGCCCGTAAATGAGCTCAGACCGGCATGGAATAGCACAACGGAAACGACGGCGACCGAGCGAAGACCATCTATATCGGGACGGTAAGCACGTACGGGATTGTTGTGCATCTGTTTGTCCTTTCGAGGCGATACACTGTCACTCGCGGGGACGTGTTGGTCGAGCCACATTGCATTGCATTCAAAAATGATGCATTGCAATAGCAAATTTTCTCTAGTGCATGGTTCACAAAATGTGAACGATTCGCAACGGCGTGACATCTAACTATGCTGAGATCCCCATAGCAGCGCGTACCGTAAAATATTGCGAGGATGGACTGATATGACTGACGGAAAACGACGGAAAATTCTTGCCGCTTCGTCCGGAGGTGGGCACTGGGAACAGATGATGGCGATGCGAGCCGCCTTCGAAGGCAGCGAGGTTTTTTTTGCCACCACCATTCCCGGTCTCTTGAAAAAATACGAGATCAGCAATGGCTTGGTTTTGCCTGACTGCAGCCGCGACTCGATCATTATGTCGATCAAGTGCTTTTTCAGCGCATTCTACATTGTATTCAAGCTGAAACCCGACGTCGTCCTGTCCACGGGAGCAGCCCCGGGCTTGTTCTGCCTATTGGCCGGCAGGCTCATGGGCAAGCGCACGATCTGGATCGATAGCGTCGCCAATGTCGAGAAGCTGTCCCTTTCGGGAAAACTGGCCGGCCATATCGCGACGCTCTGGCTGACGCAATGGCAACATCTGTCGCGGCCGGACGGCCCGCATTACGCAGGAGCTGTCCTTTGATCCTGGTCACCGTCGGAACGCAGCTGCCGTTCGATCGCCTCGTCAAGGCGGTCGACGCCTTCGCCAAAGAATTGACCCGGCCGGTTCTGGCGCAGATCGGCAAGGGCACCTACACGCCTGAAAACATGAAATGGATCAAGAATATCGAACCTGCCGACTTCGACAGGGTCTTTCGCGAAGCGAGCGTGATCGTTTCTCACGCGGGCATCGGCACCGTGCTCACGGCGAAACGTTTCGGCAAACCGATCATTCTCGTTCCCCGCAAGGCAGCCCTTGGCGAGCACCGAAACGATCATCAGCTTGCGACCGTCAGCCAGCTCATCGACCGGCCGGGCATCTATGTCGCGCATGACGATGACGAGCTCAAGGATTATCTCCTTCAGGACCTCAGCAGTCCCTCTCATGACGATCCGTCCGATGCGGGCCGGGCGTCGCTGGTCAACTATTTGAAGGGCTATCTCGCGGCCGGCTGAGCCCGCGACCGGCCGCAACCCTCTCGAGAAGGCGGAGATTCAGTCTCCGCAATCGCGGCCGGCGATGTGTCCGACGAGTTCGGGCACGATAATCCTGGCGGCAATTTCGGGCCGCGGATGCGCGCCGTCGGGAATTGCGGCCGCCAGTTCATCCGGGTTCAGGCGCTCCCAGCCGGGCCGGTGATCGACGAACTCCACACCGCGCTTCCGTGCCTCCGCCTGATGGGCCGAGATATAACTGCCGACGAAGGGACGGATCAGCCCCCGCAGTCCCGAAAACGGATTCATTGCCATGAGGATGATCCGTGCCCGCGGCAGGCGCCGATGCAACTGTTCGAGGATCTCGCCGATATTCCTTCGGCTTTGCGCCAGCGACACGAACCGGTGCACGGTTGCGTCATTGGCGTAGAGCTCGATCAGGATGATATCCGGCTTCTCGGCAACGACGCGGTCCAGCTGGGTCAAGGCCCAGGCCGACGTCTCGCCGCTCTTGGCGACGCTCTCGACCCTGACGGGTCTCTGCAGGCAGGCGGCAAGCTTTGCCTCAAGTCCGGCCTGCCATCCCCCGCGCGCTGTCAGCGATGTTCCGAAAGCCACGATTTTCACAGGCGGAAGGTTGTCGGCATTACTCTTCCCCGTCGTTGAAACCATGACGAGGCCGGCCAAAAACAGAACCAGCGCCCATGCCAGTCGTCTCTCCACCGGCACCCCTTGCCAAAGCCGCAAACATATCATGAAGGGACCATATCGCGGCGGGCGCTATCCGTCACCCGCCAGCATGGCGCAAGGCAAGCTTTGCCCCCAGCCGGATGGGCAAAGCTGACCTCAGAGGCTGCGATATGCAGCAGCGGCGCGCAGAAGCCGCCGATCATTCCTCACGAAAGACGTGCTGCATCTGATCGGTCAGCGGCTTGGTGAGATAGGAGATGACGGTACGGTCGGCAATCTTGATAAAGACCTCGGCCGGCATGCCGGGATAGAGCTTGATCGACTTCAGCTTCGCGATGCTTTGCGCCTCCGGCTTGACGCGCAGCGGATAGTAGCTGATCCCCGTGCGCTCATCCTTGACGATATCAGGTGCAATCGAGGTGATCACCGCCCGCACGTCGGGCGTCGTACGCTGATCAAAGGCGCTGAAACGCACATCGACGGATTGCCCGACATGGAGCTGGTCGATATCGCGGGTGGCGACCTTCGCCTGGACGGTCAGATCGTCGTTTTCGGGAACGACGAGCATCAGCGTCTGGCCCGGCTCAATGACGCCGTTGACCGTATGAACGGCAAGTTCGTGGACCCTGCCGCTCAATGGCGCGGTGATATCGAGGCGGCGGAGCTGATCGAGCGCGGTTTCACGGCGCTCTTCATTTTCGGCTATCTTCGCCTCGACATCGGTCAGTTCCTTGGCAATCTCCGAACGACGATCCTCGTCCAGCTGGATCGACTGGCGATCGATTTCGATCGCCTTGCCCTCGGCCTCCGCCTTTGCGGCGATTTCCTGGCCGCTATTGCCCTGAAGGTCGGCGCGTGCACGCTTGAGCGCGTTCAAGCGCTGAAGTGTGACCAGTCCCTTCTTGTAGAGCGCATCCACGCCTTCCAGTTCCTGTTCGATCAGGCTGAGGGAATCATTGGTGGCGTTGATCTGAACGACCAGACCCTTGATCTGTTCGGCCAGCTGGTCCTTGCGCGACGCCAACTGGCTCTTCATGCCGACGAGCGCCGACTTGCGGCTGTCAAACAATTTCTGTTCGCCGTCGAGAAGATCCCGTGCGGCATTTCTGGAGGCCGCCTTGTTGGATGCGGCAGCGCTGGATGTCATCAAATCGCTGATGTTTTCCTCGACCTCGAACGAATCGGCGCCGATCCGCTCTGCCTTCAGACGGGCACGACGCGCATAAAGCTGCGCCAGCGTGCTTTCGACGATCGAGAGCTGCGCTCTGGTCGCCGTCCCATCGAGCCGTATCAACACCTGTCCAGCCGCCACATGGTCATTTTCGGCGACCAGGAGTTTCGACACGACGCCACCGGTCGGGTGCTGGACCTTCTTGACATCGCCGTCGACGACGACAACGCCTTCGCCGATAACGGCGCTGGAAAGCTCGGTCGTCGCCGCCCAGCCGCCGATGCCGCACACCAGCGCGATGGACAGCGCGCCGACAACGGCGACGTGACGGTTGAGGGATCGTTTTGATTCAATAGTGACTTTGCTCATCATCGTCCTTCCGGCCTATTCGGCCGCATTGCCGTCGACTACGACTTTGAGCTGAGCCACGCGCTCGGCAATCGGAGTGCGCGTCGCTTCCGGTCGGCTCACCCGCGCCAGAACTTCTTCCTTGGGACCGAATGCGATCATTCTGCCCTCCTGCATCATTAGCACGAAGTCGCACACAGCCAGAACGCCGGAGCGATGCGCGATGACGACGACAATGCCGCCGCGTGCCCGCACGCTCATGATCGCAGCGCTCAGCGCCCGCTCGCCTTCTTCATCGAGATTGGAATTCGGCTCGTCGAGCACGACCAGGAACGGTTCGCCATAAAGCGCTCTCGCAAGCGCGATACGCTGTCTTTGACCGGCCGAAAGCGCCGCACCGCCCTCGCCGATGTCGGTCTCGTAACCGTTCGGCAGACGCAGGATGAGATCGTGAACGCGGGCAGCCCTCGCCGCCGCAACCACCGCCTCCGGCGACATCTCCTTGGCGAAGCGGCAGATATTTTGCGCGACGGTGCCCGAGAAAAGCTCCACGTCCTGCGGGAGGTAACCGATATGGCGGCCAAGTGCGTCGCCGTCCCACTGGTCGAGTGCCGCGCCATCCAGGCGAATGGATCCCCTGACCGTCGGCCAGATGCCCATCATCGCCCGCGCCAGCGACGACTTGCCCGAGGCGCTGAAACCGATGACGCCGAGCGCGCTGCCTGCACGCAGACCGAAGCTGACATCGGAAATGACCAGCCGCTGGCCGGCCGGCGGTCCGCTGGCTACACCCTCGACCGTGACCTGCTTGGAAGGCGCCGCAAGCGCGAGCGGAGCCGGCATCTCCGGAATTGTCTTCAGCAGGTTCGCAAGCCGGCCCCAGCTCTGCTGGGCGGACACGAAACCGCGCCAATTTCCGATCGCTGCTTCCACGGGCGCCAGAGCGCGGGATGTCAGGATGGAGCCGGCGATGATGATACCCGAAGAGGCCTGTCCCTGAATGACCAGGATCGCCCCGGTCGCCAGCGTTGCCGATTGCAGGGCGATACGGAAAATCTTCGAAAGCGTCGCATATCCATTGCCGACATCCGATGCCTGCCGGGTGATATGCCGGTATTCGCCGTTCTTGCGGTCCCAGATCTCGGCCATGGTGCCCGCCATGCCCATGGCGTGGATGACCTCGGAGTTGCGGATCGAGCTCTGCGCAAAAGCGTTGCGCATATTGGCGGCTTCCGACTGCTGTTTAGAGAGTGTGCGCGTACCCTGGTTGGTCAGGAACGTCAGGATGGCGAGCACCAGCGATCCGCCGATGGCGATATATCCGATCGCCGGATGGAACAGGAAACAGATCACGATATAGAAGGGAAGCCAAGGCAGATCGAACATCGCCGTCGGACCCATGCCGGACAGAAAGGTTCTGATCTGATCGAAATCCCGCAAGGGCTGCAGCCCGTCGCCGCCGATCTTGACCTTCAGCGGCGCCTTGATCAGCGCCCGAAACACCCGCCCGTTCATCATCTCGTCAAGGGCACCGGCAACGCGGACGAGCATTCTGCTTCTCAGAACTTCGAACGCTCCCTGAAAGGCGTAAAGAACTAATGCCAGTATTGCCAGGGCAGCCAGCGTCGGTATGCTTTTGCTGGGGATGACCCGGTCATACACCTCAAGCATAAAAAATGAACTTGTAAGGTAGAGGATATTAACAAGCGCGCTGGCTATGCCAATGAAGATCAGCCCACTTTTGCATTTCCGCAAGGCTTTGGACGGTTCATTGACGTCAGCTGTTGAACTCTGAAACACGAAGCAATCCTCTCCTGCCGCATCGCGCACGCAGCGAATACGCCGCGAAACACACTGCAGTTGCAGGCCCCTCAGGCCCGATTATGACATGGCTGCCCTCGGACCCGGCATCGGCGCCGAACCCGTTGGCACGCTCCTACACTAGTACATGAATCCCACCGAAACGTGACCAAAAATACAAATTTATCACGAACAATTTCAGAGGCCCTAACTTTAACGGTACGATAAGCATACCGTCACAAGCAAGTGAAAAGCGCAAGTCGCCCAATAATGGTCCAAAGCGGCGAAACCGTGGCGCGTTAGCTTCGGTAGCTACTACCGTGTTAACTATAAATGCAATCTATAGTTCGATTTATTCACGCCGGCGGAACATTTTGCCGCCGCTCATCCCGCACACTCCAGTCCGGCAGACGGAACTCGGACGGAAATCGAGCGGCCTCGGCGGGGGACATGCCGGGGCCTTAGGAAAGCATATGCGAGACGTGGCTGCTGTGGAATGTGTCGACATTGATGGAGACGGTCAAACTGTCGGCGTCGATATGGGAGGCGCCATCGGAGATCTTGTATTGGAAGGATTCGCTGACTTTGCCGCTGAGGCCGGCGAGTTTGGTGGCATCGACCGTGTAACTGTAATCGCCATCGCGCTCCACGTGAATGACGCCGTATTTCCCGGTCAGCGTCAGCCCGTGCTTGTCGACCGCGCTGTCGCCGAAGCGGCGAAGCAGTATCGTGCCGTTGCTCGCATTGTCGTTCTCGAGCAGGTTGCCGTGATAGCCGCTACCGGCATCTTCCGTGATCTTCAGGTGGTCATGTACGGCGACAATCTTTGCGGTGGCGGCGGGCACGGGGGAGACCAGGGGTTCCGCGACAGGCGCAGGAGAGCTGACCTGCGGATCACCGGTCGTGCCGCCGGCGGCGTTGTTGAGCTCCGCCTGCGCTTGCTCAAGTGTCTTGTTTTCGCCGATCGTGAATGTCTTTTGGGCTGCAATTGCAGCGGGCATCGTCAGCGTCGACACAGAACTATCTATGATATTGTCATAGAAGGAGCCCGACGCGGATCTGTCGACCTTGAGTGCCGAGGAGGACAGTCCGTCGAAGACATTGTCGTGGACGACGATATTCTCGCGGACATAACCGGGATTGCCGACGGCGCTGACCAAGACGCCATACACGCCGTCATGCAGGTAGTTGCCGCTGATATCGTAGTTTTTCGCATCGCCCGAATCGCCGAGGCCAATGCCGTAAGACCAGCTGTAGCCGCCATATCCTGAGATGTCATTGTCATGGATGGCGATGTTCGTGCCCGCCTGAGCACTGAGCCCGAAGCCCCCACCGATAAGGGTGTTGCCTTCGACCACGGCATCCTGAGCCCTGATCAGCACTAGAACGCCCTTGGCGCTATTGGTTTGCGTCTGCTCGAGATGATTGTCCTTGATCAGAATATTGCTGCTGTCGTTAAGCTGGATAGCGTCAGCCACGCTCCCCTGACTGTTGGTCACGGTATTGTTGAAAAGGGTAATACCCTTAACCTTGTCCATCCAAATGCCGTCAGAATGCACACCGGTCAGGGTGCTGTTCTCAATCGTAATATTCTGGCTGCTCTGGAAGCTCAACGAGCCGGGCTTTCCCGCCAGACCGGTATTCGACACTTCGACGTTCCGCACGATCCAATTGGATACACTGCCAGCATAGATCGCATTAGCGCCGGTATCGGCGATCTTGATATTCTCGATAACGATATTTGAAGCCTTGGACCCGTGGATGCCGTTGTTACTGCTGTGAATGACCGGCGCATCACCGATGCCATAGCTGCCGATGGTAATCGGAGCGCTGACGCTGCCCGAATACTTCAAGTCGAATTGTTCGTTGAACACGCTTCCGGCAGCAAGCAGAACTTTGTCGCCCGGGTTTAGTCTTAAAGATTCAACAGCAGACAATGTCGCAAAGGCAGAATTTTCGCTGGTTCCGTTGTTGTTGTTGGATCCTGTCAACGAATTCACGTAATAGACGGTCATGCTGCGATCTCCCAGGGTAATGGAAAATCTTCTAACCACGGACCTCTCTCCGGCTGCTAAAATGAAACACTAAAATGCGCGATATCTCGCAATAATTCTTGCTCCTTTAATATAAATTACTTGGTGTATTCAGTATACTCCATCGCGACAAGGTTGCAGCGCCGCGATGGAGACCCGGTTTACTCGGCCGGACGCAGGCACCACCCGGTGATCCGGAGCAAGCGGGATTTTGGGCTGAGTAACGCCGCCGCAGGTCAATTTCCCTGATAAACCTAGATTATAGCAATATGATAGACGTTGTCTTGCAGATGCTCTGCCGGGGGCTTTCAGAAACGACCTATAATCCAAAGTGATTAGACGCGCGCTCCGCAGCAGAATAAACAATCCGTCATATTAATTACATTTGCTTCTGCAGAAAGATTCTTTCAGTGAGAAGAAACATCCACCACGGCATGAAAACTTGAGACAATCACTTATTATTAAAGCAATTATATCTAAGTCTTTCATCAGCTTATGCACATTGTACGTGTGTTATTATTGATAAAATACACTCAAAGATGTCAATCTCTTGTTAACCATGCACTTGACTCCACGTATTAAGATATCATTAATCGGGCGGCTTGCTGAAGTCAAAAATGACCGGCGAGGATCAATTTCAAGGAGAGAGACTAATGGCTATTCACGCAACCGACGATACTGCAACATTTCTGGAAACCGACGTTATTTCCGGAAATCTCCTCAGCAACGACACGTCCGACGGCAACCTTTTCCTACGCTTCTTCGACCAGCAGGGCGTCGGCGCCAAACAGCCCGGCCAGGTCACGGCGATCCAAGGCGACTACGGCACCTTCTACGTCAAGGCCGACGGCAGCTACACCTATGTTCTGAGTGATGCTGCCAAGGTCGGCTTCACCAACGGCGAATTGCTTCAGGAGAAGGTTTCCTACAAGATTTCCGACGGTGCCGGTCACACCGATGTGGGCCTGTTCACTCTGAATATTCAGGGTGTAGCCCAGGTCAAGCCGGTCGCAGTCGACGATCATTACAGCTTCAACGAAGGCGACCTCATCGGCGGCAATGCTCTGGACAACGACCTTGCCAGCGACACCGGTCAGCTCTACCTTCGTCAATTCGACGGCACCAATGTAAACGGGAATCCGAGCGCGACCACCGATATCGCCGGCACGTATGGTACCTTCCATGTTAAGGCGGACGGCGCGTTCACCTATGAACTGACACAGGATATCGCTCCGGGCGATCAGGTCACGGAAACCGTCCAGTATTATAAGATCTCCGATGGCTCGGGTCACACCGACGTCGGCATTCTGACGCTGAACATTACCGGCACCGAGGTTGTTTCCGGCGGCGCCGAGGTCTGAGTCGCCCCTCAAGACGCAGCGCCCGGGGCACAGCAGCGGGCGTTGCAGCCGGGTGAGCCCGTCATCCGCAGGCGTGTGCCTAACCCGATGCCGCGTCGGCTCGGTCGCCCACAGTTCAAGATTGCCCTGGTATTGCTGGTTTTAAACGCTGAGCTTACTTCTCTGACACTATTCCGGCAGAAGCGCGAGAGCGATTTGCCTCCCGAATTCCGCAAATCAGTAGGTCGCGAATGTCGCGGCTGGCGAAAAAATGGAAACGCTTTGGCGCTTTGTTGTCATCCCCGGCTACAGCGCTGTCGAAACCGCGCCGTCGCTCTTTCCCCGAGGCTCGTCCAGGTTCGATCGAAGACCGGGCGGAGTTGCGGACTGATCTCTTTAATCACGGCATTGACCATGCAGCGATCGCCAAGTTTCAGCATTGTTGTGAGATCGCTTTCAAGTGCATTCTTCGCCGTAAGCAGCGTTACGCTGGTAAAATCGTTCCAGAAATAAAACCGCGTCAGAATCATTCCTTGGTCGTGGGGCGCGAGCGCAACTGAACGCTTCATCATTTCCGCGATCGAGACCGGTTCCTCCGCGATTTCCGACTGCACGGCCGCAAGTCGAAGCCAAAAATTGCTATTCGTCGGCATGCACGAGAGAGCATATTGTAGATATTGGCGAGCATTCGACGCCGCGGTGGCCCAAGCATCGTAGTTGACACCGACCTTCTGACGGTCGAGCTGTGTCAGAACGAGGGTGACGCCGGCGGCGACAATGTCAGATCGGCAATAATGTCCGTCGACCACCTCCATGGTGCGCGCCGCATATCTGGCCGCTACCTCATTCGTAATGGTCTCGCCTCGCTCGATCCTTTCGGCGACGATTGAGATGCTAGCCGTTTTTATCGAAGCGTACAGTTCTCGGCCAGCCAGCACCGAGCAGATGGCGGCGAAAATAACGAAAACGATGCGTATAGGCGAAACGAAACGGCGGCCGAGCATCAGCTTTCAGTATAATATCGCGAATAACGCTTATAATAATATTCGCTGGAGCCGAATGTCCGGTAGAGCTTCATCTGCGACGGATCGACCTTGGTCAATATGGCGCCAACGCATTTCGTATAGAGATCCGGCTCGGACAATAAGGTTGACTGAACCACCTTGCGCGATGTCTTGCCCCACTCGATCACGAAAACGACGGCATCAAGCTTAGGGTTGATGGCGCGCGCATCCACCACGGGAGCCAGAGGAGGCAAGTCAATGATAATGTAGTCGAAGCTTTGGCGCGCCATTTCAAGAAGTTGATCCATGCCGCGCGAAGCGAGCAGCTCCGAAGAATGCGGAACGCGATATCGCGCCACCGTCGGCAGGAATGCGAGCTTTGTTTTCGGATCGAGAAGGATGAGATCCTTCAGCGGGCGATTGTCGACGATCGCTTCAAGCAAGCCGGCTTCCGCATGGCGGCCGATGGCCCGCGTCGCTCCCGGATTTCGCATATCGCCGTCGATCAGCAGGCAACGCGCGCCCTGCATTGCCAGAAGCTTGGCAAAGTTGATGGCTGTCGTCGACTTGCCTTCGCCCGGCAGGCTCGACACCACGCCGATGACCTTGCAGCGCTGATCCGCCGCACTGATATCGATGGCGATCTTCGCGCTGCGAAGCGTCTCGGCGAATGCCGATAGCGGATGCTCCTCGACATAGGTCGTCGTCTTGCCGCCCCTGGCGATGCTTCGCGGGTTCCCCGGATCGACGAGCGTCGGATCCTCGACGTTGTTCTCGATCAGCGGCATGACACCAAGGGATTCGACGTCGAGCATATCCTTGACATCGTCACCAGTCCGGAAGAAGCGATCACGGAACTCCCGGAAAGCTCCAATGCCGCTACCGAACGCGCATCCCAGGAACATGGCGAAAGCGATGACGAGGCTTCTTTTCGGCGCGCTTGGCTTCGTCGGCGTCTCCGCGGTCGTGATGATACGGGCGGCGGTAATCGGGAAGCTTTGCTGCTGGATCGCCTCTTGGTAGCGCGCGAGGAAACTCTGATAGAGATTCTTATAAGTATCCCGCGTCCGCTCGAGCTCACGAAGTTGTACCTGCGTCTCACCTGCGGTTGCGGCCACACCCGTTGCCTTGTCAACGCTATCGCGCAGCGATTTCTCGCGGGATTGCGCAACCGTTAGCTCGCTCTGATAGCTCTCGGCAATGCGATTCAGCTCGTCGAACATGAGCCGTTCATACTCGGCCATTTCCGCTCGAAGCCGAACTGCCTGGACGTGGTCCGGACCAAGCCGGGCTTCGATTTCTGCCTCGAGCTTCGACGCTTCCAGATATTTCTTGCGAAGATCATTTGAGATCGAGCTGTCAAGCACATCGGTCACGATCGCATCGGTCTGCTTGGCCTCGATAATCGACCTGATGCGGGTATATTTCGCTTCGGCCTGCGCCGTTTCGGCCTGAGCCTTGATCAACTGGCTGTTCAACTCGGAAAGCTGCTGCTCGCTGAGCAAGTTGCCAGACCCTGACTCGACAAGGCCGTGCTCGCTGCGGAATTTCTGCACGGCAAGGTCTGTGTCCAACGCTTGTTGCCGGAGTTCTTCGATGCGCTCCTGCAGCCACTCGCCGGCCCGGCGCGTCGCTTCATATTTCGAATTGAGTTTATCGACCAGATAAACATCGGCGATGGCGGCAGCGATATCACGCGCTAGATCCGGCGACTGCGAGGTGTAGCTGACGTCGAGCACGTAGGATTTGCCGACACGCTCAACATCGATATTTCCGGCGACGGTTTCCGCAGCATATCGCCGCTTCAATTCCGCATCGGGTGCAGCCGCCACGTCATCGGCAAACCAGGAGCGAAAATTCAGCAGGGATTTCACAGTTGCGACAGAAAAGAGTGAATTCTTCTGTGCCGTGAACACCGGATTGTCGACAAGTTTCAGCTTGTCGACGACCGCATAGGCGATCGCATCGGACTTCAACAGCTCGACTTGACTGAGAACCGTCCCCTCGTCATCGTCCAGTTGGCCGAATGCCGCCAATTGGTTAATCATCTGATTGTCGCTGCGGTCGATCAGCACTTTGGTCTCGGCTGTGTAGACCGGTACTGCAGTCAGTACATAGACGACACCGAGGATGGCAAAGGCGAAAGCGCACGCCGCCACGATCCGCCACTGCCGGCGGACAATTGCGATAAGCTTGTCGAAATCGATGAAATCAGCTTCGTTTCCTGTATCGCGGGAAGGGTCGATACGCGGCGTAAGTTTATCTGGCGACAGCAATTTCGATCTCCAACTAAGGCGTCAAGCGCTAAGATCTACAGGCAATTCCAGCTATTGTGTGACGGGGACGCTCTCACTCGTCGATTGCGTCGGGTCGGTTGACGACTGTCCCGCTCCACCAGAGCTGATAATGATCGTGGTTGAGCTCGTCGATGAACTGTCCCCGTCACCCGCATTCGAAACCTGCAGCGTACCGGCGGTCGTGGCGCTGCCGTCAAAAGGTGTACCGCCATCCGATCCGGGGCCAGTCTGGCCTATCGAGCCGTCGTTGCCGATTCCGGATGCTGCGGCAGGCGCGCCGGTACCCGGACCGAGCGCCGCAGTCGCCCCTTCAGCCAGAACTTTTGCAAAGGCTGTCAGCAGCGGCGCAAGATTCGGATCGGCGCTGGCCGCTTCGGCAACCGCTTTTTCGATCGCGAGCTTGAATTGCGGGTCCGACACTTGGCAGCTGTTGGCAGCCCGCCCAAGGCCGGAGCCGATAGCTGCCATCTGTGCAGCATTGGCCTTCTTGGCCTGCTCGATCACCGGCGCCAGGGCGTCGTTGCTGCTTCCGACCAATGCGCGTACGCGCGATGACAAAACCAACGGATCGGACATGTCGAGCAGAACGGCGGGATTGGCCGTAAATCCGCTGATGTCGACCGGGGCTAAATTTGCTGGTCCCAGACAAGCAGCAGCAAAAGCGCTCGAAGTCATGCCAGTAAGGATTGCGACCACAATGCCGCCATATGCAAGCCTACGATAAACAGCCGACCTTGCCATAACCATAATTTCCTTCATCAAATCCGCTAACTGAGACAGGCCGCCGACAGAGATCTTTCACGATCGACGCCGGCCCGCCCATTTTAATCAATTTCCAAGATCGCGGACTGCGTTACGGGTATCGTTCGCGTCGTCCGACACACCGGCAACAGTCGACGATACCGAGTTTACGATGTCAAGGAACTTGACCAATTCAACAGAGTCCGAATTGGAGATATAGATAACGTCCTTGTCTTCCATTTTGAATTGCTGAACAGCAAACAAGGTTGCCGGATCGCGAAGATTGGCGCGAATGATCACCGGAACCGTATCACCCGCAAACCTCGTCGCATCCACATGCATCGCGGCAACCGTTTTCTTTGGGACAAGGCGATAGAGTAGAACCTGCGCGGGATCCGCACGATCGTCGCGCAGTCCGCCTGCCTTGGCGATAGCTTCTCCCAGGGTCAGGTCGGACTCTTCGAAATCGAAGCGGCCGCTAACGCCGGTGGCGCCGAGCGCAAGATAGGTGCGGCGCTCATGATCGACCGAGATCGTATCATCCGGCGCGACATAGATGTTTTCCGCCGGGTTCTTCAGCAGTGTATTGTATGCGACGGTAGCGGTTTTGCCGCGCCGTTGCAGCGTCACATTCGTTTCAATGTTGTTGGTCGTCAAACCGCCCGCGGCGGAAATGACATCGAGAACGCGCTCACCGGCAGGGCTGATCGTGACGCGCTGCGGATTGTTGACGTCACCGAGCACAGCCACCTGACTGGAACGGTTGGTCGTCGTGGTAATAACCACCTGCGGCTCGATCGCACGGCTGGCCAACCGATCTTCCACGTCCTGCTCCACGGTCTCCTTCAGGCGACCGGCGGCCGGAACACGACCAGCATAGGGAATCGTGATCGTTCCGTTTCTATCGATAGTCTGCTCCGGCAGAGAAATGTAATTGCCGGGTCGGCTGCCGGCGTCCGAGGGAATGAACAACCCACCGGACTGAGCTTCGAAGATAGCAACCTGGACGACGTCGCCATAACCAAGCGGAATTTCAGGCGCCCTGCCGCGACCCCCACCGAAACCCTTGAAGGAGGTCGGCTGCGCCATGGTGAAATAGGGCAGGACGTTCTTGCTGAGATCAACCAGGGCGTAGTCGATACCGACGCGACGCTCCTTCGTTGTCACTTTCACTGCCGCACCTCGATCAACATCTTTGTGATCGGGACCGGATCTTGGCAACGACGTGCAGCTTGCCAATATACTCGTTAGCGCTACAACAATGGCGACGCGTGTACTACCGATAGGAAAACAACCCATAGAATAACCTGTGTTGACGCCCCTGAAGCTACTGCCTTGCAATCTCACATAATACAAGACAATCGCCGACCAATAATCACTGTAGGCGGATTAACATTCCTCTAACTGTGGCAAGCTGGCAACGCCAAGCCCCTTCATCCAGCGAAAACGATCCAATCCGGCTTTTCTCCCGCCGGCAACGATCTGAAGGCTGCACCCGCTATAAGTTCTCTTGCGTTTCAGAGTCAACAGCGCGTTACTGCACAATGGGCATTTTCGAAAAACCTTCACGAAACCGCCTTCAGATCATTCGCTGTTGAGCGACCACTCATATTTGCCGTTGCGCCTCCCCATTGTTGCGTCCAAGGCTGATCGCAACGACAGCACTCAGGAAAGCGGCGAAAAATACCGCAAAGCCTGGTATTTGCAGCGAAAAATCAACCGCGCTATGAAGGGTGACCAAAACCGTCGCCGCCACACCAAGAAGAACACAATGTCTCCCGCGGCGCCTTTGAGCGAGCCCCCGCCAAAACACTCTGGCAAGCATTGAGAAGACAATCGCCGCCGCGATCGGAAATAATATGCCAAGGCCCAGAAAACCTTCGAGGTAGAAATTATGTGCGCGATCGAAGATCCCGAAAATGCCGCAGGCCGGATCGCGATAGGCGGAAAACACGGTGCGGAAGCTGCCAAGACCCGTCCCCGTCAGCCAATGATCCGAAATGGCACGCCATATACCCGGCAGAATGCAGAAACGATCGTCGTCCTCGAGCCGCCGTTCCTGCGCACGCAAAATCGCCTGGCCGGCAAACATGATCAGCGACAACCCGACGAAAGCAATCGCCGAGACAAATTTTAATATCGACCGCCATGTTGGCGTCGTTCTTCTATAACGCTTCGAGCTGTTCCAATTGATGACAAGCCATGGAAAGTAGATAAGAGCGGCAACAAAGGTCGCGAATATCCCGGCGCGTGAGCGGCTCAGCATCAGGGCGGTGAAACATGCGCACAAAAGCAGAATGTAGATCCACGTCCTCAAGAGAAGGACGTTTCGGCCCGGCTCGCCGGGCGGATGGCTTGAATAGGAACGGGCAATATCCCTGACCAGGGTCAGCATCAACAGCGTTCCCAGCCCGAGGAAAGTCGCAGCGGTATTGCGGTTGACGAAGACGGCCGTCAGGCTGTCGAGGTAGGCACGTTTTTCGATAACGATCAGAATGCGGGGAAACATCGAAAACTGGATCAGGGCGAAAACGGCGATAATGCCCGCCGCAAGCCCGAGGCTGGCTAGAACTTTCCGCGCTCGTTGATCGGTATCGCATAAGACGAGCCCGGTCAGGAAGGTCACGAAAGGCAGAGCCACCCACAGAATCGAGGCGAGTGTATCGGCCGGCACGACGGAGATCGCCGCGTATTGCACGCCTGCTAGGTCACGCGCAGCGTTCCAGGCAGGGTTTGCCAGCCAATGGGCTGGCAGTTCGATCGTCTGGACGAACATCCAGCCCGTCAGCACAATCAGCAGAAACAGAGTGATGCTGAACACCGATCTGGTCTGCCTCGGCTCCCCGAACAGCAGCCCCGAAATAATCGCCAGAACAAACATTCCGATTGCGGCAAAGGCGAAGGGAAAGGGCGTGACGCTTCCGAACGGAATGAGTGTCAGTATCACCAGGCCGATGAAGGCAACGAGGATCGCCTCTCGCAAGATCTGCCTGTTGATGAGATTGGACAACATTTGAATTTGCTCACCAGCAGCAGCGGGAATGAAGGGCCTACAACCAGCACGGTTAATATACTCGTACTAACATAAGTTGCATATCAAACGCTTGCGTGCTAAAGTGCAACAGAATTCCACATCGTTTAAAATTGTCGCGAACGGCTTAAGCCAATCGAGACCGGCCCCGATTATGCTCCTTCAAGCGGCAGAAACGGGACAGACGTTCTGTGCCCAATACTTGGCAGATCACTAATCCGCCATGCCATTGACTGAGAAAAAAGGCAAGCCTGATCTCAATCGGTTGCCCTGAACGGGGATTAAGAGATGAAGAAGACGTTCGTTACACTTCTGGCACTGGCTTTTACAGCTGCGAATGCCTGCTCTGCACTTGCCGCCGGTCCCGCAGGTTTCGCCCGCGGCCTGACCAGTGGTTCGGCGGTGAGCTATATCTCTGAAAAAGGAACGATCATTCCGCCCTTCGCCCAGGTGCTGTTCTGCGCCCAGAACCCGGCCGAATGCCGCGACAACAATGGTTTGTCGGTCCTGGCGCTGACTGACAAGGAAATGCTGCAGCTGAAGGATGTGAACAACTCCGTCAATCGTACGATGATCGGCAGGAACGACCCGCGCAACGAACTGAATGGCGATGTCTGGAAGGTGAACGTCCGCAGCGGCGACTGTGAGGATTTTGCGCTGACCAAGCGCAGCCGGCTGATGGCAATGGGCTGGTCGTCGCGCGCTTTGCGGATTGCGACGGCCTATACACCCTCCGGCGAAGGACACGCCGTCCTTGTGGTCAGAACCGACAAGGGCGACCTGGTGCTCGACAACAGGAAAAGCAGCATCAAGAACTGGCGCGATACCGATCTGCGCTGGGACAAAATTCAATCGGATACCGACCCCTACGTCTGGTATCGCCTGTAAAAACGGGCGCGGCTGGGGCAATTCCGGCAAAGCCGTGAAGTGCCTTGGCCTCCGCAATGCCCACATCTAAATAATTAAATCCACCCGTTCCGGGTTGAAGTCGAGCCGGCTCCGATGCGCGGCCCGACTTGTCATATCTCCCACACAAACCTATGTTTTTGCTGTCGACAGGGCAGCTGGCGCGCCTCGCAGCGCCCTGGGTTGGAATTCCGATTTGGGCGACCAGGCGATCTTCGATGTTGTCTTTTCGCCCAGATTAAGTATGACGGGGCCATGCTGCGACGCAGCATGACGTTCTACTCTAATGATTTGAGGGAAATATGCGCATCACGATGATTGGATCAGGCTATGTCGGCCTCGTTTCAGGCGTTTGCTTTGCGGATTTCGGCCACGACGTCATCTGCGTCGACAAGGATCTGAGTAAGATCGAGGCCCTTCGCGAAGGCCGCATTCCGATTTACGAGCCAGGTCTCGATCAACTGGTCGCCGAAAACACCAGCACCGGCCGCCTGTCCTTTTCGACGGATGTCGGCGAAAGCGTTCGTGGCGCCGACGTCGTGTTCATCGCGGTCGGCACGCCCTCCCGGCGCGGCGACGGCCATGCCGATCTCTCCTACGTCTATGCGGCGGCGCGCGAGATCGCGACTTACGTAGAAGGCTTCACCGTCGTCGTTACCAAGTCGACCGTGCCGGTTGGGACCGGGGATGAGGTTGAGCGCATCATCCGCGAAACCAATCCGACAGCCGATGTCGCCGTCGTTTCCAATCCCGAGTTCCTCCGCGAGGGCGCGGCGATCGAAGATTTCAAGCGCCCCGACCGCATCGTCGTCGGTCTGAACGACGACCGGGCCCGCGAAGCCATGACCGAAGTCTATCGTCCGCTTTATCTCAACCAGGCGCCGCTGGTCTTCACTTCCCGCCGCACCTCCGAACTGATCAAATATGCTGCCAACGCCTTCCTCGCGATGAAGATCACCTTCATCAACGAGATCGCCGATCTCTGCGAACGGGTCGATGCAAATGTCCAGGACGTTTCGCGCGGCATCGGTCTCGACGGCCGTATCGGCGCCAAGTTCCTGCACGCCGGCCCGGGTTACGGCGGCTCGTGCTTCCCCAAGGATACGCTGGCCCTGGCCAAGACCGCGCAGGATTTCGACGCGCCGGTCCGTCTCATCGAGACGACGATCTCGATCAACGACAACCGCAAGCGGGCGATGGGACGCAAGGTGATTTCGGCGGTCGGCGGCGACATTCGCGGCAAGAAGATCGCGATCCTCGGCCTGACCTTCAAGCCGAATACCGACGACATGCGCGACAGCCCGGCAATCGCCATCATCCAGACCCTGCAGGACAATGGAGCCCAGGTGGTCGGCTACGATCCCGAGGGCATGGAGAACGCCCGCAAGGTCATCGAGAATATCGAGTATGCGGGCGGCCCCTATGAAGCAGCCGCTGGCGCGGACGCGCTGGTCATCGTCACCGAATGGAACCAGTTCCGCGCGCTCGATTTCAACCGCCTGAAGCAGTCGATGCGGGCTCCGGTCCTGGTCGATCTGCGCAATATCTACCGCAGCGACGAGGTCCGCAAACACGGCTTCACCTACACCGGCATCGGCACCAATCTCTTCCAGGAAACGACCAGCTCCTGATAGGGTCTGCTGAGATCTGACATCCTGACGCCGCGGAACATAAATTCCGCGGCGTTTTTTAATGCATGACGTGCGGAAGCCTGCAGTGGCTCCGGGACAACGACATGGGTGAAAACCCAGCAAAAGCGCGCCGGCGAACACCGCAGGCGATTATCGCACGACACCACGCCCTCCCCTTCTACAGCAGTCCGACCCGCGTCCCTTTGATCGTCAGTACGGTCAGGCGGCCCGTCGCCGAAACCGCGGTGTCGATACCGATGCGTTGCGGACCGAATGTCGGGATTCGCGCCGGGGTATGTCCATGGATCACGAGGAAAGGAAGCTGCGGCCCTTCGTCCAGAAAGGGCTGGCGGATCCACATAAGGTCGCTGTCCTTTTGTCTCTTGAGATCGATGCCAGGTCTGATGCCCGCATGGACAAAGACGACCCTTCCCATCTGCAGCATGATCGGCAGCGATTCCAGGAATTGGATATGCCGCTCCGGTATCATGTTGTGAATGACGCGGGCGATCATTTCGTTTCCAGCCGCCGATTGCAGCAGATGCTCGATGTCAATGCCGTATGAATTCAGCGTCTCCGTCCCGGCAAAACCAAGCCATTCAAGAAGGCGCGTCGGCTTGCGATAGAGCTTCACCAGCTCCGCATCGTGATTGCCGCACAGGGCGAGACGCTGAAATCCCGGCGGCGGCGGCTTGCTCAGGAATTCCAGCACCGCGCTCGAATCCGGCCCGCGGTCGACATAATCGCCGAGCAGGAGAATGAGTTTCGGTCCCGGGATGCGCTCGGCATCCGCTTCGATGCGGCGATGCGCCTCGACGAGTTCGCTATAACATCCGTGGACATCGCTCATCGCATAGACCGCGGCGAAATCGCCTTCGGCAAATGTCAGCCGATCGCGCTTTTTATGGCTGCCAGTCAGTATCGGTATCTGTTGTCGCCACGGGACGAGATAGTTAAACATGTAACCCATTTGTGAAACCCGGCCGCGTGGCGGGCTGTCGGAACTGATCCATTTCTCACCCATCGCCGCAACGGCACGAAGTTTAGTGATCATAAGAAGTTGGCCTGATCGCGGCCGCGTCGACATTGTAGCCGGAACCTATTGCCACATTCAAAACGACGGACCCATCGCCCTTTTGCTGAACCGCCTGCACCAAGCTCGCCTGGCTGGTCGCGGCCGAATGCTGCGCGTCCAGCACATCGGGCAATGACGATCGTCCATCCTCCTCGCGCCCGATGGAAAGCGCAAGAGGCTCCTGCGTGGTCATCATCTGGGCGCTAAGCGCTTGAACGATTTTCGCGTCGCGATGGACCGACGAGAATGCGAGGAATCTCGCCTGCCGGTCGGTTGTCGGCGGCACGTGGTCAGGGCTCCTCACACCGCCCGGCGGGCATAGCAAAACGGCTGCCACAAATAAGGGCACGTCGTATTGATCCATATTCGAGAAGATGTTTCGATTAATATTTTCACGTCCGTTAATATATTCTGGTTAACAGTTGGTTAAGCTTGTGTTTATTTACAACATTCTTCAAAATTTAGCTGCATCACCCAATATTTCTGCGCCTCAAAGAACCGGAGACCGTCAATTTTCCACAGGCAAGGCCTTCGAAAAAGCTGTATTAATCAACTAAAACGAGAGGCGCCAGGAAAAAATGAACGTTAAAGCAGATCACGCTTGACGACCTTGCGACACCGCATAAAGATGGCGCGTTGCGAGCGCGAATGACATTCTTGATCAAGAATCTCAGATCCAAAACTGCGGGGTGCAAAGTGGAAACTGCGGTTGATTCGAAACTTATCGAGGCGATTACCTACGACGAAGACAGCCGGCATCTGCGGGTCTATCTGACCAACGGTCAGAGGCGAGAATATGAAGGGGTTCCCAAAGGCGTCGTCGTCGGGTTGACGATGGCGGAGTCACCGGGGAATTTTTATATGAAGGCAATCAGGGGCAAATATCCTCCTCGTCCCTAGAACAGGATGATTTCAGGGCCGCTTGGCCTAACATCTGAATCCTGTTCTCAATTAAAGAGTTAGAGCACTTTTGGCGGCATCTCTGTTGGCGATGCCGAGTCGTCGTTTGAGCCGAGATGCGGGACCGGTTTTCACCGGCCCCGCAATTCGGCCGTCGCCGATTGGCGGCGCAATCGATCAATAGCCGCTGAAGAAATCGCGAACTGCATCGATTTCGAGCGGGGCGATCTCATGGCCACCGGGATGCCAGACCGTACCGACCTCGGCGCCGCGGCCTTTCAGGTGTTGCGACAATGCTTCGGTCACGGCCATCGGGGCGATCGGATCCCGCCGCCCGGCCGTCACCAGCACCTTTCTTCCCGCAAGCGTCGAATGGGCTTCCGGTTGAAACGGAATGAGCGGGTGCATCAGCACCGCCAGGTCGAAGATACCCTTCTCGATCAGCACATTGGCAAGAATATTGGCGCCGTTCGAAAAGCCCAGGCCGAAAATACGGGAAGCCTGGTACTCGTCAGCGAATGCTTTGACATAGGCGGCCATCTTCTCCGTCGCCCGTGAAAGGTCGGCCATGTCGTAGACCCCTTCACCGTTACGCCGGAAGAACCGCGCAGCACCATGTTCGGAAACATCGCCGCGCGGAGCAAGAACCGTCGCTTCCGGCAGCAGCTGTCGACCGAAATCGAAGAGCTGGTTTTCGTCGCCGCCGGTGCCATGCAACACGATCAGAATTGGTTTGCCAGGTGCGCCGGCATGCAGCCGGTGCACATATCCGATTTCCGTCATGCCGCCCTCCTTACGCTTCCAGCGGCTGCAGATGCTGTTCAAGTAACGCTCGAAGATGGGCGTGCTGCTGCGGCAGCTTCAGAGCTTCGCCGAGATGAGCCGTATCCTCGTCGCGGTCGAAGCCGGGCTCATTGGTCGCAACCTCGAACAGAACGCCACCCGGCGTACGGAAATAGATCGCCCAGAAATAATCGCGGTCGATCACCGGGGTCACCTGATAGCCGGTGTCCATCAGCGCCTTGCGCACTTCGAGCTGCTTTTCGCGGTTTTCGACCGAGAAGGCGACATGGTGGACGGAGCCGGCGCCGGGAAGCGCGCGGGCAATATTCGGCATCGTCTCGAGATCGATGAGATGCGCACCGTTGCCGTCAGGCTTGATCAGCCGTTTGACCCCGTCCCTTTCCTCGGCGACGTCATAGCCCATGAACTTCAGCAGTTCGGCGGTGGCGCCGTCATCCCGCAGCCGCATGGCGACGGAGTGAAAGCCGCGAATGGCATAATCCTCGCTGATGCCGCCATGCGTCCACGGCTGGCGGCCATCGTCCCTGACCTCGACGAGCGCAAAGCCATCGCCATCGGGACCGGAGAAGTTCAACCGCTTTTCGCCGAAGCTTTCATCGCTCTTCAGGCCGCCGACGCCGAGTGCGGCAAAGCGATCGTTCCAGAAGCCGAGCGAACCTTGCGGAACCGAAAACACGGTCGTACCCACTTCACCGGTACCGGGCTGGCCCTGTGCCATCTTCGGGAAGGGAAAATAGGTCATGATCGTGCCTGGCGCACCGGTCTCGTCACCATAATAGAGATGATAGACATCGGGAGCGTCGAAATTCACCGTCTTCTTGACGCGGCGAAGGCCGAGCGCATTGGTGAAGAACTGATTGTTGGTGCGGGCGTCCTCCGCCATCGACGTGACGTGGTGCAGACCCTTGATTTGATCGAGCATGTGAGACCCCTTTCTCGCCCGCCGCTTGCGGGCTTTCGATGGATCATAAATGCGCTCGGTCATGCCTCCGGAATAGACGTGCAGACCAAAACGCATTGTCTCCTTTTTGTGAACACAGATCCATGTGTGTTCACTTCAGGACTTATGGGGATCGACCGGCAGCTGCCAGTCGATCGGCGCCCGCCCGCGGGACTGCAGGAAGGCATTCGCCTTGGAAAAATGCTTGCAGCCAAAAAAGCCATTATGGGCCGAAAGCGGCGACGGATGCGGCGCTTTGAGCACCATATGCCGCGCCGTATCGACGAAGGCGGCCTTGCGCTGAGCATAAGAACCCCAGAGCATGAAGACGACGGATTCGCATTCGTCGTTGACCTTGCGGATGACGGCATCGGTGAAGCGTTCCCAACCCTTGCCCTGATGGGCCGCCGCCTGCCCTTCCTCGACTGTCAGCACGCTGTTCAGCAGGAGCACGCCCTGCCGTGCCCAATGCTCGAGAAAACCGTGACGTGCCGGCACTATTCCAAGATCCGCCTCCATCTCCTTGTAGATATTGACGAGCGACGGCGGTATGCGCACGCCGGGCCGGACGCTGAAACATAATCCATGCGCCTGCCCTAGCCCGTGATAGGGATCCTGACCGAGGATGACGGCCTTGACGTTGGCGATCGGTGTCAGGTCAAGAGCACGGAAATATTCGCTGCCTTTGGGAAATATCCGTTTTCCGACCTGCTTCTGCGCGACCAGGAAGGATTTAAGCTGCTGCATGTAGGGGCTTGAGAACTCCCCCTCGAGGGCGGACTTCCAGCTCTCCTCGAGACTGACGGATGTATCGCTCATCGGCAAACCTTCGATATGGGACAAACAATGGATACACGGTTCTAACAAAATAGGCCGAGGCCGCAATGGCTGTCGGTCTCGCGGCGACCATCGAAACCTGGCGAGCGGGCGCGAACCTTGTTGGTGACTTCACCGTCCGTGTTTAACTATAAGCCTGCTTCGGTATTTACGCCGGCTGGTGGGCTGAGTAGAACTTTGATCGTGACAATCGGAGCTTGTCTTCACATGAAATTCGGCACGAGCGGCCTTCGCGGACTTTCAGTCGATCTCAAAGGACACGCCTCCGCCCTCTACGCCACCGCATTCGGCAAATATCTGCTGGAGACTGGCAAGGCACGGGCCGGCGACGTCATTCTGATCGGACGCGACTTTCGCGATTCAAGCCCTGAAATCTCGGCAAACTGTGCCGGTGGGCTGACGGCACTCGGATTCCGTGTCTTCGACTGCGGCAATGTGCCGACGCCGGCCCTCGCCCTTTATGGCCTCGAAAGCAAGGCCGCCTGCCTGATGGTCACGGGCTCGCATATCCCGGCAGACCGCAACGGCATCAAATTCTATCGCCCGGACGGCGAGATCGACAAATCGGACGAGGCGGCGATCACCGCACAGGCAGCCGAAATCGAACGAAGCGGCAAAGCGCTGGTCGAGGCGCCGGCCAAGATGGAAGATCATGAGGCAACCTGCCGGCAGCTGTTTTTCGAACGCAATACGGCCCTGCTTCCGCAAGGTGCGCTCTCCGGGCTGAAGATCGGCGTCTACCAGCACAGCACGGTCGCTCGCGATCTCCTGATCGACGTCCTCGCCCACTACGGTGCCGAGATCATCGCCCTCGGCCGCTCGGAAAGTTTCATACCGGTCGACACCGAAGCCGTTTCCGACGAGACGATCGCGCTGATGAGGCGCTGGGTCTCCGAGCATAAATTCGATGCAATCGTTTCGACCGACGGCGACGGCGACCGCCCCCTGGTTGCCGATGAAACCGGCACACCCTTGCGCGGCGACCTTCTCGGCCTCGTGGCCGCCAACTTCTTGCGAGCCCGAACGGTGGTGACGCCCGTGACCTCCAATTCCGGCATCGAGGCCGCCGGCACTTTCGCTGTCAGGCGCACGCGTGTCGGTTCGCCCTTCGTCATATCAGGCATGGAAGAGGCAGTGGCCGCCGGCGACGATCACGTCATGGGCTTTGAAGCCAATGGCGGTCTGCTGACGGCAACCACCTTCGATGTCAATGGCCAGAACCTGCGCGCATTGCCGACGCGTGATTGTTTCATTCCCATGCTCGCAATCCTGTCGCTGGCGGCCGCCCGCAGGCAGCCGCTTTCTGTCATTGCCGCCTCCTATAAGCTGCCCTTTGCCGCCGCTGATCGTCTGGAGAATTTCCCCGTCGAGACGAGCGCGGCATTGATGGAATATCTGCGCGCCTCGGATGAAAACCTGGCCTCGTTCCTGCAGCCGATCGGCGCGGTAGCGACAAAATCCGATATCGATGGGCTTCGGGTGACACTGAGAGATGGCGGCATCATCCATTTCCGCCCGTCCGGCAATGCGCCGGAAATGCGCTGCTACGTGGAGGCAGGGAGCGAATCCGCCGCCCTCGACCTGCTGCACAGCGGGCTCGACAGAATAAGAGGCTGGGCAGCCGCCCGCTAACATGCAACGAATAAGCCGTTTATTTCAAGGAACACGCCTATGACGCAGAAAATCGTTCCCGTGATCATGGCCGGCGGCAAAGGCACGCGGCTCTGGCCGCTTTCCCGCGCCACCGCGCCGAAACAATTCATTCAGTTCGTCGGCGACAAGACGCTGTTTCAGGAGACGCTCGAACGCGTTTCCGATCCCGAGCTCTACGAAGCCCCGATCGTCGTCACCAATGAAGAGTTCCGCTTTCTGGTCGCCGAGCAGGCGCGCGAGCTCGCCCGTCCGCTCGCCGCCGTCCTGCTCGAACCGGTCGCCCGCAACACTGCGGCGGCGGTTGCTGCCGCGGCGACGCTGGCCGCCGACCTGTTCGGCAAGAATGCCATCATCCAGATGCTCGCCTCGGATCACGAAATCCTCGCCGACAAGAGCTATTTCGACTGTATTCGCATCGCCCGCGAGGCGGCGGCCGACGGCAGGCTTGTCACCTTCGGCATCAATCCGACCGAACCGGCCACAGGTTACGGCTATATCGAGATCGGCGACGCGCTGGAGAACGGCGCTCACAAGGTGAGCCGCTTCGTCGAGAAGCCGGCATTGCAGGAGGCCCAGCGGATGCTCGCCGATGGTGGCTTCTACTGGAATTCGGGCATCTTCATGTTCCCGGTGACGGAACTTCTTGCCGAACTGCAGGAACATGCGCCCGAGGTGCTCAAAGCCGCAAGCAAGGCTGTTTCCAAGGCAAGCCGCGACCTCGACTTCACCCGCCTCGATGCCGATCATTTCGCCAAGAGCCCGGATATCTCGATCGATTATGCGATCATGGAAAAGACCTCGAAGGCCGCTGTCGTCCCCTCGCCGTTCCGGTGGTCGGATATGGGAAGCTGGGATGCCGTGTGGAAATCGGGAAAACGCGACGATAACGGCAATGTCGCTGCCGCAAACACGACCGTGGTCAACACCCGCAATTCGCTGGTCATGACCCATGGCGTGCATCTTGCCGTCCAGGGCATGGAGGATGTCGCCGTCATCGCCAGCGAGGACGCCGTCTACGTCGGGCCGCTCAAGGACAGCCAGAATGTCGGACAATTGGTCAAGATGCTGGCCTCCACATCGGCGACAGCGAAGTTCACCGAAACGCACCCGACGTCCTACCGTCCCTGGGGCGGCTATACCTCCATCTTCAACGGCGATCGCTTTCAGGTGAAGCGCATCTTCGTCACGCCGGGCAAGAAGCTTTCGCTGCAAAAACACCACCACCGCTCCGAACATTGGGTCGTCGTCAAAGGAACGGCCGAAGTGACGGTTGGGGAGAATGTACGGATGCTGCGCGAGAACGAAAGCGTCTACATTCCGCTCGGCGAAGTCCATCGTCTCGCCAACCCCGGCAAGATCGTCCTCGAACTCATCGAGGTACAGACGGGATCCTATCTTGGCGAGGATGACATCATCCGCATCGTCGACGAGTTCGGTAGAACGTAAGGCGGGCTTTCGGAACGGCTGGCGGGCTCGAGGCAACGCGCCGCCGTTCCGTCGCGATCAGCATTGCTGTTGAATTTCCTGCCGGGGTTCTCGTAGAATGAAGGCGCCGACAGACATGACCGGAGATATCCCCTGATGCGTACCCTGCCCGCCCTCGCCGGATTTCTTTCACTGATGCTGCCGGCAATGGCGTTCGCCCAGACAGCGAATATGCGCGTTGCAAGCGAGGCGGAAATTCGCCAGCACCTGCCCGGCACCTCGGAGCTGAAAGAAGCCAGCAACGGCTACGAATATCGCGAGGGCAACAAGAATGGCTACAAGATAGACAACGGCCAGATCTGCGTTCTGTTTCCCAACAAGTCGAAGGACTGCGTCAGCGTGAAGACCGACGGCAAGACCTTCCAGATGATCGACCGGAAAGGCGGCCGATCGAGATTCTGACTTGCCGCACGTGTCACCTCACCGGTGAAGTTTCCTGGTCGAGAGCGAATTCGGCAATCAGACCGGAATGGTTCGAGCCGAGATTGTCGTCGAGACGTTTGAGTGAGATCAGGCGAAGCGGCGCCCGCACGAATATGTGGTCGATGGCGATTCCGAGGGCGCCAGCAGCGATTGGCCATGTCGCTGGTTCAGGTGCAAGCGTCTTCAGTTTCTGTTCGCGCAGAAGACCCTGAATGCTGGGCGCGATCGCCGACGAATTGAAGTCGCCGGACAGCACCAGAGGGCCGGAAATCGAACCGAGCGCCTTGCCGAGGTCATCCAGTTCGCCCATCTGGTAGTCGTCGTAATAGGGTTTGGACAGATGCGCCGACACGAGATTGATGGCTTGGCCGCCGAAGTCGACGCTTGAGACGACCAGCCTGTCTTTCCTGAGACTGCCGATGCTTGCGACCTGCCGCATCACGAACGGCCGTTTGGACAGGACCAGCGTATCGCAGCTATCTTTGCCGCTGTCGCAGCCGATATGGTAGGGATAGGCCTTGAACAATCGCTGCAGATGAAATGTCAGCGGCTTGGCTTCGAGCAAATTGACGACATCGGCGTTCGAAGCGATCACCATGTCGGCAAGGGCCGTCGAGTTTTTCCAATTGTCGATGGCGATGTTGAACGACATCAGACGGAAAAGCGGCGCGGCACCCGTCTGCTGATCATCCTGCGCGAATTCGCGCAGCATGACGAAACTGTGAGCGGTGAGAAAAAGCGAGGCGAGCAGAAGAACCAAGCCGTAGATCTGCCTTTTGACCGCCAGAATTGCCAGACTGGCGGCAACAAAGATGACCCCGAGATGGATCTGAAAGCTGTAGACAAAGGACAACAGCCAGAAGTTCGTGACATAGCGCAGCGACACGATGGCAATGGCAAGGGTCAGAAATGCGCAGAGAATCCAATAGATTATGTCTCGCATCGATCCTGATTCCGCTTGTCGACGACTGGGCGGGCATAACATGCAGCCCGGCATGTTGCAACGCAGCATAACGATCGGCCCTCATCCCGGCAGATGAGCAATATCGATGGCATGCGCCAAGCAGACCGCGCCGACGTCCGTGAAACCGGCATAGGTGTCGCAGCCTTCCCCCTCAAAGACCTATCGACTCGGCCTCTTCTTATCTTGTAAGGGGGGTCACGGGATACGGAATCGGCTCTTTGCCGTCGGCAGGGGGCCAAGAAAAGGTGGGAATGCGCTACTTCATCACAGGGACGGCCGGTTTCATCGGTTTTCATCTGGCCAGGCGCCTGCTGCAGGAGGGGCATGAGGTAACGGGCTTTGACGGCCTCACGCCCTATTACAACGTCAAGCTCAAGGAGATGCGCCATGCGGCCCTCTCCCAGTTTCCGGCCTTCAAACCGGTCATCGCGATGCTCGAGGACCGGCCGGCGCTGGAGGCGGCTGTCCTCGCGGCCAAACCCGACATCCTGATCCACCTCGCCGCACAGGCCGGCGTACGCTACAGCCTGGAAAATCCCGAAGCCTATATACATTCGAACGTCGAAGGCTCGTGGAATATCATGGAAATCGCCCGGCGGGTCGAAGTCCGCCATCTGATGCTGGCCTCGACATCATCGATCTATGGCGCCAACGCGACCGTCCCCTTCCGCGAGACCGATCGCGCCGACGAGCCGCTGACCATTTACGCCGCGACGAAGAAATCGATGGAGCTGATGGCGCACAGCTATGCCCATCTTCACAAGATTCCGACCACGGCCTTCCGCTTCTTCACCGTCTATGGCCCATGGGGCCGGCCCGATATGGCGCTGTTCAAATTCACCAAGAACATGCTCGAGGGCCAGCCGATCGAGATCTACGGCGAAGGCAATATGAGCCGCGATTTCACCTATATCGATGATCTCGTCGAAGCGATCGTCAGGCTGTCGGCCATTGCGCCCGGCGAGGAAAATCGCCTCGACGACGCGGCGGTCGAAACGCTTTCACGCCAGGCGCCCTTCCGCGTCGTCAATATCGGCGGCGGCCAGCCGGTCAGCCTGATGGATTTCGTCGAGACGGTGGAAAAGGCGCTCGGCCGGCCTGCCATTCGCCAGATGCTGGCGATGCAGAAGGGCGATGTGCCGCGCACCTTCGCCGCCCCCGATCTGCTCGTCGCGCTCACGGACTACAAACCGGGAACGACCTTGGACGTCGGCGTCAAGGCTTTCGTCGAATGGTATCTCGATGTGCGCGGCCAGCTCGACGGCTAGATCCGGATGATTTTCAGCCGCGTTCGTAACCGGCTTCCGTGGCGTGGTTTGGGCAGTCTTTGGGAAGCCCGGTCCATGACCAATATCGCTCCCCAGTCACGACACGGGGTCCATCCCAAATATGAGCAAGCCCGCAAACAGGAGTGTGGGCAGGCTCTGTGCCAGCGTAACCATTCTAAGCCAACGAGGGGCCCTACCGAAGCACCAATAGATACCATTGCAGATGCTCGAGACCAGATTTCCGGTACCGAGGACCAGTAGCCCCAGAACAGCGCCAAGGTTGGGAAAGAAGCCGCCGCCTGAAGGACTCATAATCAGGAAAGCGCCGAGGAAAATGCCGCCGCTCAGAGCCAGGACTGAAAAGGCAGCGCAAACTGTAAGTGCAAGACTTCTCATCGCTCGACGATCCACGAGTTGAGGGGTTATGGGCGCGTCGACCTCTGCAATCGCAAGCCACCGATAGTCATGAGATGCGTGTTCGCTCGCCGTCCGGCTCCGCATCAACGAGGGAACGATCCGATTTCCAGTTTGGCAATCAACTGGGCAGGAAGATCGCCGCTTATTATGGACGCATCCGCTTTAGCAAAGACCATTTCACCCTCCTGCCATGCATCATATTCCATATCGATCCGCATCCCGTCGCGTTCGACTGCAGCCCAGGAGAAGTCCAGGCCGCCGCCCTTCCGCACGGACCAGCCTGCCGCTGCCAGCGCTTCGATGACCGCCCGCCAGCTTTCCTCCGACAGCCCGGAAAGAGAAACCTGATCAACCATAGCGATGCCTTCCGCCCCGGTGACCAGATGTTTTTGAGCGCGCGCGGGGGCCTTGGCAACCCATTAAGGACCTTCCCGGGGCATCACCGCTACCCACAGCACGCGCATCAGGTCGGACCGCGATCTCAGCGCAGAAACGTCACCGCCTGCACTGCGTCGACCGTCTTCCACAACACATAATCGACAACGGCGGCCAGACTCTGCGAATAGGTCTTGAGTTCGTAACCCTGATCCGCGACCGCAGCAGGGCTGCGCAGAACGAAAGGGACGACCGGGCGCACGAAACCGGCGCGTGTCGTCAGCGGAACCTCTGGCGAATGGCCGATGGCGGACGTGTACATCAGATCGCGTGCGAGGCTGGCGGGGCCGACGGCGAAGGCCGGCCCGGCAGCGGCAGTCACGGTCAAAGTCAAAGCGATGGCGGCAAGTGCTCTCTGCATGTCAGGTCCCCATTTGTGGATCGGCCGGCGTTCGCTCCGTCCGGCTCCAAACGATCGACGCGTCTGTCCACGCCTCGGCCGCTTTCATGAAACCACTCTACACGCCAGGATTTGCAGGGCTTTTAAGCGGATCGATCAAATTTTACGAAATTTGACTTTCTCCGGCTTTCTCGGATTGAGGACCGAGAGGCGCCCGGGCACATGGCGAACGCATCCGCCGGCCGATACGCCGCCTCGACTAAACGCGCAATGCCAATGGTGTGAACGCCGGCCCGCAGTCTACAGAATGCGATCCAGCTTCTTGTTGATGTGCAAATTGGGCATCAATCCCGCACTCTGGGCAGCGTGATAGGACTCTCGCGCCGCGTCGAACGAGATCGACCACATAATGGCGCTCAGCAGGAGCGCGATAATATAGATCTGAATACGCATCGAACCGGCGGTACGGAAAGAGCAAGGCGGTTTTGTGTCAAAACATGGCCGGGAAGCAACGAAAAAGCGTCGGCCGCTTGTTTTGCAACCGGCCGACGCCAGACATATCAGTGTCGTGAAAATTAGCGATAGTCGCATCGCTACCCTGTTGGCAGCCAAATCGAGGCTTGGTTCCTCTTCTCACCCCGAGAGCCCTGAGAGGTCCGTTCCCACGGGCCTCTTTGCCTTTGCTTATCCGCGCTGCCGTCGATCACCGAATGCGGGCTCAACACGAGCGGCGCTGCGCTGCCAAAAATAATCAATCGATTGACTTATTTTTCATGCCATGTTACAAAATCTTCATGATCAAGGAAAAGGCCAATCCACCACCAGCCTCGGCACGCGCCGATGTCGCGCGGCAGAAGATGCTTTCCGCCGCCCTCGACGTCTTTGGCCGCTACGGCTTCGACGGCGCATCGACCCGCCAGCTGACCGAAGCGGCCGGTGTCAATCTGCAGGCCATCCCCTATTATTTCGGCAGCAAGGAAGGCCTTTATATCGCCACCGCCGAATATCTGATGGCCCGCATCGACACGCATATCGGCGATATGAGAGCGCGCATCGGCACGCATCTGCTGAGCCTGGAGGCCGCAGGCAAACCGCTCGGCGAGGCCGAAGCCCGGCGCTTCCTCACCGACATTCTCCAGACCATGGTGACGCTTTTCGTCGGCAAGGAATCCGAATCCTGGGCGCGCTTTCTGATCCGTGAGCAGATGGAGCCGACGGAAGCCTTCGCCAGAGTCTATCAGGGCATCATGCGGCCGATGATCGAGATCGGCCGGCGGCTGATCGGCGCCATTCTGCGTGAGGATCCGACTTCGGAACATGTGCGCCTGCGCACCTTCAGCCTTCTCGGCAGCATCCTCGTCTTTCGTGTCACTCACGCTGCCGTGCTCGCCCAGATGGAGTGGGACGTCATTGGACCGGAGCAGGTGCAGATCCTGCGCGGGCTGGCCGCCGAACTGGTCGATGTGCTCGGCCAGCCGAAAGAAGGTGCCGCATGAGGCGTAGCCTTCCCATCGCTCTCCTTCTCTTCGTTGCTGCGGGGGCCGCGGCCTGGTGGTACGGCCTGCCCGAAAAGCTCGGCTGGTTGCCTGAGGCCCGCCGCGAATTCGTCCTTTACGGCAATGTCGATATCCGTCAGGTCTCGCTCGGTTTCCGCGTCAACGGCCGCCTCTCCGAACTCCGCGTCGATGAGGGCGATGTCGTCAAGAGGGGGGCACCGCTGGCGAAACTTGACGCCGCGCCCTATGAATTCGCCGTCCGTTCGGCGGAGGCCAATGCGGCTGCTCTTCGGGCGACGCTCGACAAGCTGAAGGCAGGCCCGCGGCCGACCGAGATTGCCCAGGCACGCGCCGCCTATGACGAGAGCCTCGCGGATCTGCAGAACGCCAACCTCGCCTATGAACGCGCCCGCCAGCTTCGTCCGCAGGGCACCATTTCCGAGGCGAACCTCGACCAGGCGACCGCCGCGAAGGCGATGGCCGCGGCCCGCTCCCAGTCCGCCAACGAAGCGCTGAAGCTCTTGCAGGAAGGCTCGCGCGTCGAGGATATTGCCGCCGCCGATGCGCAGCTGAAGGCAGCCGAGGCAACACTGGCCTCGGCCCGTACCTCGCTTGAAGATACCGAGCTTCGCGCCCCGAATGACGGCGTCGTCCTCTCGCGGGTGCGGGAAAACGGCGCGATCGTCTCGCCGGCCGACACCGTCTTTGTGCTGTCCCTGACCGAACCGGTCTGGGTGCGCAGCTATCTCGCCGAGCCCGATCTCGGCCGCATCCACCCTGGCATGAAGGTTTCCGTCACCTCCGATACGGCGCCCGACAACCCCTATGAAGGCACCATCAGTTTCATCTCGCCGGTCGCCGAATTCACCCCGAAATCGGTGGAGACGCCGGAGCTCAGGACCGATCTCGTCTATCGCCTGAGGATCGTCATCGACAAGCCAGGCCCGGATCTGCGCCAGGGTATGCCGGTCACCGTGCGGCCTCCGGCGTCTGCGGCAGACGGACGATGACTGCCGTCGAGACCACCTCCCAGACAGGTTGGGACGACAAGCCGCTCGTCCGGATCGACGCCGTCACCAAACGTTTCGGCGACGCTCCCCCTGCCCTTGACAGCGTCTCCGGCACAATCGCCGGCGGTGCGATCACCGGCCTCGTCGGCCCCGATGGGGCCGGCAAGACGACGCTGATCCGCCTGATGACCGGGCTGATGCTGCCCGACAGCGGAACGGTCGAGGTTCTCGGCTTCGACACCAGGAAGAATGCCGCCGGCATCCAGGCGGCGATCGGCTACATGCCGCAGCGCTTCGGCCTCTATGAAGACCTCTCGGTGCAGGAAAATCTCGATCTCTACGCCGATCTGCGCGGCCTGCCGAAGAGCGAACGCGCGAGCACCTTCGACGAATTGCTCAGCTTCACCGACCTCAAACGCTTCACCGGCAGGCTTGCCGGCAAACTTTCCGGCGGCATGAAGCAGAAGCTCGGCCTTGCCTGCGCGCTTCTGAAAAAGCCGCGCCTGCTGTTGCTCGACGAGCCGGGCGTCGGCGTCGATCCGATCTCGCGGCGCGACCTGTGGAAGATGGTCGAGAACCTGACGAGGGAAGGCATCGGCGTGCTCTGGTCGACCGCCTATCTCGACGAGGCGGAAGCCTGCGACCACGTGCTGCTCCTGAACCAGGGAAAGCTGCTTTTTTCAGGCAAACCCGAAGAGATGACCGAGCGCATGAGCGACCGGGTCTTCAGAGTATCCGGCGTCAAAGGTCGCCGCCGGCAGGTGCTCGCCGAACTCCTTGAAGCCAATGGCGTCATCGACGGCGTGATCCAGGGCGAGGCGATCCGTCTCGTTGCGGCAAAGGGCATGAAACCCGATATCGACACCGCCGGCGGCAGCGCAACGCTCACTGCCGCCCCGCCGCGCTTCGAGGATGCCTTCGTCGATATGCTGGGCGGCGGCCCCGGCGGCCGCTCCAGGCTGGCCGAAGCACAGGAACCGCTGAAGGCCGAGGGCGATCGGCCGGTGATCGAGGCCAGGGGCCTGACCAAGCGCTTCGGCGATTTCACCGCGGCCGAGGACATCAGCTTCGATATCCGCCGCGGCGAGATCTTCGGGCTGCTCGGCCCGAACGGCGCCGGCAAGTCCACCACATTCAAGATGCTCTGCGGCCTGTTGAAGCCGACCGGCGGCGAAGGCCGCGTCGCCGGTTTCGATCTTCGCCGCGATGCCGCCGAGGCGCGCAACCAGCTCGGCTACATGGCGCAGAAGTTCTCGCTCTACGGCGATCTCACCGTCATGCAGAACCTCGAATTCTTCGCCGGCGTCTACGGCCTTCGCAGCCAGCACAGACGCGAGCGCATCGCGCTGATGGCCGATATCTTCGATTTCGGCCGCCATGGCCGCGAGGCCGCCAAGGATCTGCCGCTCGGCCTCAAGCAGCGCCTGGCGCTCGCCTGCGCCGTCATGCACGAGCCGCGCGCCCTCTTCCTGGACGAGCCGACCTCCGGCGTCGACCCGATCACCCGCCGCGAGTTCTGGACGCATATCAACGGATTGGTCGAAAAAGGCGTCACCGTGCTCGTCACCACCCATTTCATGGACGAAGCGGAATATTGCGACCGCATCTCGCTGATCTATCGCGGCCGCTCGATCGCGCTCGGCTCGCCGGATGAATTGAAGGCCCGCGTCGCAAGCAAAGAACAGCCGGACCCGACGATGGAGGATGCTTTCATCGCGCTGGTGCAGCGGTCGGAAGCGGAGGATGCGGCATGAACGCTTCCGGCGGCCGGCTTCGGCGTCTTTTTGCCCTGGTGCGCAAGGAAAGCTTTCAGGCGATCCGCGATCCGAGCAGTATCCTCATCGCCTTCGTGCTGCCACTGATCCTGCTCTTTCTCTTCGGCTATGGCGTCTCGCTCGATACCACCCGCACCCGCATCGGCTTGATCGCGGAAGAGATGACGCCGCTGACACAGGATCTCGCGGCCAGCTTCCGGGCCTCGCGTTATTTCGATGTGGCGATCGGCCGCGACCGGCGCCTGTTCGAGGAAGATCTCGTGCTTGGCAAGGTGCGCGGCATCGTCCTCATCCCGGCCGATTTCACCACGCGCTACACCGCCGGCAACCGGCCCGACATCCAGGTGATTGTCGACGGCTCCGATCCAAACACCGCAAATTTCGTGCAGAATTATGCGCAGGGCGCCATTGCCAATTGGGAACGGCAGAGGCAGGCGGATGTCGCCTCCTCCGCCCCCCCCATCGCGGTCGAACAGCGCTTCTGGTTCAATCCGGAGCTGACCAGCCGCAATTTCCTCGTGCCGGGCTCGATCGCCATCGTCATGACGCTGGTCGGCACGCTTCTGACCTCGCTGGTCGTCGCCCGCGAATGGGAGCGCGGCACGATGGAGGCGATGATGGCGACGCCGGTGACGGCGGTCGAGCTGCTCGCCGGCAAGATCCTGCCCTATTTCCTCCTCGGCCTCACCTCGATGACGCTCTGCGTGCTGCTTGCCGTCTTTCTCTTCGGCGTGCCGTTCCGCGGCTCCGTCGCCGCCCTTTACGCCTTGTCGGCCGCCTTCCTGATTCCGGCGCTGGGGCAAGGCCTGTTGATCTCGACGGCAACCAAGAACCAGTTCCTCGCCTCGCAGCTGGCGCTGATCTCCGCCTTCCTGCCGGCCTTCCTGCTGTCGGGCTTCCTGTTCGAGATCAACTCCATGCCGCAAGTGATCCAGTGGATCACCTTCATCGTGCCGGCGCGTTACCTGATCCCCAGCCTGCAGACGGTCTTCCTTGCCGGCGACATCTGGCCGATGTTTGCCAAGGCAATCGCCGTCATGCTGACGATCGGCGCCATCATGTTCGTGCTCGCGGCGCGCAGCACCCGAAAGAGGATCGGCTGAGATGGGATGGACAAGGCTCTACGCCCTCATCGTCAAGGAACTGCTCGCCGTGCTGCGCGACCCCAAGGGCCGCGCCATTTTGATCGGGCCGCCGATCGTCCAGCTTCTGGTCTTTTCCTACGCGGCGACCCTCGAAGTGCGCAATGTCGACGTCATGATCTTGAATCGCGACAGCGGCCATTGGGGCCAGGAACTGATCGAGCGCATCGATGGCTCACCGACCTTTCGCAGTATCGAGATTGCCGCCAATCAGGCCGAAGTTCAGGTGGGAATCGACAACCAGACGGTGATCGCAGCGATCGAAATCGGCCCGGATTTCTCTCGCAACATCGAGGCGGAAGCGCCGGCCGATCTGCAGGTGATCCTCGACGGCCGCCGTTCCAATGCCTCGCAGATCGTCGCCGGCTACCTCTCGCAGATCAGCGCCGCCCTTGCCGCCGAGACGCCGGCAGGCAGGCGCGCCGGCCCCGAGATGGTTTCGACCATGCCCCGCAACTGGTTCAACCCCAACCTCACCTACCAGTGGTTCATGGTGCCGAACCTGATCGCCAGCATCGCGCTTTTGATCGGCCTGATCGTCACCGCCTTGTCGATCGCCCGCGAGCGCGAGCTCGGAACCTTCGATCAGCTGATGGTCTCGCCGCTGCGCCTGCACGAGATCCTGATCGGCAAGCTGATCCCGCCGATGATGATCGGCTTGTTCCACATCACCGTCTATATCCTGGCCGCCGTCTTCCTCTTCGAGGTGCCGTTGCGCGGTTCGCTCTTCCTGCTTTACGGCAGCGCCATCTTCTACCTCGGCTCGGTCGCCGGCCTCGGCCTCTTCATCTCGGCGCTGTCGATGACGCAGCAGCAGGCGATCCTCGGTGCCTTCCTGTTCATGGTCCCGGCCATGCTGCTATCCGGCTTCGCAACGCCGATCGAGAACATGCCGGGCTGGCTGCAGCCGATAACCTTCATCAATCCGCTGCGCTATTTCCTGGTGATCGTCAAAGGCGTTTTCCTCAAGGATATCCCCTTGAGCGAGGTGATAAACCAGACGATCCCGCTGGCGCTGATCGCCTCCGTCACGCTCAGCGCCGCCGCCTGGCTCTTCCGACGGCGGCTGGAATAATCGACGTCCGGCAATGCTTCAGCGGCCTCACAGAATGTGAATCAGCCTTCCAAAGCGTGACTCTTTGCAGCGGGAACATCGAATAGATGGCGTCGTTAACGAGACGCAACCCCAGCAAAGGAGAAGCAAAATGTACAAGATTCTACTTGTCTCCAGCGCCCTTGCGCTGTCGTCTTTTGCCACCAATGCTCTGGCTGACGGAGCCGTCACCGGTGCTGCCGGTGGCGCCATCACCGGCGCGATTGTCGGCGGTCCCGTAGGCGCTGCCGTTGGCGGCGTGGCCGGCGGTGTTGCCGGCGCCGTTATCGATCCGCCGCCGCGGGAGGTCGTCACCTATGTCGAACAGCAGCCGGCCCCGACCTCTCGCGTGGTGGTCGAACAACCGATCGTCGTCGGCAAGCCGCTTCCGGCTGATGTCGTCGTCACTCCGGTGCCCGACAACCCGAAATATGCCTATACCGTCATCAACGATCGCCGCGTGATCGTCGAGCCCCGCACCCACCGCGTGGTGCAGGTGATTGAATAATAAGATCGTCGAAGCCGCCTGCTGCGGCTCGGCTACCTCCGGCCCCGCTTCGGCGGGGCCTTTTTCGTTTGCTTGCGCCAGATGCCGGGCGTGAACAGCCCGGCGAGTTGGTTGTCCCGCTCAGCTTACTCAGGATGCTTCTTCAGGATAAACTAATTGTCGTTGGCATCGTGCCCTGCGCCCCCCTCATCCGGCCCTTCGGGCCCTCTTCTCCCCGCTGGGGAGAAGAGGGCGAATGCGGCCTCGCCATCGACCCTATTGGACGAAGTGCCCTTAAACGGACGGGTTCGGTTGGGCAATGTCGGCACACCTTGCTCCCTCTTCTCCCCAGCGGGGAGAAGGTGGCCCGAAGGGTCGGATGAGGGGGCCACACGGCACGCCTTTCATTGGCAACATTCGGTCGCGAATTCTTGTCTCCAGCACGATCAGACCTTCAGCTCGCGCCGCTCGCGCTCGGTGACCATGGCGAGGTCGAGAACTTTCTGCAGGTTGGCGGCGTGGCGGAAATTGGGATCCGGCTGGATGCGGCTTGCTACCGCCTCGGCGAAGCGCTGGTAGTTGGTCGGCACCGGCGTCACCTCGATCTCCCTCCAGGTGGCGGTCTCGGCATCCTCGCCGAGGCAGCCGCGCAATTCGGAACCGCCGGGGCGATGAATGACCTCGAGGCTGCCCTTCTCGCCGTAGATGCGCAGCTTCAGTTCATTCAGATGGCCCGTCGCCCAGCGGCTGGCATGGATGACGCCGAGCGCGCCGTTGGCGAAATCGACCGACATGGTGAAGCTGTCATTGGCGTCGAGCATATATTCGCCGATCTGGCCGCCCGGCGCCTTGTTGAAGGTCTTCAGCCGCGCAAAGACATGATCGATGTCGGTCGCGGCGCCATAGGCGGCGAAATCGAGAATGTGGATACCGACATCGCCGAGCACGCCGTTCGAGCCATGGCCAGTGGACAGCCGCCACAGCCAGGTCGATTCCGTGCGCCAGTCGCCCCAGGCGCGCGAGACGAGCCAGCTCTGCAGATAGGATGCCTCGACATGTTTGATCGTGCCGAGCTCGCCGGCCAGCACCATCTCGCGGGCGCGCTGCAGCGGCGCGACATTGCGATAGGTGAGGTTGACCATGTTGATGATGCCGGCCTTTTCGGCCGCTTCCGTCATCTCCAGCGCCTTCGGATAGTTTTCCGCCAGCGGCTTCTCGCAGAGCACATGTTTGCCGGCGGCGATCAGCGCCAGCGTCGTCGGGTGATGGATGCGGTCGGGCGTAATGTTCGTCGCCGCATCGAATTCACCCCAGGCGATCGCCTCATCCAGCGACAGAAACCGCTTTTCGATGCCGAACTTGTCGGCGAACGCGGAAAGCCGGTCGGGATCGGTGTCGACGGCGCCGACCACCGTTACGCCGTCGATTTTGCTGAAGTGGGTGAGCTGGCTTTTCGCCATCACGCCCGTGCCAAGAACGAGTAGTCGCATGAATGCTCCTCAGCGGTAACCGGCTTCGCCGGCCTGGTGCAGTTTCGGGCCGCGTTCGACGATCGGCTCCAGCGCCTTTTCTACCGGCACATTTGGAGCGTCGGTAATAGCAGTCAACGCCGCTTGCGGGTTGTACGCCCACTTGACGCCGTTGATCAGCACCTTCTGGATGGTGGCGTCGTGATAGGTCGGATAGGTCTCGTGGCCGGGGCGGAAATAGAAGATGTTGCCGGCGCCGCGCCGCCAGGTGAGGCCCGAGCGGAACACTTCGCCACCCTGGAACCAGGAGATGAACACCGTTTCCAGCGGCTCCGGCACCGAGAACTGCTCGCCGTACATTTCCTCGTTTTCGAGTTCGAAATGCTCGCCGATGCCGGCGGCGATCGGATGGCGCGGGTTGATCGTCCACAGCCGCTCGCGTTCACCCGCCTCGCGCCACTTCAGCGCGCAGGGCGTGCCCATCAGCCGCTTGAAGATCTTGGAGAAATGGCCGGAATGCAGCACCAGCAGACCCATGCCCTCCCAGACGCGCCTGGCGACGCGTTCGACGACGACGTCGGAGACGGCGCCATGATCCTTGTGACCCCACCAGGTCAGCACGTCGGTTTCGGCAAGCCGGGCTTCGCTGAGGCCATGTTCCGGCTCCTGCAGCGTCGCCGTCGTCGCCGAGATGGCGGGATCGGCATTCAGCGCATTGGCGATCGTCGTGTGCATCCCCTCGGGATAGATGCCCCGGACGATCTCATTGGTATTCTCATGAATATTCTCTCCCCAGACGACGGTGCGAATGGCCATGCTGTGCTCCTGTAGAGTGGAGGTCTCGAAAGGTGGGAAGGCAGGATTCAAAGCGCTTTGGAAAACAGCACCGCGTGCGCCTCACTCTCCTCCACGTTCAAGCAACACATAGCCCTTTGTCAGGAATTTGACAAAGGGGAAAATTTCTCTCGTGGCGCGGACAACAGCTTTAGGAAATATCGCAGCAATTTCAATGCGAAATGGATTTCGAAAACAGGTTGACGACGACGACGCCGGATACGATCAGCCCAAGCCCGAGGATTGCCGGCAGGTCAAGCCGTTGCTTGAAGAAGATCAGCCCGACCGAGGAAATCAGCACGATTCCCAAAGCGCTCCAAATCGCATAGGCGATACCGACAGGGATGCTCTTCAGCGTCAGCGACAGGCAATAGAAGGCGGCAGCATAACAGGCGACGACGAGCGCCGTTGGCCCGATGCGGGTGAACTGCTGCGACAATTGCAGCGCGGTGGTGCCGATGACTTCGAGCACGATGGCGGCAAAAAGCAGCCCGTAAACGGCGGCCTGGCTCATGACGAATTCCCTTTCGGATTACTTGCCGGTCAGCTCCACGAGGCGGGCGATGAGATCCCGCCTCTGGGCACCGTCGATATCGTGGCTTTCCAGCGTGTCCGCGAACCAAAGCCCGTCGGCGGCAAACCGCACGATCTGGGCGTCGAGCGAGGAGTCGGTGCCGACATATTCCTCTGCCCGCGCCTGCACCCACTGGCGCCAGCGCAGACGCAGCCGGGGTTCGGCAAGCAGCGCGATCGTCACCTGCGTCCAATTTCTGGAATCGTCGGGACGGTCCTTGAGACCGGATACCGCCATGACATAAGCGCGGGTGAAACGGCCCTGCGGCAGCGGATCACCCCGCATCAGCTCCTCGATATCGGCGTCGAACGTTTCAAGCAGGCTCTCGAACAGGGCATCGAGCAACGCATTCTTCGTCGGGAAGTGATGCAGCAGCCCGCCCTTGCTGACGCTGGAGGCGGCCGACACCGCATCGAGCGTGACCGCGGCCATGCCTTCACTCGCAGCAAGACGCGCGGCGACATCCAGCAATTGCTGGCGCACGAGAGCCGGTTGTTTCTTGCGGTGATGAGCGTTCGACATGCGATATAAAGATACCGTCCGGACGGTTTTGTCAAGAAGAATCGGTTGGAACCCCTGCGGCGCCGGCATTATGCGCGAAATGCCGCGGCAGCCTGATGACAGTTGCGATGATTTTCCGCCCGGTGCATGAAGGGGCCGGGGAAAGACATTTGGGATGGTTTCGTGACGGAGAAGGTCACCACTCTATATCAAGCGATCGGCGGCGATCCCGCCGTCAGGGCGCTGACGCGCCGTTTCTATGAGTTGATGGACAGGCTGCCGGAGGCAGGCAACGTGCGCGCCGTGCACCCGCCGAGCCTTCAGGAGAGCGAAGAGAAATTCTACGAATATATGAGCGGTTATCTCGGCGGCCCGCCGCTCTATACCGACAAACGCGGCCATCCGCGCCTGCGCAGCCGCCATTTCGTCGCCGAGATCGGCCCTGTCGAGCGCGACGAATGGCTGCTCTGCTTCCGCCGCGCCCTCGATGAGACGATCGAAAGCCAAGCGCTGCGCGATCTCATCTGGGCGCCGGTCGAGCGCCTTGCCTACCACATGCAGAACAAGGAACAGCCATGAGCCTGAATGCGCGTCTGGAACCGGTGCTCTATCTCTTTGCCGGCCTGTTCGGCGTGGCCGGCGTCGCGCTTGCCGCTCTTGCCGCCCATGGCGGCGGGCAAGCCAACCTGGCCGCATCGGCATCCGCCATGTGCCTGGCGCACGCCCCTGCCCTGCTGGCATTGGCTTTCGGCACCGCAAGGCTCAAAACCGCCTGGCTGGCCGGTTTTCTGATGATCTTGGGAACGCTGCTCTTTGCGGGCGACCTGGTCTCGCTGCGTTTTGCCGGTTCCGGCCTCTTCCCCTATGCCGCCCCGACCGGCGGCTGGGCGATGATGCTTGGCTGGCTGGCGGTTGCGGCGGGTGCGGTCTTGCGGGTTCGGGCGTAGATCTCCCCTTCTACCCGGGCGGGAAGAAGGTGCCCGAAGGGCGGATGAGGGGGCTACGGACGCCAAGCTAACTGTCAGCGGCTATATCCCATCGACCACATTGAAGCCCTCAAACACCGGCGGTCCCTTATACATCGCCTTGCGGTCGCCGGCATTTCGGTGCGCGGCACGAAAATTCTCGGACTTCGTCCAGTTCTGAAAATCCGCTTCGCTCTTCCAGACCGTGTGCGAGGAATAGAGCGTATAGCCCTCCTCTTCGTTGGCCTTGCCGCGCAATAGGCGGAATTCGACGAAACCGGGCACCTCGGCCAGGCTGGAATCGCGATTGCGCCAGACCGTCTCGAAATCACTCTCGCTGCCGGCTGCGACCTTGAAGCGGTTCATTGCGATATACATGAAATCTCCCTACGCCTTCCGCTTATCGGCCCTTGCCGCAAGCGCGGGAAAGGCGAGGATATTATTGCCGTTTGCCGCCGCCGGGCCAAGTGCTCTCGTCGTCGCTTCTCCAGGCATGCGCGCCTCCCAGGTCGGGAACAGCGTCACATTCTGATAGATCCGCTGGCGTTCGGCATGCTGCTGAAAAAGTTCGTAGAGTTCGGGGACGAGGCCGTCGCCGCTCTGCGCGGCGAGCTTGTGCAGGCCGATCATGGTGAAGCCGTCGGGATGCTGGTCGTTCATCTGGAATTATCTCGTTCGTTCATCGTCTGCAGCGCACGCTCCAGGCTGGACTTGCTGCCGTTGCGCAGCGGGATGAAGGCCTTGCCGAACTTCTTGCAGCCGGTCTTCACCCGAAGGCAGGCATCGTGGCTGATACAGTCGATCGGGCAGAAGACGCAGTCGACCGAGGGAAGCACGGTATCGATGCGGGACACCGCTTCGCGCAGGCCGCCGTCGTGATGAATGAGCTCAGCGCCGAAATTGCTGCAGATTTGGCGAAGATGCGCCACCTGGCAGTCGCGCCCGCCGACATAGAGGAAACTGCGGCCATCCAGTTTGGATCGTCCGGGGGATGCCTGACTTGCGTCCTCGCCCGCGCTGTCGCGGACCTCCCGGTTCGAACCCTTCTTGCCCTTGCGAGCCATTTACCACCCGTTCGCTCGTTGATCGTCACACGATTCCTGCGTGTGCGAACGGACCTTATTAAACTTGATTTTTAGAGTAAAGTATAAAGTTGATTATTTTTATCATATTATCGCGGAGTGACCTCGACGGGGAAGGTGTAGGTACGCGAGGATGCCGCGATCGTGTCTGGCATCGCCGGCAGGTTGCACGAGGCTACCCTGGCAAGAGCCGCGCTATCAACCTCGGGGAGCCCCGAGCCACGGACAACACTCGATGCGGTGATATCGCCGCTGCGATTGACGGTGATGCGAACGGTCAAGGTAGCCGGAGCCGTACGATACCGAGACTCCATCCGGTCGACACAACGGAACAACCGCGCGACAAGCTTGCCTTTGTAATTGGCTTCCAACGCACCGCCCGCTCCATTCCGTCCACCGGATGTGCGCGAATTATCGTTCGAATTGGCGTCTGCCTGTCCGTCGGCAGCACCCCGGCGCGACTCCTGCTTGGCATCGCCCTCCGAACCCTGTGCTTTCTTCGGCGGCTGCTTTCTTTCCACCGTCTTCTTTTCTACAGGCTTTTCCAACTTCGGCTTCGGCTGCGGAGTGACCACCTCAGTCGGCGGCTCCGGCTCGGGAGAAACGGGAGGCACCTCGACAGGCTTGATCTCTTCGGGTTTGGACTGCATTGCGGCTGCCGTTGGGGGTTCGCTAGACATCACCGGCTGCTCCGGCACCACCGTCGACATCGGCTGCACGACAGAAGTTTCGGCAGGGGTTTCGGATACCAGGACTTCAGGTTCCGAAGCCGCAATCGTCTCCGCTGATTGACGTGTAACCTCCTGCACAGGCTGGACGGTTTCGACCGGCTCTGCGTCAGCGGGCTGCACGGTTTCCGGCTGAACGACCTCCGGCTGCACCTCGGCTGTCTCGACTGGCTTAACTGTATCGGGCTCAACAGCCTCTGGGACCACTTCTTCCTGAATGGTCACCTCAGTGTCGCCGGCTGCGCTCTGATCGGCGTCGGAACTGCCGAGCATGACCACGCTGATCGCCTCGCCCGCCTCCATCAGCGTTTCATCCGAGGGCGCAGGCATCACAATAAGCAGCGTGGCGGCCAACGCAGCATGGAAAAAGGCTGAACCGACGCAACTCAGCGCCACCCGCCGTCGCACCGGTGTCTTCTCGTCATCCTGTTTTTCCACCGCCGCGTCCATCGGCGGCGCGGAAACGGGAGTTGCCGGCGCGGCTTCCGGATGATCGGGAAAGGAGGATATCTGCGCGAAACGTGTATAGTGGATCACCGTTTCGCCGGCCGGCTGGCGCTGCGCGTTGCGCAATTCGGGAAGCTCGTGGCCGGGATGCATTCCGGGCGTATTATCATTCAGGCTGCCGCCGGCGTCCGCCTCCCCGATGAGCACGTGTCTCGATCTGGTTTTCGCTGAAATCGCCATTGTCTATGCCTCGGACAGCCTGAAACATGCCCGCCGGGGATCATCCCCGGCGTCTTCTTATCCCTCGAAGGGGACGGAGATCTGCGAGCGGGTGACGATACCCTTCATGCATTCGCCGGCAGCCGGCCCGTCGCAGACCGGCGTGTCGTTGATCAGGATGCGGGTCACGCTCTCGCATTTGACATTCGGCATGTCGAACTGGCGCACGCGCTTCTTGCCCTGCGGCAGATCGCGAAAATCGAGCACGGTGATGCGGTCGACGGCATTCTTATCGTTGAAGAAGGCGAGTTCGAAGGACACCTTGTTGATGGCGGCGGGCAGCTGGTTGAGCGCGACGAAGGTCATCATGCAGCCCTTCTGCGAGGGCGCCAGCGTGTTGAGCTCGACATTGAGAGAGGCTGCCGGCGCCGTCTCCTGTGCCTGGCATACGCTCGCAACCGCCATTACCCAGCCGGCCGCAACGGCCGCAAACCTACCCGTCATAATCTTCTCCGCCATTGTCGCCGGCCGCCAGCAGGCAGCCGCAAATCAGCAATCTCAAAAACTTGACTACGTTAGTCTCCTATTGCGTCTTTAAAAAACTATGAGTAAGAAAGTCAAGTTAATTGTCACCACACCGGGGACCACCGATCCCCGGCTTCACGGAATTGCCAACCGACATGATGGTTGAAAAGCCAGATAGCTTTAAGCATGCGCCGCTGCCCAGCGAGCCGGCGGCGCAACAGCGGATCGTCGACAGCGCGGATCTTTTCCGCGGCACGAACGAGATCGTGATCAGACACGACGGGCTGGTCTACCGCCTGAAGATCACCCGCCAGGGCAAGCTCATTCTTAATAAATAGGGCCAATAAGTAGGTAAGACATGACTGAACAGAAAAGACCGGCGCCGGCCGAAATCCGTGCGTTTCGCGCCGAAAATCCAAAGATGCGCGAGCGCGATATCGCCGCCCGGCTGAAGATTTCCGAGGCCGCCCTCGTCGCCGCCGAAACCGGCATCAGCGTGACCCGCATCGATGGCAGCGCGCTGAAGCTTCTGGAACGCGTCGCCGGCCTCGGCGAAGTGATGGCGCTGTCGCGCAACGAAAGCGCCGTGCACGAGAAGATCGGCGTCTTCGAAAACATCAAGATGGGCATGCAGAGCGCAATCGTGCTCGGCGAGAACATCGACCTGCGCATCTTCCCGAGCCGCTGGGAGCATGGCTTCGCCGTCTCCAAAAAGGATGGGGACCAGGAGCGTCTCAGCCTGCAATATTTCGACAAGGCGGGCAACGCCGTGCACAAGGTGCATCTGCGACCGAATTCGAATGTCGAGGCCTATCACGCGATCGTCGCCGAATTGAAACTCGAAGACCAGTCGCAGGAATTCGTCGAGGCGGAGATCTCCAATACCGCCGATGAGGCCGCAGATGTCGACCGCGACGAGCTGCGCGACAACTGGAGCAAGCTCACCGACACGCATGAGTTCTTCGGCATGCTGAAGCGCCTGAAGATCGGCCGCCAGGCGGCCATCCGCAGCGTCGGCGACGACTATGCCTGGAAGCTCGACAACAGCGCGACGGCGGAGATGATGCATGCCTCGGTGAAATCAGGCCTGCCGATCATGTGTTTCGTCGCCAATAACGGTATCGTCCAGATCCATTCCGGCCCGATCGTCAACGTGCAGACCATGGGCCCGTGGATCAATATCATGGACCCGACCTTCCACCTGCATCTGCGCCAGGACCACATCGCCGAGACCTGGGCCGTGCGCAAGCCGACCAAGGACGGCCACGTCACTTCGCTCGAGGCTTACAATGCCGACGGCGAGATGATCATCCAGTTCTTCGGCAAGCGCAAGGAAGGCTCTGACGAACGCGTCGAATGGCGCGAGATCATCGAAAACCTGCCGCGGGCAGCAAGTGTCGCCGCATAAGGATCGCAACCATGACGATGCGTAACAATCTGCGCCGAATCCGCCCCTGGCAACTGGCGCTGACGGCGGCCGTCATGGCACTGCCGCTGATCCCATCGGCGCCGGCGGTCAAAGGCATCGCCTTTGTCCGCGCCGTCCACGCCGAGGACAGCAAGCTCGACACGTCGCGCCTGGTTTCGGTCGGCGGCGATATCACCGAGATCGTCTATGCGCTCGGCGAGGAAAGCCGGCTGATCGCCCGCGACACGACGAGCACCTATCCGGAAGCGGCGCTGAAACTGCCCAATGTCGGTTATATGCGCGCGCTCTCGCCCGAAGGCATCCTCGCCATGAACCCGACGGCGATCATCGCCGTCGAGGGTTCGGGCCCGAAGGAGGCGCTGGCCGTGCTGAAGAATGCCAGCGTGCCCTTCGAGACCGTGCCGAGCCCGTTCACCCGCGACGGCATCATCGCCAAGATCGATCGCGTCGGCGCGCTGCTCGGCGTGCCCGACAAGGCGAAGGCGCTTGAAGGAAAGGTCGCGGCCGATCTCGACGCGGCGATCGCCGACGCCGAAAAGCGCCCGGAGGCCGAGCGCAAGCGCGTTCTCTTCATCCTCAGCGCCCAGAATGGCCGGATCATGGCCTCGGGCACCGGCACGGCGGCCGACGGCATCATCCAGCTTGCCGGCGCCGTCAATGCCGTCGGCGCATTCCCCGGTTATAAGCCGCTGACGGACGAGGCGATCATCGAAGCCAAGCCCGACATCATCCTGATGATGAATCGCGGCGATGGCGCCGGCACCAGAAACGAGGACCTGCTGGCCCAGCCGGCGATCGCGCTGACGCCGGCCGGCGAGAAGAAGGCGATCGTGCGGATGGACGGCATCTACCTGCTCGGCTTCGGCCCGCGCACGGCCGCCGCCGCGCGCGAGCTCAACGCGGCGATCTACGGGGGCTGATCATGGCCCTGCCGCAAGCCATGACGCAACGAGGGCGACGCTTTGCGATGGCAGAGATCGGCGAAACCAGGCGGGCGGGCGACAGAACGCGGCTCGCCGTGCTGGCGATCGCGCTGCTTGTCGCCGGCTCCGCCTTCGCGATGCTGTTTTCGGTGACGACAGGCGCCTCGGATGCCTCGATCCTCGACGTCATCGGCAACATGACCGGCTCGGAGGCGGCGCTGAGCGCCCGTGACCGGATCATCATCTTCAATATCCGCCTTCCCCGCACGATCCTCGGCTTTCTGATCGGCGCCTCGCTGGCCGTCTCCGGCACGGTGATGCAGGGCCTGTTCCGCAATCCGCTCGCCGATCCGGGCCTTGTCGGCGTCTCCTCCGGCGCAAGCCTCGGCGCGGTCGCCATGATCGTGCTCGGCAGCGGCCTGGCGGCACCGTTCCAGGCGTTCTTCGGCATCTATGCTTTGCCGGTGGCCGCCTTCGGCGGTGGTCTGGTCACGACGCTGCTGCTCTACAGGATCGCCACCCGTCACGGCCAGACCTCGGTGGCGACGATGCTGCTTGCCGGCATCGCGCTCGGCGCGCTCACCCTCGCCCTCACCGGCCTGCTGATTTACATGGCCAACGACCAGCAGCTGCGCGATCTGACCTTCTGGAGCATGGGCTCGCTTGCCGGCGCCACATGGACGAAGATCGCCGCCGCCGGCCCGATCGTGCTTCTATCCTTCACCGCCCTCCCCTTCATGGCCCGCGGCCTCAACGCCATCACGCTCGGCGAAGCCGCCGCCTTTCACATGGGCGTGCCGGTGCAGCGGCTGAAGAACGTCGCGATCGTCGGCGTCGCGGCGGCGACCGGCGCTTCCGTCGCCGTCAGCGGCGGCATCGGCTTCGTCGGCATCGTCGTGCCGCATATCCTGCGAATGGCGATCGGCCCGGATCATCGTTTTCTGCTGCCGGCCGCAGCCCTTCTCGGCGGCTCACTGCTGATCTTCGCCGATGTCCTGGCGCGCACCCTGGTCGCCCCTGCCGAACTGCCGATCGGCATCATCACCGCAGCGGTCGGTGGTCCCTTCTTCCTGTGGATCCTGCTGAAGCAGCGTTCGCGCCTTGCCCTGTGAGCGATCTTGTGAGTGACGTGCAGATGATCGAAGTGTCCGGCCTCTCCGTGCGCCTTTCCGGCAAATTAATCATCAGCGACGTCGCCTTCACCGCAAAGGCCGGCGAGCTGACGGCGATTGCCGGGCCGAACGGCTCCGGCAAGACGACGACGATGAAAGCGATCTCCGGCGAGCTTGCTTATGATGGCTCGGTGCGCATCGGCGGCGGCGAGGTGCGAGGACTGAAACCCTGGCAGCTTGCCGCCATTCGCGGCGTGCTGCCGCAGGCAAGCACCATCTCCTTTCCCTTCACCGTGCGCGAGATCGTCCGCATGGGCCTGACCTCGGGCCTCAACCTCAATCCCGACCAGGCCGATGATACGGCGGCCGCAGCACTTGCCTCCGTCGACCTCTCCGGCTTCGAAGGCCGTTTCTATCAGGAACTCTCGGGCGGCGAGCAGCAGCGTGTGCAGCTTGCCCGCGTGCTTTGCCAGATCGCCGAGCCCGTTGTCGACGGCAAGTCCCGCTGGCTGCTGCTCGACGAGCCGGTCTCCAGCCTCGACATCAGCCATCAGCTGACCATCATGTCGCTCGCCCGCGATTTCTGCCGACGCGGCGGCGGCGTCATCGCCGTCATGCACGACCTCAACCTGACGGCGCTCTTTGCCGACCGCGTCGTGCTGATGAAATCCGGCCGCCTCGCCGCCGCCGGCGGCATCGATGAGGTGTTGACCGATGAGACCATGCTCTCGGTATTCGGCTGCGCGCTGCGCATCAATCAGGTGCCTGCCGACGGCACGCCCTTCGTGCTCGCCCACAGCGCCGTTTCCCAGCGCTAACCACCGCGTACGGCGGAACTTTTGACCGCCCGGCACGTTGTCGGCAGTGATTTGGGTCAATGCCGCGCGGTCTCCTCTATGCAACGAACGGTAGTGACCCCGGTGCAGAACAGGCGGGCTTGCGCGCGCCCCAGCCAATGGAGACAGCCATGACCTATTCCATCTTTCACTCCGGCCGCAGCCGCCGCAACGGCACCTTCCACAATTTCGAATCCGGCATCGAGGAACAGATCGAGGCGCTGCGCGATGAGCTCGCCGAACTGACGCGCCTGGTCGGCAAGAGTTCGCGCCATCAGGGCGATAAGATGCGCAGCCAGGCAAGCGCCGGCTATGAGGAACTGCTCAGCCGCAGCGAGGATCTCTTACGCGAACTGCAGCATGGCTACGAGCGCGGCGCGACCGAGATGCGCGAGACCGTGCGCAAACATCCGCTGGCAACGATCGGCGCCGCAGCCGCCTTCGGCCTGGCCATCGCCTTCCTCGCGCGGCGCTGAGGAAGCGCGATGCTCTCGATCCTCAGCCTACTGACGGGCGCAAGCGTGCACCGGACCGTCGCGCGCGCCAAGCGCACCAGCATCTTCCTTGCGCTCGCCCTGCTCTTCATTCTCACCGCCTATGCGCTGGCCGTCACCGCTGGCGCCATCTGGCTCGCCGGCATCTACGGCCCGGTCGGCGCCGCCCTCTTCCTGGCCGCTTGCGCACTGCTGATCGCCGTCATCCTGGTGGTGGTGATGGTGATCATCAACGCCCAGGACAAACGCCGCGCCCGCGAGCGCCGCGCAGCGCTGGAATCACTGGCGGCAGTCGGGCTCGGCCTCGTCCGCGCCCAGCCCCTGCTGACCGCCGGCGTGCTGACGGCCATCGTCGCGGCCAATCTGGTGGGATCGAAGCGGGAAGATTGAGGGAAGGATTGGCTCCCTCATTTCCGAATGCTTGTCAAAAGGAGAGCGTGTGTTCCTCCACACACCGGTGGACGATGGGCACAGACGCCCGCCTCACCCACCCTCATTCCTGTGCCTGTCACAGGAATGAGGGCGGGGAGAGGTAGCGATCACCCCTTAATACGATGCAAAAAACCGGTGTCTCAGCAGCCGGCCTCCTCAGAACGCAAACGCCTTCGAGGTCAGCGGCGCCGAGGTGGCGTCGGGGCCGAAATCGGCTTCGCCCGAGATCTGCAGCAATTCCTGCAGGCGTTGGCGGGCGCGGTTGACGCGGCTCTTGATGGTGCCGACGGCGCAGCCGCAGATTTCGGCGGCCTCCTCGTAGGAAAAGCCCGAGGCGCCGACGAGAATGATCGCTTCGCGCTGGTCCGGCGGCAACTGGTCGAGCGCCTTCTTGAAGTCCTGCAGATCGAGCGCGCCATATTGCGACGGATGCATCGCCATCGATTCGGTGAACAGGCCGTCGCTGTCCTGCACCTCGCGGCCGCTTTTCCGCATCTGGCTGTAGAGCTCGTTGCGCAGGATCGTGAAGAGCCAGGCCTTCATATTGGTGCCCATCTCGAAATGATCCTGCTTAGCCCAGGCTTTCATGATCGTATCCTGGACGAGATCGTCGGCACGGTCGTGGCGGCCGATGAGCGAGATTGCAAAGGCGCGAAGACTGGGCAGGGCCGCCAGCAGTTCCCGCTTGAAGCTGGGTTGCATTTTATCTTCCATGCGACGATCCTATTCGGCCATCTTGGCGGAAGCCATCATCTCGGCATGGTCGAGCTTTTCGAGAAGATCGAGAAAACGATCCGGGATCGCTTCACCCTGTGCGGCCGCATAAAGCGACCGCAATTTGACGCCGATCTGATTGTTCGGGTCCAGGATATCGCTTGCCCGCAGCTCCAGCTTGCGCTGATCGGCTGCTTCTTTCTTGCGTGTGGTCATCAATTCGTCTTCTCGCCGGTTGTCTGTTCTAGGAGCGTGCACGGCATCATCACGACTTCGACCAGCGAGACCGAGGCTTTCGATTATCGATGTCGCCGAGGTTTGCCGCTGCGTGGGTCAAAATGCTACGCCCTTTCTATGTCGGCTGGAATAATGCGGCGCGGCAAAAAAAGTTCCTGCCGTTCCGGAACTTTTTTATCAAGATGACGTTAATCGGTCATTGAAGCCAATGCCGGCCTGTATACAGGAGCCATATATGACACTTTCTACTCGAATTGCGCCGCACCTGCCTTATCTGCGTCGCTATTCCCGCGCACTGACCGGCACTCAAACTTCGGGCGACGCCTATGTCGCCGCCGTTCTTGAAGCCATCATCGCCGATCTGTCAATTTTCCCGGACACGGCGAATGACCGGGTCGCCCTCTACAAACTGTTTACGCAACTGTTTGGTTCCACTGCAGTCCAGATTCCAGAGCCGACCTCGCCATATGCGTGGGAACAGCGCGCCACCCTCAATCTGTCCAAAGTTTCGCCAGGCGCCCGTCAGGCCTTTCTGCTCGCTTCCGTGGAGAATTTCCGCGTCGCTGAAATCGCAGAAATTCTCGAGCTCGACGAACAGGATGTCATGCAACTGCTCGACAAGGCTTCGCAGGAGATTTCCCGCCAGGTGGCAACCGATATCATGATCATCGAGGACGAGCCGTTGATCGCCATGGATATCGAACAGATGGTCGAAAGCCTCGGCCACCGCGTCACCGGCATCGCCCGCACCCATGCCGAAGCCGTCGCACTCTACAACAAGACGAAGCCAAGCATGGTGCTCGCCGACATCCAGCTTGCCGACGGCAGTTCCGGCATCGATGCCGTCAACGACATTCTCAAGACGTCGAGCGTGCCGGTGATCTTCATCACCGCTTTCCCGGAACGGCTTCTGACCGGCGAGCGCCCCGAACCGACTTTCCTCGTCACCAAACCTTTCAACCCCGACATGGTCAAGGCACTGATCAGCCAGGCGCTTTTCTTCAATGAATCGACCAAGGTAGCCGCCTGAGACGCAATTTTCCGACCTTCGGAACCAAACCGTCGAAACAGGCGTTCCGGTGCTGCCGGGACGCACCGAAGGCCTTAACGGTTTTTGCAGCGCTTCGTTCTAGAGTTGGCAGGCGGTTTCTGGAGGGCGTTCCCTTCAGCGACGTTCAATACGTCACAAGGAAAGGCGGCCGAGTGAATACGACTGAACCATTGTCGGGCACGCCTTTCACCTTCGAAGGCAAAGCCGCAATGATGGAACGGGCGCTCGGCAGCGCCGGTATTTCAATACTCTGCCAGGATGCCCGGCTTTCGATTTTCTACGCCGAAAATCTGCCGCCGTATTTCGCGGCGCGCTTCATGCCCGGCGGCACTGATGCCGGCCTTTTCGGTGATATCCATGGGCAGTATCTGACAGCGCTGAAACATAAGGTGCTGGAGACCGGAATCCCCAACAATGCCGAGGTCGAGATCGACGTCGACGGCGAAATGCGCACCTATGAACTGAAAATCCAGCGCACCGGTGAACGCGGCACGCATGGGCTTCTGTCCGTCATGACGGAGGTCACCGAAAGCCGGCATCGTGAAAAAGTACTGAAATCGCTGCTGCGCGAACTCTCGCACCGCTCGAAGAACCTTCTCGCCATCATCCAGGGCATTGCCACGCAGACGGCGCGCAACACGCTCTCGCTCGACAGTTTCCTCCTGAAGTTCCGCGGGCGGCTGCAGTCGCTTTCCAATTCCCAGGACCTGATCACGGATTCGAGCTGGCGCGGCGCCTATCTCTTCGAACTCGCCGAAAAACAGTTCGCCCCCTACTGGCCGGAAACATCAGGCTCCATGCCGATCTACGGCATCAATGCGCATCTGACGCCGAATGCCGCGGTGCATCTTGGACTTGCTCTCCACGAACTCATCGTCAACTCCGCCTCCTATGGCGCCATTGCCGGCGGCGCTGCCTCCATCACGCTCAACTGCCGGGAAGCTGCGATCGGCGACAGGAGGGCGATCGAGATCGCCTGGGCGGAAGTGCTGCAGGATCAGTCGGAAGTCCACGAATTCAGTGACAACAGCTTCGGCCGCACCGTGCTGGAGCGTGTCGTGCCCTCGTCGGTCAACGGCAAGGCGGAACTGAACCTTGTGCCCGGCCGCATCGAATATCGGCTGACCATTCCGGAGACCGAATTCGAGATCTTCAAGCGCATCTGAAGTGGGAAAATAAGACGAGCGAAAACAGAAAAACAGCCGGTGCGAGGGCGGCGCACCGGCTGTCTTCACTCACCGGGAGGGGACCGTGAGTACGTCCGGATAGTGGGTTGGGGGCGCGCATGTTGGGTCGATGCGATCACCATCCGGATATCGCAATAACGACGACGTCCAAATTTGGTTCCCTGCGATCGTAAATAAATTCCACTTTTTTGACTCCTTTTTTCGGACTCCCCTTCTGGGCCGAACGCGCAAATATTTCGCAGGCCTAAGGCTGGGAAATTTCTCGTTTGAAAACAGCAGCTTGCGCGGGCACGGAAGAGAGCGAACCGTCAAAATTTTACCGTTTGATAAATTTTTAAACCTGAGTTACGCTTTCCCTCACAGGCCGTTTACCAATAATGAGGGAACTTCAATGGAACGACTGGAAACTGGGATTCATTCCGGCCGGCTATCGCCCGCCGAGTATGAGGCTAATTTTTCCGATCTGCATCCACGCCTCGACAATCACGAGGCGCTGGTCGCCGCCGACCGCTGTTATTTCTGTTATGACGCGCCGTGCATGACGGCCTGTCCCACCTCGATCGACATTCCGCTCTTCATCCGGCAGATTTCGACCGGCAATCCGATCGGCTCGGCAAAGACGATCTTCGATCAGAATATCCTCGGCGGCATGTGCGCCCGCGTCTGTCCCACCGAAGAGCTCTGCGAACAGGCCTGTGTGCGCAACACGGCGGAAGAACGGCCTGTCGAGATCGGCCGCCTGCAGCGTTACGCGACCGATACCGCCATGCAGGCCGGCAAACAGTTCTATGTCAGGGCCGAAGCATCAGGAAAGAAGATCGCCGTCGTCGGCGCCGGCCCGGCAGGACTGGCCGCTGCGCACCGCCTGGCGGTGAAAGGCCACTCCGTCACCATCTACGATGCCAGGGAAAAATCCGGCGGCCTCAACGAATACGGCATCGCCACCTATAAGACAGTCGACGACTTCGCCCAGCAGGAAGTCGATTACATCATCTCGATCGGCGGCATCGAAGTCCGCCACGGCGCCCTTCTCGGCCGCGATTTTTCGCTTGCCGATCTGCAGGCGCAATATGATGCCGTCTTCCTTGGCATCGGCCTTGCCGGCGTCAATGCCTTGCGCATCGAGGGCGAAAACCTTGCCGGTGTCGACGATGCCGTCGATTTCATCGCCGCACTGCGTCAGGCTGACGACAAGAGCGATATCGCCATCGGCCGCCGCGTCGTCGTTCTCGGCGGCGGCATGACGGCGATCGACGCTGCCGTGCAGGCAAAGCTGCTCGGCGCCGAAGAGGTGACGATCTGTTACCGCCGCGGCAAGGAGCATATGAACGCCTCGGAATACGAGCAGGATCTGGCAAGCTCCAAAGGCGTCATCATCCGCCATTGGCTGGCGCCGAAGTCGATCCTGGCGCAGGACGGCAAGGTCGCCGCCATCGAAGTGGAATACACCAAGCTCGTCGAAGGCCGCCTCGTCGGCACCGGCGAAACCGGCGTGATTGCCGCCGACCAGATCTTCAAGGCGATCGGCCAGACCTTTGACGCCTCCGGCCTCGGCTCGCTTCGCATGGAATCCGGTCGCATCGCGGTCGACGTCGAGGGCCGCACCTCCCTCGACGGCGTCTGGGCCGGCGGCGACTGCGTCTTCGGCGGCGAGGATCTTACGGTTTCCGCCGTCGCGCACGGCCGCGACGCGGCTGAATCCATCCATCGCGCCCTCTCCGCAGCAGCCGCTCCGGCTGTCGCGGTTGCTTGAAGGGGAGAATGAACAATGGCTGATCTCCGCAATAATTTCGTCGGCATCAAATCCCCGAACCCGTTCTGGCTGGCCTCCGCGCCGCCGACCGACAAGGCCTATAACGTCGAGCGCGCCTTCAAGGCCGGCTGGGGCGGCGTGGTCTGGAAGACGCTCGGCGAGGAAGGCCCACCCGTCGTCAACGTCAACGGCCCGCGCTACGGCGCGATCTGGGGCGCCGACCGCCGGCTGCTCGGACTGAACAATATCGAGCTCATCACCGATCGCGACCTCTATACCAACCTGCGGGAGATGAAGCAGGTCAAGATGAACTGGCCGGACCGGGCGCTGATCGCCTCGATCATGGTGCCCTGCGAGGAGCAGGCCTGGAAGTCGATCCTGCCGCTGGTCGAAGAGACCGGCGCCGACGGTATCGAACTCAATTTCGGCTGTCCGCACGGCATGTCGGAACGCGGCATGGGATCGGCCGTCGGCCAGGTGCCGGAATATATCGAAATGGTCGTGCGCTGGTGCAAGCAGTACACCCGCATGCCCGTCATCACCAAGCTGACGCCCAACATCACCGATATTCGCCGTCCCGCCCGCGCCGCCAAGGCCGGCGGCACCGATGCCGTCTCGCTGATCAACACGATCAATTCGATCGTCTCCGTCGACCTCGACAATTTTGCCCCCAACCCGACGGTCGGCGGCAAGGGCAGCCATGGCGGTTATTGCGGCCCGGCGGTCAAGCCGATCGCCCTCAACATGGTGGCCGAAATCGCCCGTGATCCGGAAACCTACGGCCTGCCGATCTCGGGTATCGGCGGCATCACCACCTGGCGCGACGCCGCCGAATTCCTCGTTCTCGGCGCCGGCAACGTCCAGGTCTGCACCGCGGCGATGACCTACGGCTTCAAGATCGTAGACGAGATGATTTCGGGCCTCTCCGACTGGATGGACGAAAAGGGCCATCGCACTCTCGACGACATCACCGGCCGCGCCGTGCCCAATGTCACCGACTGGCAATATCTGAACCTCAACTACGTCGCCAAGGCGAAGATCGACCAGGACGCCTGCATCAAATGCGGTCGCTGCCACATCGCCTGCGAGGACACCTCGCATCAGGCGATCACCAACGTCGTCAATGGCTTGCGCCACTTCGAGGTGATCGACGAGGAATGCGTCGGCTGCAATCTCTGCGTCAGCGTCTGCCCGGTCGAGAACTGCATCACCATGGAGCAGCTCCCCGCCGGCAGCCTCGACAAACGCACCGGCCGCGTGGTCGATCCGAACTATGCCAACTGGACGACACATCCAAACAACCCGATGGCCCGCCAGGCGGCGGAGTGACGAATAGCAACGCCGCGGCGAATATCGCCCGCGGCGTGCTTCGGATCGCTGGAGCTGTCGCGCAAAGCGCGGTCGCCTGCCTGAGATTGGCTCAAGTGGCGCCGCCGGTCCTGTGAGGCCCCCTGCGCATCTCCAACTCATGCTCGTACGGTCCCGCATGCCCTCCGGTTCTCATGAAGTGCTTATCGATCTCGGCGATGATCACTTCACCCTTCTCTCCGGCATTTAGCCGGATGAGAGCATCGAGTTTTGCTTCCGTGCGGTCATCGTTTTCCTTTGAAGACGGAGAGCCGATATAAAGAAAATAGGCAAGACCAACGACCTGCCAGAGCAATTGCAGGAATTCGGACTGCCAGTTTTCAAAGGTGTCTCTGCTCATTTCCATGAGATAGGCATTGATATCAGGCGCTTGCCCGTGGCTCCGCTGCTCGCCGACAAAGGCGAACCAACCGAACATCCAATGGCCGACGAGCGAAAATAGAAAGAAGGCGACGGTGATCCAGGCATAGGCGTACTTCTTGAACATGATACCTCCTTTGGAAGGCTTCCCTCCTCGAGTGCCGGCGGTCGCGACCAGCAGCATTTGCCGAGATCCATATCAGCCGATCCCGGGCCTGCCCTTCAACCGATCCGGCCCGGAGACCGCGGATGAAGCAATCGGCGCGCCGGTCGTGAACGAGGGTACTTCACGTCCAAAGACGTCGATGAAAGCGCGCTGATTGCGCCCGACATTGTGAACAGTCCCTACTGGAAACCCCTAACGGTTCTGGAAGGGCGGGGTTCCTCGAAACCGCTCCGCTCCGGAGGAGGCTTTCGCATAATGTCCAGGTGAGGCTGCGAGACAGTCCTGTCAGCGCCCCGCCGGGACGGGCGAGTGACGGCTTTGCAACGCGGCGGCAAAGTTCGATCCGCGACATTGCGCTGAACCGGCCATAGACCTATGACGAGCATGCTGCACGACGCAGCGTGTCAACGAAGAGGAGGCAGCCATGGCTCGCAAACACCTCACCGACTTCAGCTTTTGAGGTCACGTCGAAACGGCGTAAATCCTTCCCGTCCGAAGCCCGGGTCAAGACCGGTTCGCAGATCGTTCATGGCGACGTCGAACTGATCGAAAAACTCGGCCGCGCCGATCCCTGCCCCTGCGGTTCCCGGAGGCGGTTTCAAGAACTGCTGCCTGCAATCCGGCCGCTATGACGGCATCGAACGGGATCACTATTTTCAGAGACCGTAACTGAAAGGAGCGGCGCCCCTTCATCGAAGGGCGCCGTTTCTTGTTGCGGTCGTACCGATATGCCGGATCACAGCTTGAAAGCCTTGACCTCGTTGCCTCGCTCGATGGTGCGGTTGGCGATGAAGCGTCCGGATTTGGCCGCCTCCTGCTTTTCAGCCTCGACTTGACGCAACATCGCTTCAAGACGCCGAAGCGCCAGGGCCTTGTTGCGATGCTGCGAGCGCTCGTCGCGCGCCGTCACCACCAGACCGGTCGGCCGGTGCAGAACACGCACGGCGCTGTCGGTCGTATTCTGATGCTGCCCGCCCGGTCCGCCGGCTCTCAGCGTCTCGAAACGCAGGTCGGCCGGATCGATCGTCACCTCGCCGCCTTCCGGCCCCGCCTCGATACGCTGAACCGCAACATACCAGTTCTGCCGTTTGTGACCGGGACGCACCGGGCTCTTGAAGGTGAACCTGATCGTGCCGCAATAGCCGCCGGCGATCCGTTCCGCCTCGAGGCCATCGAGGCTGACGATCGCCGACTTTGCACCGTGCCGATCCGGCATCGGGCCGAGGCTCTTCTCGAAGGTGCAGCCAAGCCCGATCGCCTCACGCTCGAGGATGGCGAGAAGTGCGGAGAGCGCCATGCGGCATTCCACCGGGCCGTTGCCCGACGTCACGAGAAGATCAATAGCGCTCATGGCTGCGCCCTCCTTGCCTGCGATATTCAGGCTTTCGCCGACGCTGTTCCACCTCCGCCTCGTCGACCGCCTTCTTGAAGGTGACCAGCGGCCGCAGGCTCGCAAGACCAACGACCAGCCCTGCCTGTTCGAGATCACCCACCACCTGCCCGGCATCCTTGTAGGCCGACGCCGCTTCTTCGATGACGAGGGCGCGATCGTCGCAGATCGCGATCCCGCCCCAGGAATTGCGCAGCAGCTGTTCGCGTTCGGACCGGTTGCGGCCGACACGCCCATGCATGGTGGCGCGGTCATATTTGCGGCCGGCCCCATGAGAGATGCCGCCGAGCGAACGGCCGATATCGGCGCTCGCGACAACCACATGGCTGAGGCTCGCCCGCGATCCCGCAACCGGCGCGAGTTCGCCCGGTGCGACGGCCGCAGCGCCCTTGTAATGCACAAACCCGCGATCTGAGCGACGAACGAGATTGTGCGGTATGTCGGCGATCAGGCCCAGATCGGCGCGAAGTGCTGCAGCGGCCCGCACTGCGATCAACCGCCGGTTCAGCGATGCCCAGGCAACGCAGCGGTCATGGCTCGCAAGCCAGGCGGCGCCCGCCTCCGAACCCGGATCGAGACCGGCTGCGAGCCCCGAATGAGCAGTCACCGTCTCCGAGAAGACGGCGGCGCCAAGGGAGCGTGAGCCGGAATGGACGAGCAGGTAAAGGCCCTGATCGTCGAGACCGGCAGCCTGTCCGCCCTCGACGATATCTTCCACCGCCTGCAACTCGCAGAAATGGTTGCCGCCGCCGATCGTGCCCAAGGCATCGGGCGCCAGATCGGCCGGCAGTCCGGTTTCGGCCAACCACCCGCGCCCCTCGCCGATTGCCTGTGCTTCGAACCGGCGAAGCCGCTCCGCCGCCTTGTCGATCTTCAGCTTGCGCAGCGGCAGATCGAGGCCGAAGAGCGACATGCCGCAGCCGATATCGTTGCCGATCAGCAGCGGGTGCAGCCGGGACGACAACAGGGCCACGCCGGTTGCGCCATATTTGCCGGGATGCAAATCCGGAAAGGCGGCGATTTCCGAAACACCCGGCAGTCGCGACATCTCGGCGAGCTGGTCCAAGGCGGCGCCTTCGATCCAGGCAGAACTGGAAAAGAAACGATTGATGACCGCCAGATCCGACGCCGACGTCATCGGGGAGCTTCCGCTCCCGATAGAATTGCCCATGATAATGAACTCTGGATATGAGTGGTCTTCATCACCCGAAACGGCGATGTTCAACCGGCATCATCAGCCTCTTGGCCGACTTAAGCCGAAACCCTCTCGGGGCGTGCGGAGATATTCGTCATCGTGGCGCTCCCTTTCCAGAACAATAGAGAGCGCCCGTTTAGGCGAAGTCAGACGTAATTGCAAGCATGAGGCGCGCTAACCGCAGAATGATTTCCGATAGGCGCTCGGGCTCGTTCCCAGCCTCCGACGAAAATGATGCCGCATGGTCGCCAGCGTGCCGAAGCCGCTTGATATCGCGATGTCGTCGAGCGACACCGCAAGCTCCTTCTCCAGGAGATCGCGCGCATGGCGCAGCCGCTCCTTCAGCAGCCACTCGCCGACACTCTCACCCGTTGCGGCTTCGAAGCGGCGTTGAAAGGTGCGCATGCTCATGCCCGCTCTTTTGGCGAGCAGATTGATCGGCTGCTCCTTGGATAGGCTTTCCCGCATCCATTCAATCAGCGGCCCGAGACGGATGCCCTCGCGCTCTTCCGGCACGGGAGCCGCGATGAACTGCGCCTGCCCGCCCTCGCGGTGCGGTGGAACGACGAGCCGTCGCGCCACGCTGTTGGCGGCATCCGGGCCGAAATCGCCGCGCACCACATGCAGGCAGAGATCGATGCCGGCCGCACTGCCCGCCGCGGTCAGCAGGCTGCCCTCGTCCATGTAGAGAACATCGGCGTCAAGGGTGATGTCGGGATAGCGCTCGGCGATCGAGGCGACGTAGCGCCAATGCGTGGTCGCCCTGCGATTGGCAAGCAGCCCTGATCCGGCCAGAACCGCAACGCCGGAGCACAGCGACATGATGCGCGCGCCGCGCTGATGGGCTGCTCTAAGTGCTGCGGCGAGCGGCGCGGGCACCGGCGCATCGATCGCCCGCCAGCCCGGCACGACGATCAGGTCCGCCGCCTCAAGCACCTCCAGTCCCTTGTCGACGGCAACCGTCAACCCGCCGGCGGCGCGCAGCGGCCCCGGCTCGATGCCGCAGACGGAGAAGCGATACCAGCTATCGCCCATCTCCGGACGCGGCAGGCCGAAGATCTCGTAGGCGATGCCGAATTCGAAGGTGCAAAGCCCGTCATAGGCAAGGGCTGCGACCAGCGGCCCTTTCGTCTGATGCGGCGACGTGTTTGGCATGATCTTTACGCTGTCAGTCATGATGGCCAATTTCGCAAAGCTCTACCATCGGCGATACCAAACTGCAATTCCAACACGGAAAGGAAAGACAGATGCCAAGCCCCGTCGCCGAAATACCAGCCGCCGAGCCCGATCTCGCCGCCGCCCACTATGCCGCCAAGCTCGCTTTCGAAACCGATTGCTCGGATGTCCATGCCGCCTTTGCCGGCGCCAAGGTCGATTTCGTTCTCCTCGACGTGCGCTCGCCGGCCCTGTTTGCGCAATCCCACGTGCCGGGTGCGATCAACCTGCCGCACGGCAAGATGACCGCGCACCGCATGTCGGAATGGGCAAGGGACACGCTGTTCGTCGTCTATTGCGCCGGCCCCCACTGCAACGGCGCAGATAAGGCCGCTCTCCGCCTCGCCAAGCTCGGCCTGAGGGCGAAGCTCATGATCGGCGGCATGACCGGCTGGGCCGATGAAGATTTCGCCTTCGAAAGCGAGGCCGTCGCTGCCGAATAGCTGCAAGCTCCCCTCCACGACGCGAGGGGAGCGCGTGTTTCAAAACTCGATGACGACCTTGCCGAACGGGCCGCGATAGAGGTGATCGAACGCCTGCGGCAGTTCCTCGAAGGCATAGCGCTTGTCGATAACAGGCTTCAGCCCGGTCCGGTCGACGGCGCACACCAGATCTTCCAGCGCCCGGCGGTGACCGACCGAAATTCCCTGTACGGTGGGCGCCTTCAGAAGCAAGGGTGCCGCAGCCCCCGAGACGTCGAACCCCTCGAACACGCCGATCACCGAGATGCGGCCGTTGACCGCCACGGCCTTCAGCGCCTGGCCGAGATGCGGCCCGCCGACGATTTCCAACACGTGATCGGCGCCGTAATCACCGGTCAAGTGATAGAGTTGCTCCACCCAGTCGCCGTCGTGCCGGTTGATCAGATGATCGGCGCCGAGGGCGGACGCACGCTCGAGCTTTTCGGTGCTGCCTGACGTAATGAAGACCTCGGCGCCATGCGCCTTGGCAATCTGCAGGCCGAAGAGCGCGACGCCGCCGGTTCCCTGCACCAACACCTTGTCGCCGGCCTTGAGCCTGCCGCATTCAATGAGGGCGAACCAGGCGGTCAGGCCGGCGCAGGGCAACGTGCTTGCTTCGGCGGCATCGAGCGTTGCAGGCGCAAGCGTGAACCACTGCTCGGAAAGCACGGTATGTTCAGACAGCACGCCCGGATAGAAGCCGCCCCGTGTCCGGTAGTGCGGAGTGCGGGCCGTGCCCGGCCCCCGGCCCTCGATCCAGTCCGGGGAAAAGGTGGAGATCACCCGGTCGCCGGGTTTGAAGCGCGTGACCTCCGGCCCGACGGCCTCGACCACACCCGCCATGTCCGAGGCCGGCACGAAGGGAAACTGTAGCGGCAGCCCCATGCCGCTCTCCAGCACCAGCCTGTCGCGGAAATTGAGAGAAACCGCCTGCGTCCGCACCCGGACCATCGTGCCTGACACCTCGGGGATTCGGGCTTCACCAATCCTCAGATCGGCTTCCGGTCCGATTGCCTCGGTCTGCCACTGCCTTGTCGTCTGCATCTTTCTGCTCCGTCTCCATTGAGGAGCAGCAGGTATATCGTTGAAAATTCGTCCGCTGTTGTGATAATAAATCGACAGAATGGTGCCCTTATGGAAACAAATATGGAGCAGCTAAAGGGGATTTCGATTTTCGTCCAGACGGCAGAGGCGGGCGGCTTCTCAGCCGCTGCCGAACGGCTCCATCTTACCCGTTCGGCAGTCAGCAAGACGATCGCAAGGCTCGAACAGCGGCTCGGCGTCCGGCTCTTCAACCGCACGACCCGGACCCAAAGCCTGACTGACGAAGGCCGGTTCTTCTATGAGCGCTGCCTGAGAGCCATCGAGGAAATCCGGATCGGTGAGGCCCAGCTCGAATCTGGCAGGCGCGAGGTCCGCGGCAGGCTGCGGGTATCGATGCCGGTGCTGTTCGGACGCCATTGCGCCGCCCCGATCCTGACCCGCCTGCTCGACGATCACCCGGATCTCGAACTCGACTTCTCCTTCAGCGATCGCGTCGTCGACCTCCTGGAGGGCGGCTTCGATCTTGCCGTCCGCAACGGCCCGCTGAAGGATAATCCCGACCTGATGGCGCGGGCGATCGCCCGGCAGTCCATGACGGTCTGCGCCTCGCCTGCCTATCTGGAAAAATACGGCGTGCCGCAAACGCTCGACGAGCTGACCCACCATCAGGGTATCGTCTATCGCAGGGGCGACAACGACAGGGCCTGGATCTTCCCGGCGGCGGTCGGTCCCCCGCGCGAAGTTCTGCCGAAATCGCGGCTACGGCTCGACGATCTCGCCTCGATAGCAGACGCCGCCGTCGAAGGCCGGGGGCTTGCCTGGCTGACCTGCTGGCTGGTGCGGGACAGGGTCCTGTCAGGTGAACTCGTGCGGGTTCTGACCGATATGCCGTCCACCATCTTCGAAGCCTATGCCGTCTGGCCGAGATCGCCGGTGATGCTGCCGAAGGTGCGCCTCGCCATCAATATGCTGGCGGCAAATCTGCCTCGCCTGATGGATTGAAAAGCGCTCGCGCCGCAAGGAGAGCCTGCGCTTAGGCCGAGCAGTGGACCGAGCGGCAAAGGAAGCCCATGTTTTTCTATGGGTTTCTCTGGAAATACTGCGATGCTGCAATATATCGCTAGTTCGTCGTTCTCCTATAAACGGCATCATCTGCCATATCACCCAGAATACGGTCCGCATGTCACTTCGCAGCGTGCTCCGCGCACAAACAGCAGATTGCCACGCCGAGGTCGACAAGCTTTTCGGCACGTTCGACCTCTCCGATAGACAGCAGTACGGAACATTCCTGCGCGCGCATGCCCGGGTCGTCCCTGCGGCCGAAAATGCGCTCGAGGAAGCCGGTATAGACCGCCTGCTGCCCGACTGGCCGGAGCGCAGGCGCACGCGAATGCTGTTGGCCGATATCCACGCGCTCGGCGATCCGTTGCCCCCGCCCCTGGCGCCACCGGCATTGCATGGCGAGGCAGCGCTCTGGGGAGCCCTTTACGTGTTCGAGGGCTCCAAGCTCGGGGGCGCCCTGCTTGCCAAAGCCGTGCCTGATTACCTGCCCAGCACCTACCTGACGCCACAAGGTCCAAAGAGCGCCATGAGGATCTTCATGGACCGTCTCGATGCCAGCAATCTGGACGACTTCGACGCTGCCGTCGTCGCCGCCCGCGATGTTTTCGGCCTCTTTCTCCAAGCGGGGCAACTCGAACTGGAAGCCGTCCCATGAGCGGCACATTTGAACCCGTCGATCTCACCAATTGCGACCGCGAGCCGATCCACCAACTTGGCGCAGTTCAGCCTTTCGGCTTTCTGCTGGCGGTATCGTCGGACTGGATTGCCGTCCGCGCCTCGGCAAATCTGGTGGAGTTCCTCGGCATTGCACAGGCCGACGCACTCGGCCGCCCTGTTGCCTCCCTGATCACGCCCGAAGCGCTCCACACAATCCGCAACAAGCTGACGACGCTGCGGGGTCCCGACGTCGAGCGGATTTTCGGCGTCGTCCTGACACCCGGCCAAGACAGGTTCGACCTTGCCGTGCACATGAACGAGGACCTGGTCATCATCGAAGGCGAGCGCTGCCAGGACGCCAGACGCGACACCTCTTCTCTCTCCATGCGCAGCATGATGTCTCGCCTTGACCACACGGAAACGATGGAAGCTTTCTTCCGCGAGGGTGCAAGGCAGGCGCGCGCCCTGACCGGTTTCGACCGGGTGATGGTCTATCGTTTCGACGAAGATGGATCCGGCGAAGTGGTGGCGGAAGCCGCCCGCGCCGGCATCGGCTCGTTCCTGGGGCTGCACTATCCGGCTTCCGACATTCCGGTACAGGCCCGCGCGCTCTATCTGCGCAACCTGTTCCGCATCATTGCCGATGTCGACGCCGTCCCGGTCCCGATACTGCCGCACCTCGACCAGCACGGTCAGCCGCTCGACCTCTCCATGTCGGTATTGCGCTCGGTCTCGCCGATCCACATCGAATATCTCAAAAACATGGGCGTCGGGGCGTCGCTCTCAATTTCGATCGTGGTGGATGGCAAGCTCTGGGGCCTGTTTGCCTGTCATCACTACGGTCCGCGCCTGCCGTCGGCCCAAAGCCGCTCCACCGCCGAACTCTTCGGTCAGATGTTCGCTTCGCGCCTCGAAAGCCGTGAACGCCGGCTGGCGCTGGACTATGAGACCAAGGCGCGCCGCATCGCCGACCGGCTTCTGACGGCCGTGGCAGACAATGCCAGCCTGCTCGACGATCCCGCCTGGCTGGTCGAAGCGCTGGCCGAAGCCATTCCTGCCGATGGCATCGGTGTCTGGATCAACGGCCGGCTGGCGCTGGCCGGCATCGGACCGGATGAGAAAAGCTTCGCAGCGCTTGTCCGCCACCTCAACCGCACTGCTGCCGGCCGCATCTATGCCGTCGACAGGCTGGGGGACACCTACCCGGATCTTGAGGTCGACGGTGCAGTGGCAGGCATGCTCGCCATCCCGATCTCGCGTTCACCGCGCGATTATGTCGTGCTCTTCCGCCAGGAGCTGGTGCGGACCGTCCGTTGGGGCGGCGATCCGCACAAGCCGGTGGAATACGGACCCAACGGCCCGAGGTTGACGCCGCGCAAGAGTTTCGAGGCATGGTCGGAACTGGTGCGCGGCCGCTCCCTGCCCTTTAGCGAAGCCGAGCGTCGTGTCGCCGAAACGATCCGGGTCACGCTGATCGAGGTGGTTCTGCGCCTCACCGACGAGGCCAGCATGGCGCGCCAGACGGCAAACGAGCGGCAGGAACTGCTGATCGCCGAGCTCAACCACCGCGTCCGCAACATATTGAGCCTCATCACCGGCATCATCCGCCAGTCGCAGGCGACCTCCGTGAGCCTCGGTGACTACGTCCGCCAGATCGAGGGCCGCGTCCAGTCACTCGCCCGTGCCCATGACCAGATTACCCGCGATCACTGGGCGCCGGCTTCGCTTCGGCAATTGCTGCTGGCCGAGACCGCCGCCTATCTTGGCAAAAATGCGCAACGCATTCAGATGCACGGCGAGGACGTGCTGCTGGAGCCGCAGGCCTTTTCCACCGCTGCCCTTGTTTTCCACGAGCTGATGACCAACAGCGCCAAATATGGCAGCCTTTCCGGCACCGGCCGCGGCATCGTCGAACTCGGCTGGTCCCGCGATGATGAAGGCAATCTGCGCATTGGCTGGCGGGAAAAAGGTGGTCCGCCCGTCACCGAACCGACGCGCCACGGCTTCGGCTCGACGATCATTCGGCGCTCGATTCCGTATGACCTCGGCGGCAAGGCCGAGTTGCGCTACAACAAGGGCGGGCTCGAAGCGGATTTCTTCATTCCCGGGCGATATGTCGTCGGCCCGACGAGCGATCGATCAGATTCAGCGCCGAACGGAGCAGCGGCACCCGAGGTGATTGCAGGAGGACAGCCGCTTTCCGGCCTGAACGTGCTGCTGGTGGAAAACAACCTGATTATTGCCATGGACGGCGAAGATATCCTGCGCCGTCTAGGCGCCGAAGTAGCAACCGCACCGACCGTTGCCGAGGCGATGGAAATCCTGACCGGCCGGTCCTTCGATCTGGCGCTTCTCGATGTCAATCTCGGCGATGAGACCAGTTTCGGGATTGCCGACCGATTGGCAGCTGACGGCGTGCCCTTCGTTTTTGCCACGGGTTATGGGGAAGGCATCGCCCAGGCAAACAGCCATTCGGACGCGCCCGTGTTGCAAAAGCCCTATACGATGGAAGGCGTAACGGACATTCTCGCCCGCATACCGCTGCCGAAAAGGCAATAAACGTCAACTCTCGGAGCGATCCGGCCGCAGCCCGCCAATAAAGAGCTGTTCCAGAAACTGCGCCGCATCCTCGAAGCGGCCTTCGCCGGCATGCTCCTGTCCGAGCACAGCGCGCACCTGCACGTCGAAATCCGCATAATGCTGGGTCGTCGACCAGATGGAGAAGATCAGATGGTAGGGGTCGCATTTGACGATCTTGCCCGATTTCGTCCAGGCGCGGATGACCTCCGCCTTCTCGTCGACCAGTTCCTTCAGCGGACCCTTCAGCTCGTCCTCGATATGCGGCGCGCCCTGCAGCACCTCATTGGCAAAGAGCCGGCTTTCACGCGGAAAGTCGCGCGCCATCTCCAGCTTGCGTCTGATATAGCTGCGGATTTCCTCTTCCGGATTGCCGTCGGCATCGAAGGCGCGCAGCGGCTCCAGCCAGGTGTAAAGCACCCGGTCGATCAGCGCCCGATGCATGGCTTCCTTCGTGCGGAAATAATAGAGCAGGTTGGGTTTCGACATGCCGGCCACTTCGGCGATCTGGTCGATGGTCGAGCCGCGGAAGCCGCTTGCCGAAAACACGTCGAGCGCCGCTTCCAGGATCTGCTCTTCCTTCTCCTCCTGGATTCGCGTCCGCCTCAGGGTTTTCGCTGCTCTCGGTATGGTCACAGGCTGTCGTTTCCCCTTGAAATTCAACTTCTTCGCTCAAGTTTTGGCTGGAAGCACACCGGCCTCTTTCTTGAGCAACTGCCCGTATTTTTATCGGCAATTTTCGTGATTTTCGTCTTGAGCCCGGCGGTGGAAGTTGTAATGTTTACCAATCGGTCAAATTATCCGCCAGATGAAAAACAAAGGCAACTGGCGATTTTCCGGCGCTCGACAAAACCAATAAGAGGCGCAGGAATAGACCACGGGAACAGGCGGGCATGTCACTTCACATGACTGCCGCAAACAGGTGAGGGCATAAAAATGGTGGCAGCACCAGGCGAGAACATGCGCGTCAATGGCGACCGTCTCTGGGACAGCCTCATGGACATGGCGAAGATCGGCCCCGGTATCGCGGGCGGCAACAATCGCCAGACCCTGACGGATTCGGATGCCGAGGGCCGCGGCCTCTTCAAGACATGGTGCGACGAAGCGGGCCTGACCATGGGCGTCGACCAGATGGGCACGATGTTCGCCACGCGCCCCGGCACCGATCCCGATGCCCTGCCCGTCTATGTCGGCTCGCATCTCGACACCCAGCCGACCGGCGGCAAATATGACGGCGTGCTCGGGGTGCTCGCGGCCCTCGAAGTCGTGCGCACCATGAACGACCTCGGCATCAAGACCAAACATCCGATCGTTGTGACCAATTGGACGAACGAGGAAGGCGCACGCTTTGCCCCGGCCATGCTGGCCTCGGGCGTCTTCGCCGGCGTGCACAGCCTCGATTTTGCCTATAATCGCCGCGATCCCGAGGGCAATCTGTTCGGCGACGAGCTGAAGCGCATCGGCTGGGTCGGCGACGAAGAAGTCGGCGCCCGCAAGATGCACGCCTATTTCGAATATCACATCGAACAGGGCCCGATCCTCGAGGCCGAAGACAAGCAGATCGGCGTCGTCACCCACTGTCAGGGCCTGTGGTGGCTGGAATTCACCCTGACCGGCAAAGAGGCCCATACCGGCTCGACGCCGATGAACATGCGCGTCAACGCCGGCCTTGCCATGTCGCGCATCCTGGAAATGGTGCAAAGTGTGGCGATGGGTGAACAACCGGGCGCCGTCGGCGGCGTCGGCCAGGTCTTCTTCTCGCCGAACTCCCGCAACGTGCTGCCGGGCAAGGTGGTCTTCACCGTCGATATCCGTTCGCCCGATAAGGCCAAGCTCGACCGCATGCGGGCAAAGATCGAGGCGGAAGCGCCTGGCATCTGCGACGCGCTCGGTGTCGGCTGTTCCGTCGAGGCGATCGGCCATTTCGCACCTGTTACCTTCGACGAAAAGCTTGTTGCCTCGGTCCGCTCCGCCGCCGAACGCCTCGGCTACACCCACATGAACCTCATCTCCGGCGCCGGCCACGACGCCTGCTGGGCCGCCAAGGTCGCGCCTGCGACCATGGTCATGTGTCCGTGTGTGGGTGGCCTCAGCCACAACGAGGCGGAGGAGATTTCCAAGGAATGGGCGACGGCCGGCGCCGATGTGCTGTTCCATGCGGTGGTGGAGACGGCGGAGATTGTGGTGTGATGTCTCATGTCGCGCCCGGAGCCCCCTCATCCGACCCTGCGGGCCACCTTCTCCCCGCTGGGGAGAAGGGAGCGGCTGGCGCCGCGGCTCCCCCCTTCTCCCCTCGGGGAGAAGGTGCCCGAAGGGCGGATGAGGGGGCTTCGGGTGGGACCAAAATTATCAGGCAGGATATCCGTAAACATCGTCCCGCAAAAACCGGGCAAGCCCGCCAGCTTCACCGCAACGAAACCGAAGAGGAATACCACCTCTGGAGCGACTTACGCGCACGACGCCTGAACGGCTACAAATTCGCGCGACAAGTTCCGCTCGGCCCCTTCATCGTCGATTTCCTCTGTCGCGAAGAGCGACTGATTGTAGAAGTCGATGGCTTCCAGCATGCCGAGAGCGCGACCGATCAACGCCGAACCGAATGGCTCAATGCCAATGGCTATTCGGTCCTGCGCTTCTGGAATCAGGAAATCTCGCGCGAGCGGCGCTCCGTACTCGAAACGATCCTTGCGGCCTTGCAGGGCCGGCTCGAATTCAGTCCCGAACTGCCCGGCTTCTATTCGCCAGCCGCATTCACAACTAAGGATAGGCAACGATCATGACCACAGTCATCAAGAACGGCACCATCGTCACGGCCGACCTCACCTACAAGGCTGACGTCAAGATCGACGGCGGCAAGATCGTCGAGATCGGCCCGGACCTCTCGGGCGACGAGACGCTCGACGCCTCCGGCTGTTATGTCATGCCGGGTGGCATCGACCCGCACACCCATCTGGAAATGCCCTTCATGGGCACCTATTCCTCCGACGATTTCGAGAGCGGCACGCGCGCGGCGCTTTCCGGCGGCACGACCATGGTGGTCGATTTCGCTCTTCCCGCCCCCGGCCAGTCGCTGCTCGAAGCGCTGACGATGTGGGACAACAAATCGACCCGCGCCAATTGCGACTATTCCTTCCACATGGCGGTTACCTGGTGGAGCGAGCAGGTCTTCAAGGAGATGGAGACCATCGTTCGCGACAAGGGCATCAACACCTTCAAGCATTTCATGGCCTACAAAGGCGCGCTGATGGTAGATGATGACGAGATGTTCGCCTCCTTCCAGCGCTGCGCTGAACTCGGCGCCCTACCGCTGGTGCACGCCGAAAACGGCGACGTCGTTGCCTCGATGTCGGCCAAGCTGCTCGCCGAAGGCAATAACGGCCCCGAGGCGCATGCCTATTCCCGCCCCGCCGAAGTCGAGGGCGAGGCCACCAACCGCGCCATCATGATCGCCGACATGGCCGGCTGCCCTGTTTATATCGTCCATACCTCCTGCGAACAGGCGCACGAAGCGATCCGCCGGGCCCGCGCCAAGGGCATGCGCGTCTACGGCGAGCCGCTGATCCAGCATCTGACGCTCGACGAGAGCGAATATTCCAACCCCGACTGGGATCACGCCGCCCGCCGCGTCATGTCGCCGCCGTTCCGCAGCAAGCAGCATCAGGACAGTCTCTGGGCGGGCCTTGCCTCCGGCTCGCTGCAGGTGGTCGCCACCGACCATTGCGCCTTCACCACCGCGCAGAAGCGTTTCGGCGTCGGCGACTTCACCAAGATCCCAAACGGCACCGGCGGCCTGGAAGACCGCATGCCGATGCTCTGGACCCACGGCGTCAACACCGGCAGGCTGACGATGAACGAATTCGTCGCCGTCACCTCGACCAACATCGCCAAGATCCTCAACATCTACCCGAAGAAGGGCGCGATCCTCGTCGGCGCCGATGCCGATATCGTCGTCTGGGATCCGAAGCGGTCCAAGGTCATCTCGTCCAAGAGCCAGCAATCGGCGATCGACTACAATGTCTTCGAGGGCAAGGAAGTGACCGGCCTGCCGCGCTACACGCTGACGCGCGGCGTCGTCGCGATCGAGGAAGGCACCATCAAGACCCAGGAAGGCCATGGCGAGTTCGTCCGGCGCGAACCAGTGACGGCCGTCAGCAAGGCACTCTCCACCTGGAAGGAGATCACCTCTCCGCGCAAGGTTGAGCGCAGCGGCATTCCGGCAACGGGCGTGTGACATGGTGCACCACGATACGGCCATCAACCGGGGAACGACGCCTCCATGCGGATGACCTCACGCCGGCACCAGCGCGTCCAGTTCCGGCAGAAGCACGACGCTTTCCTGCTCGTTCGGGTCGGTGCGGGCGATGACCGCCGTGCATGGCGTGCTGCTGAGGTTTGCCGGCATGTGCGGCACGCCGGCCGGGATATAGAAAAGGTCGCCGGCATGGACGACGATGTGGTGCTCGAGCCGGTCGCCGTACCAGGTATGGGCCTCGCCGGAGAGCATGTAGATCGCCGTCTCGTGCGCCTCGTGCAGATGCGCCTTGGCGCGCACGCCGGGCGGGATCGTCAGCAGATGCATGCAGATCCCTTTGGCGCCGACCGTCTCGGCCGCGATCCCTTCAAAATAGCTCAGCCCCTGCTTGCCGTCATAGGCATGTTTGGGGCGAACGATGTGGCAGGTGGGTTGTGATGTCGCGTCCATTCTCTTCCTCCATGAAATGTGCCGCCGGCAGGGCCTGTGGCGATGGTAACATGCAAACCGCCTCCCCGCGGCGAAAACAAGAATGGTCGCATTGATGCAAGCACCCTCCGTCGTATCCGCCAAGGATCTCTGTCTCACCTACCAGGCGAATGACGGCCCGGTGCAGGCCCTCAGCGATGTCAATCTCGATGTCCGCAAGGGCGACTTCGTCTCTTTCATCGGCCCGTCGGGCTGCGGCAAGACGACCTTCCTGCGCGTCATCGCCGATCTCGAAAAGAGCACGTCGGGCGAGATCTCGATCAACGGCATGACGCCGGAAGAAGCCCGCAAGGCCCGCGCGTACGGCTATGTCTTCCAGGCGCCGGCGCTCCTGCCCTGGCGCACCATCGAAAACAACATCGCCCTGCCGCTGGAGATCATGGGATATTCCGGTGCCGACCGCACGCGGCGCATCGCCGAAGCGCTCGACCTCGTCAGCCTGTCCGGCTTCGAGAAGAAATTCCCCTGGCAGCTTTCCGGCGGCATGCAGCAGCGCGCCTCGATCGCCCGCGCGCTCGCCTTCGACGCCGACCTGCTGCTGATGGACGAGCCCTTCGGCGCGCTCGACGAGATCGTCCGCGACCATCTGAACGAAGAACTGCTGAAACTCTGGGCCCGCACCAACAAGACGATCTGCTTCGTCACCCATTCCATTCCCGAGGCCGTCTACCTCTCCACCAAGATCGTGGTGATGTCGCCGCGCCCGGGTCGTGTGACCGACGTGATCGACTCGCCGCTGCCGGCCGAACGCCCGCTCGACATCCGCGACACCCCTGAGTTTCTGGAGATCGCCCATCGCGTCCGCGAGGGGTTGAGGACGGGGCATAGCCATGAGGTGTAGCCGCGTGTCGTTGGAAAAGACCCCTCCCCAACCCCTCCCCACAAGGGGGAGGGGCTTTAGCGTCGAGCTCGCCGCCGGCCTTGATACTCTTTCGCGCCGGTCGCTGGAGAACTCGGCGAGCGCCCCAGGTTTGCCCCTCCCCCTTGTGGGGAGGGGTTGGGGAGGGGTCTAGATGCCACATTCGAACATCACCCCAAAAACCCGCGAAACCGCAAAACGCCTCCGCCGTGAACTCACAAAGGCAGAGGCAGCCATGTGGGATATGCTTCGAGATCTCAGGCCGTATGGCGCCCGGTTCAGGCGCGAAACGCCGATCGGCCCGTATATCGCCGATTTCGCCTGGCTTTCAGCAAGACTAATCGTCGAAGTCGACGGTGATAGCCACGAAACAATTGCTGGCCGCCGACATGATCTTGTCCGGGACGCGTTCCTGCGCAATCAAGGTTTCAACGTGCTGCGCTTCGACAACGCTCAAGTGTTGGACGGCCCCGACTACGTGTTTTTGACTGTCGAAAAACACGCCGCTCCCTTTTTGAAGGAGCGCGTAGCGTGAAACCCGACACCCTCAAAAACAAGATCGTCCCCGTCACCACCATCCTGCTCGTCCTCATCGCCATCTGGTATGCCGCCGCGGTCCTGATGAACGCGCCGTTCCAACGCGACATGGACGGTCGCGCCGGCGCCACCCCGACGACGCTCGAATTCATCGGCAAGACGCTGGCGCAGCCGAAGCCGATTCTGCCCGCGCCGCATCAGGTGGCGCAAAATGTCTACGAGAACACCGTGCTACGCAGCCTTTCGAGCAACCGCAGCCTTGTCTATCACAGCTGGGTGACACTCTCCTCCACCCTCCTCGGTTTCGGTTTCGGCATGCTGCTCGGCATTCTCCTTGCCGTGCTGATCGTGCACAACCGCGCCATGGACCGCTCGCTGATGCCGTGGCTGGTGGCGAGCCAGACCATACCGATCCTCGCCATCGCACCGATGATCGTTATCATTTCCTACAATGTACTGACCGGTGACAATGCGCTCGCCCATCTCCTGAACCTCGATTCCGACGCCTCCCGCCTCGTCTCCAAGGCGCTGATCTCCACCTATCTCTCCTTCTTCCCCGTCGCCGTCGGCATGGTGAAGGGATTACGGTCGCCTGAGATTATGCATCTCGACCTGATGCGCACCTATTATGCCAGCCCGATGCAGACCTTCTGGAAGCTGCGCGTTCCGGCCTCGATTCCTTTCCTCTTCACCTCGATGAAGGTCGCAATCGCCGCAAGCCTCGTCGGCGCCATCGTCGGCGAACTGCCGACGGGGGCAGTCGCCGGCATCGGCTCGAAACTGCTTGCCGGCTCCTATTACAGCCAGACCATCGATATCTGGGCGGCCCTCGTCGCCGGATCGCTGCTGGCCGGCATTCTGGTTGCGATCGTCGGCCTTGCCGCCAAGATCGTCGACCGCGCCATGGGCGGGAGGCCGGCATGAGACATCTGACCTTCTCCTGGCAGGGCGTGACCGCCCTCCTCCTCTGCCTTGCAGCGCTGATCAGCCTGCCGCTGCTGGCCGACGGCGCGGCGCAGCCCTTCACCGACGGCACCGCAAGCCTCGTCTTCACCATCGTCATCGCCGCCGCCCTGCTGTCCTTCGCGCCGCAACCGCCGGCCTACCGCGCCACCGTGCTGTTTATCGGCGCCCATGGCGCCGCCTGGATGCTGCTTTCCGCGCTCTCCGGCAACGAGGGCATGGCGACGCGGGCATTCTTCCTGCTGCTCTTTTCCTGCTGGCTGCTGGCTTGGCGATGCGTCACCGAGCTGTCGAAACAGCAACCCGTCACCGCCTTCGGCAAATCGACACTCCAGCTGCTGATCCCGGCGATCTTCGGTGCCTGGATCCTTATCCTTTGGGAGGCGGCAACGCGCGGCGCCGGCATTCCTTTCATCATCCTGCCGCCGCCGAGCGCCATCGGCGCCCGCATCATGACCTCCCTGCCGATCCTCGGCGATGACGTCAGGCAGACGATCTTCAAGGCTGTCCTGATCGGTTATGCCGTCGGCTGCCTCAGCGGTTTCGCCGTCGCCGTACTGGCTGACCGCATCACCTTCCTGCGCCGCGGCCTTCTGCCGATCGGCAACATGGTGTCGGCCCTGCCGATCATCGGCGTCGCTCCGGTCATGGTCATGTGGTTCGGCTTCGATTGGCCTTCGAAGGCCGCCGTCGTCATCATCATGACCTTCTTCCCGATGCTGGTGAACACCGTCGCCGGCCTTGCCGCCTCCGGCAGCATGGAGCGCGACCTGATGCGCACCTATGCATCGAGCGATTGGCAGACGCTGCTCAAGCTCAAGCTTCCGGCAGCCATGCCGTTCATTTTTAACGCACTGAAGATCAACTCGACGCTGGCGCTGATTGGTGCCATCGTTGCCGAATTCTTCGGGACGCCGATCGTCGGCATGGGCTTCCGCATCTCCACCGAGATCGGCCGCATGAATGTCGATATGGTCTGGGCGGAAATCGCCGTTGCGGCGCTGGCCGGCTCGATCTTCTATGGCGTCATCGCCCTGACGGAACGGGCGGTGACATTCTGGCATCCGTCTATCCGTGGTGGCTAGACGCGCACGGGCTTCGCAAACGGGGTTCGGGCATAACTTCAGAGGGTAAGGATAAAAAAATGAGAAAGTTGATGGTTGCAATGATGGCGAGCGCGATGACGCTGGCCGCCGCACACGCGATGGCCGCCGACAAGGTGGTGCTGCAGCTGAAATGGGTCACGCAGGGCCAGTTCGGCGGCTATTACGTCGCCAAGGACAAAGGCTTTTACAAAGAGGAAGGCCTCGACGTCGACATCAAGCCGGGCGGCCCGGACATTGCTCCCGAACAGGTGATCGCCGGCGGCGGCGCCGATGTCATCGTCGACTGGATGGGCGGCGCTCTCGTTGCCCGCGAAAAGGGCGTACCGCTCGTCAATATCGCCCAGCCCTACCAGAAGTCAGGCCTGGAAATGATCTGCCGCAAGGACGGCCCTGTTAAGACCGAGGCCGATTTCAAAGGCCACACGCTCGGTGTCTGGTTCTTCGGCAACGAATATCCTTTCTTCGCCTGGATGAACAAGCTGGGCCTGTCCACCGACGGCGGCCCGAACGGTGTCACTGTGCTGAAGCAGAGCTTCGACGTGCAGCCGCTTGTTCAGAAGCAGGCCGACTGCATCTCGGTCATGACCTATAATGAATACTGGCAGGCGATCGATGCCGGCTTCAAGCCGGAGGAACTGACGGTCTTCAACTATACCGAGATGGGCAACGACCTCTTGGAAGACGGCCTCTACGTGATGGAGGACAAGCTGAAGGATCCGGCCTTCAAGGAGAAGATGGTCAAGTTCGTCCGCGCCTCGATGAAAGGCTGGAAATATGCGACCGAAAACCCCGATGAAGCCGCCGAGATCGTCATGGACAATGGCGGTCAGGACGAAAACCACCAGAAGCGCATGATGGGCGAAGTCGCCAAGCTCGTCGGTGACGGCTCCGGCAAGCTGGACGAGGCGCTCTATGCCCGCACAGCAAAGGCGCTGCTTGATCAGAAGATCATCAGCAAGGAGCCCTCGGGCGCCTGGACGCACGACATTACCGACGCTGCGTCCAAGTAATCGCGGCAACATTGCGAGGGAAACGCGCGGGGAAGATCTCCGCGCGTTTCGTATTTTTCCTGCTTGCACGAAAAATCACCCTGCAACTGTCGCATTTGTCCGGCGTCAAACGTCATTGCGGTAGAGGCGGGATCAATCATCGTCATGCTCGCATAACCCTTCGGTGATTGATTCAGGTTCTGATGGTAATTATTATCGGCTCATGGGGAATTGTTTTCTGCCGGGCTTGCATATCGAGCAAATCGATACCAATTAGAAGCCGATTTGCCGACGAGGGATGAAGACGGCAAATGATGTGCGGATACCCTTGAGAATGCAGGAAAGGCAGTGGCCTGGTCGCGAGCTGAAGGACAGACGCGCGAGTTCGGCCAACCTTGTTACAGGATTGGACGACGACGCATGGCACGCAGGCCGATTGGAATTTTAGGCGTATCCACCCTTTTTGCGGCGGCACTGGCTGCATCCACCGCATGTTCGCAGGAAGCGCCAGTCGCAAAACCGCAGCAGAACCTGCCGGCGATCGTCGTTACCACGGCGACAAACCGCACTCTCGTCGACCGAGTCATCGGCACGGGAACGGTCAAACCCGTCGAGGAAGTCTATATCCAGCCGCAGGTCGAGGGCCTGTCGATCCGCACGCTGAAAGCCGACGTCGGCGACAAGGTTCAGGCCGACAGCACATTGGCGACGCTCAACGATGACGCGCTGGTGCTGGAGAAGAGCCAGATGATGGCGACGAAGGCCAAGGGCGAGGCAAGCCTCGCCCAGTTGCGCGCGCAGCTCATCGAGGCCCAGGCCAACGCCGAACAGGCCAGGCAGCAGCAGGCCCGCTCCCAGGAAATGGGCAAGAAGGGCACGGTTTCCACTGCCCAGGTCGAACAGGCCGATGCAACCGCCGCCGCCGCCAATGCCCGCGTCGTCTCCGCCGAACAGGCGATCGAGGTCGCCGAAGCCGATCTGAAGGTCTTCGACAGCCAGATCGCCGATGCCGATCTGAAGCTCGCCCGCACCGATGTGAAGACGCCGGTCGCCGGCACGATCGCCGCAAAGAACGCCAAGGTCGGCGCCATTGCCGCCGGCACCGGTGACCCGCTGTTCACCCTGATCCGCGACGGTGATATCGAGCTCGTCGCAGAAGTCGCCGAAAGCGACATCGTCAGGATCATGGCCGGCCAGAAGGCGACGATTTCGCTTTCCGGCAGCCGCGAGAAGCTTTCCGGCGCAGTGCGGCTGGTGTCGCCGACCGTCGATCCGACCACCCGCCTCGGCCTCGTCCATATCTCCATCGACGATGACAGCAAGGCGCGCTCCGGCATGTATGGCAGTGCCGAGATCATCGTGCGCGAGACCCAAGGCGTATCGCTTCCCCTGACCGCGGTCTTGACGGGCAATGAAGGCTCGTCGGCCCGCAAGGTCGAGGATGGTGTGGTAAAATTCGCCAAGATCGAGACCGGCATCCAGGACGGCGCCTATGTCGAGATCGTCAATGGATTGAAGAGCGGCGATGAGGTCGTGGCCAAGGCGGGCGCCTATGTCCGCGACGGCGATCACATCACGCCGGTGCGTGAACAGCCCTCGGCTTCCAACTAAAGAGACCATCCGATGAATTTTTCAGCCTGGTCCATTCGAAATCCGATCGCGCCGCTGCTGGCCTTCTGCCTGTTGATATTCATCGGCATCCAGTCCTTCAACACGCTGCCGATCACGCGCTTCCCGAACATCGACGTGCCGCTGGTTTCGATCAGCGTGACGCAGAGCGGCGCTTCGCCGGCCGAACTCGAAATGCAGGTAACGAAGGAGATCGAAGACGCGATCGCCTCGATCACCGGCATCGACGAGATCCAGTCGACGGTGACCGACGGCAGCTCGCAGACCAATGTCATGTTCCGCATGGAAGTGCCGACGGAACAGGCTGTGCAGGACGTCAAGGACGCGATCGATCGCATCCGCAGCGATCTGCCGGCGACGGCCGAAACGCCGATCGTCACCAAGGTCGACGTCGAGGGCCAGGCGATCCAGACCTTCGCCGTTTCCTCGCCCGACATGTCGCTCGAAGAACTCTCCTGGTTCGTCGACGATACGGTCAAGCGCGCCCTGCAGGGCCAGGCCGGTATCGGCCGCGTCGACCGTTACGGCGGCGCGGAGCGCGAAGTGCGCATCGAACTCACCCCCGCCAAGCTCGATGCCCATGGCATCACCGCGGCAAGCGTCAACCAGCAGCTGCGCGGCACCAACGTCGACCTCGGCTCCGGCCGCGGCCAGGTGGCCGGTAGCGAACAGGCGATCCGCGTCCTCGGCGATGCTCGCAATGTCGCCGAACTCGCCGACACGACAATCGCGCTGCCGAACGGCCGTTTCGTCAAGCTGTCCGACCTCGGCGTCATCAAGGACACTTATGAAGAGCCGAAATCCTTCTCGCGCTTCAACGATACGCCTGTTGTCACCTTCGGCGTCTTCCGTTCGAAGGGCGCCAGCGAGGTCAGCGTCGCCGAAACCGTAGCGCAGAGCCTCGAGAAGGTCAGAAGCGAAAACCCGAATGTGAAGATCGAGATGATCGACGATTCGGTGTATTTCACCTACGGCAACTACGAAGCCGCCATCCACACGCTGCTCGAAGGCGCGCTGCTCGCCGTCATCGTCGTCCTGCTCTTTCTCCGGAACTGGCGCGCGACCCTGATTTCGGCGATCGCTCTCCCCCTCTCCGCGATCCCGACCTTCTGGGTCATGGACATGATGGGCTTCTCGCTGAACCTCGTCAGCTTCCTCGCCCTGACGCTTGCGACCGGTATCCTTGTCGACGACGCGATCGTCGAAATCGAAAACATCGCCCGCCATATCAAGATGGGCAAGACGCCCTATCGGGCGGCGATCGAGGCGGCGGATGAAATCGGCCTTGCCGTCATCGCCACCACCTTCACCATCATCGCCGTCTTCGTGCCGGTTTCCTTCATGCCGGGCATTCCGGGCCAGTACTTCATCCAGTTCGGCCTGACAGTCGCCTTCTCGGTCTTCTTCTCGCTAATGGTGGCGCGCCTGATCACGCCGATGATGGCCGCCTATCTCATGCGCGCCGAAGACGGCGTTGACGACCATCACGACAATGACAGCCTGCTGATGAAGGGCTATACGCGCCTTGTCAGCGGCACGACCCGCAGGTGGTATTGGCGTTATACGACGCTGATTGTGGCCCTCCTCTTCACGGTTGGTTCGGTCATCGCGCTGGTCATGTTCGTGCCCGGCAGCTTCCTGCCGCCGGAAGACGCTTCGCGTATCGTTCTCTCCGTCGAACTGCCGCCGAATGCGCGGCTTGACGATACCGAGAAGACGACGGACGCGATCTATGACAGGGTCAAGGACATCAACGGCGTCGAAAGTGTCTTCGTCCTCGGCGGCGCATCGCCGAAGGGCGATCTCGAACTGCGCCGTGCGACCATCACGCTGGCACTCGACAAGCTTGACCAGTCGCTGGTCAAGAAGGTGGTCAACGATGTGCTCGGTGACATCCCGGTCATCGGCCCGATGCTGCCGAAGGTGGAAGTCCATGGCCGTGAACGCCCGCAATGGGATATCGAAAAGGAAGTCTTCGCGAAGGTGCGCGACATTCCCGACGTCCATATCCTCAAACTCAACGACCGCGGCGAACGCGACCTCTCCTTCAACTTCCTCTCCAAGAACGAGAAGGATCTGAACGACGCCGTCGGCATCCTGGAATCCAAGCTCCGAGCCGACCCGCTGCTCGCCAATGTCAGCGCCGACGGCGCCCTGCCCCGTCCGGAACTGCAGGTCTACCCGCGTAAGGATGAGGCCGCCCGCCTCGGCATCACGCCGCAGCAGATCTCCGAGACGATCCGCGTCGCCACTATCGGCGATGTCGATGCGGCGCTTGCCAAGATCTCGCTCGACGATCGCCAGATCCCGATCCGGGTGCAGGCGGCACTCGACATGCGCCGCGATCTTGCGGCCCTCCGGGCATTGAAGATCCAGACCGCCAGCGGCGGCACCGTTCCGCTCTCGAGCGTCGCCAATATCGACTATTCGGAAGGCGTAAGCTCGATCAAGCGCAACAACCGCAACCGTGTCGTCTCTATCGGCTCCGATCTGCCGCAGGGCGTGGCGCTCGACACGGCTTCGGCCCGCTTCCGCGAGATCGTCGAGGCGGCCAACATCCCGGCCTCCGTACGCCTTGCCGAAAGCGGCGATACCAAGGTGCAGACAGAGATGCAGCAGAGCTTCGTCAACGCCATGTTGATGGGCCTGTTGCTGGTGCTGACGGTGCTGATCCTGCTCTTCAAGGACGTGATCCAGCCCTTCACCATCCTGTTCTCGCTGCCGCTGGCCATCGGCGGCGTCGCGGCGGCTCTGATCATCACCAGCAATCCGCTGTCCATGCCCGTCATGATCGGCATTCTGATGCTGATGGGTATCGTCACCAAGAACGCCATCCTGCTCGTCGATTTCGCGATCGAGATGCGCCATCAGGGCATGGCCCGTGTCGAAGCCATGGTCGAAGCCGGCCGCAAGCGCGCCCGGCCGATCATCATGACCTCGATCGCCATGTCGGCAGGCATGTTGCCTTCCGCGCTCGGCGTCGGCGAAGGCGGCTCCTTCCGCGCGCCGATGGCAATCGCGGTGATCGGCGGCATCATCGTCTCGACGGTCCTCTCGCTCGTCGTCGTGCCCTCCTTCTTCCTGATCATGGACGATCTCTCCCGCCTGCTCGGATGGATGTTCGGCCGCATGGTCGGCAGGAAGGACGAGGAGGAACTGCCTCTGTCGCCCGAGGATCTCACCCGCGTGACCCGCGAGAACCGCAGCGATATCGATGCGCTGGACGAGCGCCTGACGGCGATCGAAAAGCCGGAAGGCAAGCGCAAGAGTGCCAAAGGCAACGACACCAACGTTCTACGGCTGCCGCCTTTCGCAGCCGAATAAGCAAGATCCAGACAATGAAACGGGCCGGGAGATTACTCCCGGCCCGTTCGTTTTGCCGTTTTCGCTGCTGCGGCAGGTCCGACCGCTCAGAGCCCGCCCTGCTCCCTGAGGAAATTGACGATCGAACTGATGCCGTCGCCGCGCTTCATGTCCGAGAAGACGAACGGGCGGCTCGCGCGCATACGCGTCGCATCCCGGTCCATCACCTCGAGATCGGCGCCGACATAGGGCGCCAGATCCTTTTTGTTGATGACAAGCAGGTCGGACCGGGTGATGCCGGGCCCGCCCTTGCGCGGGATTTCCTCGCCCTGGCAGACGGAGATCACGTAGATGGTAATATCGGCAAGATCCGGCGAAAAGGTCGCCGCCAGATTGTCTCCGCCGGATTCGATGAAGACGACGTCGAGATCGGGTATGCGCTCGTTGAGGCCGGCGATCGCCTGCAGATTGATCGTCGCATCCTCGCGGATGGCGGTATGCGGGCAGCCGCCGGTTTCGACGCCGACGATCCGCTCCGAGGGCAAGGCCTGCATGCGCACAAGCGCCTCGGCATCCTCGGTCGTATAGATGTCGTTGGTGACGACGGCGACGGAATAGTCGTCGCGCATCGCTTTGCAGAGCTTTTCCGTCAGCGCCGTCTTGCCCGAGCCGACCGGCCCGCCGATGCCGACGCGCAGAGGTCCGTTCCTTGATTTCATGTGTTTCACTCCAATCGAACCGGATGATAACGACGGCGGCGGCGCGCGCCACCGTCAAATGACGCAGTTTCTGCGGATAACTTTATATCCTCACGAGCGGAACAACCGCGTCGCCTGCGTCTCGTGGCGCAGGCTGGCGATATCGGCCTGCACGGTCGCCGACCCGAGATCGTCGAGCGACGACGCCGCCGCCCGTCGGGCAACCTCCGCAATGGGCTCTTCAAGGCCGGCCAACACGGCAACACCGTCCCTCTGCCCGGCAACGCCGAGGCGGATACCGGACGAAACCGCTTGCGAGGCATAGGCGTGCAGGAAGACTGCGAGCACCTGCTCGGACCTTATGCCATGCGCACCGGCAACCGCGCCCACCGCGACGGGATAAGCGGTCTTGCCGGGCAGCCTCTCGAACACTTCGTCCGGCCAAGCCCGCGCCGCCGCGAGGAAGGCGTCACCGAGCAGCATGGTTTCCTGATGGCGCTCACGCGATCCGGCAAGAGCCTCGGCGAGGGCGGCGGTTTCAGCAAGGCGCGCGGCATCTGCCTGTTGCCTGTGGCTCTCGGCCAGAAGCACCGCATCGTTCCAGACGGCACCATGGCCGATCAGCGTGCCGATCCAGTTTGCAAGCGAAGCCGCATCGACGACGAGCCCATCGGCCACCGCCCGCTCCAGCCCACCCGAATAGGCGAAGCTACCGATGGGAAAGGCCGGCGAGAGCCACGCCGTCAGGCGCAGCAATGCCTGCAGTTGGCGGTCCCCTGTCATCGCGCCTCAATCGTGCTTGTGGCCGTGATGATGCCCGTGATCGTGGTCGTGATCGCAGCTGTGATCATGCTGATGGTCGTGGCCATGCGCGTGACCGTGTTCATGTCCATGATCATGGCTGTGAGCGGCATGGCCGTGATCATGCGCATGGCCGCCATGGGAATGATAGGCTCCGCGCGCGGGTTGAAAGGGTTCGTCGATCTCAAGCACGGTGGCGCCGAGGCCCTGCAGCATCGAGCGGATGACATGGTCGCGCAGGATGACGATGCGGTCTTCCTCGATCTGGGCGGCAAGATGGCGGTTGCCGAGATGCCAGGCGAGCTCGACGAGATGCGTGCGGTCGCGTCCGCGAATTTCGAAGAGTTTCTCGTCGGCAGCCAGAATCTCGATCAGCTCCCCATCCTCGCGCACCAGCAGATCGCCATTGGCGAAGAGCACCGGGTCCTTGAGATCGAGCATGACCATCTCGCCATTTTCCAGATGCAGCAGCTTGCGGCGCAGATGGCGCAGATCGTGCGGCAGCTTGACCTGGGCGGTCGGATGGGAGGACGGGGTACCGGCGGGAAGATAGGAAGTGACGCGCTGCATGATATGTCCGTTTTGCTGAGACGAACATGCAAAATAGTCTTTCCTGATGCAATCACCAATGGCCTTTTGCTCAGACCGGGGCGTTTATATCCCGTAGGCCTGCATCACGTTGTCGCTCTCAGCTCCCCTGCCCTTGGCATCGAGGCCATTTTCAACGAGCCCGTGCCAGGCATGATGCAGGCCTTCCCGTTCGTGCACGACGCGATTGCGCCCGAGCGCCTTGGCGAGGTAGAGCGCCCGGTCCGCCGAGGCATACACCGCTTGCTTGCTGCGCCCGGCGGCGAGATCGGCAACGCCGCCGGAAACGGTGATGCGGATATCGTGCCCCTCGGCCGCGATGGCGCCGCTTGCGATCCGGGCTCGCACCTCTTCGATGCGTTCCATCCGCGCCTCCAGCGGTTCGCCGGAGACGATGACGCCAAACTCCTCCCCACCCAGCCGTGCAATGACGGACATTTCGTCGAAGGCGGATATGAGCATGGCCGAGACCGCGGTGATGACGGCATCGCCGCAGGCATGGCCGAAACGGTCGTTGATCGCCTTGAAGCGGTCGACGTCGAAAATGACAAGCGAGGCATTGCCCTCGGTTTTGTCGAGCGCCTCCGTGAAGGCGCGGCGGTTCAAGAGGCCGGAGAGCGTATCCGTGCGGCTGAGCTTTTCGAACTCCGCCCGCGAAACTGTCAACTCATGCATGGTAAACCCTGCGGTCAGCGACAGCATGCCGCAAACCGTGCCGCCGACAAGCCAGGAAAAAACGGCACCGAAGCCGATCGCATGCGAAAGGTTCACCGGCAGCAGTCCGAAAAAACCGAGTGGCGGTATCGTCAGCGCGAGGATGACGCCTGAAAGAATGACGGCAAGAAAGCTCATCCTCAGCGCAAAGAGATAGACGTTCCTGCGATATTGAAAATCGCCGAAACCGGCCTGCAGCGACATCCAGCTTCTCATGAGAATCGACCTTCCTGCCCGGGCGTTTCACGGCATTGATAAGAGCCCAATTGCTGCGGGTGTCTTAATCGGCTCGTTAAAATTCGAACGGTTTTGGACGATTTGACGGACAGATTTTTTCTAGCAGGGGATGCAAACATCCGATCCCTGAATCGGACAGGGCGGAAGGACGTCGAGATAATTGATATTAAACGCTTTTTTCCAGTTGGAAAGCCTGCCTGTTCCAGAATGGTTTACCTGTGGAAAACGCACGGCTTCCCAGCGATTTTTACAACCAAATGGGGAGTCCCGTTCACAATTCCGTTTACACCGGGACCGATCCCCAGCTGCGTCAATTGTAGACACCAGCGGATAATCGCAATGATTGCGGAAGCGGATTCCATAAGCCGGTTCGAAGCCCGGCCGAACGGAGTGCTGCGGCAGTCCAGGTGTTGCAGCCGAATAGGGCGTTGAAATATCCCTTGGCCTCGAAGAACCTGTCGATCTCGCCGTAACCTGCGTTTGAGATCAGCTTCACCTCGCCGGCATCGCGGACAAAACTATCGGAGATGAAGCTGCGCAGCCGCGCCAATTGTTCGTCACCGATATCGAAGGCCGTAACGGCCGGCTGCGGCTCGGTGATATGACCGGCGAGATCCACGTGCAGCACCGAACGGTCGATCGTCAGAGCCCGCAGCACCGGCAGCGGCTTCAGCTCCGACCAGGTCGGCGTTTCCAGATAGAAGGCGCGGCCGCCCCAGCCGATGACGAGCCATTCCGCGTTCGGATGGCCGAGCGGAAAACCAGGATCGTCGAGGAAGGAAAAGGCGGCCCGCGTCTCCTCGTCGAGCGGAATGGCAATATCGGTATGGATCGGTCCCGACAGAAGCAAGATCCGGTGGGCCGCCGGCGCGGACGATGCTTCGACCGGCGCAATCAGCGGCCGGGGAATGAAGGTTCCGGCCGTCGCCAGAGCAACGACCAGCAATACGATCCGCAACAGCCAGCGGATGCCTGTTTTCATCGGAACCGTCCGGCGCGCACGGAACGAGCGGGCCTAGAACAGGAAATAGCGCTGCGCCATCGGCAGCACCGTCGCCGGCTCGCATGTCAGCAATTCGCCGTTCGCCCTGACTTCATAGGTCTCCGGATCGACCTCGATCTCCGGCGTCAGGTCATTGTGGATCATCGATGCCTTGGAGATGCCGCCGCGGGTATTCTTCACCGCCACCAGCTCCTTCGCAACGCCAAGCCTGCCCTTCAGGCCGGCATCGAGCGAAGCCTGGCTGACGAAGGTGACGGAGGAATTCGTGAGGCTCTTGCCGTAAGAGGCAAACATCGGACGGTAATGCACCGGCTGCGGCGTCGGGATCGAAGCGTTCGGATCGCCCATCGGTGCTGCCGCGATCGAGCCGCCGAGCAGCACCATATCGGGTTTCACGCCGAAAAAGGCGGGGTTCCATAGCACCAGATCGGCGCGCTTGCCGACCTCGACCGAGCCGATCTCATGACTGAGGCCATGGGCGATCGCCGGATTGATCGTGTATTTGGCGATATAGCGGCGAACGCGGAAATTGTCGTTGTCGCCTTTTTCTTCCTTCAGCCGGCCGCGCTGACGCTTCATCTTGTCGGCCGTCTGCCAGGTGCGGATCGCCACTTCGCCGACGCGGCCCATGGCCTGGCTGTCGGACGAGATGATCGAGAAGGCACCGATATCGTGCAATATGTCTTCGGCCGCGATCGTCTCCTTGCGGATGCGGCTTTCGGCAAAGGCGATATCCTCGGGGATCGACGGCGACAGGTGATGGCAGACCATCAGCATGTCGAGATGCTCCGCAATCGTATTGACTGTATAGGGTCGCGTCGGATTAGTGGACGACGGGATGACGTTCGGCTGACCGCAGATCTTGATGATGTCGGGTGCGTGCCCTCCGCCTGCCCCTTCCGTGTGGAAGGCGTGGATGGTGCGGCCCTTGATGGCGCCGATCGTATCCTCGACGAAGCCGCTTTCGTTCAGCGTATCGGTGTGGATCATCACCTGCACGTCATAGTCGTCGGCGACCGACAGGCAGCAGTCGATCGCGCCCGGCGTCGTCCCCCAGTCCTCGTGCAGCTTCAGCGAAGTGGCGCCGGCCAGCACCATCTCGGTCAGCGCGCCGGGCAGCGAGGCATTGCCTTTGCCGGCAAAGGCGAGGTTCATCGGGAAGGCGTCGGCCGCTTCGATCATCCGCGCGATATGCCATGGGCCGGGCGTGCAGGTGGTGGCGAGCGTGCCGTGCGCCGGTCCCGTGCCGCCGCCGAGCATGCAGGTCATGCCCGACATCAGCGCTTCCTCGATCTGCTGCGGCGCGATGAAGTGGATGTGGCTGTCCATGCCGCCAGCCGTGACGATCTTGCCTTCGCCGGCGATCGCCTCCGTGCCCGGGCCGACGATGATATTGACGCCGGGCTGCATATCCGGATTGCCGGCCTTGCCGATCGCAGCGATGCGCCCGTTCTTGAGGCCGATATCGGCCTTGTAGATGCCCGTGTGATCGACAATCACCGCATTGGTGATGACGGTATCGACCGCGCCGTCCGCCCGCGTCACCTGGCTCTGGCCCATGCCGTCACGGATCACCTTGCCGCCACCGAATTTCACCTCCTCGCCATAGGTGGTGAAATCCTTCTCGATCTCGATGAAGAGCTCCGTATCGGCAAGGCGCACCTTGTCGCCGGTCGTCGGTCCGAACATGCCGGCATAGGCGGCGCGCGAGATCTTATAGGGCATTCATCAAGCTCCGTGGGAGGAAGAGATAAGCATTTTTCCGCCGAGCCGCCTGAGGCGGCCCGCGGCAATATAACTATCGACAAGCTGCCGTTCGGCCGCAAACGGGTGCCATTCCCAGCCGACGTGGCCGAAGCCGGCGAGCATCACCTCGGCATCGGCGTATGTGTTCAGCACCTCGGCAATGACGATCATGCCGCTGCTCGGCACGACATAGGGCGCGGGCGCAAAGACCGAGAGCGAGGCATCGACGGCCTCGTGGATCGACGTGTCGATGACGACATGTGTCTTGCCGGTCTCCGCGCAGAAGACGCTGAACGCGTCGGTATAGTCGTCGCAGAAATCGTCGAGATCGGGATGCGAGACCGCAAGCGGCGCCCGCATGGCGGCGAATTTCTTCGGGTCGCGCACGCTCCAGATTTCCCGCGCCGAAACGACGCCAGGATGGGTCCGCCACTCACGCGAACCGAGCATCGCCTTGGCCGGCCGGCCGGTATTGCAGACCGCGACGGCATCCGTCCGGCTGCCGCCGGCGCCATAGGAACGACAATCGTTGAAGCGGATGACGAAATCGGCGGCATCGATGATGCCCGCCTCTCCCTCACCAACCTCGCCATTGCCGACGATCACGATCTTCCTGATCACCTTAGTTGCTCATCGTGTCTTCGAGCTCTTTCAGCTCTTGCGTGCGTTTGTCAGTGATGTTGGCGAGACATCCGGCGACCAGCATCGGCTCCATCGTGCCGCCACGGGCCTGGAAACCGAAGGCGTCGCACTCGGCGTCGCGATAATCGATCCAGGCGCGTTGTGCCTTGACCAGCGCCTGCTCGGCGCCCTTCATGTCGCCATCGAGATCCTTGTCGATCGCCGCAAGAGCCGCCCGGGTCTTCTTATATTGCGCATTCAAAGCTTTGTCCGCGGTCTCGTGGCGCGCCGCCTCGCAGGAGGTCATGTCCGATTGCGTCTTGGGATTCTGGCAATCGATGTCCTGAGCAGAGGCACCACCCGCGGCCAGCAGCATCGCCGCCCCGATGAGGCAGATGTTCAAACGCATGCATCCCTCCCGTTAAAGCTTGCCCATCACCAGCTGACGGAAACCATAGACCTCGCGCTTGCCGGCAAGCGGGATCAGCGTCACGGATCGCGTCTGTCCCGGCTCGAAGCGCACGGCCGTTCCGGCTGGAATATCCAGCCGCTTGCCATGCGCCGCCGCCCGGTCGAAAGAAAGGCCGGCATTGGTCTCGGCGAAATGATAGTGGCTGCCGACCTGCACCGGCCGATCGCCCGTATTGGAAACTTCCAGCGTCACCGTCGGTGCGCCGGCGTTGAGTTCGATGTCGCCGCTTGCGGCAATGATCTCGCCTGGAATCATCTTGCTCCCCTCAAGCTGCCCTGGGCGCGCAGCCCTCGGCCTTCAGCACGCGTTTCGTCGATGCCGGATGTTTGGCGAGCATGGCCGCCGGCCGGATGGGCCTCGCAACGAGATTGCCGCCGCAATTCGGGCAGGCACCCTTCAGCACATCGTCTGCGCAATCGGCGCAGAAGGTGCATTCATAGGTGCAGATCCGCGCCTCGGCGCTCTCCGGCGGCAAATCCTTGTCGCAGCACTCGCAATTGGGTCTGAGCTCCAGCATTCTACTTCCTCACCGGATCGGTTCGTGGACGGTGACGAGCTTGGTGCCATCGGGGAACGTCGCCTCCACCTGCACGTCATGGATCATCTCGGCAATGCCCTCCATCACCTGGTCGCGGCCGATCACATGGGCGCCGGCTTCCATCAGCTCGGCGACCGGACGGCCATCGCGGGCGCCCTCGACGACGAAGTCGCTGATCAGCGCGATTGCCTCGGGATAGTTCAGCTTGACGCCGCGCTCGAGCCGCCGCCGCGCCACCATCGCCGCCATTGAAATCAGCAGCTTGTCTTTTTCTCTCGGAGTGAGGTTCATTGCTTGCCCATCTGCTTGATGCTTAGCTTTAGAGATTCCAGACTTTCGGCACAGGCGCACCGTTGCGCAAGACGGAAATGACAGGGATCAGGATTTTTCTCAGCGTGAAGCCGTCGGCCGCCGCAAGGCGAACGACCAGCTTGTCGCTCCAGGCGCTTGCACCGCCCATCATTCCCTCGACGAGCGGACGGACCCTGCCGAGATAGGCCTCGGCCAGCGGCCCGGCATAAAGCAGCGTCGCAAAGGCAACCTGCCCGCCGAGCACCGCCTGGCGCGCCGCCAGCGCCGCAACACCTTCGGAAAGCCTGAGCTCCTCGGCATGGATCAGCCGGCCCGCGCGGCGGATGCGCCAGCGGTCGCGAAAGAGACCCGTGTCCACCGTCTCGCCCATCGCCTTGCGGCCGAGCAGCACCGCTTCGACGGCCAGGAATTCGGCGCTCTCGTCGAGATTCACATCGAGCCGGCGGAAGAGTGCTGCCCGGTCGAAAAGGATCGTTTCCTGCGGCAGCCAGTCGACGCGCGCCCCCGCCCCCACCTCGATACGGGTCACCACCTCTGCGACGCCGGCCGATGCCTTGTAGATCTTTTCGCAGGCCTGGGTGGTGACGTCGATCTTCGTGCCGGCGCCGGCAACGACGCTCCAGTCCATCCGGTCGCCGCCGGTCAGCCCGCCGGCGGTGTTGATGATGACGGCTTCCATCGAGGCATCGAACGTATCCGGCAGGCGGATTTTCGCCGCGCCCTCCTGATAGAGTTCGCGGAGACGCGTGCGGTCGCCGAGCAGCTTTGCCGCCAGATGTCCGCGCCCCTCCGCTCTTTGCGGTCTCGTGCCTGCCGCCGCAATCATCATAACGTCCCTTTCGGTCGCGCTACCGGTTCATTCGATCGCGCGGGTGGCGGATGCAAAGCAATTCCCATGCCGTCCCGAACAGACCTTTTGGCGGCGGGCGAAGGTCTCGAAGCGTCGTGCCCGCTGCTGCAAAATACGGCATCTGCCGGTCAAACGGTCAGATGACGGCGAGCCTCCGGCGTATCCAGCGTCTCGGCAAGTCCTTCATGCACGATCTCGCCGCGATCCATGATGTAGACGTAGTCGGCAAGCTCCCGGCAGAAATCGAGATATTGTTCGACGAGCAGGATCGCCATGCCGGTGGAATCGCGCAGGTAACGGATCGCCCGGCCGATATCCTTGATGATCGACGGCTGAATGCCCTCGGTCGGCTCGTCGAGCACGAGGATCCTCGGCCGCGTCACCATGGCGCGGCCGATCGCCAGCTGCTGCTGCTGCCCTCCGGAAAGATCGCCGCCGCGACGCGACAGCATCGACTTCAGCACCGGGAAGAGGCTGAAGATATCGTCGGGGATGTTGCGGTCGCGGCGGCCGAGCGGAGCAAAGCCGGTTTCGAGATTTTCCTTGACCGTCAGCAGCGGGAAAATCTCCCGCCCCTGCGGCACATAGCCGATGCCCTGCTTGGCGCGGGCAAAGGGCGGCAGGCCGTTCAGCCTGGTATCGTTGAAGGTAACGGTGCCGGCCGACAGCGGATGCTGGCCGGTCACCGCGCGCAGGAGCGAACTCTTGCCGACGCCGTTGCGTCCCAGCACGCAGGTAATCTTGCCCATCTCCGCTCTGATGGAGATGCCGCGCAGCGCCTGCGCCGCGCCATAATGCAGATTTGCGTTTTCGACTGTCAGCATCCGTTCACCCGTTCCCCATCAGTTCATCAGCGTACGCCTCAGCATCTGCAAAGCGTACTCCTGTTCTTTCGTTCTCTCGCCACCAACTGCGGCCACGTCCTCGGCAATGCCGATCAGCTGCTGACGCTCCTGCATGTCGAGCGCCTTTAGCCAGAGATCCCGGAAGCGGCGAATCGGATCTTCGGGGCTGGTCACGTTCTTGGACGCCCACTCGCCGAAAACCAGCACCTCTTCCATATCGCCCGGCCGGATGATGCCCTTCATGCGGTTGCGGACGACATCCTTCGCCGCGTCGAGATACATCGGCTTCTCGTTGCCAAGGCAGAAGAAGAAGGCCACTGCCGCAATCGCCGGATCGGCGATCGAGGCCAGCGGCGCTGCCTCCGCCTGCTTGCGAAGCTTTCCGCGCTTATAGGCACCCCGCATGCGCTCGACGGAATCGATGATCTCGTTTCCTGCCTCACGCACCATTTTAAAACGCCAATACCAGATGACCGCGCCGCTGATCGCCGCGACCAGAATACCGAGAAAAGCCATGATGAAACCCCACGATAAAACCCGCCCGTTTTAGAGCGTTTTCTTTTGTCGGGTTCAAGCCTTTAAGTTGCATTCATCACCGCCCCAGATAGTTCTCGATCACCTTCGGATCGGCGCTGACGAAGTCGATCGAGCCTTCCGCCAACACCGAGCCTTCTGCAAGGCAGGTCACCTTGACGCCGAGGTCGCGGATGAAGCCCATATCGTGTTCGACGACGACGACCGAGCGGGTCCTGGCAATATCCTTGAGCAGGATCGCCGTCTCCGCCGTCTCCGCATCGGTCATGCCGGCCACCGGCTCGTCGACGAGCAGCAGCTTCGGCTCCTGCGCAAGCAGCATGCCGATCTCCAGCCACTGCTTCTGCCCGTGCGAGAGGTTGGCGGCCAGTTCGTCGCGCCGGTGCGCCAGCCGCACCGTTTCGAGGATCTCCTCGATGCGTGCCTTATCCTCCCCCGAAAGCCGATAGAACAGCGTCGAGAACACCGAGCGGCGGCGGTTCAGCGCCAGTTCGAGATTGTCCCAGACCGTATGGCTTTCGAAGACCGTCGGCTTCTGGAATTTGCGGCCGATGCCAAGCTGGGCGATATCGGCTTCGTCCTTCTTGGTGAGGTCGATGGTGCCGTTGAAGAAAACCTCACCCTCGTCGGGCCGGGTCTTGCCGGTGATGATGTCCATCATCGTCGTCTTGCCGGCGCCGTTCGGGCCGATGATGGCGCGGAGTTCGCCCGGTTCGATGACGATCGACAGCGAATTCAGCGCCTTGAAGCCGTCGAAGGAAACGGAGACGCCGCTGAGATAAAGCACGCTGGTGGGTTTGACGTCGGGGATCATGACCTTCACTCCGCTGCCTGGATTTTCGGCTCGATGCCGTCTTCCCGCGCCGCAGGCGGCGCAGGCTTGTTGACGACTTTCCGCTTGGCGAAATAATGCGAGACCGTGCCGACGACGCCCCTTGGCAGGAACAGCGTGACGGCGACGAAAAGACCGCCGAGCGCAAACAGCCAGAACTCCGGAAAGAGGCCGGTGAAGATCGTCTTGCCGCCATTGACCAGGATCGCGCCGATGATCGGCCCGATCAGCGTCCCCCGCCCGCCGACAGCCGTCCAGATGACGACTTCGATGGAATTGGCCGGCGCGAATTCGCCGGGATTGATGATGCCGACCTGCGGCACGTAGAGCGCGCCGGCTATGCCCGCCATCATCGCCGAGACGACGAAGGTGAAGAGCTTGAAATGCTCGACCCTGTAGCCGAGGAAGCGCGTGCGGCTTTCCGCATCGCGCACGCCGACCAGCACCTTGCCGAACTTCGAGCGCACGATTGCCGAGGCGATCGTCAGCGACAGCGCCAGGAAAATCGCGGTCGCGGCAAAGAGGCTGGCGCGCGTCCCGTCCGCCTGGATGTTGAAGCCGAGGATATCCTTGAAGTCGGTCATGCCGTTATTGCCGCCGAACCCCATGTCGTTGCGGAAGAAGGCAAGCAGCAGCGCATAGGTCATCGCCTGGGTGATGATCGAGAGGTAAACGCCGTTGACGCGCGAGCGGAAGGCGAACCAGCCGAAGACGAAGGCGAGCAGTCCCGGCACGGCGAGCACCATCAGCGCCGCGAACCAGAACTGGTCGAAACCGTACCAGAACCAGGGCAGCTCCTTCCAGTTGAGGAACACCATGAAGTCGGGCAGAACAGGATCGCCATAGACGCCGCGCGAGCCGATCTGGCGCATCAGGTACATGCCCATCGCGTAACCGCCAAGCGCGAAGAAAGCGCCGTGGCCGAGCGAGAGGATGCCGCAGAAACCCCAGACGAGATCAAGCGCCAGCGCCAGCAGCGCATAGGTCAGATATTTGCCGAACAGCGCCATGATATAGGTCGGAATGTGCAGCGGATGGGTCGGGCCGGTCGCAAGGTTCAAGACCGGCACCAGAATGGCGACCGCCAGCAACAGCGCGACGGCGACAGAGATCCTGCGATCGAGAGACCGGAGAAGGAAGGCCGTTATCATGCTTCCACCGCCCTTCCTTTGAGTGCGAAGAGTCCGCGCGGACGCTTCTGGATGAAGAGAATAATGAGGACGAGCACCAGGATCTTACCGAGCACGGCGCCGGCGAAGGGCTCGAGGAACTTGTTGACGGCGCCGAGCGACAAGGCGCCGACCAGGGTGCCCCAGAGATTGCCGACGCCGCCGAAGACGACGACCATGAAGCTGTCGATGATGTAGTTCTGGCCGAGGTTCGGCGAGACGTTGTCGATCTGCGAGAGCGCCACGCCCGCCATGCCGGCAATGCCCGAGCCGAGCGCGAAGGTGAAGGCGTCGACCCAGCCGGTGCGGATTCCCATCGAAGAAGCCATGCGCCGGTTCTGCGTGACGGCCCGCATCTGCAGACCAAAGGCCGAACGCTTGAGCAGCATCAGCAATGTCAGGAACACCATCATCGAGAAGACGATGATCCAGAGCCGGTTCCAGGTGATGACGAGCCCGCCGAAGTCGAAAGCGCCGGACATCCAGCTCGGATTGCGAACCTCGCGGTTGGTCGGGCCGAAATAGCTGCGGATTGCCTGCTGCAGGATCAGCGAAACGCCCCAGGTGGCAAGCAGCGTCTCCAGCGGCCGGCCGTAGAGATAGCGGATCACCGACCGTTCAATCACCAAGCCGACGAGGCCGGTGAAGAGGAAGGCGGCCGGTACTGCGAAGGCCAGCGAATAATCGGCAAGCGAAGGAAAGGCAGAGGCAATCGTTTCCTGCACGACATAGGTCGTATAGGCGCCGATCATCACCATTTCGCCATGCGCCATGTTGATGACGCCCATGACGCCGAAGGTGATGGCAAGGCCGATCGCAGCAAGCAGCAGCACCGAGCCGAGCGACAGGCCGTACCAGACGTTCTGGACGACATCCCAAAGCGCCAGATCGCGCTTGATCGAGTCGATCTCGGCCTGGATTGCCGGCTTCAGATCGTCGGGCGCGGTCGCCATCGCCATCGACAGGATCGTCAGCGCATTCCGGCCGCCGCGGGCGGCGATCGTATCGATCGCGGCCTTCTTCTGCTCGATGCCGGCGTCGCTCTTCAGCACCATCACGGCGCGCGCCGCTTCCATCGTGTTTTTGATCTCACCGTCCTTTTCGGCAGACAGGGCCGAATTCAGCAGATCGAGATTGGCGGGATCGGCGTCCTTGAGCATACCCTCGGCCGCTGCGAGCCGCGCGGAGCGATCCGGGCTCAGCAGAGTCAGCTGGCTCATCATGGTCGTAATCGTGGTGCGCAGCGCATTGTTGATCTTGACCTTCGACATCATGTCGGGATCGACATCCGCCGCCGCCTCGCCTGTGATCGGATCGGAATAAGTCGGCTCGTCCTCCGTGCCGCCCTGCACGAGAACGGGCCCGCCTTCCGGATTGACGTAGAGCTGGCCGTCGCTCAAGCGCTGCAGGATCTGACTGACATGCGAATCCCCGGAAGCGACGAGCGCCCGGATCGCCGCATCGCGCTCGGGAAAGCCGCCGACGCCGAGTGCATCGACAAGCGCATGCACATCGTCCTGGGCGCGAAGGCCGGTCACCGGAAGCGTCAGCCCCGAAAGCAGGCACAATGTCAGAAGAAAAATCTTGATGGCGCGAAACATCTTCTCTCTCGCCTCGATTGTCGCTGACCTGGAGGCGCAGCGGTAAGGACGGAGCTTCCGCCCGGATCAGCTCCGGACGGAAGTCTTCAGGCTGTCAACGGATCGGGTCTTCCTCAGGAGCCCTTGCCGCCGCACTTGCCGGTCGCGACGTTGAAGTTGCCGCAGTTGAGGGGCTTGCGCCAATCGGAGATCAGGTCCTTGGAGTCGGGCAGGTAATCCGACCATTCGTCGCCGACGACGGCAGGCGTCTGCTGGACGATTTCGAACTGGCCGTCGGCCTGGATTTCACCGATCAGCACCGGCTTGGTGATGTGGTGGTTCGGCATGACGGTGGCATAACCGCCGGAGAGGTTCGGAACGGTGACGCCGATGATGTTGTCGAGAACGGCATCGGTGTTGGTGGTGCCGGCGGCCTGCACGGCCTTCACCCAGGCGTTGAAGCCGATATAGGCAGCTTCCATCGGGTCGTTGGTCACGCGCTTGTCGTTCTTGGTGAACGCATGCCATTCCTTGATGAACTTCTTGTTGGCCGGGCTTTCGACCGACTCGAAGTAGTTCCAGGCGGCGAGATGGCCGACGAGCGGCTTGGTGTCGAGACCGGCAAGCTCTTCTTCGCCGACCGAGAAAGCGACAACAGGGATATCGGTTGCCTTGATGCCCTGGTTGCCGAGTTCCTTGTAGAACGGCACGTTGGCATCACCGTTGATGGTGGAAACGACGGCGGTCTTCTTGCCGGCCGAGCCGAATTCCTTGATCTTGGCGACTTCCGTCTGCCAGTCGGAGAAGCCGAACGGCGTGTAGTTGACGAGAATGTCTTCCTTCGGAATGCCCTTGGCTTCGAGATAGGCCTCGAGGATCTTGTTGGTCGTGCGGGGATAGACGTAGTCGGTGCCTTCGAGCACGAAGCGCTTCACGCCCTCGGTGTTCATCAGGTAGTCGACGGCCGGGATCGCCTGCTGGTTCGGCGCAGCACCGGTGTAGAAGATGTTGCGCGAGGATTCTTCGCCTTCATACTGCACGGGGTAGAAGAGCAGCGAGTTCAGCTCTTCGAAAACCGGCAGGACGGACTTGCGCGAGGACGAGGTCCAGCAGCCGAAGACGGCGGCGACCTTGTCCTTTTCGATCAGCTCGCGCGCCTTTTCGGCAAACAGCGGCCAGTCGGAGGCCGGGTCGACGACGACGGCCTCGAGTTTCTTGCCGAGAAGACCGCCCTTCTTGTTCTGCTCGTCGATGAGCATCAGCATGGCGTCTTTCAGCGTGGTTTCGGAAATCGCCATCGTGCCGGAGAGCGAATGCAATACGCCGACCTTGATCGTATCGTCGGCGGCAACCGCGCCGCTGAAGGCGGCCGAGGCCGCCATGACGGCGCCGAGCGCGGCGCCTGTAATAGTGGTTCTGAGATTCATCTGATTGAACTCCCCTCTTTTGTTCCGCAACAGGCCGGAAACGGAAATCAGCTGTTGCCGAGGGGACTATCGGGTGCCGCCGTGCGAAAACACATACGCAAAATGACGTAGGCGCAGGGGGTAAACGGGCAAGTCGGAAGCAAAGGGCATCCCCGCAGCCGGGGATGCTCTCAATCTGTAAGACGGAAATCAGCCGCCGATCGTCAGGGTGACTGATGTCGGACCATAGGAGAGGCTCGCCTTATGGCCGGAGATGGTGAACTTGCCGAAGGTGCCAGTGACGCTGCCCGCCTTCAGGATCTCGATTTTCGTTCCGGGCGTCGGGGTGAAGCCGTCGGCAAGCGTCACGTCGAGATTGCCGGCGAGCTGTGCCTTGCCGTTGACAACAAGGGTGCCGGCGCCGTCCGCGCCGAGTGCAAGCTTCGCGACAGCATTGGAGGTCTGCTGATAATCACCGCCCACGGTCAGCGGCTTGTCGGCCGCCACCACCAGCGAACCGCCGTTCACCGTCAGCCCGCCGGTGCCGAAAGCCGAAGACGAGCCGGCGACCAGAACGCCTTCATCCAGAACGGTGCCGCCCGCATAGCTGTTGGCGCCTGACAGACCGAGGATGCCGCTGCCGCTCTTCACCAGCCTGCCCTTGCCGCCGATGTCGTTGCGCCAGGTGTCGATTGCACTGAAGCCGCCCTTGGCCGCATCCATCGTCACGGTCACGTCCTGGTCGAATGCACCATAACCGTCGGCGGCAGCAAACAGGTTGAGGCGGCCGTAACCTTCCGCGTCGTCGAGGAGCGGATAGCCGGAAGCGATTTCCGTCGTCTTCAGAACCTCGCGGCGCTGTTCGCCGTTAAGATAAGGCAGACGCGTTTCGAGCAGCGCTTCGGCGCCCTGCGGCACGCGTGCCGGCTGATCGGTCGCATGGATGGTCGGCAGGCCGTAGCTCAGGCGCTGCAGCACGTAAGCGCGATTGGCGTCGTGATCGGCGAAACGGTCCGCGGCGAGCGGTGCGGCATGGGCAGCGACTTCGAGCGCACCCGCATCGGCAACGCCTGATTTGCCGATGAGCCAGGACTGCGCCTGGGCGTAAGCATCGCTCTTCAGCGCAGCATTGTCGGCCTTGTTCAGATTGTAGACGACTGTCGCGGTGCCGAGCATGCGGCCACCCATCACGTCGAGCGGAGAATGCATGCCGGAAAGGATGCGATCCTCGCCCAGTTCGCTGGCGCGCGTGATCATTTCCTGAAAGCGCTGCGGTACGAGATAGGCCATGGCGAGCGCATCGCGCCAGGCTTCCGCCGTATGCCCGCTCGGGAAACCGCCATCCTCGACCGGCTTGCCGCTCTTGGCGGGCACCAGGGTCGGGACAACCGACACGTCCTGGCTCCAGCGGTAGGGGCGGCCATATTTGAAATAGCGCTTGGCGGGTTCCGTCGAGCCGTCAGCGCTTGCGGCGTTGATGAAGTCGATCGCAAGCCCCATGTCCGGGTTGGCGTCGGTCTTGTTTTCGGTGTCCGGCTTGCTGCCGGCGCCGCGGTTGTTGCCCTTGTCGTCATATTTGACCGTCGTCGCATCGGCCGCCACCTCGGTGATTGTGGTGGTCTGCTTGGAGCCGGCCTTCCAGGCATCCGTCAGAGGGCCGAGGCCGTCGACGATGCTGGCATTCTTGCCGCGCCGGTCGTCGAGATAGGCGGCAACCGCCTGCTCGGCCGTCCGCGCCTTGGTCACCTTGACGGCATAGGCGATGTTGGCGTCATGGACGAGCTTGTTGACGATCTGGCCATCGGTTTTGCTGAGGGGAATGCCGTCCCAATCCGTCTTGGCGACCGCCGGGCAATTGTCCTTGGCCGGCGCTTCGACGCCCGCGTCGACAAAAGGTGTGCGCGGGGTCCAGACTTCCAGGAAGCCGGAGAGAAGGTGAACGGCGGCATTGGTGTCCACCGTCGAGAAGCAGGCATCACCGCGCTTGTTGGTGTTTCCGGCCTCGACATAAGGCGATTTCGCCGCCGTTGCCTGCTCGGCGCCGGCAAGCGAGGGCACGATCGAAACGAGGCAGACGAGAGCGGTGCTCAGGCGGAAAAGGCTTGAAACAGTCATGGGTGATACCTGAAATGGTTGAAGGAACGGCGGGAGAGTTAGAGGGCTAGTGTGACAGAGCGGCTTCAAAAATATGGCAGTTCAGTGAATCTGCCAGTGCTCCGCCCTTGCCTTTCTCACCCATCCCGCCAAAACTGTTTCGAGACGATAGGCCAACCGGAATGCCGGAAGGAAGACATGGCAGCGCGCCAACGCATCATTCCGGTAAGACGCGAGTATAATCGCTGGGTCGCCAACCAGACGCTGGAAGATTACGCGCTGCGCTTTACCGCAAAGAGCGCCCGCCATTTCTCCTCCCAGCGCATCGCCCAGACGGCGATCGGCGCGATCTCCTTCCTGGCGCTCGAGGCGATCGGCGGCGCCATCACCCTCTCCTATGGCACCACCAACGCCTTCTACGCCATCATCGTCGCCTCGCTCGCCATGCTGGCGATCGGTCTGCCGATCAGCCGATACGCCGTCCGCCACGGCGTCGATATCGATCTGCTGACGCGCGGCGCCGGTTTCGGCTACATCGGCTCGACCATCACCTCGTTGATCTATGCGAGCTTCACCTTCATGCTGTTTGCGATCGAGGCCTCGATCATGTCCGGCGCGTTGGAACTGGCGCTCGGCATTCCCCTCTGGATCGGCTATATCGTCAGCGCCGTCATGGTGATCCCGCTGGTGACGCACGGCGTGCGGCTGATCAGCAAGTTCCAGCTGATGACCCAGCCCTTCTGGATCGTGCTGAATATCCTGCCCTTCCTCTTCATCGCCTTCATGGACTGGGAGAAATTCGATCTCTGGCGCGCCTTTGCCGGCATCCGCCATGTCTCAGGCCCGCCCGGCACCGTCGCCGATTTCGATCTGGTGGAGTTCGGCGCCGCTTCCGCCGTCATCCTCGCCCTGATGTCGCAGATCGGCGAACAGGCCGACTTCCTGCGCTTCCTGCCGCCGGAGCCGCGGCGCAAGTGGCGCCATCGCCTCGCCGTCTTCCTTGCCGGACCCGGCTGGGTTGTCATTGGCGCGCCGAAGCTGCTTGCCGGTTCCTTCCTGGTCGTGCTGACGTTGGCCTCGGGCGTGCCGGTCGATCGCGCCGCCGACCCGGCGCAGATGTATCTGACCGCCTTCGGCTATATGATCCCCTGGCATAATGCCGCGCTGTTGCTGATGGCGGCCTTCGTCGTCGTCTCGCAGCTGAAGATCAACGTGATGAACGCCTATGCCGGCTCGCTCGCCTGGTCGAACTTCTTCTCGCGGCTCACCCACAGCCATCCCGGCCGCGTCATCTGGCTGGTCTTCAACGTCGCAATCGCCCTTTTGCTGATGGAACTCGGCATCTACCGGCTGCTGGAGGAGACGCTCGGCATCTTCTCGATCGTCGCCATGGCCTGGCTCTGCACGATCTTCGCCGATCTCTTCGTCAACAAGCCGCTGGGGCTCGCTCCCCCCGGTATCGAATTCAAGCGTGCTCACCTCTACGACATCAATCCGGTCGGCCTCGGCGCCATGGCACTGTCGGCAACGGTGTCGCTGATCGCTCATTTCGGCGCCTTCGGCCCGCTCGCCGCCTCGCTTGCTCCCTATATCAGCCTCGTTGTCGCGCTCATCGCCTCGCCGGCACTCGCCTTTCTGACGAAAGGCAAGTTCTATCTCGCCCGCAAGCCGCGCCAGAGCTGGAAGAACCTGACGAACATCACCTGCTCCGTCTGCGAGCACCCTTTCGAGCCGGAGGATATGGCATGGTGCCCGGCCTATGCCGCGCCGATCTGTTCGCTCTGCTGTTCGCTCGACAGCCGCTGTCACGACATGTGCAAGCCGGCCGCCCGTTTCAATGCGCAGGTCGGCACCGTCGCCAAGGTCCTGCTGCCGGAAACCGTTCTGGGCAAACTGACGACGCGCCTCGGCCGCTACGGCATCGCCGTTGTTCTGGCCCTGGCCGCCATCGGTGCGATCCTGGCGATGATCGCCCATCAGGTCGCCGCCGCCTCCCCCGAGACGGCCGAGGTGGTCAACCGCACCATCCTGGTCGTCTTCTTCGTCTTTTCGGTGATATCGGGCGTCGTCTGCTGGTTCTACGTGCTCGCCCATGACAGCCGCGTCGTCGCCGAGGAGGAATCCTCGCGCCAGAACACCCTGCTGCTCAAGGAAATCGCCGCCCACAAGAAAACCGACGCCGCCTTGCAGAACGCCAAGGAGATGGCCGAGGCCGCCAACCGCGCCAAGAGCCGCTATGTCGTCGGCCTCAGCCATGAGCTTCGCACGCCGCTGAATGCCGTGCTCGGCTATGCCCAGATCCTCGAGCGCGACGAAACCATTCCTGCGCCGCGCCAATCCTCGATCAAGGTCATCCGTCGCAGCGCCGAACATCTTTCCGGGTTGATCGACGGCCTGCTCGATATCTCCAAGATCGAGGCCGGCCGCCTGCAGGTCTACTCGAACGAGATCAACATCCAGGATTTCCTCGACCAGATCGTCGAGATGTTCCGGCCGCAGGCGCAGGCAAAGGGGCTTGCCTTCGCTCACGATCGCTCGCCGGCCCTGCCGCAATTCGTCCGCACCGACGAAAAACGGCTGCGCCAGATCCTCGTCAACCTTCTCTCCAATGCCATCAAGTTCACCGACGAAGGCAGCGTCACCTTCGATGTCGGCTATCGCAGCCAGGTGGCGACCTTCACCGTTGCCGATACCGGCCGCGGCATCACCGAGAAAGACCTGCCTCGCATCTACGAACCCTTCCAGCGCGGCGAGGCCGAAAGCGTGCGGCCGATGCCGGGTCTCGGGCTCGGTCTCACCATCACCCGGCTTCTGACCAACACGCTCGGCGGCGAGATTTCGGTCTCGAGCGTGAGGGACGAGGGTTCGACCTTTCGCGTGCGGCTGATGCTGTCGGCCGTCATGCGCGCGGCCGCCCCACCGCAGGAAAAGCGCATCATCGGTTATGACGGTTCGCGCCGCACCGTGGTTGTCGTCGACGACAATGAGGATCACCGCGAGATGATGCGCGAAATCCTGGCGCCTCTCGATTTCATCGTCCTGACCGCGGCAGGCGGCACCGAATGCCTGACGCTGATCGACGGCATCATGCCGGATCTCTTCCTCGTCGATATCCTGATGCCCGGCATGAACGGCTGGCAGCTCGTCTCGCGCCTGCGCGAGGCCGGCCAGACGGCGCCGATGGTAATGCTGTCGGCCAATATCGGCGATGCCGCCGTTCTGAGCGACAGCGACGACAGCCACAATGATGCGATCGGCAAGCCGGTCGATATCCGCCAGCTGCGCGACAAACTCGCTTTGCATCTCGGCCTGAAATGGATCTATGCCGACGACGCCCACGCCATTGTGGAAAAGACCGAAGCGCCGATGCTCAGTCCGGGCCCGGCCCATGTGCAGGAATTGCTGCGGCTCGGGGAGATCGGCTATATCAGGGGCATCGAAGCCAAGCTTTCGGACCTTGCCAAGCTGGAGGCAAATCGGCCATTCACGGAGGAGCTTCGCGCCTATGTCGCCGCCTTCGATATGGCCGGCTTCATGACCTTCCTGCACGACTTCGACGAAAAGGTGGAATCCATTGGCTGAGCCGGCCCTCCCCCGCGACATCGTTCTGCTTGTCGATGACTCGCCCGAAGCGCTCGGCTTCCTGACCGATGCGCTCGAACAATCCGGCTTCTCCGTGCTGATCGCCACCTCCGGCACGGCAGCCCTTGGCATCGTCGAGCGCATCACGCCCGATCTCATCCTGCTCGACGCCGTCATGCCCGCCATGGATGGCTTCGAGACCTGCCGCAGGCTGAAGGCGAATGCAGCTGTGGCGCAGGTGCCCGTTATCTTCATGACCGGTCTGACCGAGACCGAACATGTCGTGCATGCGCTGGAATCCGGCGGTGTCGATTACCTCAGCAAACCGATCAATATCGACGAGCTGCGCGCCCGCATTCGCGTCCATCTCAGAAATGCCCGCTCGACCCAGAGCGCCCGCGTCGCCCTCGACGCCGCCGGGCGCCATCTGCTGGCAGTCAAAGGCGACGGCGCGATCCATTGGTCGACGCCGCAGGCAACGCGTCTTGTCGATGCCGCCATTGGCAGCGACAACGGCATGGAAATCGTCGTCCGCCATATCGCCGGCTGGATGCGCGACCGCGCAAGTGCTGCGCGCGACGGCATCATCTCGATCGCCCATGCCGGCCAGGCGGCGCTGCAGCTCGCCTTCCTCGGCGCGATCGGCCCCGACGAATATCTCTTTCGCCTCACCGCTGCCAATCGGCGCAGCGACGACGAGGCGCTGCGCCAGCGCTTCTCGCTCACCCAGCGCGAGTCCGAAGTGCTGCTCTGGATCGCCAAGGGCAAGGCCAACCGCGACATCGGTGAAATATTGGGATTGTCGGCGCGCACGGTGAACAAGCATCTCGAACAGATCTACGTGAAGCTCGGCGTCGAAAACCGCGCATCGGCCGCCGTGAAGGCGACCCATGTGCTGCACGAGATGTGAGAGATGTCGGGCGGCACGGCATCGCCGCTGCCGCCGCCGAAACTGCCGAGGATCTTCGCGCCGGCCGGAATCGGCGGGACCGTTTGCAGCGGACGGAAATTGAAGCCTCCGTCAAACAAAGAAGCCCGGTCGGAACCGGGCTTCAATCTCACATCCCAAAAAGGGAAGTTATGCTTACATGCCCTGCGGGACGTAGGTGTACTTGCCGTCCGCGCCCTTCTTCCATTCGTACATGATGTAACCCGGAATCTTCGGGTCGCCCTTTTCGTCGAACGAAATGTCGCCGAGAACCGTCGGGAACGGACCCTTTTCCTTCATGGCCGTGGCGACGGCTTCAGGATCCACCGAACCGGCAGCCTTGGCCGCACCGGCGATCGCCTGCATCGCAGCGTAGGAATAGAGCGTATAGGCTTCAGGGTTGAAACCGGCAGCCTTGAACTTTTCGACGAGTTCCTTGTTGGCCGGGTTCAGCGTCGGATCAGGACCGAAGGTGTTGAGCGTACCGGCAACGGCGTCACCGGCGATCGAGGCCAGTTCGTTCGAAACGATACCATCGCCCGAAACCAGCGTTGCCTTCAGGCCCTGGTCGGCAGCCTGACGGATGATCAGACCGGCTTCGGTGTGCAGGCCGCCCCAATAGATGATCGAGACGCCGGCTTCCTTCATCTTGGCGATGAGGGCCGAAAAGTCCTTGTCGCCGACGTTGATGCCTTCGTACATGGCTTCGGTCACGCCGGCGGCATTCATCGCCTTCTTGGTTTCGTCTGCAAGGCCCTGACCGTAGGGGGTCTTGTCGTGAACGACGGCGATCTTGGCGTCCTTGAAGTGGTCGGCAAGATACTTGCCGGCGATGGCGCCCTGCTGGTCGTCACGGCCGCAGGTGCGGAACGTGTTCCAGAGACCGCGCTCGGTGAACTTCGGGTTCGTAGCGGCCGGGGTGATTTCGAGAATGCCGTTTTCGGCATAAACTTCCGAAGCCGGGATCGAAACGCCCGAGTTGAAGTGGCCGATGACGAACTTGACGCCGTCAGCAACGAATTTGTTGGCGACCGAAATGCCCTGCTTCGGATCGGAGACGTCGTCGCCAAGCTCGATCTTGATCTGCTCGCCGTTGATGCCGCCAGCAGCGTTGATGTCGGCGGCCGCCTGCTCGGCGCCCTTCTGAAGCTGCGCGCCGAAAGCGGCGTTCGGGCCGGTCAGCGGACCAGCGACAGCGATGAGGACGTCGGCCCAGGCGTTGCCGCTGAAGGCGACCATCGCCGTCAGAGCCACTGCCGACAGAAGAGACTTCTTCATATTGTTACTCCCAATTTTTGGGCGGGTTCCGGTCCAAGGCCCGGCGCATTACCCACCATTGACTGCGCCAGGAAAGCTGTTCCACTCTGAAGGCAATTCATGCCTAGTTTCAACGGACTGTCAATGTTTGTCCTTCCACGAAAACGCGGAAGTTTTTTCGTACAGCCAGTAATAGTTGTTGACCATCTGGTTGGTGCGGCGAAACCGGAAGCCGGCGGTCGAGAAGACCAGCAACGTCACGAAGTCGAGGCCATAATAGAGGGCGCTGAGCATCGGCCCATTGAACAGGGCGTGGTGGAGAAACTGCATCGCCCAGGCAAGCAGAAAGGTATAGACGACCGCCAGCGGATAGTTGTTCCAGCCGTCCGCAACCGCCTTGCCGGCCCGCCAGGCCGTCCAGAAGCCGATCAGCACGACGAGCGTACGGATGACAATCCGAACACCGATATCGCTTTCGAAGAAAAGACCCTGCATATCAAACTCTCCCTTCGACTAGTGTCTTCCGCCTTCGAGATAGGCGGCGCGAACCTCGGGATTGGCGAGCAGTTCCTTGCCGGAGCCGCTCATCGTCACCTTGCCGTTCACCATCACGTATGCGCGGTGCGAAAGCCTCAGCGCCGCGAATGCGTTCTGCTCGACCAGGAACACGGTCAGCCCTTCCTGTTCGTTGAGCTTGCGGATCGCCTCGAAGATGCCCTTGACGATCAGCGGCGCAAGGCCGAGCGAGGGTTCGTCGAGCAGCAGCAGCTTCGGACGCGCCATCAGGGCGCGGCCGATCGACAGCATCTGCTGCTCGCCGCCCGAAAGCGTGCCGCCGCGCTGGGCGTGGCGTTCCTTGAGACGCGGGAAGAGCGTGAAGATCTTCTCGACGTCTTCGGCGAAGTATTTGAGATTGTCGAGGCCAGCGCCCATCTGGAGATTTTCCAGAACCGTCATGCGCGGAAAGATGCGGCGTCCCTCAGGCGATTGCGCGATCCGCAGCCGGGCGATTTCATGGGTCGGCATGCGGGTAATCTCGCGCCCCTCGAAGACGACCGAGCCGGTGCGTGCCTGCGGGCTGCCGCAGATCGTCATCATTAGCGTCGATTTGCCGGCGCCGTTGGCGCCGATCAGACTGACGATCTCGCCCTTGTTGACCTGAACATCGACGCCGGCCAGCGCCCGGATATTGCCGTAATAGGTTTCGACGCCATGCACCTGAAGAAGCGGTTGACCGGTCATTACTTCATCGCCCATCAGTTTGCGCCTCCTTCGAGCTGCTCGACGGTTGCGATCACCTCTTCCACTTCCTCATCCTCGACGCCGAGATAGGCCGCGATGACCTTCGGATCGTGCTTCACGTGATCCGGCGTGCCATCGGAAATCTTCTGGCCGTATTCGAGGACGACGACGTGGTCGGAGATTTCCATGACAACCGACATGTCGTGCTCGATGAGCAGAATGGAGGTTCCGGTTTCGGCGCGGATGTTCTGCAACAGCGCATTCAGCGTTGCCGATTCCCGCGGGTTGAGACCGGCCGCCGGCTCGTCCAGGCAAAGCAGCTCCGGGCCGGTGCACATAGCGCGCGCAATCTCGAGACGCCGTTGGGCGCCATAGGGCAGATCGCCGGCAGGATCGTCGGCGCGGTCGATCAGATCGGCCTTCTCAAGCCAGTGCCGTGCAAGCTCGACCGCAGCCGTCGCCTCCCGCCGATAGGGACCGATGCCGATGAGGCCGAGGATCGTATAACCTGATGCCTGCATCAGCTTGTTGTGCTGGGCAACCAGCAGATTTTCGAGAACGGTCAGGCCGGAGAACAGCCGGATGTTCTGGAAGGTGCGCGCCACCTTCGCTTCTTTGGTGATGCGAAAGTCCGGCAGACGCTCCAGCAGGTACTGTTTGCCGTTCCTCTGGTTAAGCGTGATCATCCCCATCGTCGGCTTATAGAAGCCGGTGATGCAGTTGAAGACAGTGGTCTTGCCGGCGCCGTTCGGGCCGATCAGCGCGGTAATGTCACCGCGCTTGGCTTCGAAGGAGAAGTCGTTGATGGCCATCAGGCCGCCGAACTTCATCGACAGGTGCTCGACCTTGAGCAGCGTATCGCTCGACATCGTGTTGGTCACGGGGCTCATCAACCATGGCCCTCCTTGGTAAAGCTTCCGGATATTGCCTTGCGCTCCTTGAGGAAGGCGGTCGGTTCACGTGAGCCGACGAAACCGCGCGGCTTGAACAGCATGACGACGACCATGGCAAGGCCGAAGAGCAGCATGCGGTAGAGTTCCGGCGTGAAGTCCGGCCCGAAGACCGCTTTCAGGAAGTCCATTTCGCGCAGCGCCTCGGTGCCGCCGACCATGACGATCGCAGCGATCGCGATGCCGGTCAGCGAGCCCATGCCACCGAGAACGACGATGGCAAGAACGACCGCCGATTCCAGGAAGATGAAGGATTCCGGCGAGACGAAGCCCTGCCGCGCTGCGAAGAACGAACCGGCGAAGCCGCCGAACATTGCACCCGTCGCGAAGGCCGTGAGCTTGGTCGTCACCGTGTTGATACCGAGCGAACGGCAGGCGATCTCGTCTTCGCGCAGCGCTTCCCAGGCACGCCCGATCGGCATGCGGCGCAGCCGGATGGTGACGTAGGCCGTCAGCATGCAGAGCATCAGGATGAGATAGAAGAGGAAGATCTTGTAGTAGGCGGAAGACATCGGCAGCTGGAAGAGCTTGGCAAAGCCGCCGGCCGTCGCATCGAAGGGGATGCCGAACAGCGTCGCCTTCGGAATGCTCGAGATACCGAACGTCCCCTTGGTCACCTCGGTCCAGTTGATGAGGACAAGACGGATGATTTCCCCGAAGGCAAGCGTGACGATGGCAAGATAGTCACCGCGCAGGCGCAGCACCGGGAAGCCGAGGATAACGCCCCAGAGTGCGGCCAGGATGCCGGAAAGCGGCAGCAGCACCCAGAAGGACAGGCCGAAATAGCTCGACAGCAGCGCGTAGGAATAGGCGCCGACCGCGTAGAAGGCGACGTAGCCGAGATCGAGCAGGCCGGCGAGTCCGACGACGATGTTCAGTCCCCAGGCGAGCATCACGTAGATCAGGATCTGGATGCCGAAATTGTCGACCCATTTCAGCGAACCCTGGGCACCGACGAGCGCCACGATCACGACAGGATAGAGCACGAGCGCGAGCAGCGCGATCTTCAGGAAATGCCGATGGAAGAAGTTCTTCTCGGTCGAAATGTCGAGATCGCCTTGCCGTGCCTTTCTGAGCTTGCGGCGGTCGATGTTCGGCTTGATGAAAACGACCATGAGGAAACGGCCGATCGCGGCGACAGCGACGAAGATCGCAAGCAATCCCCAGCGCTGGACGATGATCAGCTCGTTGTTGATGTTCTGGTCGGTCTTCAGACCAACATAGAGAACGAACATGCCGAGTGACAGGACGGCGGCGAAAAGGGCTTCGGTAAGGCCTTTGCGGACAAGTCCGGCATCGGGCTTGCCTGCAGAATTCTCGATGTTTGCCATGACGTTATACCTTCTCGACTTCCGGCCGCCCGAGGATACCCGTCGGCTTGAAGATCAGCACGAAAGCGAGGATGGCGAAGGTCGCCACATCCTTGTACGCGATGGTGAAATAGGCCGACCACAGCGATTCGATCAGACCGATCATCAGCCCGCCGAGAACGGCGCCCGGCAATGAGCCGATGCCGCCGAGAACGGCTGCGGTGAATGCCTTCACACCCGGCGTAAAGCCGTCGGCGAACGAGGCAACGCCATAATACATCAGATACATCGTGCCGGCGACGGCAGCCAGTGCCGCACCCATGACGAAGGTGATCGAGATCGTCTGGTCGACATTGACGCCGAGCAGCGCCGCCATCTTGCGGTCCTGCTCGGTGGCGCGCTGGGCGCGGCCAAGCGCCGTACGATTGACGATATACCAGAAGGCCGCAAGCAGCACCGCCGTGATCACGATGATGATGATCTGCTTCAGCGACACCGAGATATTGCCGAACTGATAGACCGAGCTCACCATCGGCGGGATCGGCTTGTTGCGCGGACCCTGCGTCACCTGAATGAAGTTGGACAGCACGATCGACATGCCGATCGCGGTGATCAACGGCGCCAGGCGGAATGAACCGCGCAAAGGACGGTATGCGACGCGCTCGATCGTCCAATTCCACAAACTCGTCATCAGCATCGCGACGACAAGCATCGCCAGCAGCAGAATTGCCACGGGGAGACCTGCGAAGATGGATGTGAGGACGAGGAAGACGATAAGAGCGGCGAAACCACCGAGCATGAAAATGTCGCCATGGGCGAAGTTGATCATGCCGATAATGCCATAAACCATCGTATAGCCGATAGCCACAAGGCCATAGATGGATCCGAGCGTCAGCCCGTTGAAGAGCTGCTGGACGAAATACTCCATATGTCGTTTTCCCCTGGATGCGAGCCGAATATGCTGCATCTCTTTTTGGTTCTTCGGTCACCCGTTTCAGGCAACCTCATGACCGCATGCATAGCGGTTTCGTTGCAAATGTGAAGACAAAAAGGATTTACTCCGGCAGATTCTTGTTCGAACAGGGCTAAATGGCGCATTTTGCACCAAAATCCACAGAAAATCAGCGAAGCACGTCCTGTTTTTAGCCAAAAACTGGCGTCGAATTAACCATCCGGCGATTTCGCCTTCAATTTCATGAACCTCTTGCGGCGTAACCTATTCCACAGAATTGGAAGATGGAGCAAATTCAGACCCGCAGCGCAGCACTTTGGCGAATCCCATTCCAGCGAATGACTGCCATCTTCGTCTGACAAGACCGAAAGCTTATGGTAGCATCGCAGACTGCGTTATCGGGGTGCGGAGCGCGGGGCGAAACACCATATAAGATTGACTATGGTGGCAGGGATGGTTTGCGGACGAGCGACAACGGGGTGCTCGCCGCGCGGCGAACGGCAAAGGACAATGCTGAGGACATTCGAAAAGGCGGCGCTCGAAGCCGGCAGGGCCATCATAACGGTCCTGCGCGAAGGCTTTCCCGTCGCCATGAAGGCGGACGCAAGTCCGGTCACGGTCGCCGACGAGGAGGCCGAACGGATCATCCTCGCGCATCTTGCCCGAGACTATCCCGAAATACCGGTCGTGGCGGAAGAGTCGGTCGCGGCCGGCAGGGTGCCCGACATCAGCGGTCGAGGCTTCTTCCTGGTCGACCCTCTCGACGGCACGCGTGAATTCGTCGACGGGCGGCAGGAATTTACCGTCAACATCGCTTATATCGAGAACGGCGCTCCGGTGGCCGGGATCGTCTACGCGCCGGCGCTCGGGCTTGCCTTCTCGGGAGAACGCGGCCACGCCGAAAGGCTGGTGGTTACGGAGGATTTCACTGTCGGCGCACGCAGTGCAATCACCGTGCGCGAACAGCCGGCCGACAGGCTGGCGCTCGCGAGCCTTCGCCACAACAGCCCGGAGACCGGAACCTTCCTCGCCGACCATGCGATTTCCAAGTGCACCAACATCGGCTCGTCGCTGAAATTCTGCCTGCTGGCCGAAGGCAAGGCCGACGTCTATCCCCGTTTCACCCGCACGATGGAATGGGACACGGCGGCCGGCGACGCAGTGCTTCGCGCCGCCGGCGGTTCGACCGTGACGCTCGACGGAGCGCCGCTGACCTACGGCAAGACCGGAACGGCGGCCGATTTCGATTTCGCCAACCCGAACTTCATTTCCTGGGGCGGCAGGAAACGCGTTCTCGAACCCGCCTGACCGCTCGCAAGGATCGCTGAAGGCCGCGGACGTGCTTCTTCGCCGCTCCGCGCCTTTCGTGCGGCCCCTCCCCCGTGCCGATTATCTCAACTCCGCCGGCCATGGACTGATTCGCATGGCCGGGCGAGAGACGTGATTCTGCGGGATAGCCCCGTGTCTCCACACCTTCTGCCTGCAAAAGCGCGTCGATCCCGCCTTGGTTTTGTCACATTTTGGCACTGTTAGATAACAAGCCGACCGTTCTCGCGAAAAAATTTCGCCCCGGTTTCTGTTAAGAAATGGCGCTTGTGGGCAATGCGGTACGTGCCGAAAAGGCACGTCCGAGGCACCCCGGAAGCCCCTGCCAAGGGACTAAAAACCTTGACGAAATTCCAATTCTTAACGAAATATCATGAGTTTGCCTCAACTTAACGCAAGTGCGAAAGATTTATTGCGATGCGATATTTCTCTGGACACCATTACACAATTGTCGCATTTTTCCGTTTTAGTAGGGTTACCAACACCTGAGTGCAGCCCTGGTGACAGGGTAAACCATTGATCGCCTATTGCCGCCGCGCCCCTCGAAGACAACAGAGTACGATCCTTGAGCATCACGGAACTAAACAACACCATTTCGACAGAGTCCTTCCGGCCGAGCCGCCACCAGCAGCCGAGCCTGAAGATCCAGACCCCTGTAATCCACAGCGATGCGCCGCAGGCGCCGTGGGTGGATCTCGTCCTGAAGCGGGCGTTCGACATTGTTTCGTCGTTGAGCGCCCTCCTCGTCCTCGCGCCCTTACTTCTCCTCGTCGCCCTTTTGATCAAGCTGGACAGCCCCGGACCGGTGCTGTTCAAGCAGACCCGCTGGGGTAGGAACTGCAAGGCCATCAAAGTCTACAAGTTCCGCTCCATGCGCACCGATCTCTGCGATGTCTCGGGCGTTGCTCAGACGGTGAAGAACGACCCGCGCGTCACCCGCATCGGCGCCATCCTGCGCCGCACGAACATCGACGAGTTGCCGCAGCTGTTGAACGTGCTGTTGGGCGACATGTCGGTTGTCGGTCCGCGCTGCCACGCGATCGGCATGCGCGCCGGCGGCATGCTCTACGAAGAGCTTGTGCCGGAATACCACCAGCGCCACGCAATGCGTCCGGGCATGACCGGTCTCGCCCAGATGCGCGGCCTGCGCGGCCCGACCGATCGTCCGGCCAAGGCGCGCGCCCGCATCGCCAGCGATCTCTATTACGTCGGGAATTTCTCGATCTGGATGGATATGCGCATCATCGTCGGAACCGTCGCATCGGAACTGGCCGGCGGAAAAGGCTTCTAAGCTTTTTGTGAGAACGGGCCGGCTGCTCGGAGCAGCCGGTACCGGAATGCTCGGGCAACTGCCCGCATGCGGTTGAGCGAATCGCGCTTGCTATCGCACTCCTCAGATACCCCCACGATCATATGCGACGAGAGATCGAGAAGATTCGCGTCTCGTCCCTGCTCCTGCCATCAGCCGACCCAGCGCCGCTTCTCTGAGGCGCAAAGGACGCTGCAGCACTTTGGATAAGTTCAGGCATCCCATTGCCTGCTTCCTTGCCGGCATGGGCCACTGCCTAACAATCGCGAAAATGTATTGTTTCAGGTCAGCGCCATGCAATGCGAAGGCGACGGTATTTCTCGCCACATTCTGGAAGAGCGTGTCCAGATGACGATTTCCTGATTGGCCGCCCTCCTCGCAAACGCCCCTTCCGCGCAGAAGATCGTCAGGATCGTCCGCGCCATCGCCGTCACCGGTCTGCAGCAATAAAAGAGGTCGGCGGCCTGGTAAAAGCTGACGAGGCTTTGCTGCCGATTGCTGATCAACGGTTTTCGATACCGGCGACGAGACGCTCACACCGGAGTGTCGACGAAGACCGTTTGGCTGCGCAAGCAAGGACAGGAGGCATCAAATCATACGAATTGGGCCGATACGGGGGAGATCGGCGACCAAGTCTTGCGAGCAGACGCCCATTCATCGGTCACTCCGGGGCGTCTAAATTTGTTATCAAAGTCTTACGTTGGGCTTAGGCAATTTTTAAATGTGGCAGGCTAGAGTGGCGCTCGTGGTCTTGCGTTGTGTAGAGAGTCCAATGACCGAAATGATACGTCCCCGAGTAAAATATGTCATCGGCCCCGATGGCAGCCCCCTGACCATCGCGGACCTTCCGCCGCCCAATACGCGGCGCTGGGTGATCCGCCGGAAGGCAGAGGTTGTCGCGGCTGTTCGCGGTGGCCTGTTGAGCTTGGAAGAGGCCTGCGAGCGTTACACGCTCACGGTCGAAGAGTTCCTGTCCTGGCAGTCGTCGATCAATAGCCATGGCCTCGCCGGCCTGCGCACCACGCGCATTCAGCAGTATCGCCACTGATCGCACGCCAGCATCGACGACGATTTATTTCGGGCCGGACGCATCTCCCGTCAGGGAGTGCAGAAGGCCCGAAATCATTGACGAGGCCGCATAGCACCACAGGCCAGGCTGAGTGAATGCATCCGCCAACCCCGTCGTCTTCGCCGCCGCAATGACGATCGCGACCAGCAGCACGTCCATCATTGACCACTTGGACAGATGCGGCACGACGCGACGATAAAATAGACTGCCGGCCCCGCCGCCGGCACCTGTCGCTTCCGCTGCGATCCCAACCATCTTCAGAATCGGAAGCACGATCGACACCAGCGCGACGATCGCCGCCAGCAGCCCATCCCCACCCTGCCAGAGCGAGGCGACGATTTCGACAAGCGACGGGGTCTGATCGAAGAAATACAAAGTCTCGAAACGGACCAGCGGCAAGATGAGGCCGAGCGCCAGAAGGAACGGCGCCGCCACGAGCAGTACCGGGCGGATCATCGAAAGCGCCCTCATTCGCGAACCTTGCACCGATCCGATCTTTTTCATGAACACTCCGTCTCCTCGAGGAATTGCCTCGCCGGCTTGGCATGATCGCGGCGCCGTGTCACCGTCGCCGGCGACAATATCCCCATCCCTCTGCGAGGAAAGACCATGGACATTCGAAACGAGGAAGGCGCCTCCGGCGGCCGTTATGCGGCCGCGGTCGAAGGGCACGAGGCGGAGATGACCTATTCGCGCACCTCACCGAAACTCGTCATCATCGATCACACCGCCGTTCCCGATGCCCTGCGCGGCAAGGGCGTTGGCCAGGCACTGGCGCTGCATGCGGTGGAGGCCGCTCGCGCCGGCGGCTGGAAGATCATTCCGCTCTGCCCTTTTTTCAAGGCGCAGGCGCAGCGCCACCCGGAATGGCACGACGTCGTGGACTGATTCCCGTGGCTTGGCCGCCCGGCTGCGATTTCTAAAGTTCCGCGCGTCTTTTCAGACGCGCGGAGGATGCCGCAACACTTCCGTGCATCGCGCTTCCGAAAAGCGATTCCGATTTTTCGGGCCGATGCGCCAAGCGGGCGACATGGAGATGGAAAACGGCAAACACCAAAAGCCATGTATGACGGACCAGCGCGCCCGTCATACATGGCTTCTCTGTGGCGATCCCCGGGGCGCCGAAGCCGGCGCCCGTCGTTTTCACTTACGCCCGTGCTCGGGCGCCGCTGTCACGTTCTTCCAGCGCCGACGCCCTTGCATATTCCGCCTGCATCTCCTCAAGCGCCAATTCCAGCGCCTCTTCCTGCATCTTCAGTTCCTTGATTGAAACCTGCAGGTTGTCCGCACGCTGACGCGCGGCCTTGGCGAAGGTCGGATAAGCAAAGTGATTCGGGTCTGATATACCGGACTTCTTTTCCTCGACGACGATCTGGCTCTCCAGATCCTTCGTCATCCGTTCGAATTCGGACATCATCATCTGCAATTGCTGCAATTGACGTCGTTTTTCGTTCACCTGAAACTCTTTCAGGCGAACGAGACTTTCTCGCGACTTCATACGCATTACTCCCGTGATGCGAGACCCCGGCTCAACTTGAAACCGCCCTGCGCGCCGCTTTGACACGGTTTGCTAAAAAATTTCCTGCGATATTAACAAAAACCTACCGCTGGTAACCTTTCGTTTACGGGCATCGTTAATGATAGGCCCGATGATTTAAGGGTCGGTAAATGCCGCGGCATGAAATTCGAACCTTTTCATTGGCGAGTCGGATGAATCACTTAGCGCTGTTTCCTAATGTTAAAATTGAGGAAAGCCTTTTTGAGATTCCTATTGGAAAACAGAGAAATGGAAAAATTATTTAATAAATTCGATACTCCTTGCCAGAGTGAATCAGAATTTGTTAACCATTTCGTGGCAGCTTCCAAATCACGTAGCTTGTTCGGTAGCGTGTAGGGGGCCAGACCACCTTTCGGCGGCGGTAAAGGGGATAATTATGCGGGTACTTCTCATCGAGGACGACAGCGCTACGGCGCAGAGCATCGAGTTGATGCTGAAATCAGAAAGTTTTAATGTTTACACCACCGATCTCGGTGAAGAAGGCGTCGATCTGGGCAAGCTGTATGATTACGATATCATCCTTCTCGATCTGAACCTGCCCGACATGTCCGGATATGAAGTGCTCCGCACTCTCCGGCTGTCGAAGGTCAAGACACCGATCCTCATTCTGTCGGGCATGGCCGGCATCGAAGACAAGGTTCGCGGCCTCGGCTTCGGCGCCGACGACTACATGACCAAGCCGTTCCACAAGGACGAGCTCGTCGCCCGCATCCACGCCATCGTCCGCCGCTCCAAGGGCCACGCCCAGTCGGTGATCATGACCGGCGAACTGATCGTCAATCTCGATGCCAAGACCGTTGAAGTCGGCGGCCAGCGCGTCCATCTGACGGGCAAGGAATACCAGATGCTGGAGCTGCTTTCGCTCCGCAAGGGCACCACGCTCACCAAGGAAATGTTCCTCAACCACCTGTACGGCGGCATGGACGAACCGGAACTGAAGATCATCGACGTCTTCATCTGCAAGTTGCGTAAGAAACTCGCCAACGCCGCCGGCGGCGCCAACTATATCGAGACCGTCTGGGGCCGTGGTTACGTTCTTCGCGAGCCGGATGGCACCGAATATGCGGAAACCGCCTGAGCTTCCGAAGCTTCCGATCCCCCTTATCGGATGACGAAATCCCGCCCTTCCGGCGGGATTTTTCGTTTTTGGCTGGCAATGAGAGTGAGATGGCCTGAGGCCCTGATCGGACCTGAAGTCCTTCATCTCGGTAAGGGAAGCAGAAGGAGAGCCGCAGCATCAGCGGCGTCCGCACTTTTTTGGCGGAACGCTCCGGGAATGGATGATGTCGGCGGAATGCGTCTGCCGTCAGGCAGCGATGGCGCGGTTTCCGAAAACGGCGGTCAGGATCTTGCGATCGAAGGGTTTCAGCAGGAAATCCGTGGCACCGGCCCGTTTGCCCGCCATCAGTTTCTTCAGATCCGCTTCGATGACGCAATAATAGATTTTGACGTCCTTGCCCCCGTCCATGGCGCGGATGGCGACAATGAGGTCGAGGGCGCCTTCCATGCCGGAATCGACGATCAGATATTCCGGCAGTTCCGCCTGGCAGCGCTGCAGCGCCTCGCTGGCATTGGAAGCCTCGCTGACGAGAAAGTCGAGTTCGGAGAGAATGCGCTTGCCGACCTTGCGGACGATGTCCGAATTATCGGTGATCATGAACCTTTGCATGACTGCTCCTTTGCCCCCGCATTCGTCGCAACAAGAGGCCTCTTACAACCCTGGAGGATAGGTCCATCAGGCTAAGGAATCGTTACCGGACGGGCGCCGACACCCGTCCGGGCTCCGAAATCAAGCAGCAGCGACCACCGCCGTGAACACCAATTCATCGGCGCTGGCGCTGTGATCGAGCGTCATTCCGCACTCTTCAGCCAATAGCACGGCGTAATAGGGCTGTATCGAATGGGCATCGATTGCCTCCTCGATCGCGCCGGTCGATATTTCAACGAATTTCGGCGGCAAGCGCATCATCTTGCCCTTGGCCGTGAGCGTGAACTTGGCGTCGAATTCGGGATTTTCGAGCGTCACCTCGAGCACGCCGCCGCGCGGAATGGAGGAATAGGCGACGAGGAAGAGATTAAGCAGCAGCTTGACCCGGTTCTTGGCAACGATGGCGCGCGGCCCGTTCCAGATCACCTCGGTTTTCTTCTCCGCCAGCGCAAAATCCTTGGCGGCCCGCTCGGCCTCACCGGTGTCGATCGAGGCGCCAACGGAACCGGACGCGCCGAAGGCGAGACGCGCGAATTTCAGTCGGACGGAAGCATTGAGCGCACTGGTGCGGATCAGGTCCATCGCATCGGAATCGGCGCCGCCTTCATCGAGAAGTTCCAGACCGTTGTTGATCGCGCCGACGGGCGAGATGACGTCGTGGCAAACGCGGCTGCAGAGGAGCGCGGCCAGATCCGGGCCGGACAGGGTAAGGTTCGGGTTCTTGGACATCATCGTCTCCTGAGGGGCGGCAATCTCATCGCGCCCGGTAATATGCGTCATCTAAATTGCGCGAAGTTTGCGATCGTATTCGGTGCCATAATGACACCATATTTGGTAAACCGATTGTTAAGATCATCGGCGCAAAATGCAGCAATTGACGCGAGCGGTTGTCCGCTCCCGACCAACGACGAACGGATGACACCATGCGCCCTCGATTTCCGCACCGATTCATCGGCTTCTGCAGGTTGCTCTCGGCCCTCGTCTTCTCCTCGATGATGGTTGCCGGGCCGGCCGCCGCTCAGAACAACAACGGTCAGTATACGATGCAGGAAATCATCGATACCGGCCACTCCTTCTTCGGCTCCGCCAGCGGCGGTCTTGCCAAGGTGGTGGAAAGCGCCTTCCAGAAATACGGCCTGCCGAACGGTTATATTCTCGGACAGGAAGGCGGCGGCGCCTTCATCGCCGGCCTCACCTATGGCGAAGGCCAGTTGAACACCAAGAATGCCGGCGAGCATCCGCTCTACTGGCAGGGCCCCTCCCTCGGCATCGATTACGGCGGACAGGGCTCGCGCGTCATGATGCTGGTCTACGATCTGCCCTCCATCGACGGCATCTATGCCCGCTTCGGCGGCGTCAGCGGCTCGGCCTATGTGATTGCGGGCTTCGGCATGACGGTGCTGAAGAACAACGACGTGCTGGTCGTGCCGATCCGCACCGGCGTCGGCGCCCGACTCGGCGTCAATGTCGGCTACCTCAAGATCACCCAGGCGCCGACCTGGAACCCCTTCTGAGGCCGCAGGACCGTTGGAAACTGCCGCCACCCGCATCGGCGGCCTTGCCCCGATGCGCCATGCGTGCTTAATCGTCACGGATGACCCGGAATAGGACGCCGAAAGCGTAATCGGTTTTCGGATGTCAAGTTCCGGCCAACGGAGAACGGGATTCAGACCTTAGGCCGACTGGGCTGACATCCTGTTTTAGTATCAACGTCGAATCGATGGCCCCGCCGTGATCGAATACGCTCTCTTGTTCGGACTGGGCTTCCTGACCGCGGCCTTCCTCGTCTTTCTGATTTCGCCGGCCGTACACCGCCGCATCGTCTGGTATACCGAAAATCGGCTGAAAGCGACGATGCCGCTGAGCCCGCAGGAGGTCCGCGCCCAGAAAGATATGGTGCGCGCCCTTTATGCCGCCGAAAACGCGCGCACCACCCAGGACCTTCTGCGTGAACGCGAAAAATCCCTCTCGCTTCAGCTGCGGCACGATGCCCTTGCCGTTGATGCCGGCAGGCTTGCCGCCGATATCGGTGAATTGCAGGCCCAGATCGGCGAGATGCATGTCGAGGCGGCCGAGCAGCGCTCGCACCTGCGCAAGGACGAGAACTATATCAGCCAGTTGAAGACCAATCTGCATATCGCCGAGCAATCCGCTGCCAACAAGGAGAGCGAACTGGCGGCGATGCGGACGCGGCTGAGCAAGCTCAGCGAACAAACCGACGGGCTGAGGATTGATCTGGCTGCGCGTGAAACAGAGGCGGAAAGCCTGAAATTCCGCACCAACGCGCTGCGCGACGAACGCGACACGTTGCGCCAGGACGTCACCCTGCTGCAGAAGCGGGCCAAGGATGCCGAGCAGAAACTGACGCAGCAGCAGCATATGGTGATCCGCCTGGAAGATAAGGCCGCGCGTGAGAGCGCTTCCGCCGCCGAGAAGGAAAACCTGCTCGCTCGCCGTCAGCAGGAAATCGTCAAGCTGAAGGAGCAGTTGAAAGCCGCCAATGCCGAGATCCGCAGGATCAACCGGGTGCTGCGCGACGCCGGCCTGGCCAAAATGGCGGCGGACCTGCCGGCGGAACTGACAGCCGAAGACCCAGCCGCGTCCATGTTCGATACAGCCGCGGTAACGGCTGAGATGGGCGAGGATGTCCGCAAGCGCAGCGCCGCCCTTGCCGAGCGCCTGCAGAAGGCAAAGTCCGTCGCCGGACGTGATGGTGCGATCCGCGAGGAGATCGCCTCGATCGCCGCCAATATGGTGGCGCTGACCGCACTCAACGAAGGCCCTTCCTCGCCGATCCGCACGCTGCTGGCGGATGCCGGGACCAAGAATCCGAACGACCGCGTCAGCCTTGCCGACAGGGCCGCCGCCATCATCGCCAATCCGGTGCGTTAAAGCATGTCGCGCAAAAGTGGGCAGCGGTTTTGCGTCAATGACATGCGAGAAAATAAAGACTTAAAGCGCGGGGAGCGAATCTGAAAGATCGCGACGTGCTTTAGGGGTCAGATCCGTCCCATGGCCGAGGCCATGGAAAACAACGCGATCCCCGTCGCCGTCGCCGCATTGAGGCTATCGAGCTCGTCCGATTGCGGGATGCGCGCGCTCTGAAAGCGGGCCAGCAGCGCCGCCGGCAAGCCCTCCCCCTCCGTGCCGACGACGAGCGCCATGCGTGCCGCCGCCGGAATGACGCGAATGTCCGTTTTCCCATGGGGCGAAAGCGTCCAGATGGCAAAACCCCGTTCGGCGAGTGCAAGGAGCAGGTCCAGTGCCTTGCCGCCGCGCCGGTGTGGAACGCTCAGCACCGACCCGACCGAAACACGCAGCGCCTTGCGATAAAGAGGATCACAGGAGGTTTCGTCGAGCAGCACGGCATCTGCCCGGAAGGCGGCGGCGTTGCGGAACATCGAGCCGGCATTGTCGTGATTGGAAATGCCGCAGCCGACGAGGACCAGCGCCCGTTCCGGCAGGGCGTCAAGAAGCGCTGCCTCGTCACGCTCCTCCCGCCGGCCAAGCGCGAGAACACCGCGATGCAGGTGGAAACCGACAATGCCCTCGAGGGCGTCAGCCTCGGCGACATAGACCGGCACGTCGGCGGGAAACCGCTCCAGGATCGGCAGGATGCCCTCGACGCGATTGCGCAGCAGCAGGATCTTCTCGGCGCGAAAGCCGCGGCCTTGCGCATGCGCCTCGGCGAGCATTCTAAGCACGACGGTACCCTCGGCGATGAAGCGGTTTTCCCGTCCGGTCAGATCGCGCTCGCGGATGTCGCGGAATTCCGCAACGCGCGGATCGTCGGCATTCGCGATGGCGATCGGGGGAGCGGCCATGCCGGCCTCAATTGCCCGTGACTGTCAGGTCAGCGACGGTGCGCCCGCTCCGGAGATCAAAGATCAGCGCCTTGCCCTTGCCCTCGACGGTCTCGCCGTAAAACAGGATCTGCCCCGCCGAAAACGAGGTCGACTGCACCTTGAAACCCAGCGGCAGGGAAACAGTCGCCGCGAGCGGCGCCTCCGAGGGCACACCAGAGGCGGCGGCAGCGGCAGCCGTGTCCTTCGGCTCGCGCATCGTCTTGTAGACAACCGCACCGAAGACCGCCATAAGGCTCACGAACATGATGGCGCCGGAAACGATCTGCAGGCGGACCATCTTGCGCCGGACACTTTCCATCGCCGGATCAAGGGGCTTCTCTTCCTGGTCGTCTGGCTCGATTGCTGTCATCTGTGCGTCCCGTTCTAAAAATACGTCGGAGAAGAAGCGTCTTGAGCGACCCCTTTAAACAAGCAGTGGGCATTAGAAAAGTCCTGACCGCCGATGAAACCGCGGAAGGCCGGCTCGACGCCTGGCTGACGGCACAGGTCGGCGAGGATTTTTCCCGCAGCCGCATCAAGGCGCTGATCAAGGACGGCCAGGTTTCGATGCGCGGCGAGCCCGTCACCGATCCGCAGCGCAAGGTGCGCGTCGGCGACAGTTTCGAGATCACCCTGCCCGAGCCGGAAGACCCGACGCCCCGGGGCGAGGATATTCCGCTCGATATTCTCTATGAGGACGATGACCTCATCGTCATATCGAAACCGGCCGGCCTGGTCGTCCATCCCGCCTCCGGCAACTGGACGGGAACGCTGGTCAACGCGCTGATCCATCATTGCGGCGCGACACTCTCCGGCATCGGCGGTGTGCGCCGCCCCGGCATCGTCCACCGTCTCGACAAGGACACGACGGGCGTCATGGTCGTCGCCAAGAACGACATTGCCCATCGCCATCTCTCGCTCCAGTTTGCCGATCATGGCCGCACCATGCCGCTGGAGCGGGCCTATCAGGCAATCGTCTGGGGCCGGCCGCGGTCACTGACAGGCACGGTCGACGCGCCGCTCGGCCGCGCCACCGGCGATCGCACCCGGCGCGCCGTCAAGCGCCCCGACAGCCATGACGCCGACGAGGCGATCACCCATTACGAGGTGATCGAGCGTTTTCACGAAACCCCGGACGCGACGGCGCTCGCCTCGCTGGTCGAGTGCCGCCTCGAAACCGGCCGCACCCATCAGATCCGTGTGCACATGGCTCATATCGGCCACCCGCTGCTCGGCGACACGGTCTACGGAGCCGGCTTCAGAACCAAGGCCAATCTGCTGCCCGAAGAGATCCGCAAGGTGGTAAACGGGTTCGACCGCCAGGCGCTGCATGCCTTCATGCTGCAATTCGAGCATCCCCGCACCGGCGAACTCATGCATTTCGAGGTACCGCTGCCCGAGGATATGGTGGAACTTGTCGAGGCATTGCGGCGTTAGAAAGGACTGCGGAATTCCGCCTTCCCCGTCTCACACCTGCGTGAGCGGCGCCTTGAACCGCCGTTTCGCCATACTTATCTGTATATAGACTTAGTGCGGGCTTGGTAGAAAGCCGCACGTCCCGGTTTGCCTTTCGACGCGGGGACGCGTTTTCATCGGGAACCGGAATTCACTTTAGGAGGGTGCACTATGGCCCGAAATACCTTGCCGTCCATTACCGCCGGCGAAGCCGGCCTCAATCGTTATCTCGACGAAATCCGCAAATTCCCGATGCTCGAACCGCAGCAGGAATATATGCTGGCCAAGCGTTATGCCGAGCACGGCGACCGCGACGCCGCCCACAAGCTCGTCACCAGCCATCTGCGCCTCGTTGCGAAGATCGCCATGGGTTATCGCGGCTACGGCCTGCCGATCGGCGAAGTCGTCTCCGAAGGCAATGTCGGCTTGATGCAGGCTGTCAAGAAATTCGATCCGGAGCGCGGCTTCCGCCTCGCGACCTATGCCATGTGGTGGATCAAGGCCTCGATACAGGAATATATCCTGCGGTCGTGGTCGCTGGTGAAGATGGGTACGACCGCAAACCAGAAGCGCCTGTTCTTCAACCTGCGCCGGCTGAAGGGCCGCATTCAGGCGATCGACGACGGCGACTTGAAGCCGGAGCACGTATCGGAAATCGCCACCAAGCTGAACGTCTCGGAGGAGGAGGTCATTTCGATGAACCGCCGTCTCTCCGGCGACGCCTCGCTGAACGCGCCGATCAAGGCGGCCGAAGGCGACAGCGGCCAATGGCAGGACTGGCTTGTGGACGATCACGACAGCCAGGAAGACGTGCTGATCGAACAGGACGAACTCGAAACCCGCCGGCGTATGCTGAGCAAGGCGATGAGCGTACTGAACGAACGCGAGCGCCGCATCTTCGAGGCCCGCCGCCTCGCCGAGGAGCCGGTGACGCTGGAAGACCTGTCGGCCGAATTCGACATCAGCCGCGAACGCGTCCGCCAGATCGAGGTTCGCGCCTTCGAGAAGGTGCAGGACGCTGTCCGCAAGGAAGCCCTGGAACGCGCCAAAGCCGTCCGCGTCGTCGAAGCCACGGCCTGATACGGTTGATTTGAGAACTGCAGCGCCACCTCCCGATCGGAGGTGGCGTTTTTTGTTTCTACGGAGAGTGCTTGGGGAAGGACGTTGCGGCACGTCCTCTTCTCCCCAGCGGGGAGAAGTGAGGGAGCCAAGCCGCTTTCCTTGATTTCCGAAAATGATGCTTTCAACAAGGACGAGACGCTGCCACGGCCAGTGGCAGCTGCGAACCTCCTCACTGGCTCGTCGAGACATCCCCGAGCGCGGTCCATTCCTTGATGGCGGTATTGAAGGCGTCCGTTCCCGTGCCGCCCTTGTCCATCGTCAGCAGCGCGCGGCGGCCGTTGCGGTAGGTGATCGGAATATCGATCCAGTTGCGGGTCGACATCAGGTCGAGATTGGCCTTGCGCGCATCCGGATAATCGTTGAGCGCGATCATGTGGAAATCGTCGGTGATCTTGGCCGGAACCGCAATCAGCGCGTCGCCGCGATCCTGTTCCGTGCGCTTCATCGAGATGCGCTGGACGCTGTCGATACTGCCGCCTTCAAAATTGGGCGGCACCGAGAAGACGATCTCGACAAGATGGCTTGCCGGCAGCGACGGATCGGAGTTGCGCTTGAAGGTGACGAGAGCCGAGAGATTACGCTCGGGAACGGTGATGTTGCCCTGGACTGTCGCTTCCTGCCGGCCACCCTGGCCGGCCTCGTGCTGTACGCTCCAGACGACCGTTCCCTCGATCGCCGTCGGCGAGCTCTGGCCGATACGCTCCTCGTAGAGGAACATCTTTTCCGACGACCCAACCGGGGCGGCTTGTTGCGGCGATGCCGCAGAACCGTTCGGCGTCAGCGTTTCCGGCCGGGCTGCATCACCTTGGGCGCTGGCAGCCGGCGTATCCGCAGCCGCGACATTCTGCTCGGCCACCGATTTCCCTTCGGCGGTCGGCGTTCCCGGCACAGCCGCCGGGCCGCTGTCGACTTCGCTTCCATCGGAAAGCAGCCGCTGGGTGAATTTGGAATTGGCCGCCGCACCGTCATTGTTCAATGACGCCACTTGCTGGTCCGGCTCTGTGGGTGCCGGCGGCGTATTCTGCGCTTCCGGCGTAGCCGGCTCGGCTGGCGTCGGCGTGCTCGGCTGAGCAGGCGTCTCGGGTTCCGCCGGCGTCATTGCCGCCTCGTTCCTGGTGGACTGCGATGGTGCCGAGCTGACAAGCCCATCGACCATCGCCACCAGCGCCTCTCTGTTCGTCCAGCCGGCATAGACGCCGCCGCCGATCAGGATAAGCGCGAAGATCAGGGTGATCACCGTGCCGATGCCGAAGCGGCGCCGCTTCGGCTCCATGCGGAAATTCTTGCCCTGCAGTTTGGCGGCGACGATCTGATCGATATCCATCGCCGGATTGGCGTCGTCATCGTCGGCGGCGACCGAGCCGCGGCGGTCATAACCACGCAGTGCCTTGGCTTCGCGCCATCCCTCGCCCGGCGCGCCGGCAGCGGGCGCCGCCTTGCCATCATGCACTTCAGCAAAGATATCGACATCGTCGAAATGCGAGGAAACCGGCGTCTTCTTGTTGCTGCCGGCCTCGATCGGCGGCAGATCGTCGAAGGCGGCCGTTTCCCAGGAGAAACTTTCCTTGGCAGCCGGCATGACGGCCGCGGGTGCTATCTTTTCGAGGCTCGATATCACCTCTTCGAAGGCGCGCGCCGACGTGTCGGCGGCGGCCGGAGCGGTTTCCGAATATTGCCGGAGCTCCTCTTCCGCCCATTCGGTCTCGGCATCCTTCGGCGCCGGAGCCGGCGTTTCAGCGGCGGGTTCGGTCCAGACGGGGTCGAAATGCGCCGCCGCATCCGCCTGCAGCGGCTCCTCGCGGCTATGTTCGACGAATTCCTGCGCACGATCGAAATCGGCGACCGGCTCGACCAGCCGGTTGGATGCATGCTCTAGGCCGCGTGTGACCGGCTGGAAAGATTCGATGGGCTCGTAAGCCGCCTCGGCCTTCGGTTCATCGCTTTCAACAGTCGCCGGTTCGGCCGCGACCTCTTCGGCTTCCGCGGGAGGCTGCTCATCGGCACGATCGTCGTCGGCTTGCGCGTAGCCATGCCCGGCAGGCGGCGGTTCGAAGCCGTCATGGTCAGACGCCGCCTCTTCGCCAGCGACCTCACGCGCCTCGCCGGCATGCCATTCCTCGGTCGGCGCCTCCTCCTCATGGGAGGGATGCCAGTATGACTCAACGGGCGCTTCCGTCTCGGTGGAAACAGGTGTTTCCACGAGCTCGGGCTCTGCAGGCTGGGGGTCCGCAGGCTCGGCTTCTTCGGCTACGACCTCTTCCTGAGTTTCCTGCGGCGCGGCAGCTTCGACCTGATCGGGCTCGTCGACGGCCTCTGCCGCCGGCGGTTCTGCATCGGCTTCCTCGGCCGGCTCGTCGACGGTCGGCTCTGACACAGGCGCCGGTTCGCTTTCACCGTGAGCCGCGTATTCCTCGACGGGCTCCGGCACAGCGACGGCGTCAGCCGCCTCATCGAGTGACAGCGCCTCGGAGTGTTCACCCTCCACCTCGCGGATGGCGGCCTCGAGCTTTTCGAGCTGGCGTTGCAGCATGGCTTCCGGTGGACGCGGCTTCATGTTCTCGAGCTGCCGCTGCACTGCGCCGCGAGCACGTTCGTAGACCTTTACCCGCATCTCGGGGGTATTTTCGGCCAGGCCGTCGACGGCCCGCCGAATAACTGCAATAAAATCCGCCATCAGTACTTTCTCAAGAAGTCCGGCACTCTCCCGAACCTATCCTCCGCAGTGACCGGTGACCTTAATCCTCAAACGGATCGGTCACAAGTATGGTGTCGTCCCGCTCCGGGCTGGTGGACAGGAGCGCGACAGGCGCCCCGATCAGCTCTTCGACCTGGCGAACATATTTGATCGCCTGTGCCGGAAGATCTGCCCAACTGCGGGCGCCGACGGTCGATTCCTTCCAGCCCTCCAGCGTGATATAGATCGGTTCGACCCTAGCTTGCGCTCCCTGGCTTGCGGGAAGGTGATCAATCTGTTCGCCGTCGAGCATATAGCCGACGCAGATCTTTAGTTCCTCGAGGCCGTCGAGCACGTCGAGCTTGGTGAGCGCGATGCCGGTGATGCCGTTGGTGGCGACCGACTGGCGCACCAGCGCGGCGTCGAACCAACCGCAGCGGCGCTTGCGCCCTGTCACGACGCCGAACTCATGACCCTTTTGGCCGAGAAACTCTCCGATCTCATCCTTCAGTTCCGTCGGGAACGGGCCTTCGCCGACGCGTGTCGTATAGGCCTTCGTGATGCCGAGAATATAACCCAGTGAACCCGGCCCCATGCCGGAGCCGGCCGCTGCCTGGCCAGCCACGGTGTTCGAGGAGGTGACGAAAGGATAGGTGCCGTGGTCGATATCGAGCAGGCTGCCCTGTGCACCTTCGAAGAGGATGCGGGCGCCCTTGCGGCGCTCCTTGTCGAGGAAAAGCCAGACGGTATCGCGGAACGGCAGTACCCGTTCGGCGACCGAGGTCAGTTCGTCCATGATCGTCTGGTGGCTGACTTCGGCGACACCGAGGCCGCGGCGAAGGGCATTGTGATGGGTGAGGATCCGATCGACCTTGCCGGGAAGGCTGTCGAGATCGGCAAGATCCATCACGCGGATCGCGCGGCGGCCGACCTTGTCTTCATAGGCCGGACCGATGCCGCGGCGCGTCGTACCGATCTTGGTGCCGCTGTTGGATGCCGCGTCCTCGCGCATCGCGTCCAGCTCCCGGTGCAGCGACAGGATGAGCGTCGCGTTGTCGGCCACGCGCAGATTGTCGGGGGTGATCGTCACACCCTGGCCGGCGAGCTTTTCAATCTCGGCGATCAGCGCATGCGGGTCGACGACGACGCCGTTGCCGATCACCGCCATCTTGCCCGGGCGCACGACGCCGGACGGCAGCAGCGAAAGCTTGTAGCTCGTGCCGTCGATGACGAGCGTATGGCCGGCATTGTGTCCGCCCTGATAGCGCACGACGATATCCGCGCGTTCCGAAAGCCAGTCGACAATCTTGCCTTTGCCTTCGTCACCCCATTGCGAACCGACCACGACTACGTTCGTCATCTAACTCTTCCTGTTACCGGCGCGGAACCGCGCACCTGCTCAAACCCGCGCATCTATAAAGCTTTGTTTTTGGGAAAGCGACCCTGTTGTCACAGGCGATTGGGCTTTTTACGTGACAAATCAGCAGTCGGCAGGCTATTTCCCCTGGGAAAACGCCGCTTGTTGATCATCAAAAGACGAGGAAGAAACGCTCTTGCAAGCCACGGCCTACATTTGCCTCGTCATCGCCACCCTCTGCTGGGGCGGCAATTCCGTCGCCGGCAAGCTCGCGGTCGGCCATGTCAGCCCGATGATGCTGACCTTCCTGCGCTGGTTCCTTGCCGTCGCGCTGATCGCCCTGATCTCGGTGCCGCAACTCAAAAAGGACTGGCCGGTCGCCAGGAAAAACCTGCCGCTGCTGCTGTGCTACGGCGCCATTGGCTACACGCTCTTCAACGCCATGCTTTACTCGGCGGTACAGTATACGACGGCGATCAATGTCGCCATCGAGCAGGCCGGCATTCCCATGCTGATCTTCCTGCTGAATTTCGTCTTCTTCCGCACCGGCATTTCGCTGGCGCAATGCCTCGGCTTCGGAATGACGCTGGTCGGCGTGGCGCTGACAGCGGCCCATGGCGACCTCGCCTCGCTGCTGCAGCTGCAGCTCAACCGGGGCGACGGGCTGATGCTGATCGCCATCGTCGCCTATTCGCTCTACACGATCTTCCTGCGCTGGAAACCGCGGGTCGACTGGCGAACGCTGATGGCCTTCCCAGCCTTTGCCGCCATGCTGACATCGCTGCCGCTGCTCCTCTGGGAGGCCGGCCGGGACGCGGCGCAATGGCCCGATCAGGCCGGCTGGGGCATCACTCTCTACACGGCGATCTTCCCCTCGCTGCTGGCGCAGATTCTTTACATCAAGGGCGTCGAGGCAATCGGCGCCAACCGGGCCGGCCTGTTCATCAATCTCGTGCCGGTATTCGGAACCCTGCTCTCCGTCGCCCTGGTCGGCGAGACGCTGCAGTCCTTCCACATGATCGCGCTGGCCCTGACGCTCGGCGGCATCGCCGTCGCCGAAAAAGGTCGTCCGAAAGCTTCGGCTCCAACGGTGCCCGCCTCACCGGTGGATTAGCCAAGCTCCAGCGTCGTCACGCCGAAGACGTGCTTCAATGGCGTGGCTGGCGCTGGCCCGCGATACATGCGCATGGTCTCGAACACCGGCTGGAGGCCCATGCCTTCGGCAAACGCGATCGCCTCGCGGTTCTCGGCGGGAATATCGATGAAAACCGTTGCCCCTTTCGCCTCGGGGACCAGTTCGGCAAGCAGTGCTGCGGCGCTATCGGCATCATTGGCAAAGAGCGGGCCGATCTTGTAGCCCTCGTAGCAGCGGCGGATCGTGCCGTAGCCACGGATTTTGTGGCTCTTCCGTACGACGGCGGTACGCCGTCCCTTGCGGCCGGTGCACCAGGCGGCAAGGAAGGCTTCCCGCGGTTGCGGAAAGATCGCCGAATCGTAACGCAGCAGCCCTTCCAGGCGCGAATCCAGCACCGGATGCGCAACGAGCGTCGAAGCCGGCAGCGCGCTGGCGACGCCGCCATAGCGAATGGTGAGATAAGCGGGTTCGAAGCCGGCCCTGCGGTAGTTCTGCTGCTGGGCGGCGACGCCGTCGAGACCGATCGTCCGGCCTTCCGCCGTGGCGATCCCCGTTTGCCAGATCGCCTTGCCGTAACCCTTGCCGCGGAAATCGGGGTGGACGATGTAGAGGCCGAGAAAGGCAAAGCTGTCGCCATATTTGACGACCGAGATCGAGCCGACAGGGACTTCGCCGATGGCGCCGACGAAGAATCCCGACGGATCAGCTTCGAGGAATGCCAGCGAATCGTCGAGGCCGGGATTCCATCCCTCCTGACGCGCCCATTCGAGCACGAGCTCCAATTCGCCGGGCCGCATCGAACGAACGGCAAATTCCGAATTCATGCGACCTTCCCAGATTGAATGTTCTGCAAGTCCATCCCGCCAACGGCAAAGCAATTGTCAGGTCACCGCTCCCCCGAGCGCGGCTGCGAATGATGGAGAAGCCGCGCTGATGGTCTTGACGACGCGTATAATCATTTTCGATGCAATGCAGTAAGCTTTGTTTCCGCATTACCATGAAACAATGCCGTTGCAAGCTCAAGAAAATTACTTGCCGCTCGATTATCGTCCTGCCGGCGACGAGTAAGCAATTTCACTGACATTACCCGCCTATCGCGGCCTTGTGCTTTCCAACCCCGCCCGCCACCGACGAGAACAGCAGGTCCGTCTCGGTTGCCGGCGCGGGATAGCCAAAGAGATAACCCTGCAGGCCGTCGCAGCCGAGCTGCGCCAGCACGGTGGCATGGGCCTCGGTCTCGATGCCCTCGGCGATCACCTCGACATCGAGCGCCTTGGCGATTTCGACGATCGACCCGACCACGCGCCGCTGCTCCTCCGAGCTGACGACCTCGGCAACGAGTTGCCGGTCGATCTTCAGCCGCTTCGGCCGCAGCTTGACGAGACCGATGAGCGAGGCGTGGCCCGATCCGAAATCGTCGATTTCGATGTCGATGCCCAGCTGTTTGATATCATTGATATGATCGAGCAGCGTCTCGTCGCTGTCATCGAGGAAAATCGTCTCGACCAGCTCGAAGACGATTGCGCCGGGCGGAATGTCGAGTTTTTTCAGCTTGCCGAGCAGCGCCGGGTCGGCAAGACGCGACGCCGAAATGTTGACGGCGATGCGCGGAACCGCAAGGCCGTGCAACTGCCAGAACTGCCGATCCTCGAGAACACGTTTCAAGATCGCCGCATCGATCTCCGCCGCAAGCCCGTGCTCGTCGGCAATCTTCAGAAATGTGCCCGGGGCGAGCACGCCCTTGTCAGGATGTTTCCAGCGCGCCAACGCCTCGAAGCCAATAACCTGCCGCGTTGTGGCGCAGAGCTGCACCTGATAATAGGGAATAATCTCGCCGCGCTCGAGCCCGAGCTTCAGCTCTTCGACCAGCCGACGCTTGGATCGCAGATCCTCCTGCAGTTGCCGCGTGAAGAATTCGATGCGGTTCCGCCCGAGCTGCTTGGCTTGGTAGAGCGCCAGGTCGGATTCGGCCAGCAGGTTGCGCGCCCGCCGATCACCGCTCCACGATACGCCGATCGACGCCCCGGATTGCAGCATCTCCTGGCCAAAGCGGATCTTTTTCCGCAGCCGCCGCTGAACATCCTCTGTGATCAGTTTCAGCTCGGCCAGATCGGTGAAATTGACCAGCACGACGACGAACTCGTCACCGCCGACGCGGGCGACCATGCCGTTTGCAGGAATGGCGGCGGCGATGCGAAGGGCTGCAGCCTTGAGCACGGCGTCGCCGGCCGCATGGCCGTGGCTGTCGTTGATCTGCTTGAACTGGTCGATATCGAGATGCAGCACGCCAAGCGTCGCAACGCTCCTGTCAGCCGGCAGCTCCGCCAGCCGCTTGTCGAGAAGGCGCCGGTTCGGCAAGCCGGTGAGATAATCGTGATCGGCGACATGCTCGATACGCGCGTTGCTTTCCTCGAGCGCCAGCGCCCTCGCCTCTGCCATCAGCTTTTGCCGTGCAAGCTCGGCGTTGAGCTGCACGTCGGCCGTCACATCCCACTCGGCGCCGATGAAGGAGGGCGCGCCCTCCGCATCCACATAAAAATGCGCCCGCGAGCGAAGATGCCGGATTTCGCCGCTCGGCAGCACGATCCGGAATTGCGAGTCATAGGCACCGCGCGCAGCGATGGCCTGGTCGAAATCACGTTCGGCCCGCTCGCGATCGTCGGGATGGATCGCATTCGACCAGAACCATACCGGCACGTGCCGACATGTTTCGCCGGTCTCGTAGAGCCGGTGCATCTGTGCGTCCCATAAGATCCCGTCCTTGGCGATACTATGCTCCCAGACACCGATCCGGGACGCGTCGAGAGCGAGTTCGAGCCGGCGCAGAAGATCCTGAAACTCTTGTTCGGATCGTGTGGCGTTATTTTCTGGCAACACGGCCTCAGCCTTCGAAGCTTGCATAATGGCAATATGGTCTTCGGCCGGCATTAAGGAAGCCTTGTCCTATGGGGCGAACAAATGACGAGGTGAAATCTTCGTTACGGCTTTCCCCTTTTGGATCAACGGACTTGCGTCTGCCGCTGCTTCAGGATCAGTGATTATGCCTCGGTGGCTTTTTCGCGATCTGCCGGAACTCCGCCGCCCCTTCCAGAACGGCGCCGTCCGCCAGCTGCGTGACCGAACGGCGGTAGATTTGCTGCCACGGCGTCGCATCCGCCGGCACCGGCGGGATGCCCTCGCCTTTGCGCCGCTCGATCTCGGCGTCATCCACCAGCATGTCGCAGCGCCCGTGGTTGAAGTCGATGCGGATCGTGTCGCCGCTGCGAAGCCAGGCGAGGCCGCCGCCGGCAGCGCTCTCCGGCGAAGCGTTGAGGATCGAGGGGCTGTCCGCCGTGCCCGATTGACGGCCGTCGCCGATCGTCGGCAGGCTGCGGATGCCGCGCTTCAGAAGATGGTCCGGCGGCTGCATGTTCACGACCTCGGCCGAGCCCGGCCAGCCGAGCGGCCCGGCGCCGCGAATCACCAGGATGGTATTCTCGTCGATGCCGAGGGCGGGATCGTTGATGCGACGATGATAATCTTCCGACCCGTCGAAGACGACCGCCTTGCCCTCGAAGACGCCTTCTCGCCCCGGCTCCTGGAGATAGCGCCGGCGGAAATCCTCTGAAACCACGCTCATCTTCATGATGGCGAAGTCGAACAGATTGCCCTTGAGAACGAGAAAACCGGCGCGCTCCTTCAGCGGGTCGTCGAACGGCCGGATGACCTCGCGGTCGCTGGCCTCCCGCCCCTTCAGGTTCTCGGCCATCGTCCTGCCTGTCACCGTGCGACAGTCGCCGTCGAGTTTTCCCGCCTGCAGCAGCTCCCACATGATCGCCGGCGTGCCGCCGGCGCGGTGATAACGCTCGCCGAGATAGGCGCCGGCCGGCTGGACATTGGCCAGCAGCGGGATATCGAAGCCATGCACCTGCCAGTCGTCGGGATAGAGTTCGACGCCGGCATGCTTGGCCATCGCAGCCAGATGCGGCTGTGCATTGGTCGAGCCGCCGATCGCCGAATTGGTACGGATCGCATTGAGAAAGGCCGCCCGCGTCAGGATATCCGACGGCTTCAGATCCTCGAACACGATCTCGACGGCCCGCCGTCCGCTGCGGTAGGCCATCTGGCCGCGCTCTCGGTAAGCGGCCGGAATGGCGCCGCACCCGGTCAGCGACAGGCCGAGCGCCTCGGCCAGCGCATTCATCGTCGAAGCGGTGCCCATCGTATTGCAATGGCCGACGGATGGAGCCGAATCGAGCGCTGCCTGCAGAAACTCCTCCCGGTCGATTTCGCCCGCCGCATATTTCCGCCGCATCCGCCAGATCACCGTGCCGGAGCCCGCCAGTTCCCCCTCGTGCCAGCCGTCGAGCATCGGCCCGCCGGAGAGCACGATAGCCGGAATATCGACCGTCGAGGCCGCCATGATCGCTGAAGGCGTGGTCTTGTCGCAGCCGGTGGTCAGCACCACGCCGTCGAGCGGATAGCCGTAAAGGATTTCGACGAGGCCGAGATAGGCGAGATTGCGGTCGAGCGCGGCCGTCGGGCGCTTGCAGTTCTCGAAGATCGGATGTGTCGGAAATTCGATCGGAATGCCGCCGGCATCGCGAATGCCGTCGCGCACGCGCTTGGCGAGTTCGATATGCACCCGATTGCAGGGTGTAAGGTCGCTGCCGCTCTGGGCAATCCCGATGATCGGCCTGCCGGAGCGCAACTCCTCCGGCGTGATGCCGTAATTCATGAAACGCTCGAGATAGAGCGCCGCCATGTCGATGTGATCGGGATTGTCGAACCAATCCTGCGAACGCAGGCGGCGTTTCCTGGTTTGGCTGTCCGTCATTACCATCCTCCCGATCGGCCGTACGTCTCTTCGAAGCCAAGAAGCGAAGGCTTCAGCCCGTCCCACCATCTCCCGCAAGCGCTCCGGCCTCGCCGGCATTGCCTATCCAGATGGCAGAGGTAAGGCCCGCGCCGATCCTGTCAGCTGCTCTCCGTCTTTGATAGTCCCCCCGTCCATGGTTGCAACCGTTTTGATGCACGTAACGCATTTTTGTCGGACGTCCGAAAACGATACGGGCGAGAACCGCAGTTCCCGCCCGATTTACTCGACAAAGGAAGGTTGAATTCCGTTATTCGGCCGCGAGCCTGATGACCTCGGCCTCTTCCTCCTTGTGCTCGTCCGGCTTGTGCTGAACGAGCGGGCGGTTGCCCGTCATCCGGCGCAGCAGCACGTAGAACACCGGCGTCATGAAGATGCCGAACAACGTCACCCCGATCATGCCGGAGAAGACCGCGACACCCATGGCGGCACGCATTTCCGCACCGGCGCCGGTCGAGACGACGAGCGGCACGACGCCCATGATGAAGGCCATGGAGGTCATGAGGATCGGGCGAAGGCGCAGCCGGCTGGCTTCGACCGCGGCCTCCCGCGGCGTTCTGCCCTCGAACTCCAGTTCACGGGCGAACTCGACGATGAGGATCGCGTTCTTCGCCGATAGACCGACAAGCACGACGAGGCCGATCTGGGTGAAGATATTGTTGTCTCCACCGGTGAGCCAGACACCCGTCAGCGCGGCCAGCACGCCCATCGGCACGATCATGATGATCGCAAGCGGCAGCGTCAGGCTTTCATACTGGGCGGCCAGCACCAGGAAGACGAGCAGCAGCGCCAGCGGGAAGACGACCACGCTCGAATTGCCGGCCAGGATCTGCTGATAGGTCAGATCCGTCCACTCGAAGTCGATGCCCGCAGGCAGTGTCTCGCGAAGGATCTTCTCGATTGCCGCCTGCGCCTGGCCGGAGGAGAAGCCCGGCGCCGGACCGCCGTTGATGTCGGCGGCAAGGAAGCCATTATAGCGGTTGGCGCGCTCAGGACCGGTGCTCGGCTCCACCTTCAGGAGGGCCGAAAGCGGGATCATCTCACCCGATGCCGAACGAACCTTCAACTGGCCGATATCTTCCGGCTGGGCGCGGAATTTCGCATCGGCCTGCACCCGGACGCTGTAGGTGCGGCCGAAGGCGTTGAAGTCGTTCACATAGAGCGAACCGAGATAGATCTGCAGCGTCTGGAAGACGTCGGTGACGGAAACTCCGAGCTGCTCGGCCTTGGCGCGGTCGAGGTCAGCATAGAGTTGCGGCACGTTGATCTGGAAGCTGGAGAACAGCCCGGCAAGTTCAGGCGTCTGATAGGCTTTGGCGAGCACCGCCTTGGTTGCCTCGTCGAGCGCCTGGTTGCCGAGGCCGGCGCGATCCTCGATCTGCAGCTTGAAACCGCCCGTCGTGCCGAGACCGTTGACCGGCGGCGGCGGGAACATGGCGATGAAGGCGTCCTGGATGGCGCCGAACTTCTGGTTCAGCGCCATGGCGATGGCGCCACCCGAGAGATCGGGCGTCTTGCGCTCCTCGAAGTCCTTCAGCGTCACGAAGACGATGCCGGCATTGGAGGAATTGGTGAAGCCGTTGATCGACAGACCCGGGAAGGCGATCGCATTGGCAACGCCCGGCTGAGCGAGCGCGATGTCGGTCATCCGTTTGATGACGTTTTCCGTACGGTCGAGGCTTGCGGCATCCGGCAGCTGGGCAAAGCCGATCAGATACTGCTTGTCCTGCGACGGCACGAAGCCGCCCGGGACGGTGGTGAACATGCTGTAGGTCGCACCGACCAGCGCCAGATAGACCACCATGACGATGCTCTTGCGCGACACCAGCCCGCCCACACCCTTGCCGTAGGCGTTCGAGCCGGCGCCGAAGACACGGTTGAAGCCGCGGAAGAACCAGCCGAAGATGGCGTCCATGAACCGCGTCAGCCAATCCTTCGGCGCGTGGTGCCCCTTCAAGAGAAGAGCTGCGAGCGCCGGAGACAGGGTGAGCGAGTTGAAGGCCGAGATGACGGTCGAGATCGCGATCGTCAGCGCGAACTGGCGATAGAACTGACCCGACAGGCCGGAGATGAAGGCGAGCGGCACGAAGACCGCGACCAACACTAGCGCGATCGCCACGATCGGACCGGAGACCTCCTTCATCGCTTTGTAGGTCGCCGCCCGCGGCGACAGGCCGTGCTCGATGTTGCGCTCGACGTTTTCGACCACGACGATTGCGTCGTCGACAACGATGCCGATCGCGAGCACCAGCCCGAACAGACTGAGCGCGTTGATCGAGAAGCCGAAGACATACATGACCGCGAAGGTGCCGATGATCGAGACCGGAACCGCGATCAGCGGGATGATCGAAGCGCGCCATGTCTGCAGGAACAGGATGACGACGAGGACGACGAGTGCGACGGCTTCGAGCAGCGTATCGATGACCTTCTCGATCGAGGCGCGCACGAACTTCGTCGTATCGTAGACGATCTCGTATTTGACGCCTTCGGGCATGGCCAGCTGCAGCTGGTCCATGGTCGCGCGCACATTGTCGGCGATCTCGATCGCGTTCGAACCGGGCGCCTGAAGAACGGCGACGGCAACAGCCGGCTTGCCGTCGAGCAGCGAGCGCAGTGTATAGTCGGCGGCGCCGAGCTCGATGCGGGCGACGTCGCGAAGGCGGGTGATCTCGCCGTTGGCGCCCGTCTTCACGATAATGTTGCCGAACTCTTCGGGCGTGCGCAGGCGGCCCTGAGCGTTGACGTTGAGCTGCAGGTCGACGCCCGGCTGGCTGGGCGACGCGCCGATGATGCCGGCGGCGGCCTGGACGTTCTGCGAGCTGATGGCGTTGCTGATATCGCTGGCAGCGAGATCGTGCTCGGCGGCCTTCTGCGGATCGATCCAGACGCGCATCGAATAGTCGCCGGCGCCGAAAACCTGCACCTGGCCGACGCCCGGAATGCGGGCGAGCCGATCCTTGACGTTGAGGGTCGCGTAGTTGCGCAGATAGGTGATGTCGTGACTGTCGCCATCGGAGACGAGATTGACGACCATAATGAAGTCGGGCGAGCTCTTGACCGTGGTGATGCCCAGCGCACGGACTTCCGCTGGCAGGCGCGGCTCGGCTTGCGAAACGCGGTTCTGCACGAGCTGCTGCGCCTTGTCGGGATCGGTGCCGAGCTTGAAGGTGACGGTCACGTTGAGCACGCCGTCCGACGTCGCCTGGCTCGACATGTAGAGCATGCCCTCGACGCCGTTGATCTGCTCCTCGAGCGGTGTCGCCACCGTTTCGGCGATGACCGACGGGTTGGCGCCGGGATAGGTGGCGCGCACGACAACCGATGGCGGCACGACTTCAGGATATTCGGAAATCGGCAGCGCCCTGAGGCCGATCAGGCCGGCAACCACGATGAGGACCGAAAGAACGCCGGCAAAAACCGGGCGATCGACAAAGAATCTGGAGATGTTCATATCAAAGCCCTCTCCGGGGTGAACATGGATGCAAAGTCCCTCTCCGGCGGCTTGGGAGCCACCGGCGGGTCATATCAATTCGAGCATGGGCCCTCCCCGGGCGAGGCATCGCCTTGCTCCGCCGGGGAGGGTGAAGTCTTACTGAGCGGTCGCGACCTTCTCTTCCATCTGCGGCACGACGACGGCGCCCGGACGGATGCGCTGCAGACCGTTGACGACGATCTTTTCGCCGGCATTTAGGCCGCTTTCGACCACCCGTTGACCGTCAGACAGCGTGCCGAGCTGCACCTGCCGATAGGCCACCTTGTTCTCGCCGTCGACGACGAAGACGAACTTCTTGTCCTGATCGGTGCCGACGGCACGATCGCTGATGACGATCTTGTTCTCGGCCTTCGGCTGGCCCATGCGCACCCGCACGAACTGGCCAGGGATCAGGCGCCCGCCCGGATTGTCGAAGACGGCGCGCACGCTGATTGTGCCGCTTGATGCATCGACCTCGTTGTCGATCAGCTGCAGCTTGCCCTTGATCGGAGTGCCGCTGTCGGCCAGGGTGCCGACCTCGACGGGGATTTGTTCGACCGGCGGCAGGGCGCTGTCCGTCTGCGGCAGCTGGGCAAGGGCACGCGTCACCATCTCTTCGCTGGCATTGAAGCTCGCATAGATCGGATCGACCGAAACGAGCGTCGTCAGTTCAGGCGAAGCCGAGCCGGCCGCAACCAGGTTGCCGGCGGTCACCTCGATCTTGCCGATGCGGCCCGACACCGGCGCCCGCACCTCAGTATAATCGAGATCGAGCTGGGCCGACTGCAATGCGGCCTGCGCCGAACGCAGTCCTGCCTGCGCCTCGGCCAGCGCGCTTTGGCGCTGATCGAGATCGCTCTGGGAGATGGTGCGGTTGTCGGAAAGCCGGCGGCCGCGATCGAGTTCGGTCTGCGCCAGGCTGACCTTCGCTTCGGCCGAGGCGACCTGGCCCTGCGCCTGCGCCACGCTCGCCTGATAGGGAGCCGGGTCGATGGTGAACAGCAGGTCGCCCTGCTTGACCAGCGCACCTTCGCGGAACGCCACCGACAGGATGGCGCCGGCGACGCGGGAACGAACCTGGACACGGTCGACGGCTTCGAGGCGGCCGGAGAAACTCTCCCAGGCCGTCACGTCGCGCGCCGCGACGACGGCAACCGTCACCGGCACAGCGGGAGGCTGCGCCGGGGCGGAAGCGGCCGTGGCGGTCGTGCTCATCGGCAGTTCGAAAAACAATGCAGCGCCGGAAACCGACGCAATAAGGCCCATGCCGGCGCCCACCAGGGCCCAGCGCTTGCTTCTGGACGTCATCAGTACTCTCCTTGCGGCCCCAAGCCGCCGAAATATCAGATCTTCTTCAATGCAATTGCGGTTGGACGCTTACGTCCTGAAGGAAATCTCCGAAATGGCGGCTGACGTGTTCCTGCCAATCGGGCACTTCCCCGGATTTCCCACCATAAATCGAGGGCCAGCCCGTCCCGGCGGGAATGACATGCTGGCGCACACCGACACCCGCCTTCTTCAGGCGGGCGCCGTAACCAATTGTTTCGTCGTGCAGAGGATCGTCCTCGGCGGTGAAGATCAGCGCCGGCGCAACGCCTGCAAGACGCGAACAGAGGCAAGGCGCTGCGTAAGGGTGGCAGCCGCCGCCGCTCAAGTAATGGCTCCAGCCCTCCGTCCAGCGCTGGCGCATGCCGATGGCCTCCGCCTTGCGGATCGAAGAGGTGCCCATGAAGGGATCAAGCAGCGGCGAAATCAAAACCTGACCGTCGAGCGCGTCGGGCAGCTGGTCGCGCGCCTTCAGCGCCACACCGGCGGCGACATTGCCGCCGGCCTCCTCACCGGCCACGAACAGCAGCGACTTGCGGTCACCAAGACCGGCAGCGCGCTTGTTGGCGAGGTAGGTGAAAACGGAAAAGGAAACTTCCAGCGCCTTCGGAAACAGATTGCCGGACAGGCTGCTGTAATCGACGGCGGCGACGATGGCGCCGGCCTTGGCGAGGCTGATCGCCACCGGCCGGTCGACATTTGTCTCCTGATCGAGAAACGCGCCGCCATGCAGGTAAAGCACGATCGGCGGCCCTTTGCCGTAATCGGCGCCCTGGTAGATGCGTGCGGAAACGGGGCCGATGGCCACCTTGTCCAGCATCATATCTTTCCATTCCACCGTCATGTTCCGGCCTCTGTGCGCATCGCGACAAACAGACAACGCCCGTCGCTTGCATTTTGCATAAAAAAGATATTGTTATTCAGAACAGGGAATAAGAAGCGATATCGCGATTACACTGTTCCAATTCTCGAATAATGGTGCAACGCAAACTGCGGACTTGAAACCGATGGATCAGCTTTCGGCAATGCGCGTCTTCATCCGCGTGGTGGAGACGGGCAATTTCACCCGCGCCGCCGACATGCTCGCCATGCCCAAGGCGACGGTGACCAATCTTATCCAGGGCCTGGAGGCGCATCTGCGCACCAAGCTTCTGAACCGTACCACGCGCCGGGTGATGGTGACCACGGACGGCGCGCTTTATTACGAACGCGCCGCCCAGCTTATCTCCGAACTGGAGGAACTCGACGGCAGCCTCTCCAACTCGCAGAGCCTGCCGAGCGGGCGGCTGCGCGTCGAAATGAGCGGCGCCTTTGCTGACGCAATCGTCGTCCCGGCCCTTTGCGACTTTTATCAGCGCTATCCCGACATCCGTCTGGACCTCGGCGTCAGCGACCGCACGGTGGATTATCTGGTCGAAAATGTCGATTGCGCGTTGCGGGCCGGCACGCCCGCCGACCAGTCGCTGATCGCCCGGCGCGTTTCGGAGATGGAACTCATCACCTGTGCTTCGCCAAATTACATCCAGAAATTCGGCATGCCCGAACGCCCCGAGGATCTGGAGGCCGCACACTACTCGGTCAATTATTTCCGCGCTCAGAACAACCGGACGCTGCCCTTCGAATTTCGCAGGGACAACGAGACGATTGAGACCAACCCGCGCTATATCGCCTCCGTCAACGACAGCCGCACCTATCTGACTGCGGCGCTGACGGGGCTCGGCGTCGCGCAGGTGCCGACCTTCATGGCGCGCGAGCCGATGCGGCGGGGCGAACTCGTCCGCGTGCTGCCGGAATGGCGCCGTGATCCGATCCCGCTCTATGTCGTCTATCCGCCGAACCGCCACCTCAGCAACAAGGTCCGCGTTTTCGTCGACTGGCTGGTGAAGCTTCTGGTCGAGGCCAAGCTGAACGACTATTGAGCGGCAAAACAGATACGGCCCGGAAGGAGGGGTACCTTCGACGGGCCGCAATATTTTGAACATCGGGCCTGTCGCGCCGCAGAGCGGGCGCGGCAGGCTCTGGAGGTTCGTAAGAGAGCGTCAGGGAACGCCACTCTCTCGCGATAAAGCAGTTATAAGCACTCTCCATAAGATTGTAAGAGGGAAAACCCACAAGCGTCGTTCACATAATCGCGATGAGGTCACCTTCGTCAGATCATGCCGCCATTGGCGCGCAGCGTCTGGCCATTGATCCAGCCGCCGTCCGGGCCGGCGAGGAAGGCGACCGCCGATGCGATGTCCTCGGGCGTGCCGAGGCGCTCCAGCGGGTTCATCTTCGCCATGCGGACGACGAGTTCCTCTGGTTTGCCGTTGAGGAAAAGATCGGTGGCGACAGGACCGGGCGCAATCGCATTGACGGTGATATTGCGGCCGCGCATTTCCTTGGCCATGATCGCCGTCAGCGTTTCGACGGCCGCCTTGCTCGCGGCGTAGACGCCGTAGGTTTCAAGCTTCAGCCCGACGACCGAGGTCGAGACGTTGATGACCCGGCCGCCGTCGCGCAAGCGCCTGGCCGCTTCCCTCAGCGTGTTGAAGGTGCCCCTGAGATTGACGCCGATCTGGCGGTCGAAGCTTTCGTCGTCAGCCTCGGCGAGCGAGGAGAGCCTCATGATGCCGGCATTGTTGACGAGCACGTCGATGCCGCCGAAAGCGGTTTCCGCAGCATCGAACATGCGGCGCACGGCGTCCGCATCGCTGACATCGGCTTTCTCGGTCAGCGCCTTGCCGCCGGCCTGCTCGATCTCCCGGGCCAGTTCTTCGGCTGGGGTGGCATTGCCGGAGTAATTGATGACGACGGTGAAACCGTCTCTGGCGAGGCGTCTGGCAACCGCCGCGCCGATACCGCGGGAAGCACCGGTGACCAGTGCGACCTTGCTGCTTTGGTTGGAAGCCATTGTTCTTCTCCTTCATCTGCGCCACAGCGCGCTTTTCGATCGAAAGAAGATGCGGCTTTTGCCGACGCGGATAATCATGCATTCTTCGGCATCACTATCCGGGAAAGGCGAACAAACAGATGGACAGGTTCGATGCCATGCGTGTGTTCTGCCGTGTTGTTGAACGCCGCAGCTTCACCCTTGCCGCGGAAGACACCGGCCTGCCGCGCTCGACCGTCACCGATGCGGTCAAACAGCTCGAAGCCCGCCTCGGCGTACGCCTGCTCCAGCGCACCACGCGCCATGTCAGCCCGACGCTCGACGGCGAGGCCTATTACCAGCGCTGCCTGTCGATCCTCGCCGACATCGAGGATGCCGAAGGCGCCTTTGCCGGCGCCAGACCGAAGGGGCTGCTGCGCGTCGATGTGCACGGAACGCTCGCCCGCCACTTCGTGTTGCCGCGCCTGCCGTCCTTTCTCGATGCCTATCCGGAGATCGAATTCCATATGAGCGAGGGCGATCGGCTGGTCGATCTGGTTCGCGAAGGCATCGATTGCGTGTTGCGCGTCGGTACGCCCGGGGATAGCGACATGGTCGCCCGCCGTCTCGCCATGCTCGACGAGATCACCCTCGCCTCCCCCGCCTACATCGCCGCCCACGGCCTGCCGCAGCATCCGGACCGGCTGACCGGCCACCGCATGGTCGGCTTCCGCTCCAGCAGCACCGGCACTCTGCTGCCGCTCGAATTCATCGTCGACGGCGCCGTGCGCAACATCACCCTTCCCGCGACCGTCGCCGTCAACGCCGCCGAAAGCTATATTTCCGCGGCAAGGATGGGCCTCGGCCTGATCCAGATCCCGCGCTATCACGCTGAAAAAGATCTCACGGAGGGAAGGCTGGTTCGCGTGCTAGAGGATTTTCCGCTGACCCCGACGCCGGTATCCCTGCTCTACCCCCGCAACCGCCAGCTTTCACCGCGCGTGCGCGTCTTCATCGACTGGCTGGTGAAGGTCTTCGCTCGACAAAATCCGGAAAGCGCGCATCATTAAGACGCGCCTTGCGCATGCAACCGCTTTTTTTCGGGGGAAGGCCATGGCACTCAGCGACATCACTGTCTACCAGACGGAAGACGGCTTCGTCGTCGAATTCGGCGGCGAGGGCGAAGACAGCATTGCCGTGACGCTGCGCAGCACGCCCGGACTGACCCAGGAAAATGCCGTCTCGCGCGCCAAGACCCTGCTTGCGACAGCCATCGAACCCGCCCATGGCGACGGCCCGCGCAGCAAGGATCCCGCCCTGCTCGAAGAAGAACTGGAAGAGGGACTGGAAGATACTTTCCCGGCAAGCGACCCGGTCTCGGTCACCGTCTCCTCGATCCCGATGCGCGATCCGAATGCCGGCCACTGATGCCTGCCCCTCCGCTGCGATGGTTTTGGGATGACGGCCGCCACGTCGAATGGTATCTGCCTCGGCCATGACCGATGGTGGAACGAAAGCCGGCGCGATCGGCGCCGGCGCGCTTGCCGGTGAAAGCCTCAAGGCGTTTTTCGAGCGCGACGCGATCACTGTTGCCCGCGCTCTGCTCGGCTGCCATCTCACAGTCGATGGGGCCGGCGGCCGCATTACCGAGACCGAAGCCTATTTCCCCGATGACGAGGCCTCGCACAGCTTCCGCGGCCCGACCAAGCGCAATGGCGCCATGTTCGGCCGCCCGGGCAATGTCTACATCTACCGCATCTACGGCATGTACTGGTGCCTGAACTTCGTCTGCCATCCGGGTTCGGCCGTGCTCATCCGGGCGCTTGAGCCGGAAACAGGAATCCCTCTGATGATGCGGCGGCGCGGCACCGACATGCTGACGGCGCTTTGCAGCGGCCCCGGCAAACTCTGCCAGGCGCTCGGCATCGATATCGAGATCAACGACCGGCTGCTCGACCGCCCGCCCTATGCGCTGACGCCCTCCGTGCCGGTGCCGATCGTTTCGGGAAAACGCATCGGCATCACCAAAAATGCCGACGTGCCATGGCGCTTCGGCATTCAGGGATCGCGTTATCTCAGCAAGCCATTTCGCTGACTATTCCATGACAGCGCTGTGGTCGACGGCGGGCGCCGCTTTCGGCTTGCGCAGCAGCAGAACCAGCGGAATGACGGCAAGCGACATCAGCATCAACAGCTTGAAGTCGTCCATATAGGCGATGATCGTCGATTGCAGCGTGATGATCTCGTTGAGCGAGGCGCGCCCGGCCGCCGTCACGGGACTGAGCCCCTGCGCCGCCACCGCGTTGAAGGCGTGGTTGAACGGCGTCACATAGGCTGCGATCGATTCATGATTGCTCTGCGTGTTTTCGACGATCAGCGCCGAGACGATCGAGATGCCGACCGACGAGCCGATGTTGCGCGACAGATTGTAGAGGCCGGTGCCGTCGCCGCGCATATGGGCGGGCAGCGTGGCGAAAGCGATCGTCGTCAGCGGCACGAACAGGAAACCGAGACCGGCGCCCTGGATGAAACCGACCGAGACGATCGTCCATTGCGAGACGTCGGGCGTCCAGCCGGTCATGTCGTACATCGCCCAGGCAGTCAGGCCGAGGCCGAGCACCAGCAGCCAGCGTGTATCGACCTTGCCGATCAGCCGCCCGACGATGAACATGCAAAGCATGGTGCCAAGCCCGCGCGGCCCCATGACGATGCCGGCGGTGATGACGGGATAGCCCATCAGCGTCTGCAGATAGGGCGTCATCAGCGCCAGCGAGGCGAGATAGGTGATGCCGATCACGAAGATGAAGATCATGCTGATCGTGAAATTCTGGTCGAGGAACAGCTTCGGATTGACGAAGGATTTCTCCGCCGTCAGCGTGTGCACCAGCAGCAGATAGAAGGCGGCGGCGCAGATGATGGCTTCGAGCATGATCTCGCCGGAGGAGAACCAGTCGAGCTGCTCACCGCGGTCGAGGAAGAGCTGCAGCGAGGCGATGAGCAGGCTCATCATGCCGAAACCGAACCAGTCGAGCTTGGCGAGCGCATCCCTCTTCGTTTCCGATACGAAGATGACGATACCGGCAAAGGCAAGCGCGCCGATCGGCACGTTGATGTAGAACACCCAGCGCCAGCTGATATTGTCGGTCAGCCAGCCACCGATGACCGGGCCGAGGACCGGCCCGACCATGACCGAGACGCCGAAAAGCGCCATGGCCGAACCGCGCTCCTCGACCGTATAGATGTCGAGCAGGATGCCCTGGGAAAGCGGCACCAGCGATGCACCGAACAGGCCCTGCAGCAGGCGGAAGGTGACGATCTGGTTCAGCGATTGCGCCAGGCCGCAGAGCACCGAGGCGCCGACGAAGCCTGATATGGCGACGAGCAGCACGCGCTTGCGGCCGAACTTGGCGGCAAGGAAGCCCGACGGCGGCGTCATGATCGCCGCCGCGACGATGTAGGATGTCAGCACCCAGTTGATCTGGTCGGCGGAGGCCGACACGCTGCCCTGAATATAGGGCAGCGCCACGTTGGCGATCGTCGTATCCAGCGCCTGCATGATGACGGCGAGAATGACGCAGGCGGTGATCGCGCCGCGATTGGCAACAGGGGTCGCCGGAGATGCGGGAGCGTTACTCATGATCCTTGCCCTGAGGCCGGCCCAGAAGCTTGTTGACGAAGTCGGGCAGTCCGCGGGCATGGCCGGTTTCGACATCGACCACCGTGCTCATGCCGACGCGAAGCGGCGGCTTGCCCTCGGTATCCTCGATGCTGACGCGCATCGGAATGCGCTGGACGACTTTCACCCAGTTGCCGGTGGTGTTCTGCGCCGGCAGCAGCGAGAAACTGGAGCCGGAGGCCGGGCTGATGCTCTCGACCTTGCCTTTCCACGTCACGCCGGGATAGCTATCGACGTAGATCTCTGCCGTCTGGCCGGGTTTGACATAGGTAAGCTCGGTCTCCTTCGGGCTGGCGGCAATCCACAGATGGTCGGTGGCGACAAGCGAGAAGGCCTGCTGCGAAGCCTGCAGGTAGGAGCCCACCTGCAAGGCGTTGACATTGGTGACGATGCCGTCGAAAGGCGCCTTGACGATGCTGTGGTCGAGTTCACGCTGGGCATTGTCGACATTCGACCTGGCCTGCAGATAGAGCGGGTTTTCCTCGACCGGCTGGTCGGCAGAGCCGCCGAGCTGGGCAAGCGTCGTTGCCGCTTCCGCCTTGGCGACGGCAACCTTCTGGCTGGCGGCCTCGAGATTGTGCTTGGCCTCGTCATAGGCGGATTGCGTCGCGCTGCCGTTGTTGACAAGGCTCTGCTGCCGGTCGAACTGCTCCTTGTAATAAGGCAGATCGGCCTGCGCCTGCGTGATCTCGGCGAGCGACTGCTGATAGCTCGCCTTGAGGTTCATGATCTGGTTGCGCTGCGCGCCGAGCTGCGCCTTGGCGCCATCGAGCGCAATCTTGAAGGAATCCGATTTCAGGCTGAAGAGCACCTGTCCCGCCTTGACCGCCTCGTTCTCGTGCACGTTGATTTGCTCGACGATGCCCGAGACATCGGTGGTGACCCCGACCATATCGGCCTGGATATAGGCGTTGTCGGTCGACATCACCTGGCCGCCATTGACGTAATAATAACCGCCGACGACGAGCGCCACCGGCAGCAGGGCGAAAAGGACGGGCCGTGTGAGACTGCGCCGGCGGCGGACCTTGTTGCCGCCAGGCGCAGCCACGGCGGCAGCCGGCGCTGAACTGGATGAAGGCGCTTCGGCTACCGTTTCCTGCTGTTTGACTTGGTTTTCGTCAGATGTCTTGGCATTGGCGTCGGCAACGACGCGGAGGTTGGGTTGATCAGCCATCGTTCATCTCATTTTCTTCAACTGGTGTTCGGCAAGCCTGCACCAGGTTCGTCTTCATTGCGGATAGGATCTGGTAAAGCAGCTCGCGCTGCTCGGCCGAAACGCCTTCGAGCGCCTCGGCGCGGGTTACATCGCCGAGCTCGCGCATTTCGGCGAGCAGCGGATGGGCTTCTTCGCGCATGTAGAGCAGCCAGATGCGCCGGTCGGTCGGGTGCTGGCGGCGTTCGATCAGCCCGCGTTCGGCGAGCTTGTCGAGAATGCGCACCAAAGTGATCGGCTCGATTTCAAGGATTTCGGCCAGGCCGCTCTGATGGATGCCTTCATTGTTGGAGAGATAGGCAAGCGTCTGCCATTGCGACCGGGTCAGCCCAAGGCACTTCGCGCGCTGCTCGAACCGCTTGCGCAGCAGTCGCGCGACGTCATGGAGTAGGAAGCCGAGTGTGGGCGTAGCGCTCATGAAAACCTGTGACCGTTAATTTATAAGCATACTTATAATATCGGTAGATATATTGAGCTTGCCGCCAGAACAAGGACGCAGACGGCAGATTCAGCAATGTCGGCTGAAATGCCGCAGCTTGGGCTCGGGCCCGTTTGACAGTGGCCGCGGCCCTGCGCCGCCCTAATTCTGCGGCAGGAACGCCTCCGCAGGAGGCGCATGTTGGGGGAGCTTGATGGCGTTCTTCGAAAGCATGCTCACCCTGCTGCTGGTGGCGATCGTCTTTCTGCAATTCTCCAGGAAGTTCCGGATCCCCTATCCGACAATGCTGTCGATCGCCGGCGTCATCGTCGCGGCTGTGCCCTGGGCTCCCGAGGTTGCCATTGATCCCGACCTTGCATTGGCGCTGCTGGTCGCGCCCGTGCTCTTCGACGCCGCTTATGATCTGCCGCCGAGGACATTGAGGCGCAACTGGCTGCCCCTCTTCTCGCTCGCCGCGATCGCCGTGATCCTGACAGCTGCAGCCGTCGCCGTCGTCGGGGTGACGATGGCCGGCCTGCCGCTGGCCGCGGCCGTCGCGCTCGGCGCCATCGTCGCGCCGCCGGATGCCGCCGCCGCCACCGCCATGCTCGATCGCTTCGCCCTGCCGCGCCAGACCTATGTCGTCCTGAAGGGCGAGAGCCTTTTGAACGATGCCGTCGCACTTCTGATCTTCAGCGCTGCGGTTTCGGCCGCAGCCAGTCCGGCCTTCTTTTCCGGCGCTCTGGCGGAACTGGCTCTCGCAGTCCCCGGTGGCCTCGTCTTCGGCTATCTCATGGGCCGTCTCTACATGGTCGTCGGCCTGAGGCTCGCCGGCACGCTCGGCGGCACCCTGCTCGAATTCGTCGCCACCTTCGGCACGTGGATCATCGCCGAGCGGCTGCATCTTTCGGCGATTCTGGCCATCGTCGTCTACGCGATGGTGATTGCCCGCTACATGCCGGAACGGCAGACGGCCCGCCACCGCATCCACTCCTATTCTGTGTGGGAGGCTGCGGTCTTCCTGCTCAATGTGCTCGCTTTTCTGCTGATGGGCCTGCAGGCCCGCCAGATCGTCCTCGACCTCGATCCCGGCCGACTGAGTTTCGCGATCGGCTTCGCCACCGCGGTCTTTGGCACCGTCGTCGTCGTCCGTCTCGCCTGGGTGCTCTTCTACAACCGGGCGGCGATCAACTTTCTCGCAGCGCGCGGACGCACGACACAGGCCGCTCCGACGTTTGCGGCCAGCCTGCTTGCCGGCTGGTGCGGCATGCGCGGCCTCGTCACCCTGGCGACCGCGCTCGCCCTGCCGATCGACTTTCCCGATCGCGACATCATCCTGCTCAGCGCGCTCGCCGTCGTCCTCGGCACGCTCATCGTCCAGGGACTGACGCTCGGACCGCTGATCCGTTTTCTGAAATTCGATCCGGACACGTCCCTGGAGCGCGATCTCGCCAGAGCCCGCGTGGCGTTGATCGATGCGGCGCTGGCCGAGCTTACAGGCGGCGAGGACGATTCCACCCGCATCCTGCGCGACGTCTACACCTCGGAGCGCAAGATCGCCGCGGATGGGAAACATCCACGCGAGGTCAGCAGGCTCGATAAACAGCGCCGCAATGTCATCGTCGCAAAACGCGCCAAGCTGGCAGCGATGCGCCGCTCCGATGAGATCGACGACGATGTCTTTCATATGCTGGAACAAGAACTTGACTGGGCCGAACTCGGCGCGCTTCCACCCAGCAGGGACGAGATCGTCGAGAGCTGACGCTCTTCCGCGACGTCTCGATGGATTCAGGAACCGCCGCCAATTGGCATTTGCAATTTTTCGCCGCTGCCGCTTATAGTCCAATTCCATAGGGTTACGATTTTTCCGATCTGCATTGCCTGCCGGCCTTCCTTTCCAGGAGATTGGACGCCGGAGAATTCAAGGGGGCGGACGCCTCCGATCAAGCAGCAAGACAAGAACGACATCACTTCATCTTAGGTTTGGCGGCAGCAAAAAGCGGCCGCCGAGATTGGAGGACCGGTATGACTTACGCGCTTCGACAGATCGCGGTGTTTGGCTGCATGGCGGCGTTGATGCCGCTGGCCGCGCTGGCCCAGAACGCGCCGCCGCCCCCGCCTGTCACCGTCGCCAAGCCGGTCGTTCGCGACGTCGTCGACAGCGACGAGTTCATCGGTCGCTTCGAACCGGTCGACGAAGTCTCCGTTCGCTCGCGCGTCGGCGGTTATCTGCAGGAAATCCATTTCCAGGACGGCGCCCTGGTCAAGCAGGGCGATCTACTCTTCGTCATCGACCAGAGACCCTTCATAACGGCCCTCAGCCAGGCAAAGGCGACACTTGAAGCGTCGCAATCCACCCTGGTCTTTGCCGACGCGCAGTACAAGCGCGCCCAGTCGCTTGCCTCCAGCGGCAGTCAGTCGGCGCAGACGTTGGATGATCGCCGCCGCGAATTCGATTCGGCCGAGGCCAATGTCCGCGGCGCGCAGGCCGCAGCCGACCGTGCGTCGCTCGACATGGAATATACGGAAATCAAGGCGCCGCTCAGCGGCCGTATCGACCGCCGGCTGATTTCGGCCGGCAATCTCGTGCAGACCGACCAGACCGTGCTCACGACGATCGTTTCTCTCGACCCGATCGATTTCTATTTCGACGTCGACGAACGCCGCCTGCTGAATTTTGCCGACACGGCCCGCAAATTGGGCAAGGATCTCCAGCAGGGCGGCGGCGGACTGGATGTCTCCGTCACGATCTCGGATCCCAATGCCAAACCTTTCAAGGGAAAGCTCGATTTCGCCGAGAACCGGGTCGATAACCAGAGTGGCACCATTCGTCTGCGGGCCCGTTTTCCCAACCCTGACCTTGTCCTGCAGCCCGGCCTCTTCGGCCGCATACAGGTCGAAGCCTCCAACACCTATCAGGCCATTCTTGTCCCCGACGAGGCAATCGGCTCGGATCAGAACGAGCGCGTCGTCTATGTCGTCGCCGACGACGGCACGGTTTCGACCAAGCCCGTCAGGCCTGGACCGCGGCTCTACGGCTACCGGGTGATACGCGAGGGTCTCGACGGCACCGAGACGATCATCGTCAACGGCGTGATCCGCGCCCGTCCCGGCTCGAAGATCACACCTCAGACGACCGAGCTGCCGAAGGAGCGGCAGGACACGGCGCCCGAAACCGCCGGCGCGGAGAGCGGACAATGAGATTCGCTCATTTTTTCGTGGACCGGCCGATCTTTGCGGCCGTGATTTCGATCGTCCTTCTCGTCGTCGGCGGCATCGCCTATACGCAGCTGCCGGTCTCGCAATATCCGGAGATCGCGCCGCCGACCATCGTCGTGCGCACCTCCTATCCGGGCGCTGATCCGCAGACCATCGCCGATACGGTTTCGACGCCGCTCGAGCAGCAGATCAACGGCGTCGAAGACATGCTCTACATGTCTTCCTACTCGAGCGCCGACGGCGCCATGTCGCTGACGATCACCTTCAAGCTCGGCACCGACCTCGACAAGGTCCAGGTGCTTGTCCAGAACCGCGTCTCCATCGCCCTCCCCCGCCTTCCCGAGGAAGTCCAGCGGCTCGGCGTGACAACCGACAAAAGTTCGCCGGATCTGATGATGGTCGTGCACCTGCTGTCGCCGACGCATCGTTATGACCAGCTTTACGTCTCCAACTACGCCCGCAACCGCATCCGCGACGTTCTCGTTCGCCTCGATGGCGTCGGCGACGTGCAGCTGTTCGGCGAGCGCCAGTATTCGATGCGAGTCTGGCTGGACCCGGAAAAGCTCTCTGCCTACGGCATGACATCCGATGACGTCGTCGCCGCCCTCAGAGACCAGAACGTCCAGGTGTCGGGCGGCAAGATCGGCGCGCCGCCGGTCACCGGCAAGAACGCGTTCGAATATACGGTGCGGACGGACGGCCGCTTCTCCGACGTGCGCGAGTTCCGCTATGTCATCGTCAAATCGACGGATAGCGGCCGGCTCGTGCAGTTGCAGGATGTAGCCCGCATCGAGCTCGGCGCGCAGGACTACGTCACCAACAGCTATCTCAACAACGATCCCGCGGTCGCACTCGGCATCTTCGCCCGGCCGGGGACCAATGCCCTCGACACCGCCCATCAGGTCCAGACGATCATGAAGGACCTGTCGCAGAATTTCCCGCAAGGGCTGGAGTATCGCATCGTCTACGACACCACCGAATTCATCTCGGATTCGATCTCCGAAGTGTATCGAACCATCGTCGAGGCGGCGATCCTGGTGGCGATCGTCGTTCTCGTCTTCCTGCAATCCTGGCGCACCGCGATCATTCCGATCATTGCCATCCCCGTCTCGCTGATCGGCACCTTCGCCGTCCTCTTGGCCTTCGGCTTCTCGCTCAACATGCTCACCCTGTTCGGCCTGGTGCTGGCGATCGGCATCGTCGTCGACGACGCGATCGTGGTGGTGGAAAATGTCGAGCGCAATCTCGCCCGCGGCATGACGCCGAAACAGGCCTCCCACGTGACGATGGACGAAGTCGGAACCGCCGTCATCGCCATCTCGCTGGTGTTGATCGCCGTCTTCGTGCCGACAGCCTTCATTCCGGGCATTTCGGGACAGTTCTACCGGCAGTTCGCCGTCACCATCGCCGTCACCACCGCGATATCTGCGTTGAACTCGCTGACGCTTTCTCCCGCCCTGGCAGGCATATTGCTCAAGCCCCATGATGACCACGAAACCAGGCGTATCAATGTGGCCACACGCCTGGGACGCAGCCTTGCCGATGGCTTCAACCGCGGTTTCGACCGGATGAGTTCCGGCTATTCATGGACCGTTCGGCACCTGGTCAGCAGCTGGGTCGGCTTGAGTGCGGCAATGCTCGCCTTCGTCTGCCTGCTGGGGGCAACCTGGTACATGGGCACGCGCGTACCCTCGGGTTTCATCCCGACCATGGACCAGGGTTACGCGATCATCGTCATACAGCTTCCTGACGGCGCCTCGCTCGCGCGTACCGACGCCGTCGTCAAGCAGGTGGGCGATATTGCCCGCACCGTGCCGGGTGTCGGCAACGCCGTGCAGTTTGCCGGCTTCAGCGGGGCGACATTCACCAATGCCTCGAATGCCGGCGTCGTCTTCGTCCCGTTCAAATCCTTCGCCGAACGCGAAGAAGGCGGGGACAACGCCAACAAGATCATCGGCGAGCTTTTCGGCAAGCTGCAAAGCATCCAGGAAGCCTTCATCATCGCCATACCGCCGCCATCCGTGCGAGGTGTCGGCAATTCTGGCGGCTTCAAGATGCAGATTTCCGATCTTGAAAACGCGGATATGACGCGGGTGCTCGCCCTCGCCCGCCAGATGATGGGTGCGGCAGCAACGACGGAGGGGCTGACCGGCGTCTTTACGACATTCTCCGATGCAAGCCCGCAATATTTCCTGGCGATCGACCGCGACAAGGCGCGCTTCCTGAATGTGCCGATCCCCAATATCTTCAACGCGCTCTCCATCAATCTTGGCGTCGCTTACGTCAACGATTTCAACGCGTTCGGCCGCGTCTATCAGGTTCGCGCCCAGGCCGACCGGCAGTACCGCATGGATAGGGAAGATATCCTAGCCCTGAAGGTTCGATCGGCGACCGGCGCGCTGGTTCCGCTTGGAACCTTGATGGATATCCAGGATGCCAGCGGCCCGGCGCTCGTCCAACGCTACAACATGTATGTCTCGGTGCCGCTTCAGGGTAATCCGACGCCAGGCACGTCGACGGGCGACGCCATCGCGAAGATGGAAGCGCTGGCGGCGAAGATCCTGCCGCAGGGAACGACCTTCGAATGGACGGAACTCGCCTATCAGGAGACCCATACCGGCAACACCGCCGTCTACATCTTCGCCCTGTCGGTGATCTTCGTCTTCCTGGCGCTGGCGGCGCAATATGAAAGCTGGGTTCTGCCGCTGGCGATCATCCTCATCGTGCCGCTGGCGGTGCTGGCGGCGCTGATCGGGGTTTCGCTTCGCGGCATGGACAACAATGTCCTGACGCAGATCGGCCTGATCGTGCTGATCGGCCTGGCGGCCAAGAACGCCATTCTGATCGTCGAGTTTGCCAGACAAGCGGAAGAAGAAGGCAAATCGCCGGTCGACGCGGCGATCGAGGCCAGCCATCTTCGCCTGCGCCCGATCTTGATGACGGCTTTCGCCTTCATCTTCGGCGTGCTGCCGCTTGCCATCGCCACCGGCCCCGGCGCCGAAATGCGCCAGTCGCTCGGCACTGCCGTCTTCTCGGGCATGCTCGGCGTGACGATCTTCGGCCTGTTCCTGACGCCGGTTTTCTACGTCGTGCTGCGCGGCCGGCGTCGTAATCGCTCAGCTGAAAGGCCGGTCGAAGCGGTCCCCACCGAAAGGGAGACGGTTTGATCACTCCAGTGACAATGCCTGTCAGGTGGAAAACAGATGCACCTGGCCCTGCCACAGCCGGGCGACGGTCAGCCTGCCGCTGCGATAGGCGCGCGTATCGAGATTGAGCCGCCTCGCGCGAACCTCCGGCTCGTCGTTCGGCGTATGACCATGGACGACGAGTTTCGGCAGAGGGATCCTGCTTTCGAGAAATCGGTGGCGGATGAGCACTAGATCCTCGTCGGTTTGCGCCGCGATTGGCCGCGTCGGATCGATGCCGGCATGGACGAACAATACGCTCGGCGTGTCCAGCATGATCGGCATCGCCCGCATGAAATCGATATGCGTGTGCGGCAGCGAATGACGGAGGAAGGCGTCGAGCTGTGCGCCGGAGGGGAAGACCAGCGGCAGATGCTCCGGATCGAGCCCATAGGACTTCAGCGAGTGCGCCGATCCCATCCGCATCCAGTCGTCATAAGAAAGCCAGCCGTCGATATAATCGAGCATGGCGATCTCGTGGTTGCCGGCAAGGCAGATCCGATCGAAACCTTCCGGCGGCGGCTCCATGAGGTGAGCGATGACCTGCGCCGATTCCGGGCCGCGGTCGATATAGTCGCCGAGCGTCACGATCAGCTTGCGCCCGGGCAACCGTGCCGCATCGCGCAGGATAGCCTGTTCGGCCTTCACGAGCAGATCGCACCGGCCGTGAATGTCACCGATGGCATAGGTTGGAATATCGGCGATATCCAGCGTCGGACGCGGTCTCGGCTCGCGTGCCATTTTCGAAACCTCGCTGCGGCGAGCAAGAGAGTCGCTCATCATGTTTCTCAATCAAGGAAGCCCCGGTTAACCATAAGTAGCGTCGAGGGCAAGCCGATCAAGTTGGTGAGAAAATTCGAAGCATCGGTTTTTTCTAGAAAAACCGTTCTTATCATCCGGAGCGAAATCCCTCACTCCTGTTGTCCGTCGAGGAAAGAGTGATCGATGGGAACCGTATCGCAGTTTCGTGACCGCGTGAGACCGCCAGCGCAGCGCATCGAGAGCGAAGAGGCGGCAATATCCACGGCCCGTGACCTCGCCACCGCATTCCGGCGCGAGGCGAGCGAACGCGATATCAACCGCATTCTGCCGTTTGCCGAACTCGACGCGCTGTCGATATCGGGGCTGACCGCGATCACTGTTCCGCCCGACCATGAAGGGCTCGACGTGCCGAATGCCCTGCTTGCCGAAATCGTTGCGATCATTGCCGAGGCCGATGCCTCGATCGGCGAGACTCTGGAAAATCATTTTTCCGCGCTGGAAACACTCCGCATTCAGGCCGGAGAGGATCTGAAGGCCTCGCTGTTTGCCCGTGTGCTGCTCGGCGACCGCTTCGCGGCCGCCACTTTCGCCGAGGGATGCGAGGTGACGGACGAAGGCCCGGGCTATCGCCTCAGCGGCCGCACTCGGCAGGCCGCCGGTATCCTCTATGCTGACTGGATCGCCGCCGCCCTCACACTTCCGCCCGACCGCCCGGCGACGCTCTACCTCACCGGCAGCGATGAAGACCTGCAGGTGGTCGATGATTGGGACGGCTTCGGCCAGCGCACCAATGGATCGGCAACGACGATCGCCGGCGCACTCCATGTCCATGCCGCGGCCATCGCGCCGGCGTCTTCGTTTGGATATTCGACCGGCATGTCGCTCCGCCTGCTGCTCAAGGCCGGGGTAAGCCTCGGTATCGCGCGAGCCGCGTGGGCCGACCTGATGACAGCGATCGGCGATCGCGCCGCCGTCCTCTCTCACCTCGGCAAACACGCCGTCGGCATCGAAGCGACGGCGGCGGCCTTGGAACGGGCTGGCCGAAAACTTGACTTTGCCCAGGTCAATCCCGTGGAGGCGGCGATGGCGGACGCGCATTTTTCCGCTTCTGCCGCCGCGATCACAGCCGGCGAAACGGCGCTCGCCACCGCCAATGCGCTGTTCGAACTCGCCGGGCAGGCATCGGCCGGCATCGGGCTCAATCTCGACCGCCATTGGCGCAATGCCCGCATTCACGCGCTTTCGCTGCCACGGGATAGGCTGCTGGCGAGCGCAGGTGAGTATATGTCGAAGCAAGCCTGAACGACTGCCACAAGGTACTGTCGTTGTGCGGGACGATGTGGAAACGAAGAGATCTCAGCTGGCGGCAGAGATCGGAAATTCTTCCGTGGCGCCCTCGACATAGCCGCCGGCCGCAACGAATTGATCGAGGGTCATATTGTCGAGGATGGCGGCGATCGCGTCCCGAACATCGGTCATCGAACGCCGCACCTGACAGGTTTCCGGATCGGCGCAATCGTCGCAGGCCTCATAGGCCGTGCGGCTGGCGCAGCGGATCGGCGCTAAGGGCCCGTCGAGCGTGCGGATGACATGGCCGATGCGGATTTCGGAAGCCGGCCGCGAGAGGGAATAGCCGCCGCCGGGTCCCTTCTTCGAACGCAGGATGCCGACATTGCGCAGCTCCAGCAGGATCGTATCGAGAAACTTCTTCGGGATATTGTTGCGGGCGGCGACGTCGTTGATGAAGGCGGTCTCGCCAGGCGGCAGCCGCGCCAGGTCGACCAACGCCTTCAGGCCGTATTTTCCCTTTTTCGTCAGCATTGTCTTTGTCCTGTCGAAAACGCAATATTTATCCCGCCAATAGCAGGCAAATAGCGTCGAAAGCGTGAAGATACAATAAAATAGCTATTATTTATAGCTTATCTCGGCAACACTTGCGGGCTTGCAGGGCAGCAAAGCGTCATCCGACGTACCAATGCATGTCGCCCGGAAGTGTGCAGCGGTTCCGGGACAACGACATGCATCAAAACAAAGAGCTAAAGCGCGTCGCATGAGTCAAATTTGATGCGACGCGCTTTAGTGGCTGGCGCCACTCACTGCCTGCCGCCCGCGCTTTGCCGTCAGATCGTCTTCAGCATGCCGCCATCGACGAAATAGGTCGATCCGATGCAGTAGCTCGCCCGTTCCGAACTCAGGAAGACGAACATGTTTGCGAGCTCTTCCGGCGTGCCGAAACGTTTGGAAGAAGCGTGCTCATTGGCGACGCTCTGCAGATAGCCTTCCCAGTTGCCGCCGGTTTCGGCCGTCAGCTGCTTGGCGGTCTTGATCCAGTCCGGCGTCAGGATCAGGCCGGCATTGATGCAGTTGACGCGGATATTGTCCTGGATGAGCTCGGTCGAGAGCGTCTTGGAAAACATCATCAGCGCCGATTTGCTGACATTGTAGATCGGCTCGTACCAGAGCGGCTGAACGGCGCAGATCGAGGCATTGTGCAGGATGACGCCGCCGCCGCGCCTCTTCATCTGCGGCGCGATCCCGCGCGCTAGCCGCACGGCGGCCATGACATGCAGGTCCCAATAGGCCTGCCACTTCTCGTCCGGCGCCTCCATTACCGTCTCGTTCGATCCGGTGCCGGCATTGTTGATGAGGATGTCGGCGCCGCCCTTCTCTGCGGCGGCCGCAATGATCGCCTCCGTTCCCGCTGCCGTCGCGACGTCGGCGACAACGGCGGTGGCGCTGACGCCATGCTTCTCGGCAATCCGGGCGGCCTCCGCCTCCAGCCGCTCGCCGCCGCGCGCCGCCAGCACGAGATCGGTGCCCTCTGCCGCCAGCCCCTCGGCGATCGCCAGCCCGATGCCGACCGATGCGCCCGTTATCACCGCGGTCTTTCCCTTCAATCCCAGATCCATATCTTCCTCCAGCAGCGCCGGCGAGCCCGGCTCGATCTAGCGAGTGTTCCGCCAATGAATCCGGGCGTCAAGCCTTGCGGCAGGCTCCGATCTGGCGCAGCCTGCGTCCCGCACAGGGGAGGAGTTTTCATGCGACGTTATTCGGCCTGCATAGAGTGGCTGTTTGCCGAAGAGGGCGACTTTTTTCCCGACCGCATCCGCCGCGCCCATGCCGGCGGCCTGACGGCGGTCGAATTCTGGCGCTGGACCGACAAGGACCTGGATACGATCGAGGCGGCGCTAAAGGAAACCGGCCTTGCCGTGACCAGCCTCGTCGCCGAACCGATGATCGCCCTGACTGACGCCGCCAACCGGCAGGCTTGGCTTGAGGGCCTTGCCGAATCCGCTGCCGTCGCCAGGCGTCTCGGCGCGCCGGTGCTGATTGCCCAAGCAGGAGACGATCTTCCCGGCTTCACCCGGCAGGCGCAGCGTCAGGCTCTCACCGAAACACTAAAAGCCGGCGCCGATGTTCTCGCCGGCAGCGGCGTGCGCCTCGGCGTCGAGCCGCTCAACACCCGCATCGACCATATCGGCTATTTCCTCGATTCCACTCGCGAAGGCCTCGACATCATCGATGACGTCGCCCGCCCCGAGATCGGCATCGTCTACGACATCTACCATTCCGCCGTGATGGACGAACGCACCGAAGAGGTGCTGGAGGGCCGTCTCGACCGCGTCTTTCACGTTCATGTCGCCGATCATCCCGGCCGCAACGAGCCGGGCTCCGGCGGCATCGATCTCGCCCACCGCCTCAACTGGATCTTCGCCAATGGCTATGATGGCGCCGTCGGCCTGGAATACCGGCCGACCCGATCCGGCGCGGACGCAGTCAAAGCCGCGATCGCCTCGCTCGGCGGGTAAAGCATGTCGCGCAAAAGTGTGCAGCGGTTTTGCGGCAACGACATGCGTAAGACAAAGACCTAAAGCGAGAGCAGCGATCCGAAAGATTGCGACTCGCTTCAGGCCGGGCCGGCGCCCTCTGCGAAGGCCTCGAGTTCAGGATCGAACTCGACCTCGACGACATTGTTGAACACGGCGGTCGCCAGCATGATACCGGCAAAGGCGACGAGATCGACCAGCGCCTTGGTCTCGTAACGCTTTTTCAACCTCGCCCAGAGCTCGGCCGGAACGGCGTTGGAATCGGCGACGATCGCCCTGCCGAAGGCATCGAGCAGGGCCTCCGCTTCGGAAAGCGCCAGTGCATCGGGGTCGGAACCCTTGTTTATCAGCGCCCGGCGAAAGAAGGTGATGGCGATCTTCGATTTCGCCGCTTTCGAGATCGCATGCGAGAAGATCCAGATCTCCCGGTCGCTGACCACAGGATCGAGTTCGGCCCGCAGCGTGAACCACTCGGCATAGATGCGATGGGCGACCGGCGAATGGAGGAGGGTCCGCTTCATGTTGGTCATGCGCCCGCGCAGCCTGATCTCTTCATCATGCGCCGCGCGAACTTCTTGCGAAGCGGTGTCGTAATCGATCTGCGGGAGGTGGCTCATCGGGTGAACTCTTTCCTGATGCACGAAGATAATCCGCTTGGCCGCCGCGCCGCGCCCACCTAGATTGTTTATATCGAAGGCGGAGGCAAGGCATGAGCGGCGACCACGAGCACTCTCACATCGACTGGCGGGAACATGGCGTCAAGGTCATTCCCGGCAATTCGCTCGATCCCAACACGGCGCAGACGCCGGGCATGAACCGCGCCACCGCGATCAACAATGCCCGCGCCGGCGCCGAGAAGATCTGGGCCGGCACGGTGACGATCCATGCCAATGCCAAGACCGGCGCCCATCATCACGGCGATCTCGAAAGCATTATCTATGTCGTCAAGGGCAAGGCCCGCATGCGCTGGGGCGAGCATCTGGAATTTACCGCCGAGGCCGGCCCCGGCGATTTCATCTATGTCCCGCCCTACGTGCCGCATCAGGAGATCAACGCCAGCCGCGACGAGACGCTGGAATGCGTGCTCGTCCGCTCAGGCCAGGAGCCCGTCGTCGTCAATCTCGATATCGAGCCGGTCGAGAAGCCGGAAGACGTCCCCTGGATCGACCCGATCCATCGCTGATATCCATTACGCGTGAACCGTGGCGGCGCTGCTCATGGCAGGGTTCTCGATGATCCGGCCGGTATCGGCAGCATAGAGGTGGATCGCGTTGTGGTCGATCGCGATGCCGATCGGATCGCCCGATTTCACGCTCACCGCATCCGTCAGCGCCACGGCAAAAGGCAGCCCGTCGAAATCGGCATGAACGACGCGGCTCGCGCCGAGCTCTTCGATGAAATCGGCCGTCGCGATCAGGGCGCCGGGCGCATCCGGCGCCACCAGCCGCGCGGCCTCGGCGCGCATGCCGAGCACGACGCGCTTGCCCTTCAGGCTCGCGGCGCGTTCGCGCGGCAGCGCGATCTTGCGGCTCTGATCGTAGACGAAGACGCCCTCGTCGTTGATCGTGCCTTCGAGCAGGTTCATCGCCGGCGTGCCGACGAAACCGGCGACGAAGCGCGAGACCGGATGATGATAGACCTCTTCCGGCGTGCCGACCTGCTCGACCCTGCCGCCGTTCATCACCACCAGCCGGTCGGCCAGCGTCATCGCCTCGGTCTGGTCATGCGTGACGAAGATCGAGGTGGCGCCGAGGCGGCGGTGCAGCCGGCGGATTTCGGCGCGCATGGCGATGCGCAGCTTGGCGTCGAGGTTCGACAGCGGCTCATCGAAGAGGAACACTTTCGGCTCGCGGATCATCGCGCGGCCCATGGCGACGCGCTGGCGCTGGCCGCCGGAAAGAGCGGCCGGGCGGCGGTCGAGGAAAGGTTCGAGGCTGAGCGCCTTGGCGACCTCGGTAATGCGTCGCTGTCGCTCAGCCTTCGCAACGCCAGCCACCTTCAAGGCATAACCGATATTCTCGGCAACGGTCATATGCGGATAGAGCGCATAGTTCTGGAACACCATCGCGCAGCCGCGCTCGCGCGGCTCCAGCTGGTTGACGACGCGGCCGTCAATGGCGATTTCGCCGCCGCTGATTTCCTCGAGGCCGGCGATCATGCGTAAGAGCGTGGACTTGCCGCAGCCGGACGGGCCGAGGATGACAACGAATTCACCGGATTTAATCTCCAGATCGACGCCGTGAACCACGGGATGTTTGCCGTAACTCTTCTTCACATCACGGATTGAGATCGGTGCCACAGGACTGTTCCTTCACTTCTCGGTGGAGATAAGGCCGCGCACGAACCAGCGCTGCATCAGGATGACGAGCACCAGCGGCGGCGACATGATGATCAGAGTACCCGCCATGGCGACGTTCCAATCGGGCAGACCGAATTCGGACGGGATCAGCGTCTTGAGCTGCGTCACCGCAATGCCGAAATTCGGATCGGTGGTGATCAGCAGCGGCCACAGATATTGGTTCCAGGCCCAGACGAACATGATCGTGAACAGTGCGATCATGTTTGGCCGCGACAGCGGCACCAGAATGTCCCAGAAGAACCGGACCGGGCCCGATCCGTCCATCTTCGAGGCCTCGGCAAGTTCGTCCGGAACCGTCAGGTAGAACTGCCGGTAAAGGAAGGTGCCGGTCGCGGTTGCGACCAACGGCAGAACCAGGCCGGGATAGGAATTCAGCAGACCCCATTCGAGCTTGATCTGGATACCGGTGATCTGGGCCACGAGCCAGCTGATGCCGGTGACATCGAGGATCGTCTGGAAAGGCTGCAGTGCGTTGGCCGCAATCGAATAGGTCGGAACGATGCGGACTTCGAGCGGCAGCATCAGCGTGATGAAGATGATCCAGAAAATCACATAGCGGCCGCGAAAGCGGAAATAGACGATCGAGAAGCCTGCCATGGCGGAAAGGATGACCTTGCCGGCAGCGACCGACGTCGCGAAGATGATGCTGTGCAGCAGTTTGGTGCCGAGATCGGCGCGCACCCAGGCCTCCCGGGCGTTTTCCCAGAAATGCGAACCCGGCGTCAGCGGCAGCGGCACGCGATTGACCGTCTCCAGATCGAGCGTCGATGCGATGATGACGATGACGAAAGGCAGAAGCGCGATCACCATGCCGAGCGCCAGAAGCGTGTAGCAGATGAAGTTGAATATCGGCGTGCGTTCGATCATGTCCGCGACCTCACTTGTAGTGCACGCGCCGCTCGATGAAGCGGAACTGGAAGATGGTGAGCATGACGACGAGCAGCATCAGGATGATCGATTGCGCCGCAGCGCCCGAATAATCGAGGCCCCGGAAGCCGTCGAAATAGATCTTGTAGACCATGAGCTCCGTCGCTCGGGCCGGGCCGCCCTGCGTCATGACGTCGACGATGCCGAAGGAATCCTGGAAGCTCTCGGTGATGTTGATGACGAGCAGGAAGAACAATGTCGGCGTCAGCAGCGGCAGCTGGAGGTCCCACATGCGGCGCAGCGGCCCGGACCCATCCATGGCCGCCGCTTCGATCAGCGAGCGTGGAATGCCCTGCAGAGCCGAGAGGAAGAAGATGAAGTTATAGCCGATATATTTCCAGGAGAAGGCGACGATGACGGCGATCATCGCGTCCTTGCCGTCGAGCGCGGGATTCCAGAGGCCGGGCCAGACATGGTTGATGACCGAGAGAAGGCCGGCCTCCGGCGCCAGGATGAAGCGGAAGGCCAGCCCGAGAGCGGGCGCGGCGATCGCGTAGGGCCAGATGAAAACCGACCGGTAGATCTTGTGGCCGCGCAGTTCACGATCCGTCAAAAGCGCCAGGATGAGCGCCAGCCCCATGGCAATAATCGTCGAGCTGAAGCCGAAAACCATACTGCGGGTGATCGATTCCCAATAGATCGGATCGCTGAGCAGCAGTTTGAAATTGTCGAAGCCGACCCAGGCATTGCCGCCGCCCCATGGCTGTTCGAGCGTGAAAGCCCAATAAAGCGCCTGCGCGCTTGGCCAGTAGAAGAAGACGAAGATCAGCAACAGCATCGGGAATGCGAAGAGGAGGCCGATCGTCGTCGAGGAGAAAGTGACGCGCTTTTCCATGGGTGGTCGTTTTCGCCCTGGTTTGACTTCAGGCGCGGGCGGCAGCGCGCATCCGCGACTGGTTGGGAGAACTTACAAAGACGCACCCGGCACGCGTAAGGCGGGCCGGGTGCGGCTCAATCAGGCGATCAGGGGAGCTGAACGTTCTTGTAGGTCTGCTGGAAGCGGCGCAGGAGCTGGTTGCCGCGTTCGGCAGCAGAGTCGAGCGAGGCCTGGACGTCGGCATTGTTGACGAAGATCGCCTGTAGGCCGTTGGCGATCTCGGTGCGGACCTGTAGCAGGCCGCCGAGACGGATGCCCTTGGCGGCTGCGTCGCCAGCCGGGGAAGCGGTCAGGCTCTGAATGGCGAGTTCACGGCCGGAGTAAGGCGCCTTGTCGTAGAAGCCCTGCTTCTTCAGATATTCGAAGCCGGAGTTGCGAACCGGGATGTAGCCGGTAACGGTCGACCAGGTCAGAGCTTCTTCCGGCTTCGCGATGAAATTGAAGAAGGCAGCGGCAGCCTTGTACTCGGCGTCCGAATGACCCTTCAGAACCCAGAGCGAAGCGCCGCCGACATAGGAGCTGTGACGGGTTGCGTCACCATAGGTCGGGAGCATGGCAACGCCCCAGTTCATGCCCTGCTTGGCGGTGCGGCCGACATTGCCGTGGTCGCCGACCGAGGTCAGGATGACCTGGCAATCGCCGGCTGCGAAGGCTTCGACGAAGGTCTGGCCGACGGCCTTGTTCTTGATGACGGCGAGCTTGTTGTCGTACCAGGACTTGAGGTCCTTGATGTAGCTGACGAGAAGCGGGTTCTTGTTGAAGACCAGCTCGGCGTCGAGGCCTTCGAAACCGTTCTTCTTCGTGGCGATCGGCTCGCCGTTGACGGCTTCGAACTGCTCGATGTACTGCCAGACTTCGTTGCTGGAGATGTCGAAGGCGAGCGGGCATGCATAGCCGGCGTCCTTCAGAGCCTTGAAGTCCTCACCGGCTTCCTTCCAGGTCGCCGGAGCGTGGTCCTTGCCGATCTTGGCGAAGGCGTCCTTGTTCCAGTAGAGCAAAGCGGTCGAGGAGTTGAAGGGGAAGGAATACATCTCGCCCTTCGACGTGGCGTAGTAGCCTGATATACCCGAGAAATAATCGTTCCAGTCGACGGTGTAGCCCATGTCGGCCATCAGCTTGTTTGCCGGGTAGTAGGCGCCGGAAAGCATGATGTCGAGCGTGCCGGCGTCGGAAACCTGGGCGATGGTCGGCTGCTTGCCGGCGCGGAAGGCGGCGATGGTGTTCTGCAGGGAAGCGTCGTAGCTGCCCTGGCTGGTGCAGACGACTTCGTAGTCGGCCTGCGACTGGTTGAAGCGATCGCACTGTTCCTGGACACGCTTTGCGATGTCACCGGAATTACCGAACCAGAAGTCAATCTTGGTCTTTTCGGCGGCGGCAGCGGGGCCAGCAAGAAACGCTGTAGCGAGAAGGGCGCCAACGGCGCCGAGAAGCTTGGCTTGCATGAGAACCTCGAACGTAAAAGGGACGCGCACTTTCAGCGCACGCCCTATTAGCTGGTTCAAATTGCCGCGGCCAATGAATATTACATGACATGAAATGACCGAAATCCAGTCGTCACAAAATCGTCACACGGTTGTTGTTCACAACTCCTAGAGGAAATATTTAGATCAGCGCCGAGCGATCTGCAAATATATTTACAGATGCACGCATCTATATTCAGGAAAGTACAATTTCAAAGAGTATTTAATATTTACTAATATTTTGGAATAGCTCACCTATTCATTGCTCCGTCATATCGAAACTTGCAAAAAACGTCCTCGTTTTGCCGTTGCACTGCTGTGCAACGCCCGGTTTCAGCCCCTAAATTAGAGGGAATCCTTCAAAATTGCTGCAAAATGGGGGTCGAATGCGCGGCTGATCGGTCCGGCGGCAGCACCGAGCGCCACTGACCATGGATCGGCCATGCCGGGCTGCAGGCGCGGCAGCGTCCGGCCGCGCCGTTCGGCGATCGAGGGCAGCAGCGGGCCGATGGCGGCAATCAACCGGTTCACCAGCGCTTCGGGGGCGCTGCCGCAGAGGATCACCGTCTGCGGATCGAAGACCGTTTCGACGAGATGGATGCTCCAGCGCAGGTCCGCCGCCGCCGCTTCGATCCAGGTATCGATGCCTGGATCGCCCCTCGAGGCGAGGTCGTTGATGTGCGCATGCAGATCGGGATCGGCGGGATCGATCGACAGGTGCTGGTAGAGCGAGGCGAGCGAAGCGCGATGTTCGAGCGGCGTTGATTTGCCGTCGGCAAAGAGCAGCGCCATGCCGATCTCGCCGGCATTGCCGTTGGCGCCGCGATAGAGTTCGCCGTTCAGAATGAGGCCGGCGCCGATGCCGTAGCCGACGAACAGGCAAACGGCATGGTCGAGACCATGGGCGGCCCCCACCATACGCTCGGCAGTCGCGGCCGCCGCCGCATCGTTCTGCAGGCCGACATCGAGCCCGGTGCCGGCGGTCAGCGTTTCCAGCAGCGGAAACTTCTGCCAGGCCTCCATCATCCAGGGATCGTCGCCGCTGCCGGCGACGCCGAAGGGTCCGGGCATGGCGGCGCCGAGGCCGACCAGCCGCTTTTCCGATTGCTGGACGATCCCGGCAAGTTCTGCACGCACGCCGGCAACGAGATCGAGGATGACCTTCGTCCCTTCCGACGGGCCTCCGGCCGGGAGGCCGGCCTCATCGCGCACGAGAACATTGCCGACGAGATCGACGGCAACCGCCCGCGTCACATGCCGGTCGATCTGCAGGCCGATCGCGAAGGCGCCCTCGGGAACAAGCCGATAAGGCGTCGAGGGCTGGCCCCTGCCCTTCCGCACCGCCTCCTGCGAACTGACGAGACCGTCGCGCTCCAGCTCCTCGATGATATTGGACACTGTCTGCTTGGTCAGCCGCGTCGCCCGCGCCAGATCGGCGCGCGAGAGCGCACCGTTGATCCTCAAGGCATCGATCATCACACGCCTGTTATGCGCGCTGGTGCCTTCGTGATTGGTGCCGCTCTTGGCCCGGATCGGCCTGACGTCATTCATGTGCAATTGCCTCTTGACTCCAGTAGAATGTTGGCGAAGTAATAAGTCAAGACATTTGACTTAATAAGGGACCGTAGAGTTCCAGGGAACGCAGGAGCCCGCCCAGGGCCTCCAACGACGCTCCGAGATAACGGACCGGCACGGTTTTATGTCACGCGTGCCTTCTCGAAACCGATGGCGGAAAAACCGCCCTCGGCCATGCGTAAATGTCAAAAACTGGAGGCTGCAATGCTGAAATCCTTGAACAAGACGCTTTTGGGTGCGGCCTTGATCGGCGCATCCCTTGCCCCGCATGCTTTCGCCGAGACGACGCTGAACGCGCTGTTCATGGCGCAGGCCGCTTACAGCGAGGCCGATGTGCGCGCCATGACCGACGCTTTCGCCAAGGCGAACCCCGACATCAAGGTCAATCTCGAATTCGTTCCCTATGAGGGGTTGCACGACAAGACCGTGCTGGCGCAAGGTTCCGGTGGCGGTTACGACGTCGTCCTTTTCGACGTCATCTGGCCGGCCGAATACGCCACCAACAAGGTGCTGGTCGACGTCTCCTCCCGCATCACCGACGAGATGAAGAAGGGCGTGCTGCCGGGCGCCTGGACCACCGTGCAGTATGACGGCAAATATTACGGCATGCCCTGGATCCTCGACACCAAATATCTGTTCTACAACAAGGAAATCCTGGAGAAGGCCGGCATCAAGGCGCCGCCGAAGACCTGGGACGAGCTGGCCGAGCAGGCAAAGGCGATCAAGGACAAGGGCCTGCTTGCCACCCCGATCGCCTGGAGCTGGTCGCAGGCCGAAGCGGCAATCTGCGACTACACCACGCTGGTCAGCGCCTATGGCGGCGATCTTCTGAAGGACGGCAAACCTGCCTTCCAGAGCGGTGGCGGCCTTGATGCCCTGAAATATATGGTGGCCAGCTATACGTCAGGCCTGACCAATCCGAACTCCAAGGAGTTCCTGGAAGAGGACGTCCGCAAGGTCTTCCAGAACGGCGATGCCGCCTTCGCGCTCAACTGGACCTACATGTACAACATGGCCAACGATCCGAAGGACAGCAAGGTCGCGGGCAAGGTCGGCGTCGTGCCGGCGCCGGGCGTCGCCGGCAAGAGCGAGGCTTCGGCCGTCAACGGCTCGATGGGCCTCGGCATCACCTCGGCCAGCGAGCATCCCGACGAGGCCTGGAAATACATCACCTTCATGACCTCGCAGGCCACACAGAACGCCTACGCCAAGCTCAGCCTGCCGATCTGGGCCTCCTCCTATGAGGATGCTGGTGTCACCAAGGGCCAGGAAGAGCTGATTTCCGCTGCAAAAATCGGTCTTGCCGCCATGTATCCGCGCCCGACGACGCCGAAATATCAGGAGCTTTCGACGGCGCTGCAGCAGGCGATCCAGGAATCGCTGCTCGGCCAATCCACGCCTGAGGACGCGCTGAAGTCGGCCGCCGAAAACAGCGGCCTCTGAGCCCGGCATGAACCCCGGGCGGCGCCTGCCGTCGCCCGGCCTCCCAAACCTGTGAATGAAGAAGGGTCGCCTCGATGTCGGGCACATGGCTGACAACCCGCGCGTGGCTTTTGATGCTGCCGCTTCTCGTGGTCATGATCTCAGTCATCGGCTGGCCGCTCATCGATACCGTCGGCCTCTCCTTCACCGATGCGAAGCTCGTCGGCACCGGCGGCAATTTCGTCGGCATCGACAATTACGTGAAGATGCTCTCCGGCTCGAGTTTCCAGCGCACGCTCGTCACGACAGCCTGGTTTGCGATCGTCTCGGTCGCCGCCGAAATGGTGATCGGCGTGCTTGCCGCGCTGCTACTGAACCAGCAGTTCCGCGGCCGCACCGCACTGCGCGCCCTGATGATCCTGCCCTGGGCGCTGCCGACCGTGGTCAACGCCACACTCTGGCGGCTGATCTACAATCCGGAATACGGTGCGCTCAACGCCGCGCTGACGCAGCTCGGCCTGCTCGACGCCTATCGCTCCTGGCTCGGCGAGCCCGGCACGGCGCTCGCCTCCCTCATCGTCGCCGACTGCTGGAAGAATTTTCCGCTGGTGGCGCTGATCGCGCTTGCCGCACTCCAGGCCGTGCCGCGCGATATCACCGCCGCCTCCCTCGTCGACGGCGCCGGCCCCTTCGCCCGCTTCCGCTTCGTCATCCTGCCCTATCTCGCCGGCCCGCTGATGGTGGCGCTGGTGCTGCGCACGATCGAAGCCTTCAAGGTATTCGACATCATCTGGGTCATGACCCGCGGCGGCCCGGCCAACAGTACCCGCACGCTGTCGATCCTCGTCTACCAGGAAGCCTTCTCCTTCCAGCGGGCAGGTTCGGGCGCGTCGCTGGCCTTGATCGTCACGCTGCTGGTGACGCTGCTCGCCGTCGGCTACGCCGCCCTGGTGCGCAAGACCGCCGGGAGTGCCGCCTGATGGAACGTCAAAGCCCGCTCTTTTCCGCTTTCATTCATCTTTGCGCGCTGCTGCTTGCCGCCGTCATCCTGGCGCCGATCCTCTGGCTCTTCATCATGAGCATCTCGCCGGCCGCCGACCTTGCGGCAAAGCCGCTGCGCTGGTGGCCGCAGGCGGCGGATTTCTCGCGATACCAGCTCTTGCTGTCGACACTGGAAAACAGCGCTGGCGCCGCCTTCACCTCTTCGCTGCGCAACAGCATCGAGGTGGCCGGCATGGCGACCATCGCCGCCATCGCGCTCGCTATTCCGGCCGGCTGGGCAGTGTCGCGCACGCCTTCGGTCGGCTGGTCACTGTCGATGGTGATCGCCACCTACATGCTGCCGCCGGTGGCGCTCGCCGTGCCGCTCTATATGAGTCTCTCCCATCTCGGCATGCTGAACAACGTCTTCGGCCTCGCCCTCGTTTATCTCACCATCTTGGCGCCGTTCACCACCTGGCTGATGAAATCGGGCTTCGATTCCATCCCGCGCGAGATCGAATCCGCCGCGATGATCGACGGTGCCGGCCTGTTCCAGACGCTGAGGATCATCACGCTGCCGCTCGCAGCCCCCGTAGTCGCGACATCGAGCCTCTTCGCATTCCTGCTGGCCTGGGACGAATTCTTCTATGCGCTGCTCTTCACCTCGGACCAGCGCGCCAAGACGCTGACCGTCGCCATTGCTGATCTCGCGGGCGGGCGCGTTTCCGATTACGGACTGATCGCCACGGCAGGCGTGCTCGCCGCCCTGCCCCCGGTGCTGATCGGTCTCGTCATGCAACGCGCCCTGATTTCAGGGCTCACCAGCGGCGGCGTCAAGGGATGAACATGACAACACAAAGAAACCGGCCCGCCGGACTTGCGGCGATCGACCGCGAGATGGCGCGCCAGCACGCCGATGCGCTCGCCTCTTATGAAGCCGCGGCGCCGATGGCGGCAAGAGCCGCCGCCTCGCTTGAGAAAACCGGCCGGCTTCTTCTGCTCGGCATGGGCGGTTCGCATGCGGTCAACCGCGCGGTCGAGCCGCTCTACCGTGGGCTCGGCATCGATGCCGTCGCCCTGCCGCTCTCCGAACAGCTCGGCCAGCCGCTGCCGATCGCCGGCAGGACAATCTTCGTCACCTCACAATCCGGCGAAAGCGCCGAAGTCCTGCGCTGGTTCGACGAGACCGGCGGCACGGAGGAAACCTTCGGCCTGACACTTGAAGGCAGCTCTTTCCTTGCCAAAACCGCCCCGCCGCTGGTCGGCAGCGGCGGCACAGAGCTTGCCTTTGCCGCAACCCGCAGCCTGACAGTGACCTTCGCCCTGCATCTCGCGATCTTGGCTGCCCTCGGCGAGGATCCCGCGGCCGCACTTGCCGTCCTCAAGGCGCCCGAAGACCATGACATCTCAGCGGCACTCTCCGCCCTGGAAAACGTCGTGACCGTCGTTACCTCGGGCCGCCGCCTGCAAGGTGTCGCCGAGGCATTAGCCCTCGGGTTGACGGAGCTTTCGCGCCGCCCCTGCTTCTCGCTCGAAGGCGGCCAGCTGCGCCATGGCCCGATGGAGATGCTGGGGCCGGAGATCGGCGTCGTGCTGTTCCGCGGCCTCGACGAGACGGCCGGCCTCGTCACCGCCATGGCGGTGTCCGCCGTCGAGACCGGCGCGCCTGTCATCCTGTTCGACGCCTCGAGCGAAGCCCCCGTCACCGGGGCGGCGACGATCCGTTTTGCGCCGGCGACGGGCCTTGCCGCGATCTTCGCCATGCTGCCGGTTGCCCAACGGCTAATGATCGCCTTTGCCGAAACCCGCGTGGACAATGCCGGAACGCCGGTCCGTTCCACCAAGATTACCCGGAGTGAATGAATGCGGCCGCTTGCAGTCATCGGCAACGTCAATGTCGATCTCATCCTCGGACCGGCCGCCCCCTGGCCGAAGGCCGGCACGGAAATCATCGTCGATCATGACGAGCTGAGAGTTGGTGGATCGGCAGGCAACACCGCTCTCGCCTGGCAGGCGCTCGGCATCGAATTCGAGATCGCCGCCAATATCGGCAGCGACCAGTTCGGCCGCTGGCTGGCGGAAGCCTTCGGCTGGCGTTCCGAGAAGTGGCCGGTGCGCCCCGAGAAAACGACGCTTTCCGTCGGCATCACCCATCCGGACGGCGAGCGTACTTTCTTCACGACGACCGGCCACCTGCCGCGCTTCAGCCTCGCCGACGTCTTCGCCGTCATCGACGGCGAAAGACTGCGCGGCGGTTACGCGCTTCTCTGCGGCGGCTTTCTGACCGACGACCTGGCTAGCGAATATGACGCTTTCTTCGACTGGGCCGACAGCCACGACATCATCGTCGCACTCGATACCGGCTGGCCGCTCGACGGCTGGACGCAAGAAAATTGCGCCGCCGCCCGCGCCTGGCTTTCGCGCAGCGGCATTGCGCTCCTGAACGAGGTCGAGACGACGACGCTTGCCGGCATCGCCGATCCTATCGAAGCCGCCCGTGAGATCAGGTCGCATATGCCGGAGGGCGCTATCGTCGTCGTCAAGCGCGGCCCGGACGGCGCCATCGCCATCGGGCCGGACGGCCTGCCGGCGTCGGTGCCTGCACCCGTCGTCAAGGTCGTCGATACGATCGGCGCCGGCGATGTCTTCAACGCCGGCTTCCTGGCAGCATTGGCGGATAGCAAGCCGCTGGCTTCTTGCCTGGCGGCTGGGACACAAGTCGCCTCGCGCGCCATTTCCACCCTTCCCCGCAGCTATGGTGAGCCATCGTCTCCTCAGGAGGCCGTGTCATGAGCGCGCTCGACATCGAAAACATCCGCAAGACCTATGGCGAGGTGGAGACGCTGAAAGGCATCGACATTTCGCTGGAAAGCGGCGAGTTCCTCGTGCTGCTCGGCTCCTCCGGCTGCGGCAAGTCCACCCTGCTCAACATCATTGCCGGCCTTGCCGAGGCGACGAGCGGCGACGTCAGGATCGGCAGGCGTTCGGTGCTTGGCGTGCACCCGAAAGACCGCGACATCGCCATGGTCTTTCAATCCTACGCGCTCTATCCCAATCTGACGGTGCACCGGAACATCGGCTTCGGCTTGGAAATGCGGAAGGTCCCGGCGCCCGAGCGCGACAAGGCCGTGCGCGATGCCGCCAAGCTCCTGCAGATCGAAAACCTCCTCGACCGCAAACCGAGCCAGCTCTCCGGCGGTCAGCGCCAGCGCGTGGCGATCGGCCGCGCGCTGGTGCGCAAGCCCGAGGTCTTCCTGTTCGACGAACCGCTCTCCAATCTCGACGCCAAGCTGCGCATGGAGATGCGCACCGAGATCAAGCGGCTGCATCAGATGCTGAAGACCACGGTGGTCTATGTCACCCATGACCAGATCGAGGCGATGACGCTGGCAAGCCGCATCGCCGTCATGCGCGACGGCCGCATCGAGCAGCTGGGCACACCTGAGGAAATCTACAATCATCCGGCAACGCTCTATGTCGCCACCTTCGTCGGCGCGCCGCCGATGAACCTGCTGAAAGCGACAGTGCGCGATGGCCGGCTAGCGATTGCAGGTTCCGATGCCAGCCTGCCCCTGCCGACCCGCTTCGCCGAAGCCGCCGTCAATGGCCGCGAACTCATCCTCGGCATCCGCCCCGAGGCCCTTCGCACGGACGGCCCCGGCCCGTCGCTCGAGGCAAGCCTGGAGGTCGCCGAGCTGACCGGCCCGGAACTCGTCGTCACCGCCCTTGCCGGAAATCAGCGGCTGATGGCCTGTTTGCCGCCGCGCACGCCGATCCGGGACAACGAAACGCTCACCCTCTTCTTCGACGAGGAGGCGATGCATCTCTTCGATCCGCAAACCGGTCTCAGCTGTTTTCGCGAGGGATAAGGACGATGCGTCCTTCCTCGAGAAAATGAAGTCTTTGTGCCAGAGACCCGCACTGCGGACTATTTCTTTGGTTGCGGGGGCGTGAAACCACGGAGACTTGTAATTTCGGGCGAGTAACCGGTGTTATTGGAAGTAGTTTCTCACTACACCGTAACCAAACTCGGTACCGACAGGCTCGACAATAACCTTGTGAAAAATCCGATACTAAGGCACAATTTGCGAACGCATCTGAAGTTGCGGCGCGATCTCAGAGCCGGCTATCTCGCGCCGAGTGACAGTTCGCGTCGGAGGGTCGGCGTCGATGGATCAGGGGTTCTTTCTTCTGTTCGCTGCGGTGTCCGTGATCACCGCCCTGACGGTGGTCCTGGCGCGGAATCCGGTTCACAGCGCATTGGCGTTGATGGCGTGTTTCCTCAATATCTCGGCCATCTTCGTCTTGCTCGAGGCGCCGTTCCTCGCGGTCATCCAGATCTTTGTCTATGTCGGCGCGATCATGGTCCTGTTCCTGTTCGTGATCATGATGATCGATGTGCGCGAAGCGGTGTTGCAGCGGTTCTTGCCGGGCGGCAACCTGTCGGCTCTGGTGCTGGTCGGCCTGCTTGGGGTCGAGATGCTTGTGCTGGTGCTCTGGAGTAACCGCTTTTCGGTCATCGAACCTGTCGCCATGCGCGGCGGCGATCAGATCAGGCAGCTCAGCACGACACTTTTCGCCGACTATCTCCTGCCGTTTGAAATCGCCTCCGTGATCCTTTTGGCGGCCCTGATCGGCGCCATCGTGCTGGCGCGGAAGGAGCAGGAGTGATGGTTCCGCTCTGGTGGTATATTGTGCTTGGAGTGGTCCTGTTCGTGATCGGAGCAGCGGGTGTACTGATCAGGCGCAATATTCTGGTGGTGCTCATGTCGCTGGAGCTTTTACTCAACTCGGTCAATATCAACTTCATCGCTTTCGGGCATTACTACGACGATTTCCGCGGGCAGATCTTCGCGATCTTCGTCATCGCAATCACCGCGGCGGAGGTTGCCGTCGCCCTCGGTATCCTGGTCGCCCTCGTGAGGAACAAGTCCACCCTCAAGGTCGACGACGTGACCATGATGAAAGGATAGCGGTTTGGACCCGGTGATATCGATCCGGCCGCTGCTTGCCGTTGCCGTCGCAGGTCTGGCGGCCCTTGCGATTCTCCTTCTGAACAACCGCGAGAAACTCCGCGATGTCGTCTCGCCGTTGGCCGCGATCGCCATGTTCGCGATTGTCGCCTCGATGGCGCCCACCGTGCTGGCGGGCGGGACGATCGATTTGCGCCTGTTCGAGATCCTGCCGGGGATTGACTTCGCTTTCCGGGTCGATGCGCTCGGCATGGTGTTTGCCACCGTCTCGTCGCTGCTGTGGATCGTGGCTGCGATCTATTCCATCGGCTATATGCGGCACTTGAACGAGCACGCGCAGACCCGGTTCTTCGCCTGCTTCGCCAGCAGTCTGGCCGCCGCGGCCGGGGGTGCGTTCGCCGCCAATCTGTTTACGCTGGTGATCTTCTACGAGGTGCTCAGTCTCGTTACCTATCCCCTCGTCTACCACCACGAGGACGAGCAAGGATGGACGGGCAGCCGCAAGTACATCGTCTATCTGATGGGCGCGTCGAAAAGCGTGCTGCTCGCCGCGCTGGCGCTGACCTACCACATTGCCGGGTCGCTCGACTTTGTGACGGGCGGGCTGCTGGCGGGAGCTGATGCCTCCGCGCTGCTGCTGACGGTCGTTTATTTCTGCTATCTCTTTGGCTTCGCCAAGGCCGCGGTGATGCCGATGCACGCCTGGCTGCCTGCCGCGATGGTGGCTCCGACACCGGTCAGCGCGCTCCTGCATGCGGTGGCCGTGGTCAAGATGGGCGTGTTCTGCGTGCTGCGAGTGGTCTTCCATGTCTTCGGCGTCGAGCTGGTGGGGAAGCTGGGCCTTGGTATCGCCACGGCCTATCTGGTTTCGTTCACGATCCTCATGGCGTCGGTCTACGCCCTCACGCGGGACGACCTGAAGGCGAGGCTCGCCTACTCGACCGTCAGCCAACTCTCCTACATCGTGCTGGGCGCGGTTCTGTTGTCGCCGGTCGCGATGGTCGGCGGGATCGTTCACATCGCGGCGCATGCGTTCTCCAAGATCACGCTCTTTTTCTGCGCCGGTTCAATCTATTGCGCATCTGGCAAGCGCAACATCAGCGATATGGCTGGGATCGGCCGCAGGCTGCCCTGGACGATGGCGGCGTTCTTCGTCGGCTCGCTCGGCATGATCGGGGTGCCGCTGACCGCGGGCTTCGTCAGCAAGTGGTATCTGGCACGGGGTTCGGTGGAGGCCGGGGAGATCCCATTCCTGATCGTGCTCCTCATAAGTTCCGTCCTGAACGCCGCCTATTTCCTGCCAATCAGCTATCTCGCCTTTTTCGGGACGGAGGCACAGGAGAGCCCCGCGACGGTTCGGGAAATTCCGATGGTCACGATCCCGCTGGTCGCGACCGCCATCCTGTCGGTGCTGATGGGCATCTTCCCCGGCTATTTCGTCACCTTGGCGGACGGAGTGGTCAGATGATCAAGCGCGTGGTCGATTTCTTTGGTGCCGAAGAATATGCGCAGCAGCGGCGCCGGCTGTTCTATCTGGCGCTCGTTCTTATCGTCATCGCCGACTTTCTGGTTCCCCGCGAACACGCCGAATACCTGTGGGACCGCCTGCCGGGCTGGTCGGCCGTCTACGGCTTCGGCTCCTGCGTGCTGCTCATCTTCGTTTCCAAGTTTCTCGGCCATCGTGCTGGGCTGATGCGGCGCGAGGATTACTATGACTGACTTCATCCATCCGGCCCTGCTCTTCATTCTCGGCGCTCTGCCGATCCCATTCCTCAGTGGATCGATCCGCAAGGCTTATCTGTTGCTGGTCCCGGCGTTGGCGATCTTCGCCGTGATTACGATGCAGCCGGGCAACTACGGCGCGGCGTCGTTCCTCGGGCAGCAAATCCAGGTCGCGAAAGTCGACAAGCTGAGCAGCGTCTTCGCCACGGTTTTCACCATCATGGCTCTGATCGGGACGGTCTACGCGCTGCACTTGCCTCGCCCCGGCCAGCACGTCGCTGCGTTCGTCTACGTCGGAAGCGCGCTCGGCGTGGTATTCGCCGGCGACTACCTGACGCTATACCTGTTCTGGGAAGGCATGGCGTTTGCCTCTGCCTATCTCGTCTTCGCACAGGGCGGCCGGCAAGCGATCAGCGCCGGGTTCCGGTATCTCATGGTCCATATCACCGGCGGCGTCGTCCTGCTTGGCGGCATCATTCTCTACGGGCTTTCAACAGGCTCGCTACTCCTAGGCCCGATCGAGGGGGGGATGGGCGCCGGCGCCTACCTGATCCTTGCCGGGTTCCTTCTGAACGCCGCCGTGCCGCCGCTCAACGCCTGGCTGACCGACGCTTACCCTGAGGCAACCGTCACCGGGGCGGTATTCATGAGCGCCTTCACCACCAAGACCGCCGTTTATGTGCTGGCGCGCGCATTTCCGGGAACCGAGCTTCTCGTTTGGCTCGGCATCGCGATGGCGCTTTACGGCGTCATCTATGCAGTATTGGAGAACGACTGCCGGCGCCTGTTGGCCTATCACATCGTCAGCCAGGTGGGTTATATGGTGGCAGGCGTCGGTATCGGGACCGAGATGGCTGTCAACGGCGCCACCAGCCATGCCTTCGCGCATATCCTCTACAAGGCGCTTCTGTTCATGGGTGCCGGGGCAGTGATCTACGTCACCGGCCGTCGCAAGCTCACCGAGCTTGGCGGACTCTACAAGACCATGCCGCTGACCGTGGCGCTCTACATGGTCGGCGCCTTCGCGATCTCGGCATTTCCCTTCTTCTCGGGCTTCGTCACCAAATCGATGGTGATCGCCGCTGCCGGACAGGATCATCGGGCGTTGGTGGTGCTGGCGCTGACAATGGCATCGTCGGGGACCTTCCTGCACACGGGCTTGAAGCTGCCGTATTACATGTTTTTCGGCACCGACCGGAAACTGGAGGCGCGGGAGCCGCCGCGCAACATGCTGGTCGCCATGGGAATGGCGGCGGTGCTTTGCATTGCGATCGGAGTGTTCCCGCAGCCGCTTTATGCGCTTCTGCCCTATCCGGTCGACTTCGAACCTTACACTGGCCTCCATGTCACGGAGAGCCTCGGCGTGCTGATGTTCACTGCCTTCGGGTTCGTGCTGTTCCTGCGGGCGCTCGACCCAGAAAAGACCATCAGCATCGACACCGACTGGTTCTATCGCAAGGGCGCGCGGGTCTTCATGTGGCTCGCCGAACGACCGCTGGCGCGATACGAGAAGGCGGTGAGCGACGTGTCCGAAACCGCGGCGCTGCCCCTGCTGTATGGGGCGGCACGGGCGGGATTGCGGATCGATCTGACCGGGGTGGACGCTGTCGTGAACGGCGTTGCCCGCTCGATCCTGCGCGGCGGCGGGCGGCTTCGGCAACTCCAGACCGGCGTCGTGACCCATTACGTGCTGGCGATGATCGTCGGTGTGATCGCGGCCACCGCCATCTTCGCCGTGGCGTGGCGGTAGGGGGTCCCATGGGGTTACCGCTACTCAGCCTCATCGTATTCACACCCGCCGCCGGGGCAGCGGTTCTGATGTTTCTGCGCAGCGACGCTGCGGTGCGGTGGATGGCGCTGGCTGTCACCGTCCTCGACCTCGCTCTCTGCATCGCCATGTTGGTCGGTTTTGACACCACGACCCACGCGATGCAGTTCACCGAGACGCGCCCGTGGGTTCCTGCGCTCGGGATCACCTATACGCTTGGCGTCGACGGAATCAGTGCGCTCTTCGTTTTCCTGACCGCGCTGCTGGGCTCGACCTGCGTGCTCGCCTCGTGGGTCGCGATCGACCGCAAGGTGAAGGAATTCATGGTCAGTCTGCTGGCCATGGAGGCGCTGATGCTCGGGGTTTTCTGCGCACTCGACCTGTTCTTGTTTTACGTCTTCTGGGAGGCGATGCTGATCCCGATGTACCTGATCATCGGCGTCTGGGGCGGCGACGGCCGGGTCTATGCGGCTTTCAAGTTCTTCCTTTACACGCTGGCAGGCAGCGTCCTGTTCCTCGTCGGCGTCATCGTGCTCTATTTCAACGGTGGCGAGACCTTCAATATTCTCGCTCTGACAGCACAGGATTTGCCGTTCCGGGTCCAGTCGTGGCTGTTCTTCGCTTTCCTGGTCGCCTTCGCGGTCAAGGTGCCGATGGTCCCGGTCCACACCTGGCTGCCGGACGCCCATGTGCAGGCGCCGACAGCGGGCAGCATCATCCTCGCCGGCGTGCTGCTGAAGATGGGCGCCTACGGCTTCCTGCGATTCTCGCTGCCGATGCTGCCGGAGGCGTCGGTGTATTATTCAACCCTGATGCTTTCGCTTTCGGCACTTGCGATCGTCTATGGCGGGTTGCTCGCGCTGGCACAGGACGACCTCAAGAAGCTGGTGGCCTATTCCAGCATCAGCCACATGGGCTTCGTGACGATGGGGATTTTCGCGCTGAACCTCCGCGGGCTCGAGGGCGGCATCCTGCAAATGTTCAATCATGGCGTGACGACGGGCGCCCTATTCCTGTTCGTCGGCCTGATCTACGAGCGGACCCACACCCGCAGCATCGCCGATTATGGCGGGCTGATGAAGACAGCACCCGTCTACACCACGTTTCTTGCCTTGTTCATCCTGTCGTCGATGGCGCTGCCGGGAACGAATTCGTTCGTGGGCGAGTTGCTCGTGCTGTCTGGCGGGTTTGCGGCCAACCTGGCCGTCGGCGCGGCCGCCGTTCTGGGCGCATTGTTGGGCGCGGCCTATCTGCTTGGCATGTATGGGAAGGTCGCGCTTGGTCCGGCGAGCGTCACCGCCCGGTTCAAGATACGTGACGTAAACGCCCGCGAGATCGCTGCGATCCTGCCGCTGACCGTCTTCGTGCTCTGGGTCGGACTGTATCCAAAACCCTTTCTCAACATCATCGATGCCTCGGCGAAACATCTGCTGGCGCAGGTGCAGGGTGGGGAGAGCGGCCAATGACCGCCGCGGCGCTTCTCCAGTCGGTCCTTGCGAGCCTGCCCGAGATCGTGGTGATCACGGGGGCCTGCATCCTGCTGATCCTGGGGCAGTTTGTACAAAAGAGACAGGAACATTTCCTTGTCTGGGCTTCCCTTGCCATCGTGCTGATCGCCGCCTTGGCGACACTCATGCTGGCGGGCGAGGTGCGGCCGGCCTATACGGGCATGTTCGTCGCCGATCGCTTCGCGGTCTTCTTTAAGTTCGTGTTCTACTTAGCCTCCGTTCTGACATTCCTCCTCTCGCGAAAATATGCCGATATCGAAGGGATCGGCAGCAGCGAATACTATGTCCTGCTGCTCTTTGCGCTTTCGGGAATGATGATCATGGCGTCGGCCACCGATCTCATGTCGATCTATGTGGGCCTCGAACTGATGGTGCTCTGTACCTATGTGCTGACCGGTTTCCTGCGGCAAGAGCGGCGGTCGAACGAAGCGGCGCTGAAATATGTGATCCTTGGCGCGGTCTCGACCGGGATTTTCCTTTACGGCGTTTCACTGGTCTACGGGCTGACCGGCACCACGCAACTGGACGCGATGGCTGCAGCGGTGACCGGCGATCCGCTCGATCCCGGATTGCTGCTAGCGGTAGTCTTCATCGTCGCGGGGCTGGTCTTCAAGGTGGGCGCGGTGCCGTTCCATATGTGGGTTCCGGACGTCTACGAAGGCGCGCCGACGACGATCACCGCCTTCATGTCGGTCGGCCCCAAAGCGGCAGGGTTCGCGGTCATCCTGCGGGTGTTCCTCAACCCTCTGGTCGCAGCCTCGGACGTCTGGATCATCGTCGCCGTCATTGCGGTGGTGACGATGGCGCTCGGCAGCTTCGTGGCGCTGGTCCAGGATAATTTCAAGCGCCTCCTGGCCTATTCCAGCATCGCCCATGCCGGCTTCGCCATTTTCGGCGTGGCCGCTGGCGGCGCCGATGGGATCGCCAGCGTGATGCTCTATCTGCTGATCTACGCGTTCATGAATCTCGGCATTTTCGGCATCGTCATCATGATGCGGAACGGCGATTTCTCGGGCGAGGTCATCGACGACTATGCGGGTTTCGCCAAGTCACATCCGGGGCTGGCGCTTTTGATGCTGCTCTATCTCTTCTCGCTGGCCGGCATTCCGCCGACGGCCGGGTTCTTCGCCAAGTTTTACGTGCTGGTCGCCCTCGTCGAGCGTGGTTTCGTCATGCTGGCGGTTATCGCAGTACTGCTCAGCGCCGTCGCCGCCTATTTCTACATCCGCATCGTGATGGTGATCTACATGCGCGAGCCGAAGAGGGCGTTCGCCCCGGCGCTGACGCCTCTGGTGGGCGCGACACTCGCCGTCACCGCTGCCGGCACCATCGGCATCGGCCTATTTCCGTCGTGGTTTCTGAAGCTTGCCCAAGATTCGGTCTTTGGCGGGTGAGCGATTGGATTTGCAATGATCACACCGACGGAATAAACTTGAAGGCAGAGGAAGGATTGCCCAAGTCGCGCCGCGGCGTGGTCGATGGGCGACCGGTGCAGTGATATGACTGCAATGGAATTTTTGCCGGTTCTTTTCATGGTCGCCGGAGTCGTTCTGGTGACGGGGGTGACGTTGTTCGTCTCCTCACTGCTGCGCCCATCCAATCCTTATCCCGCCAAGAACATGCCCTATGAATGCGGCATGGACGCAGCGGGCGAGGCGGCGGCGGGCCGCTTCAGGGTGCCATTCTTTATCCTCGCGATCCTGCTGGTCGTTTTCGATGTCGAAGCGATGTTTCTCTTTCCCTGGGCCGTCGTCCTGAAAGAGATCGGCCTGGTCGGTTATATCGAGATGTTCATCTTCATATTGCTGCTTCTCGTGGGCTTCGCCTACGCTTGGCTGAAAGGAGCGCTGGAATGGGAGGCGTAAACAACGCGATCCGCGACAGCGTGCTGTTCACCACGGCCGACAGCATCATCAGTTGGAGCCGGAGATCGGCGCTGTGGCCGGAGACCTTCGGCATTGCCTGCTGCGCCATCGAGATGATCTCCGCCGGTTGCGCCCGCTACGATCTCGACCGGTTCGGCGTGGTCTTCCGCCCTTCGCCGAGACAATCCGACGTCATGATCATCGCCGGCACCGTGACCCGGAAATTCGCGCCCGTCGTGCGGCGGCTCTATGACCAGATGCCGGAACCGCGCTGGGTGATCGCCATGGGCACCTGCGCTATTTCGGGCGGGGTCTACAACACCTACGCCGTGGTGCAGGGATCAGAAACCTTCGTGCCCGTCGATGTGCATGTGCCTGGCTGTCCGCCCCGGCCTGAGGCGCTGATGCACGGCTTCCTTCTGCTTCAAGAAAAGATCAAGCGGTCGCGGGCACTCGCCGGCACGCCTCTGGATCGGGTTATAGCATCATGAGTGCGGAGCCGTCCCTCAATCGCGCTCCGATCATGGAGCGCTTCGGAGAAACAATCGAGGACCTCGGCACTGCGCACGGTATCGACGCCTTTGCCGTTCCGCCCGAGAGGATCGTCGAGTTCTGCCGGTTCCTGAAAGAGCATCCGGCGCTGCAATTCAATTTCCTCTCGGACGTTTGCGGGGTCGATCATTATCCCGAAACGCCGCGGTTCGAGGCGGTCTACCATCTCTATTCGCTGCCCAACAGGTGGCGGGTCCGCATCAAATGCCGCCTTGGCGATCCTCCTGAAGTGCCTTCGGTCACGGGAGTCTGGCGCACCGCCAACTGGCATGAGCGTGAGGCCTGGGACATGTATGGCATCCGGTTCGCGGGACATCCCGACTTGCGCCGGATCTATATGTGGGAGGGCTTCGAGGGCTTTCCCCAGCGCAAGGATTTCCCCCTCAGGGGCTATAAGGACAAGTTGAACCCCTTCGGTGCCGAAGGTCCGCCGCCAACGCAGCCCGACCTTGCCACCAGGGGCATTCCGTAAGGGAGGCCGTTCTACGCCGGAACGTTGAGATGACCGAAGTCACCGAGCTCAGCAGGCCTGAGGGCGAAGCGCTCAAGACCAGGGAAGTGCTTCTCAACCTCGGTCCGCAGCACCCCAGCACCCATGGGGTTCTTCGGCTCGTCCTCGAACTGGACGGCGAGTTCGTCGAGCGCGTCGATCCGCATATCGGTTACCTCCACCGCGGCACCGAAAAACTGGCGGAGAGCTTCACCTATACCCAGATATTCCCGCTGACGGACCGGCTCGACTATCTCTGTCCGCCCTCGAACAACCTCGCCTTCGCGCTGGCGGTGGAGAAACTCCTCGGCATAGAAGCACCGATCCGGGCGCAATATATCCGCGTGATGATGGCCGAGCTGGCACGGATCTCCGGTCACCTCCTGATCACGGGCGCTTTGCCGATGGATCTCGGCGCCATGACCGCGCTGCTTTACGTCATGCGCGAACGTGAAATGATCATGGACCTCCTGGAAATGATCAGTGGTGCGCGCATGCACACCTCCTTCTGCCGGGTCGGCGGAGTGCGCGAAGACCTGCCTGACGGATTCTTCCCCAAGATCCGGGAGTTTTGCGACATCTTCCCGAACCGGATCCGCGACTATGAGCGACTGCTCGAAGATAACCGGGTGTTTCTCAATCGCACGAAGGGGATCGGCGTGATCTCCGCCGAGGATGCCGTCGATCTCGGCCTCAGCGGCCCGAACCTGCGTGCTTCCGGTGTCGACTGGGACATCCGGCGCGATGAGCCCTACGAGATCTACGACCGGCTCGATTTCAACGTCATCACCCGTGACGAGGGCGATTGCTATGCACGCTGGCGATGCCGCGTCGACGAGATGCGCGAAAGCATAGGGATCATCGAACAATGCATCGACCAGATGCCTGAGGGGCCGTTCCAGATCGATATGCCGACAATCGCCTTCCCGATGGACAAGGATCGGGTGCACTGCTCGATGGAGGCGCTGATCCAGCATTTCGACCTGTCGGCCTACGGCTTCAAGGTGCCGAAGGGCGAGGTCTATTCGGCGATCGAGGCGCCAAAGGGCGAACTTGGCTTTTACATCATCAGTGACGGGTCGCCGAAACCGTTCCGCATGAAGGTGCGGGCACCCTCGTTCGTCAATCTTCAGGCCCTCTTCGGGGTCACCAACGCCCGCTATCTGGCGGACATGATCGCCGTGCTCGGCAGCCTCGACCCCGTGATGGCGGAGGTGGACAAGTAGCAGAGGACTTGGACGTGATGACCATGCGCGAAAAGATCGAAGAGGCGGCGGCGCGGTATCCCGACCAGCGCTCGGCGATCATGCCCGCGCTTCGGATCGCGCAGACGGAGCATGGCCATCTGCCGGGTCCGCTGCTGGAGGAGGTCGCCAACATTCTCGGAGTCGAGCGGATCTGGGTCTACGAGCTGGCGACCTTCTACACGCTCTTCCATACCGAACCGGTGGGCATGTTCCACCTGCAGCTTTGCGACAACGTCTCCTGCATGCTGTGCAGATCCGAGGACCTGCTGAGGCATCTGGAGGAGGTCCTCGGGATCAAGACGGGCGAAACCACCCCAGACCTGCTGTTCACGCTTTCGACCGTCGAATGCCTCGGCGCCTGCGAGATGGCTCCAGTGATGCAGGTCGGCGACGACTATCACGGCGACCTCGATATCGCGCGTATCGACGCGCTTCTCGACAGGTTGCGAACCGAGGCGGGGCAAGCGACTGGTGCCGATCTCGCCTCAGTAGCACCGCCGGGAGAATAGCGTCATGTTCGAACCGATCCTCCTCAAGAATGTCGATGTTCGGGATGGCCATCTGCTCTCCACCTTCGAGGCCGGCGGAGGCTACCAGGCTCTGGCCAAGGTGCTGCGCGAAAACACGCCTGACGAGGTTATCGACCTCGTCAAACGGTCCAACCTGCGCGGCCGCGGCGGTGCCGGATTCCCAACGGGCATGAAATGGGGTTTCGTGCCGAAGCGGACCGGCAAGCCGACATATCTGTGCTGCAACGCCGATGAGGGCGAGCCGGGCACGTTCAAGGACCGGATCATCATGGAGCGCGACCCGCATCAACTGATCGAGGGGTTGGCGGTAAGTGCATACGCGATTGGGGCCGAAACCGCCTATGTCTACATTCGTGGAGAATATGTGACGGCGATCCGTCGTCTGGAGCAGGCGATCGCCGAGGCCCATGCAAAGGGTTATCTCGGAAAGCACATTCTGGGCTCGGATTTCAATTTCGCCGTACACATCCACTGCGGCGCCGGCGCCTATATCTGCGGCGAAGAGACTGCGATGCTCGAGTCGCTCGAGGGCAAACGGGCGCAGCCGCGATTGAAGCCGCCATTTCCGGCCGTGGCCGGGCTCTACGCCAGCCCGACAGTGATCAACAATGTCGAGACGCTCGCTTGCGTGCCGCATATCGTTATGCGGGGGCCGCACTGGTTTCGGGGCATCGGCCCGGACAAGAGCCCCGGCCCGAAGCTCTACTGCCTCAGTGGGCAGGTGCGCAAACCCGGCCTCTATGAATTGCCGATGGGCATACCGCTGCGCGAACTGGTCGAGAACCACGCCGGCGGCGTGCTGCCGGGACGCAAAATCAAGGCGGTAATCCCGGGCGGGGTCTCAGCGCCGGTTATACCGGAGCACGGGCTGGAGGTGAGGATGGATTTCGACTCGCTGGCTGCCGCCGGCTCGATGCTCGGTTCGGCTGGCGTCATCGTGATCGACGACTCGACCTGCATGGTCAAGGTCGCGACCCGGATCATCGAATTCTTCCATCATGAGTCCTGCGGCAAGTGCACGCCATGTCGGGAAGGATTGAACTGGGTCGTAAAGGTCCTGCGCCGGATCGAGGCCGGCGAAGGTGTCGCCGGCGATCTGGAGCAGCTGGAGATGCTCTGCAAGGGCATTTTCGGCAATACGTTTTGTGCTTTGGGTGACGGGGCGGCGATGGGGTTGCGGGCGGCACTCGCGCATTTTCGCGCTGAGTTCGTCGCCCATATCGAGGAGCACAGGTGCCCCTTTCACTGAAGGCCTGCACCGCGACAGGACTGCGAGGAAGTATGGTTAGCATTACGATCGATGGACAAACGCTGGACGTTGAGGCTGGCTCGACAGTGCTGCAGGCCGCCCGGCGTTTGGGCATCGATATCCCAACCTTCTGCTATCTGAAGCGTCTGCCGCCGCTGGCCTCCTGCCGCATGTGCCTGGTGGAGATCGAGGGGCAGCGGCGGCTGCAGCCGTCCTGCGCCACCGCCGTCACCGAGGGCATGGTGGTGCGGGCGAACACAGCTCTGATCGAGGAAACGCGCGCTTCCATGCTCGATATGCTGCTCGCCAACCACCCCCTCGACTGTCCGATCTGCGACAAGGGCGGCGAATGCGAGCTTCAGAACATGGTGATGGCCTACGGGCCTCGCAAAAGCGAGTTTCACGATCCCAAACGTGTATTCCATTCCGAGGACATCCGTCTCAGCCCGGTCATCATCATGAACGTCAACCGCTGCATCCAGTGCCAGCGCTGCGTCCGGATGTGTGAGGAGGTCGTCGGCGCGGTCGCCCTGGGTACCGTCGAAAAAGGCATGGATACCGCCGTCACCGGCTTCGAGGGCAGTCTCGCAAGCTGCGACCAGTGCGGCAATTGCGTCGAGGTCTGCCCGGTCGGCGCGCTGATGAGCTTCCCCTATCGCTACAAGGCGCGGCCCTGGGATCTGGTCGAGACCGATACGGTCTGCCCGCATTGTGGCACCGGTTGTCAGTTGACGGTGGGCACGCGCAAGGGCGAGTTCATGCGGGTGCGCTCGAAGTGGGACGAGGGAGTTAACCGCGAAGTGCTCTGCGTTCGGGGACGCTTCGGCCTCGATTTCGTCGCGAGCCGGGACCGGATCAAGCGACCGATGATCCGTCGTGATGGCGCCCTGGTTCCGGTTTCCTGGGACGAAGCGGGGGACTATCTGCGCCAGCGGCTGTCGGCCGTCGAGGGCAAGGCTGCCGGCGGGCTGGCCTCGCCTCGCCTGCCCAACGAGATACTCTATCAGTTTCAGAAGCTGATGCGGACGGCATTCCACACCAACAGCATTGATTGCTCGTCACGCTGGTCCACGCCCTTCGATGCGCTCGGCCCGCTAATGGCAGCCTTCCATAGCCGCGCACCGCTGGACGAAGTGATCGGCAACGACTGCGTGCTCGTCGTCGGCGGCAACGTCACCGAGGAGAACCCGGTCACCGAATACCTGCTGCGGGATGGCGTGCGGCGGCGGCAGACCGGATTGCTCATGCTCTCGGCGCGGCCATCCCGTCTGGATGCCGATGCCAGGGTGGTGGTTCGCGTGCTGCCGGGCGGAGAAGCGGCGAGCCTTGCGGCTGTGGTGGCCGGTCTCGTAGCGGCAGTTGGTGAGGCCTTGCCGGGCAACGTTCTTGCGAGCATCGGCGCGACAATCGGCAAGCCAGCGGCGGAAACCGGCATAGACGGGCAGGATCGTCTCGCCGCCGCGCTCAAGGAAGGCCGCAGCGTCACCGTGCTTGTCAGCGTCGACCTCCTGAGATCACCCGAAGCGAGCGCGACGCTGCAGCAGATCAATAACCTGCTGCAGGCTCTGCACCTGCTCGGCAAGGGCCTGACGATGCAGTTCCTCTTCGACCGTGCCAACCAGATGGGCGCCTGGGACATGGGAGTTCTGCCGGCGGCTCTGCCGGGGCTGCGGGCGGTAACCGACGATGTAGCGCGCACAACTCTTGCGCGGAACTGGGGCGCCGAAATCCCGTCTGAACCCGGTGCGGATCTCGACGCCATTCTGGAGCTCTGCGTCGGCGGGCGGATGGGCGCTCTCTACATCGTCGCAACCGACCCCCTGATTGCCTATCCCGACAGGGATTTCGTGACGCGGGCGCTTGGCGCCGTCGATCTCCTGATCGTGCAGGACGCCTTTCTCACGGATACGGCGGGCCTTGCCGAGGTCGTCCTGCCCGCGGCAGGTTACGGCGAGGAAACCGGTACGTTCACCAACAACGAGGGCCGGACCCAAAAGGTCCGCAAATTCCGCGAACCCGCCTTCGAGGCGCGGAGCAATCTGGCGATCTTCGACTTCGTCGCGGCGCTTCGCAACCAGGCACTGCGGCCGTCGACGCAAGGCGAAATTTTCGACGAGATTGCACGGCTTGTTCCCGCCTACCAGGGGCTGACGCAGGATGGACTTGGCGCCGACGGCGCATTCACCAAGGCGGCGCCGACGGCACCTGTGGCCAGGTTCTTTGCCCCGCCGCCCGTCCCGCCAGCAGCCGACCGGCTCATGCTGATCACCGGCGACTGCCTGTTCCACAACGGATATCTTTCCGAACGGTCGGACATCCTGAACACGGTCGCCAATGATCCCTATGTCGCGATGAGCGCGCAGGATACCGCACAGCTTGGCCTTTCGGATGGCGATCAGGTCATTGTGCGGTCCGCCCAGGGCGAACTGACGGCGCAGCTCAAGGTCGACGGGCGGTTTCCCAAGGGCCTCGTCTTCGTTCCGGAAAACTATCGAGCCTTGCGTCTCAACGGCTTGATGCGGCGGGGTGAATACCCATGCCCGGTGGAGGTCCAGAAGGTGCATGCCACTCTTGAGGTCGACCGCACGAGCCGGATCTGGCGTGGGGTCTGAAGATTTGGGGTCGGGGCGCTGCGCCTCCCGCAAGCTCCCCTGCCCCAATGCGTGTCGCCCGGAAGTGTGCAGCGGTTCCGGGATAACGACATGCAAAAAAACAAAGGGCTAAAGCGCGTCGCATGGATCAAATTTGATGCGACGCGCTTTAGCCTCCTCACATCAAGCCGGCGACGTCAGTGATACCTGGTCCCGCAGATGTAATCCTGCAGATCCTGCTCTGTGCGCTGCGCTTCGTCGAGCCTATGTTTAACCACGTCGCCGATACTGACCACGCCGACAACGTCGCCTCCATCCATGACCAGCACATGACGCGTACGCCGCTGGGTCATGATCCCCATCACGACGGGGAGCAAATCCCGTGTCGAACAGGTCGCCACATTGCGGTTCATGACATCCGCGACCCGCATCAGCGCCGCCTCGGCCCCGTATTCCGCCACCGCATTGCAGCAATCCCGCTCCGATAGCGAACCCAGGTATTCGTCGTTCGATTGGCTGACGACAACGAAGCCGATATTGTTGTCGCGAAACAACCTCAAGACTTCCACCATCGTCTGATCGGGAGCGACCGCGATGACACCGACACCCTTGTTCTTCATGATTTCGCCGACAAGCATCTGAGCCTCCTGTCTGCGCGCTCCGGCTTGACGGATGGCGCGCGTTCACGTTCGCCGGATATTCCGCCACCAGTTGTAGCCCTGCATCTCTTTCGTCTCGACGAGCACGTCCTTCTTATTCAGGCGTGCGGTAACCACGCCGCCGCCGGTTGCCGCCTTGCCCGGCTTGGCGAGCAGGTCGTCGCGCCCGATCACCAGGTCGGCTGAGGAAAAACTCGAAAATTCGTACTGCTGGCCAAGCGCGATTGCATCCGCTGGGCAGGCGTCCTCGCACAGCCCGCAGAACAGGCAGCGAGCCGTGTCGATCTCGAATTTCGCCGGGTGCCGGTTGCCCTTCTCGTCCTCGTAGGGGACGACTTCGATACAGTCGCAGGGACAGATCCGCGCGCAGAGTTCGCAGGCCACGCACTTGATCTCGCCCGCTTCATCACGCGTCAGGAAGTGATGCCCGCGATAGCGTGAGTACGGGAGCCATTTTTCCTTGTCCGGATATTGCATGGTTACGGTTCTGGAGAACAGGTAGCCGAAGGTCAGAACCAACGCATTCGCCAGATCGGCGAAGAACGCCCAACCAATCCATGTTCCAACTTTGTCCTGCGCGCGCGACATCGCCGCCTCGCTACGGAGCCGCCGTGGCCCCTAAAAGTACACCGGATATAATTATGTTCGCCATCGACAGAGGAAGCAAGACTTTCCATCCGATCGCCATCAGCTGGTCGTAGCGGTAGCGGGGGAAAGTGAAGCGGAACCAGATAAACACATAGACGAAGAATGCGACCTTGAGCACAAACCAGAGCAGTGGTGGCAAGGGGATTAGGATACCGTTCCAGCCGCCGAAAAACAGGATCACCACTAGGACCGACACCAGCAACACGATGGCATATTCGCTGACCATGAAAAACGCAAAGCGGATACCGCTGTATTCTGTATGGAAGCCGGCGCCCAGATCGCCTTCCGCTTCCGAAAGATCGAAAGGAATACGCTGCGCTTCGGCCAATCCAGCGACGAAGAACACGAAGAAGCCGACCGGTTGGTAGACGATGTTCCAGACATCGGTTTGGGCCCGCACGATGTCGAGCAGGCTCATGGATTGCGCCAACATGACCACCCCGATCACCGCGAACCCCATCGGAATCTCGTAGCTGATCATCTGCGCGCAGGTCCTGAGGCTGCCGAGGACCGCGTATTTGCTGTTAGCGGCCCAGCCACCGAAGATGACGCCATAGACCTCGATCCCGATCACCGCAAAGACGAAGAGTAATGCCACATTCATGTTGGAGACGTAGAGCGTGATCTCGGCGCCGAGGACCGAGATGCTTTCGCCGAAGGGGATCGCGACGAACACCACAAAGGGAGGGGCGAGCGCCAGTATTGGCGCCAGTTTGAACAGGAAGCGATCGGCCTCGGCCGGGATGTGGTCCTCTTTGGTTAAGAGCTTGATCCCGTCCGCCACCGGCTGCAGGAGCCCGTGCCACCCCACGCGCATCGGCCCCATCCGCTGCTGCATGTGCCCTGCGATCTTGCGTTCCAGCCAGGTCAGCGGCAACGGCAGCAGCAGCAAGATCGCAATCAGAAACGCGACCTTGAAAACGATCAGGCCAAGGGCGACGATAAGTTCCATGATCCGCGGCTACTTATTCATCGGGTTGAAACGCGCAACCGGACTTTGGCTCCGGCTATACGCTGAGCACTTGTGCACTTTGTCAGGCTACATAGTATAACGCTGACGCAGCTCTTACAACGCCATTACAGTATTACAGTTATGTCGTCGCTGGCGATGATGTGTCCGAGTTCAGGACGTTCGAGACGCCTGGTTCGATGCGCACGTCTCTGTATTGCGCTCCTTCAGGACAAAACGGTGGTTGTTTGTGAACCATCTGACGCTGGCCATTGCGGACATCGATCTGGCCTTCGTCGAGAAGATGAAGTCTTCGTGCCGGCGATTTTCTCTGATGTGCTTGGAATCAAAAAAGCCCGCACTGTGGCGCGCAGATCGAAACAGTTCAGTCGCGCCAACCGCCGTCGAATGCATCCGTCAACAGCGCGCGAATGGCCGGTTCGGTGACAGGCGCCGGATTCCAATAGGGATTGGACACCGCCTGGGCGGCCGCTTCGCCTATACGCTCGCCCGGCATGCCGATTGCAGCAAGAGACAGCGGCGCACCGATCTCCCGGGTGAGGTTCCGGAGTCCGGTTGCGGCATTCTCCACACTCAGCGCCCGCGCCACTTTTGCGGCCGCTTCGGGTGCAGCTTGCATGTTGTAACGCATCGCGTAAGGCAGGATCACGCTGTGGGTTTCGGCATGCGGCAGGTCGAACATGCCGCCCAGCGTGTGGCAAACCTTGTGATGAAGCGCCATTCCGACGCAACCCAGGCAGATGCCGCAGAGCCATGCACCATAGAGAGCATCTGAGCGGGCCTCAACGTTCAGGCTATCACGGACAATCTGCGGCAGCGCCCGCGCCAGCGCGCGGATCCCGTCCTCTGCCATTAGATTGGTCACCGGGTTGCGGTCGCGGGCGTAGAGTGCCTCGACCGCATGTGCAATCGCGTTGAGGCCGCTGACCGCTGATAAATGCACCGGAAGTTCCAGTGTGAGCGAGACGTCGTAGATAACCGTTTCCGGCAGTACGCGCATGTCACGGAGCGTGACTTTGCGGCCATCTTCGGTCTGCCCGAGAATGGGCGTCATTTCCGACCCCGCATAAGTCGTCGGCACGATGAGCTGCGGCAGATCCGTACGAAGCGCGATTGCCTTCGAAAGGCCGGTTGTCGAGCCGCCGCCGATTGCGATCAGACCATCGGCACCGGTTTTCTCGACAACCTTCATTGCCTCCTGCGTAACCTCGACAGGCGTATGCATGACCGCGCCCGAAAAGATCACGGCCTGTGTCCCGATCAGGTCCGCTACCCTTTCCGCCTCGCTGTTCTGATGAGGCGTGGAAAGGACCAGCGGCCGGGACATGCCGAGCCGCTTCATCTCATCGGCAAGCTGTTTGAGCGTGTCGGTGCCGAAAATCACGCGCGTTGCCAATCCGTTGTAGACGAAGTCCTTCATCTCAGGTCCCAGCCTTTTTTGTCAGCACGAAGTCCCAGTCGACCTGCCAATAGGGCGCATTAAGGCCCTGGTCCTCACCCACGCCGTCCTCCTGCCGTGTCCGGAAATCGGCAATGAGACTCTCCTTCACCCCGAACACTGCATCCTGATCCAGATATTGGCAATCCGGGGGGAAGATGTGCGTGACAACGGGATCGTAACCCTCGGCGCTGACGATGAAATGGATATGCGCCGCGCGGTTCGGATGCCGGCCGAGGCGCCCCAGCAGCTTACCCACCGGCCCGTCGTCTGGGATCGGATAATAGCGCGGTTTGACGGAACGAAACCGATAGCCGCCCTCTCCGTCCGTAGTGAAGACGCCGCGCAGATTCCAATCCGGCTGCGTGCCTTTCTGCTGGACGTCGTAGAAGCCGTCGTCGTTGGTCTGCCAGACGTCGATCAACGCGCCTTCGATCGGATTTCCATCGGTGTCCCTGACAAAGCCGCCGACCACGAGCGGCTCACCTTTGCCGTCGAGACAGATGTTCGTCCCCCGCGCATAACGCGGTGCCTCCGGTACGTAGAACGGACCGAGAATGGTGTTCTCCGTCGCGCCCGAGGGACGTCGATGGTTGATCGCATCGACCAGCATGGACACACCGAGCACATCCGAGAGCAGGATGAACTCCTGCCGCCACTCATCGCACATCTGACCGGTCCTGGTGAGGAACTCGATCGCCGCCAGCCATTCCTCATGCGTCGGCTCGATCTCCTTCACCGCGGCATGAAGATGACGCACGATCGTCGACATGATCTCACGCAGGCGGGGATCGATATCCCCGCCCATGCGCGTATTGACGGCCTCGACCGAGTTTTCCTCGGTGAAAAGCGGATAGTTCGCGACCATCTTGCCCTCCCTCATATCCCGAAGAGTAGCTTGGCATTGGTCCGGCCGATTTTCGCCCGATCGGCCTCCGAAATCGTCGTGGTATCGAACCAATCGGCGGCGTGATCGATGTTCTCGAAGGGCCAGTCGGTCGAGAAGAGGATCCGGTCGGCGCCGATTTCCAGCATTGCATCGATGAGCGTCTGGGTACGGAAATTCCCCGATGTCGTGATGTAGAAATTCTCGTTGAAATAGTCGGCGATGCGGCGCTTGGCCGGATATTTCGGCGGCACCTTGACCCAGGCATTGCGGTGGTCGATGCGCCACATCATGTAGGGAAGGCCTTCGCCCATATGGCCGAGGATGATCCTGAGATTGGGATGCTCGTCGAACAGGCCCGATCCCATCAGGCGCAATGCATGGACCGCCGTTTCCTGGGCAAAGGCCCAGGTCGGTCCCATCAGCCAGGGGTGGCCCTCATAGATCCGGCTGTCCTGCGGCAGGGGATTGCGCGGATGCAGGTAGAACGGCACGTTGAGGGCGGCGACCGTCGCCCAGAAGCCGCGATATTGCGGCAGGTCGTAATAGAGAAGCCCATCGGTATCCGCGCGCTGGCTGAAGCCGTTGACCAGCGCGCCGACGAAGCCCAGCTCCTTGACGCAGCGCTCCAGTTCCCGGGCGGCCGCCTCGGGGTCCTGCAGCGGCAGGGCAGCAAAGGCACGAAAGCGGTCGGGACGCTCGGCACATTCTTCGGCTAGCGCATCATTGGCGCGGCGGGCGATATCGATGGCCCGTCCCGTCTCGGCGATGGCCTGAACGGCCGGCGCGTTGAGCGACAGGATCATGGTTTCGATCCCATGCGCATCCATCAGTTTCAGCCGCTTGTCCTGAATGTCGAGCAATCGGGACTGAAGCTCGGTCCAGTAATCGCCCGGTACGAACCCGGCCGAATCCATTAGTGTTTCCGGAATGGCGAAATGTTCCTCGAGCGCGATTTTGCCTTGCATGTCTCTCTCCCTGTTCTTGTTTCAGTATTGGCCCTTCGGCTCGAGGCCGAGCATATGCTGGCCGACCATTGTGCCGACGGCATCCCAGTTCATGCTGATATGGCGGCCGACGGCATTGGCATCCCGCCAGGCCCGTTGCACCGGATTGTCCATGTTGAGGCCAAGTCCGCCGGTGGACGCGTTAAGCGCCTCCACGGCTCGCAGCGCCAGGTTGACGGCAAAGGATTGGCCGCGGCGGCTCAGCAATCTGTCCTCGATCATGAATTCGCTGCCTGAACCTGCCAGTTCCTCGGCCCGCGCCACGTCACGCAGCAGGATCTCGCGTGCCGCATCGACGCTGGCCGCAGCTTCTGCCACCCGCAGCTGTATCGTCGCAAATTCCGCCATGCGGCTGTTACCGCCGGCGACCGCCCCGCGAGTGACTCGGGTGCCGGTGGACGCGACATAGCTCTCCAGTGCGCCCTTCGCCGCGCCGACGGCGGCGGAGGCGAGGCAGGACGGAATGCCGGTCAGAAGCGGCATGTTGAAAAGACCGGTTTGGGCATAGAATCTGGCGCCCGGCGTGCGACCGCTTGTGGCATCCGGGAATGTGAGCACGCGATATTTCGGCACGGTAACATTGCTGAGGATCAGGGTCTTGGACCCCGTTCCCGCCAGCCCCGCCACATCCCAGGTGTCCTCGATTTCATATTGCGACGCGGGCACGAGCAGGAAGGCGGGAACCGGCTTCCGCTCGCCCTCGGCGGGGAGGATGGCGGCGCAGAGCGACCAGTCGGCATTCTCGCAGCCGCTGGCAAAAGCCCAGCGGCCGTTCAGCCGATAACCGTCTTCGGCAGCCTCAGCCATGGAGGTCGGCGCATAGGAACCGCAGAGAAGCGCATCCGGGTTTTCGCCCCAGACATCATCCTGCGCGGCCTTGGGAAACATGGCGAGCAGCCATTGATGTGCCGACAGAAGGCCCGCGACCCACCCTGTCGAGGCGCAGGCCGAGGCAAGTTCGATATTGGCGTCGACAAGCTCTGAAAAGGGTTTCGGCACGCCACCATAGGCGGCCGGCTTGACCGCATCGAAATAGCCGGCCTCGCGTAGCGCAGCGATATTTTCCGCCGGCACCCGGCGCGCCCTTTCGGTCGCCAATGCCCGGTCCCTGAATGTCGGCAGAAGCGGCAGGACCCGGTCCTTCAGGGAACCGCCGCGCATGATGCGGGCCAGGTTTTCCCCGCCGCTTTCGATGAATTCGAGTTTCATGATCTCCTCCTTCGTCTTCCGCGATCAGGCTGCCGGCTGCGAAACGCAGTAGCGGGCGTCCTCGTAGATCAGCGGTATGGTGCTGGGGGCCACGGTCGCGTGAACGACCTGACCAATGAAAAGCGTGTGGGTGCCATAAGGCACGGCAGCCATGCGGCGGCAGACGACATTGGCGTTCGCATCGTCGAGAAGCTGCATGCCGGCCTCGTGCCGCCGCCAGTTCGCCAGTCCGAAGCGCGCATGCGGCTCGACTTTGCCGGCGAATGCCTCAGACAGCGGCCGCTGAGCATGACTGAGCACATTCACTGCGAAATCCGGCTGACACAGCAGCATTTCGTGCAGGAGGGTCCTGTTGTTGAGGCAGATCACCAGCGACGGCGGATCCATGGAAACGGAAGTGACTGCCGTGACTGTCATGCCATGGTCGATACCGTCCTTTACCGCCGTGATCACGGTGACTGTCGCTGGAAATTTTCGCATCGCGGCACGAAAATTTGCGCCGACCATTCCATCGGATAAAATCTGCATGATCTCTCTCCCATTCCGATTTTTACCAAATATTTGCGTTTGCAATTATTGTCAATGCAAATATTTTCTTAGCCGTAATGGACGAGACCGCAAATCCGACCACGGTCGACCCATTTGATGCCCCCGCCGAGGATAATTTTAATCGGCGCAAGATTTTCTCTTGCAATATTTGCATTTGCAATCTTTTATTGTTGTAGGCATCGGGCAGGAGAGGACTGTCGGACAAGCGTGCCTTGCGCGCCGTTCACAAACCCGATGCCGAAGGGGAGTCTTTGATTTTTTGGGCTTCAGCCTTTTTTCAAAGCGAGATCACGGAGGAGGAGCCATGTCTTCGCAGGAAATGAGCGCCATGGTGGCGCAAACCAAAAGTACGGCAAGTGTCATTGCCATGTGCGGCTTCATGATAATGTTCGACGGCTATGACTTAGTGGTCTTCGGTGTCATTGCACCGGCGCTGCTCAAGCAGGTGGAATGGGCCCTGGATCCGTCTCTCGTCGGCCGCGCCGCCGCCTTGACCCTGTTCGGCATGCTGCTCGGTGCTGCAATTGCCGGCACTCTCGCCGATCGCATTGGCCGGAAGAGAGTCGTTCTCGGTAGCCTCGCCAGCTTTTCCGTCATGATGATCGCAAGCGGGCTTGCTCCGAACTTCCCGGTCTTCGCAGGCACGCGCTTCCTGAGCGGGCTCGGGCTTGGCGCGCTTCTGCCGACGGTGACCGCACTCATTCTCGAATTCTCGCCCACCAAACGAAAGGCGCTGGCCAACTCGCTGTCCTTTATGGGCTATCTGCTGGGCGGCATTCTCTCGGGTATTCTTGGCATGCTGATCCTGCAGCATTACGGCTGGCGTCCCCTAATGATCATCGGCGGCGCGCCTTTGCTGGCACTGCCGTTCCTGATCAAGTCACTGCCCGAGTCGCCCGACTGGCTCGCCGCCAAAGGCCGCCGTGCCGAGGCTGACGCAATCTGCGATACTTTCGGCCTGGAACGGGTTCTGCACCAGCCGACCACCTCTGGAAAGCAGGGTATCCTGGCGCTGTTTGCGGAAGGGCGGCTTGCGCTGACGCTGAACGCCTGGGGGATTCATTTCTGCTCCCTGCTGCTGACCTTCGGCATGGTGAACTGGCTGCCAACCATCATGAACAAGATGGGTTACGACATCAGTTCGGCGCTGCTGTTTGCGATCATGCTCAATGTCGGCGCCGCCATCGGTATCGTCATTGCCGGCCGGATTGCCGATAGGGGCCATGTGAAGATGACTGTCGCCATATTGTTCGCGATCGGCGCCGCAACGATCTACATGCTTACGCTGAAGCAGGGCGTTCTCATGTACGCACTTGTCGCTCTCGCCGGCGCCGGTACGATCGGAACCCAAATCCTCTCGAATGTTCTGGTCGGCCGCTTCTATCCTGTCCAGATCCGCGGAACGGGCCTCGGCTTTTCGCTCGCGGTCGGCCGGCTGGGTGGTATCGCCGGGCCACTGATCGGTGGCGCCGTGCTGCAGCGAGGGCTCGCGCCGGAGTGGAACTTCTACATCTTCTCGATAACGGCAGTGGTTGGCTGCGTTTTGACGGCCCTCACCTTCCTGCATGTGACGACCGAGAAGGGAAGTGTCATCGCGCACTGACCGGCAGGAATACCCGCCATCATAGCCGGCCTCGATGAGGCCGGCTTTCATTTGCCCGGACGAACGCGACATTTGATTGCACATGCCCTCGGCTACGGCTATTCAGTGCAGATGCAATAATTGCGAGCGAAAATGTCCTATCGATTTACCGGATCACTTCCCTATCTTCTAAATCGCGTCGGCGTGCGCATGGGCGAGCTTTTTTTGGAACGGCTGCACGATTTTGACGTTACCTTGCCCATGTACCGCGTCCTGGCCATCCTGAAGCAGGAGGGCCCGCAAAGGCTGACAGATCTGAGCCCCATGGTTACGGTCGAAATCTCCACCCTGTCGCGTCTGGTCACAGTGATGAAGAAGAAAGGATTGGTGTCGCGTACCCGGCCCGACGACGGGCGCACGGTTTCGATCATGCTTACGCCCTCGGGCGATGCGCTCGTGCAGAAGTTGATGCCGCTCGCAGCAGAGTTCGAGGCGGTCGGCGTCGAGACATTCAGCGAGGCTGAAGTGGCCTGGCTGAAATCGGCGCTGAAGATCATCCATACCAACCTGGACAAGCTCGAAGCACGCTGATGTGCCGAGGTGGAAACTCTCCTAGAGCCTTTCCTGGTTAGATTGAAGCATTCTGTTGGCTCAAACGGGCCGTCTGATCGACCGGCCGGCGCGTGTCGTAGCCCAGTTCTACGGCCAAGCCGGCCGGTCGATCAGACGGCCCGTTTCAGCCAACCCTCCCGCAGATTTGCCAGGCAAATCTGCAAGACTGAAAAACGCCGGACGCACTGATCGCTTCGCCACGGCGAAGCGGTGCGGCCGGTGGGCCGGGCATCTTTTCGCCAGGATCAGAGGCGATCGGCTCGAACGTACCGTGGGGTATGCCCATCGCCAATCGCCTCTGCCCTGACGAAAACCTGCTCCGGCAGAATGCTTCAATCTAGCCAGGAAAGGCTCTAGGCCGGTCCGATGGCGGGAAGCGGCGCGAGGGCAGGCAGGGCACCACCTTCGGCGCTTAGGTTGCCTACGCCCTTTCCGCTGAGCCAACCCACGAGGTCGCGGGCAGTCCCTCTGACGATCATTGCTGGCGCCTGGCTCATGATCAGTGGGGCGACCCGATCGGTCGCGACCAGCGCGAACCTCCCGGTCGGAAGCCGTCGCGAGGCCTGGTCGAGGATCAGGAAATCGACGAATCCCGCCGGCATATCCGCAAACCGGCCGCCAGAATTCAGATCGATGGCAAGAAGCCAAAGCTTGCGAGCCCGCGTCAGTGGCGTATCGCGCAATTGGGTCTTTCGTCCTGTGGTGTCGGCCACCGAGCGGCCCCAGCCTTCATTGCTCAAATCGCGCCATTCGACATTGAGATGAACCGCAGAATGGTCGAAGAGATAACGCAATGCCCGCGAGGGCTGGGTAATGCCGAATTCGAGATCGTCGGCGGCAACGTCGAGATTGCGCGGAAAAGGTCCGGCCTCGCCGGCCCTTCCCCAAGCCACGAATTCGCTCAGCAGACGCGCATGGTAACCGGCATAAGCGACAAGCCGCCGCCGGCTGAACCCTTCCACGGCGCTAGGTTCATCAAGAGCGCGATCGGAGAGCTCGTTGAGCAAGCGGGCGAAATAGGCCGTGCCGAGTCGAGCCCAGTCCAGCGCTTGCGAGGGCGCGAGCACTGCGTCATGGCGCGCCCCCCTGCCCTGCCTTTCGCGCAATGCGATCCGGGCCTCCTCCAGCGTCTGGCTCATGTTTCGGCCATTTCGACATGGCTACGCATGAAATTGAGTCGCTCCATGATCGGCGCATCGGAAAAGCGGAACAGGTCGAATTGCGTTTCGGCTTGAAGCGACCAGGGAATCCAGGACGGGATCACGAAAATATCTCCGATATCCAACTTATGCGTAACTCCGCCAATCACGGCCGCGCCCTTACCGTCGAAGACCTGGAACACGGTCGAGCCCACCTCGCGGCGCGGCGGCGTGTCGGTGCCTGCGCGCAAGCGGTGGAATTCGCAGCGGATGGTCGACATGACATCGCCTCCGGTTGTGGGGTTGACGTAGCGGATGGCAGCATGACCTTGCTCAACGGTCGCGGGCTGGCCTTCCTCCTCAAGAAGCAGCTGCTCTGTCAGCGCGCGGTCCGTATGTTCCCAGCGATAGGCGCCAATCGGCGAAGCTACCGTATCCCGCAGGCCCGACAGCGGGCGAAGGCCCGGATGGCACCAGAGCCGCTCTCCCCGCGAGAAGCGCGGCGTCGCATAGTCCGTCACCCGGTCGGAACCGAATTCGAAGAAGCCGACATCGTTCTGTTGCGCAAACGGAATATCGAGCCCGTCGATCCAGGCCATCGGTTTGTCGGTATCGTTGTGATGGCCGTGAAAATGCCAGCCGGGCGTCAGCAGCAGGTCGCCCCGGCTCATCCGTACGGGATCGCCGTTCACCACCGTCCACACGCCTTCGCCTTCGAGCACGAAGCGGAAGGCGTTTTGCGCATGGCGATGCTCAGGCGCCGTCTCACGCGGGCCGAGATACTGGATCGCGGCCCAGAGCGTGGGGCTGACATAAGCATGTCCACCAAGGCCCGGATTGGCAAGGCCGATGGCCCGCCGTTCGCCGCCACGGCCCACGGGCACCAGGTCCCCCGATGTCTGGGCCAGCGGCAGCAGATCGGCCCATTTCCACACATGCGGGACAGCCTTGGGCTTCGGATGACGCGGCATGAGATCGCCGAGTTGTGTCCAGAGCGGCATCAGATGCATCGCCTCGAAGCCCTCGTACAGCGCGCGCAATTCCGGCGTATCATCAGGCTGCATCGCATTGGCCGGCTTGGCGTGGATCTCATCATGCATGGCATATCCTCCGTTTCACGGTCTCAGGCCGCATCGGGTTGCCGGAGCGGCGCGGCGTTGCTGAACGCCGCTATTGTGTCGAGGCGCGCGAAAATCCGTTGAATGGTCGGCCAGGCCGACGTAGCGATCCCGAAGCGCTGATTGTTCCAGACCTGCGCATATAGGCAGATGTCGGCGAGGCCCGGCACGTCGCCGTGGCAGAAGGCGCCGGTGCGCGGATCGCAAGCCAGCATCGTCTCAAGCGCGTCGAACGTCGTCGCCACCCAATGGGTGAACCATTCCTTCTGGCCATCCTCGCTGGCGCCGAAGCGGTCGGCGAGATAGCCGAGCACGCGCAGATTGTTCAGCGGGTGGATTTCGCAGGCGATCATATAGGCAAGCGCACGCACCCGTGCCCGCCCATCCGGATCGGTGGGGAGCAACGCGGGGGTGGGATGCGTCTCCTCCAGCCATTCGATGATGGCGAGCGATTGCGTCAGAAAGCTTCCGTCTTCCCGCTCCAGAACAGGCACGAGACCCTGAGGGTTCATCGCCAGATATTCGGCCTTTCGCGTATCGCCACGGCGCAGGACATAGGGGACATAATCATAGGCCAACCCCTTGAGATTGAGCGCTGCGCGAAGCCGCGTCGATGTCGAGGAGCGGAAGAAATTGTGGAGCTTGAGGACCATTTTCAGTCCCTCGGCCCGATCGTGGTGGAAATCTCGCCCAGACCCTTGATGCTCACGGTGCAAACATCACCCGGCACCAGCGGACCGACCCCGGCCGGCGTTCCCGTCATGATGAGATCGCCGGGCGCAAGCGCGATCGAATGCGAGAGATAGGAAATGACTTCCGGAACCGACCATATCAGTTCGGCCAGATCCGCATCCTGCTTGACCACGCCATTGACCGCAAGCCGGATCGACCCCTTCGCGGGATGCCCCGTCTCCGATACCGCATGCACCGGGCCGATAATGGCGGAGCGGTCGAACGCCTTGCCGAAATCCCAGGGCCGGCCCACGTCACGCGCGGCCAATTGTAGGTCGCGCCGCGTCAGATCATTGCCCACAGCATAGCCCCAGATGTGATCGAGCGCGTCCGCCTCCGCTATGGAGCATCCACCCTTGCCGATCGCCACGACCAGCTCGGCCTCGTAGTGGAAATTCTCGGTCTGGGGCGGATAGGCCACGGTTTCACCGGAATCGACCACGGCATCCGCCGGCTTGCTGAAGAAGAACGGCGGCTCCCGGTCAGGGTCCTTGCCCATTTCGCGCGCATGCGCCGCATAATTGCGGCCGACGCAGAATATCCTGCGTACCGGAAATCTGGCATCCGATCCGGCGACGGCGACGGTGGGGGTGGCAGGAGCGGGTAGGACCAGGGTCATCTATCTTTCCTTGTTGGTTGCAGTTCTGGCTCCGCGGTGATCCGCGGAGCGTTTGGGCTTTCGCCTCAGTTTGCGGCTTCAATCCCGCCCGGCTTCCATGATCTTCTCGCCCAGCAGCACGGGCGCCGTTACATGCGTCGAATGACTGCCGGGCATGCTGATCAGACGGTAGAGCCCGAGCTTTTCCGAAAGACGCGGATGGAAGGGTAGCGACTGCGGCAGCGACGTATCTTCCGTGCAGTGCAGGAAGGACTTGCCGATCATGAACTCCGCCGGGTTCTTCGAGAGCCTGATCCTGTCGTTCATCGTGTTGAAGGGCTGGGCGTTGAGGCTGTTGAACAGCGACCGCGCCTGCTCCTCCGTTCCGTCGTTGATGAAGGATTCACGCAGGATCGGATAGGGAAACAAAACTTCGCCGGTCTCGCCGGCAAGCTGCGGAAACAGCGCCTGATAATGCGGCGGGCACATATCGATCAGGCTTTCGCCATTGTTGGGCACGAAGGCGCTGAAATAGACGAGACGACGCACACGTCCCGGACCCAACCGGTCGGCTGCCCCGGTGATGGCCATGCCGCCCCAGCTGTGGCCGACCAGAACCGCGTCCTGAATGTCGTTTTCCTCGAAGAACGCCACGAGGGAGTCGATCGCATCGTCCAGTGTCACGGCCTTGCGGTCGTCTCCCGGCCGGTTGCCCTTCAGCGTCGGGCAGTGGACGGTATGCCCGGCTGCGCGAATGGGCGCGGCGCAAGCTTCAAAATGGCTGCCATCATGACATGCGCCATGGACAAGTACATAAGTTCCCATGGTTTCCCCTCCTCTGGTCATGCGCTTCAAAGTCCGATTGCAGCATCTTGCCGCACCGGCATCGCGGCCAGTGCCTGGCGATCGATCTTCCCCGTTCCGGTCTTCGGCAGGTCGGCGACATAATTCACGATGCGCGGATATTTGTAGGGCTGCAGCCGCGTCTTCACATAGGCGCGCAACGCATCCGACTGCGCTTCAGTCGCGGCGCGCCCCTCCCTCAGCCGGATCACGGCCCGCAGCGTCATTCGGCGGTCTTCGAGTTGATGGGCCATGACCGCGCATTCATGGACATCGGGATGCTCGTTGAGACAGCGTTCAACCTCAAGCGGCCAGACCCATTGGCCCGAAACCTTGATAAGCTCGTCGGCGCGGCCCTGGAAATAATAGTAACCGTCCACCTCGATGAAGCGGTCGCCGGTATAGATCCAGTCGCCCCGCATCGTCTCCTTCGTCTTGTCGGACCGATTCCAATAAGACGGAGCGGAAGAATCGCCTCGCACGAACATGACGCCTTCCTCTCCGGGCTCCGGCACCCTGCCATCCGGCGTCTCGAGCCGGATTTCGTAACCCGGCACCCGCGCGCCGGCCGAACCGATGCGGTGATCCGAAAGGCTGTTCGAGAGGTAGATGTGAAGCAGTTCGGTCGACCCCAGTCCCTCGGTCGGACCATGGCCGGTCAGACTTTTCCAGGCGTCGTAAATATCCTGCGACAGGATTTCCGCCGCCGACATCGATTGCCGGAGCGAACTCAGATCGCGCGTCCCGACATTTTCCGTCCGCGCCAGCGCCGTATAAAGCGTCGGCAATCCGAAGAGCACCGTCGGCCGGTATTTTTCGATCATGTCCAGCACCGCGTCGGGCCTCGGCTGGCCCGGCATCAGAAGCGTCGTCGCGCCGATCGAAAACGGGAATGTGAGGGCGTTGCCGAAGCCATAGGCAAAGAAAATCTTCGGGACGGAGAAGCAAATGTCATCCTCGGTCAGCTTGAGCGCATGCTTGCCAAAGGAGGCCTGCGTATAGGCCATGTCATGGTGGAGGTGGACGATCCCCTTGGGCCGCCCCGTCGAGCCCGAGGAATACATCCAGAAGGCCATGTCCTCTGGCCCGGTATCGGCGCAATCGAGCGTGTCGGGCTGCCCAGCAAGAAAGTCCGCCGCAGCGATGCGCCCTTCACCATCCGCCGCGCCATTGACGATCACCACCCGCTCGAGCGTCGTCCCGTGTAGCGCCTCGCCTTCAAAGCGCCTCGCAAGCGCTGCTTCGCATAGCGCGATCTTCGCGCCCGTGTCCTGAAGGAAGAAATTCAGCACATCGGCCGTGGTCTGGGTGTTGAGCAGGACCGGCACGAAGCCGGCTCGGACTGCTCCGAAGAAGGCAGCCGGATAGACAGGCGTGTCGTCGAGGAAGAACGGAATCCGGTCGCCACGCTTAAGCCCAGCGGCGATGAAGGCATTCCCCCAGCGTGCCGCTTCGGTCACCAACTGGGCATAGGTCAGCGATCCCGCCGGGCCGATCAGCGCAAGCTTATCCGGATTGCAGAAGAGATTGTCCCAGAGGATTGAAGAACAATTCGGATGGTCCTCCCGCCTGAAGCCGACCTCCGTAGCACCCGCATTGTCGTGGCCGACGGGATCGACGATATTGCCGCCGCCCTTCTCCGCATCGTATCTTGCCATGAAGCCGGGAGCCATCCGGCGCAGCCTGTCCATATCGACACGGCCCGAGCGCATCAGATAGTCGAGCCCGAAATCGACCGGCGACAGATCCATCTTGGCGGCAAAATTCTCATACCATGTGGCGGACGTGTTGGCGGCATCGACGATCTTCCTGGCGATCGGCTGGCGCTCCGCCTGATAGGCAGCCAATGCCTGTTCGACATCGTCGTGAGACGAGAGTGCCCGGACAAGCGCGATGGCATCCTCCATGGCAAGCCGCGTGCCGGAGCCGATGGAGAAGTGGGCGGTATGAGCGGCATCCCCGAGAAGCACGTGACGGCCGACTACCCAGTTTTCGCACCAGAGACGAGGAAACTGCCGCCACGTGGACTTATTGGTGATCAGCGGCGCGCCATCAAGAAGATCGGCGAAGATCGACTCGCAGGCCCGCGCGCTCTCGGCCTCGTCCATGGCCGCAAAGCCATAGGCCTGGAATGTGGCGTCGTCGCATTCGACGATGAAAGTACTGCGATCGGGCTGATAGCGGTAGTGATGCGCATTGAACGCACCCCTCTGCATTTTCACGAAAGTCTGGGTCAGGGTGTCGAAAGGCCGTTCCGTGCCGAACCAGGCAAAATGATTGCTGAAATGCTCGATCGTCGGCGCAAAGTCCGCCTGGTTGGACCGCCGCACGAACGAGTTCAGCCCGTCGGCGCCGATGATCAGGTCGGCCTGCACTTCGTCCAGCGATTCGATCAGATGTGAAAAACGGATTTCGACACCGAGGGCTTCTGCGCGCTTGCGCAGGACCTCGATCAGTTCCAGCCGCCCGATGGCCGAGAAACCGACGCCATCGAGGACGGCCTGCCCACCGGGAAGGTTCAAGGTCATGTTGCGCCAGCGCTCCATGGCGGGCGTGATGAGATCGTGCGTTTCCGGATCATCCGCCTTCAGGAAATCCAGCGCCTGATCGGAAAAGACTACACCGAATCCGAAGGTCGCACCTTTGGGATTCTGTTCCGTCACGCGCAGGCGCAGATGCGGCATGGCACGCCGCAAGAGGATTGCGGAGTAGAGCCCCGCAGGGCCTCCCCCGAGTATCTCCACGCTGGACAGTTGCGACATGTTTCCTCCCAAGTCACTCGACAGTTCCCGATCCTGATGATAGATATTTTTCCACATAGTGCAACTAGTTTCATATGGTGGAAAAATGAGAGACGCACATGTGCTTGAATATTCGGTGAGTTTTGGCGACTGCGATCCGGCGGGGATCGTTTTCTACCCCCGGACCTACGCTTGGTTTGATCGCGCCTTCCACGACTGGTTGCGTAATTTTGGGGGCCATGGAAAAATTTGCCAAACCCTCGGCGCGGTCGGCATCGGCCTCCTGGAAGCAAAGGCACAGTTCCGCAGGCCTATGCGCGACGGCGACCGGCTTCGCATCGCGCTGTCGATCGAGGAGTGGGGCCGCAAAACCCTGCGGCTCGGTTATGAGATCACGGTAGCAGGCGAGGTCGCGGCTGTGGGCGGCGAGCTCCGGGGCCTGTTCAAGCCGGCGGGCGATGCTATTGTCGCCAGCGAAATAGAGGTACTGCGCCAATTACTGGGTGAAGATGGATAAGGACGACGAAAGCGATCGCCAGTCCGGCGGCATCCAGTCGCTGGACGCGGCGTTGAAGCTCTTGAGCGCGATGGGCGGCTATCTGCGTCCGATGTCGCTGTCGGAGCTGGCGCGCGACTGCGGCATGCCACCGAGCAAGGTGCACCGCTATCTGACGTCATTCCTAAACGCGGGCCTGGTCGTTCAGGCTGGCAAGTCCGGCAAATACGATCTCGGTGAAGGCGCGATCGCGCTCGGTCTTGCGGCGCTCGCCCGGCATGACTTCGTCAATCGTGCGTCCGACGCTCTTCCGGAGCTCTGCCTCGAATCCGGCCTGACCGTGCTTCTGTCGGTCTGGGGCACGCATGGTGCGACCGTCGTCCGCTGGGAGCGCGCCGCCACGCCCACGGTCACGTCGATGGGCCTCGGCACCATCCTGCCGCTTCTTAACTCCGCGACCGGGCGGGCCTTTCTCACCTGGGCTCCGCCGGCGCCGCTTCAGGCGATCCGCGAAGCGGAACTACGCGCCGCACGCAAGGCATCATCCACCGTGGACAGCCAATTGCGAACGGAGCAAGACATCGAGAGAATGACCGAGACGTTCCGAATGCGTGGATTCTCATCAGTGGAAGGACGCTTCATTCCCGGCCTGGTTGCGATTGCCGCACCCATCCTCGATTGGCAGGGTAGAGCCCAATGCGTAATCACCCTCATAGGCACAGACCCCGCAGTGACGGAGCCGGGTTCCGATGCTGTGCGGAAGCTCATAGGATTCTGCGAGAAGCTATCCTTTTCGCCGATCATCACCGGCTAACGCGCCGCCCCAAATACGCCTTCCGGGGCCGCGGCGGTGTGATCCAGGCCCCTGGCGCCGGCACACATCGTCGAAAGCGGTCTGCCGACAGAACGACTGCTTGGCTATATCGCAGTCTCCAAATACCCTGGCGGGGGCCAGATCGAAGGCGTCAATCAGAGGCGGCATAACCGGCCGGGATAGCCGTGTTTGGAAATCGATCAGGACGCGCAGGAGTTCATCGCCTGTCTGTTCTGTCGCGCTAAAACGACAAAAGCCCGCCGGATTGGCGGGCTTTTTGAGTATTGTCTATTTGTGTGTTTGGTTTCGGGGGCAGGATTTGAAGTTTTCTGTCCCGCTTGGTCGGCTTTGCCTCCTAGCAGGCCCCTGAAGAGGCGTTAACTCCTCGACCCGTTACCAAACAAAAAGCCCGCACGAGGCGGGCTATTTATTTGGTTGCGGGGGCAGGATTTGCCCCGTTCGGGTCTTAAAACCGTCCACTGGACTGTTTTATCAGGCTTTGCCCGAGCGCCCGCTCACCCTTCAGGTTATGGTGAGCTTTGCGAACGACGAGCTACCATCGCCAGGGAAAGCGAAGCTTTTCCGCCAGCGATAACTGGTCTGGGTAAGATAAAGGAAATTGGTTGCGGGGGCAGGATTTGAACCTGCGGCCTTCAGGTTATGAGCCTGACGGACACTCAGGCATCTAACTGTAATTACTCGCGAATACGGGTTTGAAATTATTTTGTGCTAAAATCTGTGCTAATTTTCCGTTTTTTTTTGATTTTAGATGCGTCAGGAAAACCTCCTTTCTTCAGCTTCGAGACACTGCGGAATCCATGTTGTCCTAAAGGCGTTGAAACGTATGGTAGAAATTTGGCTTTACATCTCCGGCGAACGGTAGTGTGCTTCGTTAAGAAGTAAGGGGATGCAATGTACTTATCAGACTTGGAAATTCTAAATTTCAGGCGACTGGCTAACGTCAAACTACAGTTCGAGGCTGGACTCAATATCATTGTAGGGCCGAACAATGTCGGCAAATCAGCTGTCATTGAGGCACTGCGCTCGCTGCTAGCGGGTGCAGACGATCCCTATCCGCGCTTTATTACAGATGACGTTCACTGTCCAAAAGGAGGTAAACGTAAGGGCGACATCTCGTTCACGTTCATTTTTCGAGATTTGAATACTGACGACGAAGCTGATTTCCTTCCGGCCCTCAAGAAGGATGCAAACGGCAAACTTGTAGCATCAATCACTGTTCAATATGGAGACCCCGACAAGAGCGGGCGTCTGAAGGTAAAGCGTTGGTGCGGGGACCATGAGGACAATCCGCTCACAAGCGACATGCTTGAAAACTTGAGAAGTGTTTACCTTCCCCCGCTACGGGATGCCAGCCAAGGGCTGCGCCCCGGTCGCAGTAGCCAACTCGCTCGCTTGATTCAACTCCTATCGGATGAAAAGGGCCGTGAAGAAATAAACAAAGCTCTCGTCGAACTCGACGATAATCTAAAAAAACATGCGCCTCTCGTAGATACGCACAAAGCCATTAGCACGCGCCACGAAGCCATGATTGGCAGCACTATGCGGCAAGCAATCGACCTCGGCCTCTCTGGTACAGATTTCCAAAAGCTCACCGCCCGCCTATCCATGCTCGTCGATACCTTCGAAATCGAGCATAACGGCCTCGGCTTTAACAACCTAATCTTCATGGCAGTAGTTCTGAGCGAGCTTGCGATGAATCCGGACGCGGCATTTCGCGGCCTGATTGTCGAGGAACCTGAAGCACATCTCCACCCTCAGCTACAATCCATCCTTTTGAAATATCTTATGAATGTTGAAACTTCTGAAGGAGAAAAGCCGGTTCAGGTGTTTGTGACCAGCCATTCGCCGAACTTTGCGAGCATCGCAAAGCTCAAGACGATCGTGTGCTTGGTCGAAACGGAGAGCGCCATCGAGACCTTCGCCCCACGAAATGTCAAATTCCAGAAGGGTGACCGCGAAAAGCTGGAACGTTATCTCGACGTAACTCGGGCGGAGCTATTCTTCGCGAGAAGGATCATTTTCGTGGAGGGGGCTGCGGAACAAATGATGATCCGCACTCTGGCAGAGAAAGAGGGTTTCGATCTCCGCAAGCACGGAGTCAGCGTCATCAGCGTTGACGGGCTGAATTTCGATTGCTTCCTGCCTCTGTTTGGCGAAGACGCACTCAAAGTCCCTGTCTCAGTGCTCACAGATGCAGACCCGCAGAAGATTCATTTACCAGGCTCGGAGCCGATCGCTCATTATCCAGCGCTTGGGGAGGCAATAGAAATCTCGGACACGGCCGCCAGCCTCAAAAAACGGGAAGACACCTTCGTCAAGGTTTTCTACGGCCAAAAGACATTTGAATACGATCTGGCTTTAGACCCGATTAATAGGCCCACCATGCTTGCAGCCCTGAAAGCTATTCACCCCCAAATCGGTGCGGCGTTAGCTACCAATGTAGCTGCTGGGACCACCGATCAGGAAAAGGCGAAGACCCTATTTCAGGGCATGTTCGAGCGCACGGAAAGTAATGTCCAGAAAGGTAAGTTCGGTCAGGCTTTGGCTGCACAGGTAGAAGATCTGAGTCAAGCGATTGCGGTGCCTACGTACATTAAGAATGCCATCAAGCATGTGTGTGAATTCGGGGCCAGTTCGTGACATCGCTTTCCTCCGAACAACAAAATATCGCTGAACGTCCACTTGGAAAACTCTGCGTCACAGCATGCGCTGGAAGCGGAAAAACCCGCACTGCCGTACATCGTCTCGTACATATGCGCGAACTTATGGGCAATAATCGGGGTAGAATTGCATTGCTTTCATACTCCAATGTGGCCGTTGAAACCTTCCAAAGGGATTACCGCGCACTCGTACGCGATCGCCGCCTCGGTATGCAGGGAAGTCGTGTCGATATCGCAACCTTGGACAGTTTTTTCACGACCCATGTTCTTGGGCCTCACGCTCACCGGACGATGAATGCAGCAAGGGCGTCCTACTTGATCTCTGGTGGCGAACCCTTCCTTAAGGGTTTCACATTCAATGGCAATGGATTTCCCATGTCCGTTACTGAACTCAAGGTGTCACTTGGAGGCGGCACTCCAAGCTACTATGCCACCTACAAAGGCACCAAAGTCCCGGTCAGCTATGCAGAAGGCAATGGTCTTGCGGTGCGGCTCGGAAAAACCGGCGCTTATACTCATGATCTCGGTCGTTTTTGGGTCCATCGCACGCTGCTCGACCAGCCATTCGTTCTAAAGGCCCTGGCTCATCGATATCCCCACATCATCATAGATGAGGCGCAAGACATTGGATCTTGCCATCAGGCCATCCTTGAACTTCTCAATGTCGCCGGAACGCACATTTCGCTTATCGGGGACGCCAATCAAGGGATCTACGAATTCGCCGATGCAGACGGAACGTACCTCAAAGCCTATCATAGCCAAGCTGGCGTTGACGCGCAGGAACTAACGAGGAATTTCCGATCTGTGCCAGCGATCGTCAAGGTCGCAAACGCCCTGACGGGGAGAGCTGACGAGCACGATCGTGCTTCTCCGAAGACCTTGAATGGTGCGTATTTCACGTCCTTGAAAAAAGGAGGCGAAGAGGATCTTCGAAAGAAGTTCATAAGCATGCTTTCAGAAGCCAACATTTCTCCAAACCAAGCAACGATAGTATGTCGCGGTAATGAGGGGGTGAAGGTTTGGCGAGGTGATTTGCCTTCTCAGGGACAAGGCGCCACGGCCATTTTCGCAGAAGCCTCACTTAAAAGGGACCAGGCTGGCGACTACAACGCAGCCTTCAATCTCGTGGTTCGTGGCTTTCTTCGGCTTCTCAGTAATCCGCCAAAAGATCTGGCAAACCGACTGCAACGGCCGGGGACAGATGCGCTTGCCGCAAAAATTCGTCGGAAACTATGGGGATTTACACGCGCTCAAGATGGATTGCCCTCGGCGGCTCTGGCGGCTGCCACGGATTGGCACTCACATCTGGTACCCAGCGTCAAAGCAGTTTTGTCTTGGCTCGAATCTGAAGCAGAACTAACTCCTGTCACCACCGTCGGTCAGATGCTTGCCAAAACAAAGTTGAAGAGTGCTGCTTTAATGCCTGCAGGCGAAGTGCCTTCCGAAGGCACTGACATTCGCGTAGAGACCGTACATGGTGTGAAAGGCGAGAGCATTCCGGCCGTGATGTATGTCGCCAACAAAGCCCAAGTGGAAGAATTAATAGCTGGCCCTAAAACCGAAATTGGTCGCATCGGATATGTGGCCGTGACGCGGGCGCAGGACCTCTTCGTACTGGCCATTCCCGACAAGGAAATTGGCAACCTGCGCGCGGATCTTGTGGCGCGCGGATTTGTTGAGAAATCCTAGCCCCAGGCGTCCTACTTTCAGCTCGATTATGAGCTGTACCAAAAACTGAGGAAAATTAATGACATTAGATCCTGCCTTGGTCCGCTCTGAAGGAATGAGTGACTTTCGCGCAGTCTTGGACGCCCATGGCCTTTATAACACGGAGCAGTTTGTGCTGAGGCTAAGCCCAAGAAATCATGAGCTTATAGACTCGATAACGAGCAAAAATTTCGATCGAAATAAGGTTAGCGGGGAAACACTTCAGGCATACTCAACATATATCCACGAGACTATTCATTGGTGGCAGCACATTGGCAGCACTACCGGTTTATTACTGAGCACATGCTTCCCAAACCAAACACACATGAACCTTAGTGATATGACCGAATGGTGCAATATCACTAAGCCTTTTAAATCTATAAAGAATTGGGCATTGAACGGAGAGCTCAGCGGTAAGGATCATACCGATGCTGCTCAAGCTCTCGCAAATACGATCATTAATAACTATATGGACGTTCAATTCTTCAAACTCTGGCTACTTAAGCCAGAGATCTCAACCGATATATACCAAGATAAATATTTCGAATCACAAGGGCATTGCTTCAATATCGCCTACAGCGGGCTGATTTCCAACATTCAGCCTATTATTGATCCAAACTCGGTGTTCCTCCCGTCTTTGGACAGATGGGAACAAGAGTTTCGCCAATTAACGGAGCTGGGCCAAATCGGTTACTACTACGGGTCACCCATTTTTAGGAGGCACACCTCGCTGGCACAGTTATGGGAAGGACAGGCATGCTTCAATCAAATGCAGTTTTTGAATTCCGCTACGCCGGACCTTACTCTCGATGACTTTAGGGAAGCAGGGATGCTGTACGGTGTTTATGAAGCTGCGTTCATCAAATTTCTGGAACTCAGCGGACTTGAAATGCCTGCTTGTCCCCTTGATCCCCGTGTCGCCCTCTTCCTGTTGGTTGTAGATTTGGCGATCAATCCGACCGAAGGCTTTCCCTGCGATATCTCAAACTTTGCAAGCTTCGTAAATTTGGCCGATCCCAATATCCGGTTTGAACTGCTTTGCCGGGGAATCGCCGATGACCCGACAGCATTTTCCAACGCTATAAAGGACTATTCTAAGTCAGAATATCTGGATGTATCATGGAAGTTGACCTCGAAATGCGGGATTCAGCATATATCTGAAGGTTGGGATGAGGTTCAAAAATGGCGATTAACGATCCCTGAAGTAGGAACATTGATGAAGGAAAAAGATCTTTTCCAATATCAAAATAGCAATATGGCGCTCCGTGTTTTGCTATCATTCTTCATCGACTTCACGACGGACAAATCGTCTAACCCTGAGTTTTTCTGCTGGCCAGGCTATTGGAAGGCAAATTCGAGTGAGCACATTGAGGATTTGTGGCTAAATAATCTATCTCTGTTCTCAGACAAAGCTGACGATGGTGGAATATTTATACGAAAATTTCCAAATAAAACGGAAGAGGATTTAACAAAAACCCTCAATAATTTCTTTGGAAATGGTGTTGTTTACAACTTATCGCGACAATGGATATTCAATGACGGCCCATTTAAATTCAATTTTAAATGGCTCTCGGAACGGCACGAAGAGGATGAATGGAAGTCTTGGGCTGAACGGCAGTTCAAAGCGCTCTACGGAGTGGCTATTTCGGAGATATCTTATTAGATGGTTGGTTATTAGATGCTTCCGCTGAGGAAGGCGACATGCTGGCCACAAAGATTGATGATGCGACCTGAAACATCATCGAGCCACGCGTAAACCTGTCCCGTTTGACTATATAGCGGTTCCAATTATCGCCTCCGTTCTCATGGCGTGGTCGCAAGATTGGAAAGCCCGGACAAAGCACTTGGATTGACCCGGGTGAACTCCCAAGAAGGAAGATTCTGACGATCCGACTGGAGTTCTTCGATAAATTTAGCGAACTCCTCCTTACTTTCAACCTTCAATAGGCCTCTGATTCTATTGAAATATTTTAGCGACTTGGCGCGCGCAAAAAGTTCAAAAGCACCTCCATGTCTCCCTGCGTGTAGAAGGGTCTCGGGCCACCACCCTTGCCAATATCCGCTGCGCGCAGCCCGGAGATAAAGGATAAAGTCCGCAGCCATCAGATACTGAAAGTCGACTCCGGTCCCCTTGTTTCGCTCATGCAACATATCGGCACGAAGCGACAGACGCCGCTTATCCAGCCGCTTGTTCCGATGTTCAAAAGACCTCAGATAGTCACGGAAGATCGCGAAGGAATGCATCTTGTTATCCCGCTCACGCCGGTCGTCCCAATAATATTCGGTGTCTATCAGACTGGCAGCAGCGTCAAATCTCTCATATTTGAAAAGTATTCCAAGGGCATAAAGAAACAACTCGTGCACGATGAAATGATAATTGTCGCAATCCCACTCGAAAAAATGAGACCTATTGGGCGGAATATGCAGATAAGGTATGCACTTTTCGAAGAATCTATGTACGCAATCAATCATCTCTTGCGACGCCGAATACTGCGCTATTACCGAAAAAAGCTCGATTACCTCATTCCTGTATGACGTAAAAGCATCAATACTTTCAACAACCAAATCGTCAAAAGTAGCCTTGTTTTCCTCACCCGTCTTGATCCGGAAAGTTTCAAGCCCGTTGGCGAGAGTATCGAGGTATTCCCTGACGCAAGCTACTGCGTTGCTCTCTCCAGCTCGAACCGCCTCCATTGCTCGCCTGTGAGTCACAGAACTCTGGATTTTTCCCTGAACAGCGTTATCGGTGAGAAACACTGGCTTCTGACCGATTTCAGGCCGCACATGAAGGGGCTGGCCCCATACCCATCGCAGGATACGATCGAACTCCGTGGAATAGGTCGAAGGATTCGTTAAGTCGAAATAAATTCGTCCTTTGTAGTAGGTTGGCAGATGAGCCTTACCGTCCGCGTCTCGCTCACGCACCACCGCTGCAAATTTGTCTTGGGCCGTATGGGCGTAGATCTCAGGCGTGATGATCTGAGCTTCCGTACCAGCGCCACCTTTGCGCCCGTCCGACTTCTTGGCGTACATTTCATCGCAGATAAGCAGGACTTTCGTGACCGTTGGGTCGGTCACCATGCTTTCCATAAAGGCATTCGCATCATGCCCAGGCTGCAAATCCCATTTGTCGAGAATGACATGCACGCCCTGGCTCGTTAATTCCTCGGCAAACTGAAGCACCCATGCCTCATGATCGGGGGTCGTCCAGCTGTATGAAATAAAAAGCTTCGGCTCGGTCGCTTTAGTCTCAGTCATTCCCGCCTCAGTTTCCGTTGTTTACCGCCGGATTGCGTCCGGCAACTCGCGCATCGACGATCTTCATCAAATGGTTGGCAAGCAAGATGATCTCCAGGGCCTCCATGGGGTCAGTCATATCAACATCCCTATGCGAATTTGGGTTCTTGTAAGAACCAATGGCGCCGCAAAACAATTGCATCCGCGCGAGCCGCTCGCCGGCTTCAGCACTCGCATCTGTGAGAACGCCTCCCTCCGGTTTGAACGCTTCTTGCATAAGTTTCATTCCAAGAAGGTCGTTGCCATGCCCACTCGCCTCTCGGACGTACACTTCGACGCTCTTCGTTGCCTGGAAAACCGCAACATCAAACTCTCCGCGTATGAAAGCAGACCACACACGATCGGCCATTCGCGGATGGAGGATCTCCTTAGGGAGAAGCCTTGAAACATTGTGTCTCGCAAAGGCAGCCTCATCCTCAAAAGTCTTGGCCCTGCGGCTTAAAACCGAAAATCCGTTGGCCCCGTTGCTATCAGGAGCCGGAATTAATAGGCCCTGCGCCTGCAGCCAAAGCCAAGCTTCGGCAATCGCGATCTTGATCTCGTCAACCTTGCCCGGTGGGAAGGGGTTGCGCCCAGGCCTATCCCAACTGTCTAGCTCATTAAGGGAATTGCTGAGATGCACATAACGGGAGCCGGTTTCGAGGCGTCGTCGGAGCAAAAAAAGCAGCTTCGCGCCAAGCTCTTCAGGCTGCATTGATAACAACAACTCAACGTCGGGTATGGCCGCCAAAAGATCTCGCATCCAACCCCCTCCTATCTGCCCATCTGGTTAACCGACAGCGCGGCATTCGTTTTCCGGCCAACCGCCATTGTCGATACGGCCATATAGCCATCGCCGTAAGGAACTTTCGTTGTCCTCGGTTCAATATGAAAGTTCGCGTACTTTTCCACAAAGCGGGGAACCCACGGACGATCCAATGAAGAATAAACCGTGGTCTCAGCCCCCTGTACAATCGCGGTATTGATCGCCGCAATCAGTTGCTTGGTCGCCTTCACACGCCGGATGCGCAGATTGCGAAACTCCAAGTCCACGATTCCACGCTCGGCAAGATCGGGTTTTATCCGCAAGGCTAGGTTCGGGGCGAGTGGCACGATGCGATTCACAAGCCCCGGCCGATCACCCGGCTGAATCGCCACGGGGTAATCGCTGGTGAAGAATGGGCTGTCCCCGTCTTCGTTAATGACAATGTCCCACCAGGAATTCCCCCAGATCGATAAGCGCTTGAGGATGCTCTGGATGCCAATGGATTGCGGGTATTTGGGATCGATCGCAAACTGCACGCGGCCCGAACTCAAAAGTTCGGCCAGTGATTCCCCGCCAAGCTCCGGTGGAGCTGGCGGCAAGCGTCCGTCCTTTTCGAGCAGTTCCGCCGTCATCTCCAAAGTCTTGCGCAAAGGCGCACTATGGATGCGCATCCCGGCGGGTGAGCAACTTTCGACGTAAGCCGCAAATCCGGCAATTGCGAAAATGGAATCACGATCAAGCTGCCCTGCGCGGAGCTTTTCAAGCGCAGCATTGTATCGGGGCTCCACATCTTTCAGGAATTCCTCAATGACACGAGGCTCCTGAAGATAGGGATTGGTGCTGCCTTCCTCGATGCGGCACTGACTGTAGGAATCGCACTGATAGGTTTTCAAACCGGCCTTACGAATCGCATACATCCGCTCCCCCAAATCAGGAGCGTAGAAATTCTTCAGATGTACTTGAGAAACATAATGATCCAGGGCCATCGAATATTCCATTCGGGTGATTTGCCCAGCATCTTGCCTGGGAGATCATGCATGGCAAGAGCGCCTGCATCCTTCAGTAGCAGAAGAATTTTGTTCATGCTATGTACACGGCATCACAGGAGTCGCCGATGTTCAAGAATCTTCAGCGCGAATTAAGCCGCTTGGCCAGCACCACCAGCATTTCCGTTCCGCTCGAAAAGGATGCTGACGGTTTCTACGACAAGGAATGTCCCGACGAAAAATGCCTGTTTCAGTTCAAAATCCACGCGGATGACTGGACGAACATAGTCCGCGACGAGGAAGTGTTTTGCCCCTCGTGTCGCCACGTAGCGCCAGCCACAGATTGGTTCACGCGAAAGCAGATTGAAGAAGGGCGGGAATATGCACTTAATTCCGTCAAGGCTGGCATCAACAAGGCGATGCGCGCCGACGCGGCGGAGTCGAAGCGCCGCCAACGCCGCAATTCATTCTTGAGCATCACCCTTGATGTCAAAGGCGCCCACGATGTTGTCCTACTGCCGGTGGCGGCAGCCGATCCCATGCGGTTGCGGACGACGTGCGAATCCTGCCAATGCCGGTATTCTTATGTAGGAGCGGCGTTCTTCTGCCCAAGTTGCGGGAAAAACTCCGCCAGCCACACGTTTGCCCAGACCCTTGCCACCATTCGGACAGCGGCCACGCTGGGCGACGCCTTGCGCGCCAACCTCGGCCCCGACGAAGCGGAAGTAATGACAAGGACCCTGCTGGAAAAGGCCATGCAGGACACGGTTATGTCGTTCCAGCGTTTGTGCGAGCAGCTCTACGAGACCAAATCCGGCCCAAAGGCGCGGCGCAATGCTTTTCAAAACCTGGAAGCAGGTTCCGAGCTATGGGCTCAGACCATCGGCGCCAGTTACGATCAACTTATCGAAGCCGGGTCGCTGCAGAAGCTCACGATGTATTTCCAGCAGCGGCATCTACTCGCGCATCAGCAAGGCATTGTCGATACGGACTACGTCAGCCGCAGCGGCGATACTTCTTATTCCATTGGGCAGCGACTCGTTATCCGCGCCAACGCGGTTCTGGAGTTTGCCGATCTCATCGAAAAACTCGGCCAGCAACTTCTAGCAAGGTGCTAATCGGCCTGCACCTTTATAGCGGCCGGTTCTGCCCCGTCGAAAGTCGTTGGCAAGTATAACGTGAGATGCAATCATGCCGTGAAACAGGAGATGTCGCACAGCATGAGAAAGCTGCTTGTCGGGTTAATGATGGCCGCTGGATTGTGCTGCGTGACAGGAGCGCAGTCGCAGGAAGTCCCCAAATTCAAGGACTATCTGGCGAAGATGTATTCAGGGCCGGAAGTTCAGGTCCGACTGGACCCTAAGCTGACGCAGGAAGAGCGCACGCGACTCCAGCAGGCATCACGCGAACCTATCAACTTCGGTGGCAGCTATGTCTTTACGCAATGGGGCGCGGGCACACAGTGCGATACCGGCGCTCTCATCGACGTCAAAACGGGGCAGGTCCACGCCTTGCCGTTCGCAGCCTGCTTCTGGCAGGGCTATGATCGCCCGTTTGAGTTCCGCAAGAATAGCCGCCTGCTGGTTGTCGCCGGACAGGTGGGGGAAGACAGTCCCCGAGGCGCACATTTCTTCGAGTTCACCGGTAAGGAATTCAAGAAAGTGGCGCTGACACCTGCCGATCCTGTGACAACCAACAATACGGAATCGGTGGAGCCATCGGCAGGACCGATAGATGCGGCAAGCAATATTCCGCTCGAAAAGACGCCAGAAGGTTTGGAGGCTTTTAGCGACGCCGTGATCTTTGGGGTTCACCGACCCAATTTTAACGACGCATGGCGAGCGAATTTAGAGAAATTCGGTTTGCCCGAAGCGGAGAAACTAGCCCACGCCATCATGGAGACCTCGATAAAGGAGCGGTACGAGCTGCGTGGCGCGCGTTACGTGCTTTTCTACAACTCCTCAGCTGATCTTTATGCCCTTATGAAGGCCAAGAGCGGCGAAAAGATAACAGTTGGGTTTATGCCCGGTCGGTATTTCTCGGAGGAGCTTTACAAGTTTAAGGAGCGACCGAACTACCTCGACAATATGCTAAAAAACCGACCTGTGGTGTTCCGGCAGCTCGTAAAGGATTTTCCGCGATCTGACGTCTTCGTTAGCATATTTTCCTGGTACCGGAAGGATGAAGAACTTTCACAGCTCGTAAAGATCAACCTCGTCGCCTTCCTGGAATTTGCTAAAACCCCGTTGGAAACTGGCTGCCGCGAGCCGATTACGACAACTTTGAACGAAACGGACATCACGTTCACGGACGGCAAACGATCGAGCCAAATCGGCCCCTTCTATCTTTCGACGGCATTTCCGGTAGCTGCTGCGGCTGACAAGCAGATTCAGTTGGCCGCCGCATTCCATGACAAGCAAACCAATCGATACGGCGGGTACGCGGTGTTCATGCCCGGCGGCAAACACAAATGTAAAGTCACGCTCGTCATCCCTACTGTCTACTGAATCGCTTTTAACGGGAGACTAGATTGCACCCAAGATGGCATATAGGGGCCTCCCTCCTAGCAATGCTGGCATACAAAGAGGCCAAGGCCCAAGCGGATGACACCGCAACCTTGGGCTTGCAGGGGATTGGAATAGGCGCCGAACTTCTGGAGAAAGGCGGACTTAACAATCACGGTTTGAAGGTCTCGGGCAAGGTGGCCGGAGGTCTCGGGAGTTCGTTGGAGTTTAAACAGGGCGCTTCCGACGTGTGGGACAAGATTCTAGGCGGAAAGAACCTTACACCAAATGACATGGTGCCAGTCATCCTGCCCCTAATGCCACTTGGTCCAATCGCCCAACTGGGGATCGCGGCCCTGCAGAATATCGACAAGGTAGGTGCGGTGGTTGGTGCCGGTGTGGATCGGCTCGACCCGGCTCCCGATGAGCCCGCCTATTTCAGGGAGTGGGAAGAAGATGCAAAACGTCGGAATGCCGAATTGGATACCCGAAAAGAGGAACGATATGTGGCCTGGGAGGCCGAGTTGGAAAGACTGCGGCAAGCGCCCGCGGTGAAGCCCATCTGCGGCTCCCTAGAATGGCAGTATCAGCAAGGCAGCGTTGATTGTGTGCCAACCGAACCCGAGCCCCAGGATCAAACCACTTCACTGCAACCCGGGTGGAGGGCTACCTCGTTTATCATCAACAACACCAGCCAGCCAATGACCGGGCAGTGCTATGAAGTCCCCGAATCCCTTGAAGCTTATACAAAGCTCTGGGCGGATGACCTCTCATCGTCCATGGGCTGCGCGATCACTAATCTGTCCGTGATCAATACGACTAACTCGGTATTCACCTACCATTGCGCTCACAATGCGCAAAGCATCACCTCGGGCTCTTTCGAGATCTACAAGACCGATACGAAGATTCGCACGCTACGGCGACAGCAAAACACTCATGTCGGAGACCTACAAGAGGAAACGATGTACGAGCGGTGTGACCGTCCCCCGGAGCCGGATTGCTCTCCAGCAGGTCAAGCAGCTTGGCGTGCAAACAATAACGGGGCGCCTGCGTACATGTGCGGAAACCCACTTTGACAAGCTCTGTTCCCGGCGAGACGCCCCCGGCGTGAACCGGGGGCCGTCGTATCAGCCGACATCAGTTCACGGTCTGAGGCTCGGCCACCAGCTTGTCGGCCTCAACCGCCAAATCGACCACATAACTTACCAGAAACGCATCGATGAAGGACAGAGCGTAGTCCCGCTCTATCGGCAACATGGCCTCGTTCAACAGATGATGGTCGACGTAGTGACCGGCATCCCAGAGGCTGCGGGTCATCTCCTCATTGTTCGGTTCAATCCGTTCGATGATGCATTCGAACACATGGTTTGCGGCCCGAATGAATTCGGCCCGGTCGTCTCCGCTCAACGGCAGAGACGCAATAATGGCATGGGAATCCATGACAAGAGATCCTTTTTAGAGGTGGCGTAATCTTGCATCAGCCTTATCGGTCGCCAACCGATGCTGGTTCTTGGTGTGGTGGCCTATCAAAGGCGCCAGGCGCCACCTTATGCTCACATGCGCAGAATCAAGATACGCGAGAATTTAACGGATGCAATCGAAAGCGAAATGATCGACTGATCCCGGTTCAACCAGGAGCTTCACACCTTCTTGAAATTCTCGCAACATTCAGGGACAACACCGTCATGGCCGAACACCGGAGATAGAGAGCATCCGCTCTCCACAGGTCGAATTCGATTTATGGTGCTCTCACTCACTCCAAACGACCGGGCAATCTGCGCGTATGGCTCACCACGAGCCTTCCTTTCGATGACCTGGATTCTCTGGCGGGGACTAAGTTTCGGCTTGCGCCCGAATTTGACCCCCTTGGCTTTCGCCATGGCGCGTCCGTTGGCGGTATTTTGCAATATCCGCAACCGATCCACCCGCCCCAACCAACCCTTAAAATACGCTGCCATATCGGCAAAATCGAAGGTCGTGTCGATAAATGGTTCATCAAGGAGCCGAAGCCGCGCGCCCGCGTTCTCAACTTCGCGGAGGATGAGCACCAGGTCGAGAGGATCTCGGGCTACGCGATCCGAGACCGTGGCAAGAAGGTTGTCGCCGGGCTGAAGGTTGGCCAGCAGCCGCAACAGTTCTGGCCGTCCTGCTGTGTCTTTGCCGCTCTTTTTCTCATGGATTATTTGGTCGCAACCCGCCTTCTGAAGCCTGTCGAATTGATAAGCGAGGTCCTGCTTTTTCGTGGAAACGCGGGCATATCCATAAATCATGACTGCATCCTGCCAAGCAATATGACGGGAGCAAGAGGCAAAACCACATCTATAAAACCTTGTATTGTTTAATATTAATGACCAATTTCAAACACTCATAAATCACGACTTTTGCAAGTGGGAGAGATTCACATTCTGTAACGCCATTTTGTCTTCATCAACGGATTTAATTACTTGATTTTCTGTTGTTGATATTAAGCGTCTGCACTTGCCGGGGTGACCGGCAAAAGTCGTGATTTTTGATACCCAGAAACTGCCAAAGGCACAGGCCGGACGGCGGTTCTTGCCGTTCTGCCACGGCACGGATTCCGCCCCCGATTCCACGTTCAGGGGTCATTTCTCAATGCAAAATGCAATCAAACAAAATCCATCTGTATTTAAAGCCGCTGTGACGACAGCTTTTGCCCTGTTCCTCGCGTCCTGCTCCGGCAGTCCCGGCATCGAGGGAAAATACACCGATCCGAATGGCAACACGGTTGATCTTCTGAAAGACGGCACGGCCATTTTTGTCGTCAAGGGCACACAAGCCGTGTGGAAATGGACAACCTACGACGACAACCGCCTGAAACTCGAACCCGGCCCCGGCATCCCCGGCTCTCCACCGGCTGCGGTATGCAACTATCAGCTCGACGGTTCCAAGCTGCGCGTCGCGGGCTGCGATTACGCCATGCAGCTCACCCGCATGTAATTGCAACATATCCCGATAGCCCCGAAAGGCATTCCCATGAAAGCGAAACTCCTGACCGCCGCATTCAGCGCGGCTATTCTCTCGGCGTGCTCCAGCGAGGCTGCCGGTCCCTTCGACGGCAAGAGCGCGGAGGAGGTCGTAAGCTACCTTCTCTTCGGTCTTGAAGACAAAGCTTCGGTCACAATGGACACGCTGACGGTCAGCACCGAGGCCACGCAAGCCAAGCCCCTCAGCCTCGTGGTCAAGATGCAAGAGGGTAGCAACTCGGAGGATGCCCTCCGGGCCACGGTCGAAACATCGGACAACTGCACATTCACCGTTGCAATGAAGCCCCTCGCAATAAATGAGCGCGTCGGCTTGAAGGATGCAAAATTCTCGGTGGACCTCACCAATGTGACCGCCGTCGAAGTTGGACGGGGCAAAAACATGAAGCTTCCGGGCGCCAAAATAATGTGCCTTGAAGCTGCGGAAGACGTGTGGTGCAAGGCGGTTTCCGAAGAGTCTACGACCGGACGGTGGGGACTGAGAGTTGGCCCCTTCGAAAAGGAAAACCCCGAAACCCCGGTAAAATCCATTCAAGAGAAGGCGAACCAGGCCCTTTCTTATTTCAAGGCGAACATATGCAAGCCCAAGGTCTAAGAGCCCTTTGCGTCGTCGGGGCCTGCCTGCTGGCGGCTCCCGCATCGGCCGAACAGGCGCCGCTGCCCAAAACCCAGCCCTTCAAGCTCGATGCCGGAACCGGATGCTTCAACTACACCGGATCGGCAGGGATGTTTGTCGGTCAGTTCAAGCGGGGCGCTTATGTCAGCGTCCTGATGGACAACCCGGAGCGCATTCCGGTGCTGGACGCGCCCGACTACAAGACCAATGGCCCGGCGTCATGGTTCGGGCCGCTGCCCAAAAGCGGCTCCTACACCATCATGTTCATGCCGCGTTACCTGCACGGCTCGCCCGGTACGGTGGAAATCTGCGGGCGCACCACCCCACCGGGGGCGACAGACTTCACCCCGCAGGAAGCCGTGCGGCTCAACAAATTGGCCGACGACATAATGGAGAACGACCCCTACTCCAAGGCGCTGCTGGAGGAGCCCAAGACACTGCCCACCGAAGCACTGAACGACAAACAACCCGACGTCTGCGGCTTCCGTGTGCGTGATGTCACGATGCGGGCTGGCAGCGGCGCCGACGCTTCCCCGCTTCAGCCCCGTGTCGCGGGCAGCGTGAAGCACTTCGCCAACCTCTATGAATCGCCGTTTGACGTGTTTGCGATCTGCACTCCCTCCAAGGCCGGACAATCACCTAAAACCGTCAAACTGCCCAATAACACCAAGGACTGCTATTTCGCGGGCGAAAAGTTCGAATGCTCCTACCTTGTGGACGGCGAGATGGTTCCAGTGGAATGATGGCATGACCATAGCCTATCGATCGGCGCGGACGGCAGGCCGGGGTTGACGCCAAGCGGGGCGGCCCAGACTTGTTTAGGTCAGGTCAAAATGGCCTGACCGGGCCCGCAGGGCAAACCAGTCGCCCCGCTTGGTGTCACCGACGCGCGGGGCCACATGTCTATGCGGGAGGCCCGGTTGCGCAGCAAGAAACCGAGACATGCGGCTCGGTTTCAGGGCCGGAGCATCGACATGGGGGAAGCGGAGGGAAACCCCGGCCGGTTCGCTCAGTTGAACAACATTTCAATAATCCAGACGATAACCACTCCGGTTATCGTAATCGCAACGCCCCACTGTGCCCCGACCAGACGGTCTTCGTTCAACTTCCACCACGTAAAACGTTTGGATTGTAGCTGGGAAGCGTTCGGACCAGCAAATTCCGGTGAATACTTGGTATCATCGAGAGCCGAAGATGCGCTGGCGAATGGGCTAGGCGTTTCAAAAATATCCCAAAGCCTCGCATAATGCGATTTGGGCTGAAGGGTTTCTTCCTGTATCAGCCCTTGTTCAGGGCTATTGATCTTCTCATATGCTGCCGCGAGTTCACGGGCTTCCTCAGCTCCTGCATCCTTCGCGCTTGAAATGAGCCGAAGAAGATGATCCTCGTCAAAATTGCAGCCCTTGCCCAGAAACGCCGTCGCCTCTTGTTTTGCCGCGTCATACTGTTCGACGCTATCAGCATATCTTTTGTAATGGCGGGGGAACAACTCAAAGATCGCTCCCCGGAACGAGAAAAAGCGCAGATAGTGGTAGGTATAGTTCACGGCTTGGGAAATGAATTCCTCGCTTCCTCGCCCTACAATCAAGACATCTATGTTATCGATCTCGTTTCGGATGTCGTCAACAGCAGCCCTCTCCACTTCATCGTGAGCAGCAGCTTCCCGTCGTTCTAATTCGCGTCGAATGGCCTCTTCGACAAAGCCGGACATCTTGCCCCAACCCGGAGCATGCAATGAGATTTTACCCTTCAGGCCCTTTTCGAGAGTCGCATTTAACTTCTCGTATTTGGTGGGCCGCGGAGGTTTTCCTCCTCTTCTCTTTTCATTTTCAGTCATCTAGCGTTTCCCTTAACATCGCGTCGCAAAATTTTATTTCAATATACTTGCATTTCCCGGTCCCGGCCCCACACTGAGGCTATCCCAACCTTTTTTCCGTTTTCCCATCCACGCCGACGGGTTGTCTCCTGACCGTCTTGAGGCGTGTGAAACCGGCTGCGTTGCCGCGCTCCGGTTTCCGGTGAATCCTCCCTGCCAGGGGAGGATTCATTGTTTGGACGGATGTCAATTTTAATAAGAATGCCCAGCAAATTTATTAAAATTCCTAGCATTGCTCCGCCCTGCTCTCCTGAAGCCGGCCTGCTCGAACTGGCATTCGTCAGGTCCGCGTAATCGCAACAGGAGATACGACATGAGAAATTTTCCCCAAGTCTACACCTTGCCCACACCCCCTCGTGCCCAAAGCGCCGCCAGCACGGCAGGCATCGTGTCCGCCACGCTCTGGATTTACGACGAGGAAGTCCATCAGATTTTCGGACGGCATCGCTGCTACTACACCAGCTCCAACGGCTTTCGCCGTCAGGAGGCAGATGGTGTTTTCCTCCGGTATCAGCGCAGCAAGGAAGGCACCCTCGGTTACGTCTTCCGCAATCCCCTCAACGGCGAGAACTGGCTGTGGGTCATCAGCAAGAAGAACCGCAAGCCCTTTGCGATCGGCCGCGTCAGCTGATGACACGGCCCCGCCCCTTCACTCGTCCAATTTGGAGATTCCCATGCGCAAGTACATTACGATTGATCATGATACTTCGGACACCATGCCCGCCGTCCATACCTCGACGGGTTTGCCGTCCCTGATGCCCAACATCCTGCAACGGCTTCTGCCAAACCCGCGCCGCCCGCTCAGCGCGGAAACCGTGCATCGTATCCTGACGCGGCTTATCAACAATCACCACCATAGCTACGAACGGTTGCTTGATGTCTACAAGCCCAAGATAATTATGTGGGGAACGTTGGAGGATGGCACGACAGTTGCCATCCTGGAGGACAGCGGTACCGGCATCCGCCATATGTGGTCACTGGACCGCATGACCTTCCGGCCCGTTTCCTACGGCAAGGTCGATGCCTGACCGATGAACCAGTTCCTCGGCTTCATCTTCCGGGTGATCGAGCGACTGCTGAACCTCTACCTGCAAATCCTGGCAGCGGTCTTCTCAGCCTTCGGCCGTGCCCTCGCCCGCATCATCGCGGACTTGTTCACGCGCCTCACCCGTAAACCGAACCGACGTGCGCCACCCCGGCGCACGTCATTCGAGCGCCGCCGGGGCAATCCCCGGCGCCGCTAACCGATATCCGACAAAACACCTCCCGTAAAAAGTGAACGCCAAGGGAGACTATTTACCCGTTTCGTGCCGCTTCGGCAGGCAACGTGGTTTGTCCATGGCATTCACCGTGTGACAGGTTAATGCCATGGATTTGTTGGGACTATTGCTCAAATCCACCTACCGGATTTTGACGTTTCTGCTGAAAGCCTGCTGGTGGATGCTGCGGCTGCTGTTTCGAGTGGCCCGCAAACGCCGCCGCAAGGGCGGTTCGCACGGCTCTTCCCGGTGGGCCACGCGCTGGGAGCAACTGCGACGGGGCGCCATCACCGGAGAAGGAGTCATTCTCGGACGCGGCGCCTTCCGCCGATTTCTGCGCTTTTCCTCGGACGGCATGGTCATGGTGTTCGCCTCCATGGGCTCCGGAAAGGGCCTCGGCGTGGTGATCCCCTCCCTGCTCTCCTATCGCGGCTCGATGGTCGTCACGGACCCAAAGGGGGAAAACTACGACATCGCACGCCGCCGCCGCGCCACCTTCGGCAAGGTCCGGATGCTCAATCCCACGGACCTTGAGCATTCCGACCGATACAACCCCATGGACATCATTCGTGTCGGAACACCGAACGAAGCGGATGACGCAGCCGCACTCGCGTCGCTGATGATCAAACCGGATGCCCGCGAAGCGCATTGGGACGACAAGGCCGCGTCGATGCTGAAGGCACTCATTCTGCACACGCTGCAGGAACCCGTCGAAAGCCGCACGCTGGCCGCCGTGCGCCGTCTGTCGGTCGGCACACCGCACGTCTTTTTGGCCACGCTCGACGACATTACCGAAAATTCCCCGTCGCTCGCGGCACGCGAAATCGCCGCTGGTTTCCTCACCAGCGCGCTCGAACCTGGCGGTGGCTTTTCGTCAGAGTTCAAATCCATTCTGTCCAATCTCCAGAAGGCCACCGAATCGTGGTCGGCAGGATCTCCGGCAGGCATCCTGTCGTCATCGTCCACATTCGATCTGTCAGAACTGACGACGGAAACGTCCACGCTCTTCCTCTGCGTGGATGAGGACGTTTTGACCGTTTACGAACGATGGCTACGGGTCATGGTTGGCTGCGCGCTAAAGACGCTCACGCGGGCCAAAGTGGCGCCTCCAGAGCGCAAGGTCGTGCTTCTCCTTGACGAAGTCGCGGTGCTCGGCCGCCTTGATCCGCTCGAACGGCAATCCGGCCTGCTGCGCGCCTACTGCACGCCGGTCCTGATCTGGCAGAACCTGCCGCAGATTTACGAGGTCTATGGCCGGGGTGCCGAGGCGTTCCTCGCCAACGCGTCGGCGCGCGTGTTCTTCGGGGTCAACGACAATCAAACGGCCACGTACGTCGCCAACATGCTCGGCAACATGACCACGCTATCCAGGTCATCCGGCGTGAGCCATTCCGGGGAACTGTGGGACAGCGGCAATCGCCAAAAAGGTCAGTCCGAAAGCGGGTATTGGCTTCTCGATCCGGCCGAAGTGCAGCGCCTCCCCCTCACCCGCACGGTCGTCAAGCTCCGCAATGTTCCGTATTCCATCCTCGGCCGTCGCATCGATTACCGGAAGGTGCGGCGCTGGCGCGGGCAATGGGACCAGTGGCGGGGAGCTGCCACCAAGCGGTCACGCCTCCGGGGCTGACCATGGCTATCTATCACTTTTCCGGACAAATCCTCGGACGCAAGTCAAAGCGAAATCCGGACGGCTCCTACCGTCCCGGTTCCAAAGCGGTGGCGGCTGCGGCCTATCGTGCCGGGGAACGGCTGAACGACCGCAGCAACAACGAAGTACACGACTACAGCCGTCGCGGCGGGGTCGTGCACCGGGAAATTCTCGCACCTCCCGGCAGTGCGCCATGGCTCACCGACCGGGAAACCCTCTGGAACACGGTGGAAGCCATGGAAGTCCGCAAGGACGCCCAGTTGGCGCGCGAGTTCAACATGGCCCTGCCATATGAATTGAACCCGGCTGATCGCCTTGACCTCGTGCGGACCTTCCTTGAGACGCACTTTGTCCGGCGCGGCATGGTGGCGGATTTCGCCTTGCATGATCCCATCCCGGAGCAGGGACAAAACGACAAGAATTTCCACGCCCATGTCATGCTGACCCTGCGCCGCGCAACGGCGAGCGGTCTTGACCCCGTCAAAACCCGCGAATGGAACAGCAAGGACTTGCTGAACGTGTGGCGGTCGGAATGGGCCATCGCATGCAATCTCGCGTTGGAACGAGCCGGAAAGCGCACGCGGATCGATCACCGCACATTGGCAGCCCAACGGGAGGAAGCCCTGGCACGCCATGACAGGGCACGGGCGACGGAACTGAGCCGGACGCCCGAGTTCCACGTCGGGCCTAAAGCACGCCAGATCGTCCGCAATGGCCGACACCCGCGCAGTCAGGTGCGTGAGGTCAGCTCATATCGAAAGCCCTCAACGGCGGCATCAGCGTCCAAGACCCAACGGCGACAGCGCAACTACCCCGCCCACGACATAGGTACACGGTTGTCCTGGCTGGAAGGGATCGTGGCCGGGAACAACACGCAGCTCAAGCGGGACCTCGTGGCCATCAATCGGCGGTTCGACCGCATGAACCGTAAGCTCGACCACTGGCAGCGGCGTGTCACGTTTACGGCCGAAGGCGCGATCAAAGGACCCGCATTCCGGTTCAATCGCTGGAAGGCGGCCCAGGAGGACAAGCAGCGCCGGGAGGCCGCCGCACGCAAGACGGCCCATGCCCGCAAACGGCTCGACCAGATCGCGCAATTGCTCAAGGAACTGGAGCGTGCGGCGACGGGCGCCAATCTTCGCTACGAGCGGGGATTGGTCCGGGCAAAGGAGGTCGAGCGTTGGGTGCGCCGCGTGCGGCTCGGTGGCCGCACGACGTCGCGGAGGCGCGAGCGATGGTAGACCAGGCGAAACGACCGGAATACAGGCCAAAAAAACACGCCCGCAAGGGCGTTCCTTTCCGGCGGATTGCCACAAGCCTGTGGCTGCCGGAGCACCTATGTCGCGCAGCGATGTATAAGTGCGCTCTTACCCCTTCATCTTCTCTTTATACGCCGGACCTGTGGTCCTGCCGCCTCACCGTATTTTTGTCTCCTGTCAGAAAAGATCGCCTATGTCACATCCCGGCCTCGTCGCCCATCTCGTTGGTAACCTCGCCGCCCTCTCGGGCATCGTACTGCTGGGTGGACTGGGCATCGACCATGTTGCCGGATGGCTCGGCTACCGGCCCATGGCATTCTGCTCGCTGCTCCATCCGGTGATTGCCGTGGCCTACGGGATAGGTGTTCTTATGTCCTCGGTGGGTGTGATCGTGTGGGTGGTAACCTTAGGAAGGAGTACGAGCGGCCTGGGCCTCGCGCTCGGCGGCGTCCTGCTCTTCGCGTTGCCGCTCGTGCTGCCGCGCTATCTCGGCGTGGCCTGTCTATCATAATACCAACGCGACCGCGCTACGCGCGGTTTGCAGGGGAGACCCCTGCACCCCCTCCGGTGCCTTACCAAAGGAAGAGGTCGCTCAGACTGCTGAAGTCAGAGGAACATAAAACGCGCCACCCGACCTTCGGATACCGAGACAATCCGAACAGAGCCGGAGGGTAGCAGGTCCACCTAAAGGACGCTGATGATCTTCAAGAACAAAGTCGCTGGCTGGGTCATCTCCGCAAACCGAGCAAACATCCGAGCGCTCGGCCGCTTCAATGACGGCGCGTGTCATCATCGCTTGAGGGGGGTCCCATTGTTCCAGTGAGGAAAACCACTCCGGCGTATGCGGGACCAGCTCGGGCGGTTTGTCAGACAAGGGGTGTCCGTTCATGGTCAGCCAGGCCCTGGCCGTTCTGATCCGCTGATCGTGCAGATAGGCGAGGTGCTGGTATAGCTCTGCCATGACATGAAAAAAGCGAAGTCCAAACTGCCGGCTCCAGAGCGTGTACGCGCCCCGATTCACAATATAACGATGCGGGCCACTCTCGTGATCGCGAAGCGTTACCCTGCAGTAGGCTTCAATCTCCCCTGACGGATCAGCATTCATCAGCGCCACGTCATACTGCCACGGATTCTTCTCCAGCTCGATCTGCCACAGCGTGAGATAGCCAGACCGCTGTAGAAAGGCGCAAAAGGCGTCATCATCTTCGGGATGTTCTACAAGATGGCGGTGAATGTCGTCGAAGGTCTGGATATCTTTGTTTTTCGTTCGGGCACCATCAAGGACGTCGTTAATCGCCTTTCGCATTCTTTCGGTGCTATCGAGATGTTTGTCCCAGCGGGTCTTTTCCTCCGCAGGAACGTCGATGGCGGGATTGCCGATCGCCATGAGAAGCGAGCTGTTTTTGAGATCGGCAGGCGAACAGAAGTTCGTGTTGCCAACCAGCTCAATACCTGCGTGGGAGAAAGCTTGAGCGACAAGCCGCGAACAGAACTGCTTTCGGCTGGGTCGCCGTCTACCACCGAGTGCCGTTTGCACAGCCTCCTTGGTCGAATACTGGGTCCCGATGTGGGCGCGCATAAAAGTAATCACGGCATTGAGCTGGGCGTCCGTGAGCCCATCGCGCAACCGCAGAATATGGATCGAGCACCCATCCTCGTAGAAGAGGCGCTGCGTATTGCGGGCCTGTACGCCTTCAGCCGTGGCATCGATAACCGAGTGACCTTCGACACAGACCATGGCATGCGAAATATCGCTGCGCGTCGCTATTCGGATTGCCTTACTGACGGCCTCCGCCGATGTCGTCAGAATGATATCGCCCGGCTGCAGTATGGTGTCATTGATCCGCTTCATGGCAGCCCACGTTAATTGCGATTCTCTGCCTCACGTTTAAGGCGGTTTTGTCAAAAACGCGGACTGATGTACGCGATATTTGTCAAAACATCTCCGGCCACCGCTGGTGCGCATGCATGACGGTGATAATCTCAATATCCTGGCTGACGCGGTACGGAATGATATAAGGTATATCCGCCAGCACGATTTCACGGGTGCCCTTGATGCGACCCGGCCGCCCGCTTGCAGGCAGTTCCGCCAACATATCGACGGCCGACACGATCCGCGCCACCACGCGAGCCGCCGCATCGGGATTGTCTTTCTCGATATATGCGCCGATTTCATCAAGCCGCCGCAACGCCCGAAGCGTCCAGCGAATACGTTTTCCGCTCATGATTGACGGGCAGGCTTGACGTACTTTCCGACAACCTTAGCCACATCGTCATCGCTGGCGAATTCGCCCCGATCGGCCTCGGCCAACCCGGCTTCGATCTCGGCAAGCTGCCACTCCTGCTGCTCAACAAAGGCCTCGATGGCCTCGGCAGCCATGTAGGAGCGGGAGCGATCCAGCTTTTCGGCAAGCTGATCGAGCTTGCTTGCGGTTTCATCTTTTACACGCACGGTAAACGCCGCAGTCATGGCACCTAACTTTCCTTGGTTCACTTTGATTATTGGTGAACCAATGTGGTTCGTCAAGGTTCTGCTCACGGGAGAGGACTTTCATTGAGGTGAATAAATCCCGACCACACCGAAGCGATGTGGCCGGATTAAGAGAAGGCTAAACCTTCTATGAGCGCCCCGCCAAGCGGGCGCTGCGAACCGGCAAGCGGTTCGTCTGGACACCCGTTCGGGTGTCGCGACGAGGCTGTGGAGCCTCGTTTCCGTGGTAGAGCGGCGGTTCCGCCGCTCTCTTCCCCCTCCGATCGCGGTTCGCCCTCCGGGGTTTGCGCGCGTTGATGACGGAAGCGTCCAATGTGGTCTTGATGTGCGCCGCGTAGAATTTCTCGATCATCTCGACGCTGGTGCGGCAGTTTTTGGCAATCGCGTAGACGTCTGCCCCTTCCATCAGCCGAAGGCATATATAGGTGTGACGTAAGCTGTAGGCCGTCCGAGGTTTGCCGTCTCGGTCGAGCTTGAGATGTTGCGCTTCAAGAAGATTGTTGAACATCTTGAGATAATTGCCAGGAAACAGCAGATCGGTCGGCGCCGGGAGCTTCGCCACGGCCTCAACGTTCTTGCCCTCACCTTTTTCACGCGCCGGTTTGAGCCGATCGCGCAGACGCTCATAGGGCTTGACCGCGCCGGGCATGGATTTGCACCAGCCAATACCACGCTTGCCGCGCACCTCGATTTCGAGGATGCGCTGACGCGATTCCGGGTCTTCAACGATCGTCACGTCCCGGTGCTGGAGCTGCTTGGCCTCATCCGGCCGAAGGCCGGTATTGCCCATGAACAGCACGAAGTCGTGCAACTGCTCGGCTTCCCACCGGAAGTAAGGGTTCTTGGGCTCCTTGGCATTCAGCCGGGTTGCCTCGTAAAGCTGCTTGTATTCGGCGGGACTGAACCACGGCCGGTGCATGATCTTCCCTTGCGTCTTGTACGGCGGCGACAGATCGGGAAGATGATTGAGCCACTTGTGGCGGATGGCCGTCTTCAACACCTGCCGCAAGGTGCCAACCTCATCATGGAGTGTGCTACGTGCCGGGGGCTGACCGGTCGTGGACGTACCGATGCGATGAACCCGGTAATCCTGAACCGTCCCGGCCGTGATCTCCGACAGGCCCATCTTGCCAAAGAACGGGATCAGGTGAAGCCGCAGGCGGATACTGTGCCCCTCAACCCACTTGGGGCTGCGCTCGCCTTCCGTGATGACGGCATATTCCTGCTCGAACTTCGTAGCGGCCTCAGCAAGGGTCTTTTCGGTCTTCATCAACCCGGCCGCCAGCTTGCCGCGAAGCCCGAGATACCAGTCTTCCGCAAACGCCTTGGCCTGCGCCAGCCCGGTTTCCTTGGTGCTGGTACGGTACTGGCGGCCCTTCAGGGACGTGGAGCAATGCCAGGTGAGCCCCCCGCGCCGGTAGACATTGACCTTCCCTCCGAGGATTTCATGGCTCGTCATACCGGCCCCCTGATTGTTTTCGTGTTCGATGTAGGGACAGGGAATCACGACCTCAAGGGACCAGTCAAATCGACCTCGGGTTTTGTGCTAGGTTTGTGCTAGGGGTAAAAACGACTTCGGCCTCCACATGGGAGGCCGACAAAGTCTTGATAGTCTTGGAAATTTTGGTTGCGGGGGCAGGATTTGAACCTGCGGCCTTCAGGTTATGAGCCTGACGAGCTACCGGGCTGCTCCACCCCGCGGTATATTGTAACACAAAAGGCCGCTTTGTGGGCGGCCTTTTGTTCGGCTTTTGGCCGTTGGATGTTCAGAGAAGATTTGAGTTGCGATTTGCAGACCTGGCAGCGACCTACTCTCCCGCGTCTTAAGACGAAGTACCATGGGCGCAGGGGCGTTTCACGGCCGTGTTCGGAAAGGGAACGGGTGCAGCCACCCCGCCATAACCACCAGGTCGGCAAAGCGCAACTTTTTGATTTGAGAAGCTGGTACACGAGTGACTAGTGATTAGTGACTAGTCGGTAGTGTTTTGTTTTGAACACGTCTTTGGCCTTTAACCGGACGAACACTTCGTGTTCGCCGGGCCCGGGCAAAGGCGAAGGCCTTTGCCTTGTCGGGACGACCGCTTTGCGGTCGCCCTGGCAGGACGAATGCTTTGCATTCGCCTTGTGATGAGCACAGTCAATGAGAACGATCAAGCCGATCGAGCTATTAGTACCGGTAAGCTTCATGCGTTGCCGCACTTCCACACCCGGCCTATCAACGTGGTCGTCTTCCACGGCTCTGATAGGGAACACTCGTTTTCAGGTGGGTTTCCCGCTTAGATGCCTTCAGCGGTTATCCCGTCCATATATAGCTACCCTGCTATGCCCTTGGCAGGACAACAGGTCCACCAGAGATATGTCCATCCCGGTCCTCTCGTACTAGGGACAGATCCTGTCAATATTCCTACACCCACGGCAGATAGGGACCGAACTGTCTCACGACGTTCTGAACCCAGCTCACGTACCGCTTTAATTGGCGAACAGCCAAACCCTTGGGACCTGCTCCAGCCCCAGGATGCGATGAGCCGACATCGAGGTGCCAAACAACCCCGTCGATATGGACTCTTGGGGGTCATCAGCCTGTTATCCCCGGCGTACCTTTTATCCGTTGAGCGATGGCCCTTCCACGCGGGACCACCGGATCACTATGACCGACTTTCGTCTCTGCTCGACTTGTCAGTCTCGCAGTCAGGCGGGCTTATGCCATTGCACTCGACGACCGATTTCCGACCGGTCTGAGCCCACCATCGCGCGCCTCCGTTACTCTTTCGGAGGCGACCGCCCCAGTCAAACTACCCACCATACACTGTCCCGGACCCGGATGACGGGCCGCGGTTAGACATCCATGACGATAAGGGTGGTATTTCAAGGATGGCTCCACGGAAACTGGCGTCCCCGCTTCAAAGCCTACCACCTATCCTACACATGCCGACACGAATGCCAGTGTAAAGCTATAGTAAAGGTGCACGGGGTCTTTCCGTCTGACCGCAGGAACCCCGCATCTTCACGGGGAATTCAATTTCACTGAGTCTATGTTGGAGACAGCGGGGAAGTCGTTACGCCATTCGTGCAGGTCGGAACTTACCCGACAAGGAATTTCGCTACCTTAGGACCGTTATAGTTACGGCCGCCGTTTACTGGGGCTTCGATTCAAAGCTTGCACCTCTCCTCTTAACCTTCCAGCACCGGGCAGGCGTCAGACCCTATACGTCGTCTTGCGACTTCGCAGAGCCCTGTGTTTTTGATAAACAGTCGCTACCCCCTGGTCTGTGCCACCCCATCATACTTGCGTAAAATGGGGTCACGCTTCTTCCGAAGTTACGCGTGCAATTTGCCGAGTTCCTTCAACATAGTTCTCTCAAGCGCCTTGGTATACTCTACCTGACCACCTGTGTCGGTTTCGGGTACGGTCTATACGGTGGAGCTATTTCCTGGAACCGCTCCGCTGCCCTGATAATCCAATAAACCAGAACAACTTGTGCAATCCGTCACTACCACCAGGCCCACGAATATTAACGTGGTTCCCATCGACTACGCGTGTCCGCCTCGTCTTAGGGGCCGGCTAACCCTGCTCAGATTAACTTTAAGCAGGAACCCTTGGTCTTTCGGCGAGAGGGTCTCTCACCCTCTTTATCGTTACTCATGTCAACATTCGCACTTCCGATACCTCCAGGAGCCCTCACGGGTCTCCCTTCATCAGCTTACGGAACGCTCCGCTACCACTCCTCAAAGAGGAATCCTCAGCTTCGGTGCATGGCTTCAGCCCCGTTACATTTTCGGCGCAAAGACCCTTATTTAGACCAGTGAGCTGTTACGCTTTCTTTAAATGATGGCTGCTTCTAAGCCAACATCCTGGTTGTTTTGGGATCCTCACATCCTTTCCCACTTAGCCATGACTTGGGGACCTTAGCTGGAGGTTAGGGTTGTTGCCCTTTTCACGACGGACGTTAGCACCCGCCGTGTGTCTGCCGAGTAGTACTCCCCGGTATTCGGAGTTTGGTTAGGATCAGTAAGACGGTGAGTCCCCATAGCCCATCCAGTGCTCTACCCCCGGGGGTATTCGCTCGACGCTCTACCTAAATAGATTTCGCGGAGAACCAGCTATTTCCGAGTTTGATTGGCCTTTCACCCCTAGCCACAAGTCATCCCAATCTATTGCAACAGATGCGGGTTCGGTCCTCCAGTTGGTGTTACCCAACCTTCAACCTGCTCATGGCTAGATCACTCGGTTTCGGGTCTAATGCAACAAACTATATCGCCCTATTCAGACTCGCTTTCGCTGCGCCTACACCTACCGGCTTAAGCTTGCTTGTTACACTAAGTCGTTGACCCATTATACAAAAGGTACGCCGTCAGGGTTGCCCCCTCCGACTGTTTGTAGGCATCCGGTTTCAGGTTCTATTTCACTCCCCTTGTCGGGGTGCTTTTCACCTTTCCCTCACGGTACTTGTTCGCTATCGGTCATGCACGAGTACTTAGGCTTGGAGAGTGGTCTCCCCATGTTCAGACAGGATTTCTCGTGTCCCGCCCTACTCTAGGACAATCATGATATCTACGCGTACGGGGCTGTCACCCACTACGGCCGCACTTTCCAGAGCGTTCCACTTTAATCACAATTGCCACTGGCCTGGTCCGCGTTCGCTCGCCACTACTTGCGGAGTCTCGGTTGATGTCCTTTCCTGCAGGTACTTAGATGTTTCAGTTCCCTGCGTTCGCTTCTTACACCCTATTTTATTCAGGTGCAGATACCTTATTATCGATACTTGGAACCTCATGCGTCCGTGACGCAAACAGTGAGTAGTGAGCAGTCGCTAGTGTTTAGTTTTTAAAACTATTCACTATTCACTAATTCCTACTCACTCACGCGCCACCGGCGCATCAGATTCCCAAGTATCTTAAGGTGGGTTGCCCCATTCGGAGATCCATGGATCAAAGCTCATTCGCAGCTCCCCACGGCTTTTCGCAGCGTATCACGTCCTTCATCGCCTGTGCATGCCAAGGCATCCACCAAATGCCCTTACGACACTTAATCGTTCTCATTGCCAATGCTCATCATCTTTGTTTGATTTGGCAAACCTTATCCACTCGGCTTTCGCCCTCGTGGGGTGCCAAATCCGACCATCCGGACAACCTTGCGATTGCCGTGCGGTCGGGCCAAACATGCGTGATTACCTTTTACAATCACGCTTTCTAACAATGCCATCGACGTGTTCGACCTGAGCACTTTATTGGAGCTACGCCGAGCAGCTCGCTTGTGTCAGGTCTTAAGACCAGCTTCTCGAGATATGATCCGATACCGCGCGGTCAGGCAACGGTAATCAAGT